>NZ_JBQRTT010000001.1:0-665557 GCF_052321755.1 Sphingomonas cellulosilytica
GGCGGATCTCGGCGACCTTGCGGTCCGCCTCGGCCGTGCCGAACAGGCGGACGAGCACGGCATGCGCATCCGCATCGCGCCCCTTGGCGACGAGATAGCGCGGGCTTTCCGGGATCACCAGCAGCGCGACGAGGTAGATGGCGGCGGGGATCGCCTGCAGCCAGAACATCCAGCGCCAGGCGGGAAAGCCCGCCCAGAAGGTGGCGGTGGAGCCGCCGGCATAGCGGGCGATGACGAAGTTCGCGACGAAGGCGCCGGTGAGGCCGGTGATGATCATCACCTGCTGCACGCTGGACAGGCGCCCGCGGATCGCGGCAGGCGTGACTTCGGAGATGTAGACCGGCGAGATGACGCTCGCCGCGCCGACGCCCAGGCCGCCGATGATGCGCGCGACGATGAACACCGCCGAACCGCTCGCCGCACCGGCGAGCAGCGCGCTGACGAGGAACAGCACCGCGGCCAGCATCATCACCCGCCGCCGGCCGATCGCATCGGCGAGCCGCCCGGCACCGAACGCGCCGATCGCCGAGCCGAGCAGGATCGCGCCGACATTGACGCCGATGCCGAGCCGGCCGAGCCCGAAGGCCGCCTCCAGCCCCTTTTGCGTGCCGTTGATGACGCCCGAATCATAGCCGAACATGAAGCCGCCGATCGTCGCCACCGCGACGATCGCCGCGATGAACCCGTGGTTCACGCTTCCGCCCGCGCCTGTCGCGCCGCCACCTGTCCTGCCGATGTCGCTCATCATCCCTCCCTCACCCGCCAGTCCGCGCCGGTCGATTCATCTGGTAACGCTAACGCTTGGCCCCCGCGCGTCAAGCGCCGGTTCAACGAGCCGTTCTTTGCTGATCAGGTTCGCAGCCCAGCTTGCAGGACAGTTTTCGACTGATATGGTAGCGGTATCCAGGCCACGACAGAAGGCCGTCATAGGGAAGGATCGATCATGCGCCTGCGCCTTTCACTCTGCCTTGGCACCGCCGCGCTGGCCACGCTCGGCACGCTCGCCATCGCCCAGACCGCAACCGGCAACGACGCGCGCAGCCCCGACGGGCGACGCTACCTGTCGCAACCGTTGGTCAGCGGCATCTACACCGCCGATCCATCCGCCCATGTCTTCAACGGCAAGCTCTACGTCTATCCCAGCCACGACGTCGACGCCGGCATCCCCGACGACGACCTTGGCAATCAGTATGCGATGCACGACTATCGCGTGCTCAGCATGGATCGGGTCGGCGGCCCCGTGACGGTGCATCCGGTGGCGATCGACGTGAAGGACATCCCCTGGGCTTCCAAGCAGACCTGGGCGCCCGATGCCGCCTACAAGAACGGCACCTATTACCTCTACATGCCCGCCCGCGACAAACAGGGCGTGTTCCGCATCGGCGTCGCGTCCTCGACATCGCCGACCGGTCCGTTCAAGGCCGAGCCGCAGCCGATCCGCGGCAGCTTCTCGATCGACCCCGCCGTGTTCACCGACGGCGATGGGCAGAGCTACATGTATTTCGGCGGCATCTGGGGCGGGCAGTTGCAGCGCTGGACGACCGGCCGGTTCGATCCCGCCGGCAGCGATACGGACTTGAAGCAGGACGACCGGCCGGCGATCGCGCCCAAGGTCGCGCGCATGGCCGCCGACATGAAGCAGTTCGCCGAGCCGCCGCGCGACGTCCTCATCACCGATGCTGCCGGCAAGCCGATCCTGGCCGGCGATCACGACCGTCGCTTCTTCGAGGCGGCATGGATGTTCAAGCGCGGCGGCAAATATTACTTCACCTATTCGACCGGCGATACGCATTTCCTGAACTATGCGATCGGCACGTCGCCTTACGGCCCGTTCCGCTACACCGGGCACATCCTGCTACCGGTACAGGGCTGGACCTCGCATCATTCGATCGTCGAATTTCAGGGCAGATGGTGGCTGTTCTACCACGACACGCAATTGTCGAACCGCAACCACCTGCGTTCGGTGAAGGTCACGCCGCTGACCTTCAATCCCGACGGCACGATCCGCCTGATCGACCCGTTCAAGAGCTGAGGGCGCGGACGGGGGCGGGGCCCCCGCCCCCCCTGTCTGTTTGTATGATGGTATAAGGCGGTTGCGGAAGGGAGCCCGTCCCCCCCGAGGGTCTGGAGCCCGATAGGGAGCAAGGGTCCCTTCCGCTTGGTCATCAACCTGAACAGTTGCTTGGGGCTGCTGATCCCGCACGACATGGACAGGAGCCTTACCATGCCACAGCCCGTTGTCGGCTGCGACCGCTCGCGTGCCTTTATCGACACCTGCGATCTGCCGTCGGGAAGAACCGACCGGATCGCCAACACGCCGGATGCCATCGGCGTCTGGCTCGACACGCTCGACCACGATGTCCGCATCGTCTTCGAGGCCACCAGCGGCTGCGATGGCGAACTGATCGCCGCTCTGGCGGCACGTGGCCATCCCTTCTCGCGCGTCAATCCACGTCAGGCACGCGAGTTTGCCCGGGCCACCGGCACCCTGGCCAAGACCGACCGCGTCGATGCTCGCGTGCTGGCGCAGATGGGCGCAGCGCTCGACCTGCCCGCAACGATACCGCTCAGTCCGGCCCGTTCCCGCCTGGCCGATTTCCTGCGTCGCCGCAGGCAGTTGGTCGACATGCGCAAGGCCGAAAAGCTGCATCGCCACAGCGCTGGTCAGCCCGAGATCGCACAGGCCATCGAAGCCATGATCGATCTCCTCAGCCAGCAGATCGCCATGCTCGACCGCCAGATCGCCGGCTTCATCGCCGAGGACCAGGCGCTATCCGAGCAGGCTCGGCTGCTGACCGCCGTGCCCGGCATCGGCCCCACCGTTCTTGCCACCCTGCTCGGCGAGCTGCCCGAACTTGGCACCCTGTGCCGCCGCAAGATCGCTTCCCTCGCCGGCCTTGCTCCCCACGCACGCGAAAGCGGAACATGGCGCGGCGCCAGACGCATATGGGGCGGGCGGCGAAAGGTTCGCGAGGCCCTCTACATCGCCGCCCTGAACGCCTCCCGACGCATTCCCGTGCTCACCGCCATGCGCGACAGGATGCGCGCCAACGGCAAGGCACCAAAGACGATCCTCATTGCCGTCGCTCGCCAACTCCTCGTCATCCTCAATGCCATGATCCGGAAACGTCAGCCCATTGCGCTCGGATGAACATCACAGTTGCCCCCCCCGACTCAGAACCGGCCGCGGATACCGACCAAGACGGTACGACCCGGCTGATATTGGTTGAAGGTCGCGTTGCTGAACTGGAAGTAGCTGCTCTGCACTTCCTTGTTGATGTTGATGACGTTCAGCACGACGGTCGGCAGATAGCTGTTGTCGAAGACCTTGCCGAGATCGAGATTACCCGAGAAATCGAGCTGACCGTAATCACGGCCGAAGATTGCGGCATTAGGGATGCCGTTCTGATTGAGGCCCGAGGCCTGCGACCCTTCGTTGTAGGTGTAGGTAAGGCGCGCCGACAGGCCGTGGCCTTCGTAATAGCCGGTCAGAGTATAGGTGGTCGGCGCGACGCCTAGCGCCACCGCCGGTGCACCCGAGCCTTCGCCCTTCTGGTCTATGATGGTCAGATTGCCTTGGAAACCGAACCCGCGCACACCGATATAGTGCGTCAGGAAATCGAGCGGCTGGGTGATCTGGAATTCGAGGCCGTTCACCTTGAGCTTGCCGTCTGAATTGACTTGCTGCTGGATGACGATGCTGACGTCGCGTAGGGATTGCCCCGGCGTCACCCGCGCCGCGAGAGCGTCGCGCTGCGCCTGAGTGAGCGAGTCGACGGTGATCCCATAAGGCTCGAGGAACGAGAACGGCACGGTGTTGAGGCCGTTGACGGTGAAGCCGGTGATCGATTTGCGAAAGGCAGCGACGGCGATGACGCCTTCTCCGCCTGTATAGAATTCGAAACCCAGGTCGATGTTGTTCGAGATATAGGGGTTTAGCGCGTTATTTCCGACGGTGCCGACGTCGGCGGACGGCTGGACGAAGCTGGCGCCCGGCAGCAGTGCATTGGGATCGGGCCGGGTCATCGTCCGCGACAGCGAGGCGCGCGCCACGGCCTTGCCGCCGAGGTCGAGGGCGGCGGAGGCGGAGGGGAGGAAGTTCGAATAGAGGCGCGTCGATTCGGGGAATGTGATGGTATTGGGATAACGGCCGCCGTCGGGGATCGCCGGGGTGGTCGCATTGCCGGCGTTGCGCGGATCGGGCACGCTGACGCGGCCGCCGACGATCTGCCGGGTGTGGACGTAGCGGACACCGCCGTTGAGGCGCAGCGTATTCTCGCCGAATTCGACCACGCCGTTCATCTCGGCAAAGGTCGCCGCGACCTTTTCATGGATCAGGCCACCGTTGGCACCGCTGCTCGACGCGCCCGTCTCGGTCGCGCCGGCGAGCAGCGCGTCGTAGCTGGTCGCCTTGCGGAACTTGTCCCAATCCACCGTGATGAAGCCGGTGCGCTGATCGGCGAGCAGGTAGCCCGGCACCGCGGCGGTCGGCACCACCGACCCCGCGTAGACGATCGGCGGCCCGCCCGCGGTCGCATTGGTGCCGTAGCCGGGGAAGGTCGGGAAGCCGGCCGGCGTCGCCGATCCCGGCTGGTTCAACCCGGTGCACGGCGTCGTCGCGGTGTTGGGCGAGAGCAACGTCACGTTCGGCCCGTTGCCGCAGATCAGGTTCTGCCAGACGTTGGTGTTGTCGAACGGCAGGATGCGTCGCAGCGTGTCGTCATAGGCGCCGCCGACCCGGACGCTGAACCGCTTTTCGTCACCGAAGATCAGGCTGCCGCGCACGCCCTTGTTCTCGGTTCGGCGTTCCTCGCCGTTGAGATTGACGCGGCCGCCGCCCGCCCAGCCGAAATTGGCCGGATTGTTGAGATCGATGTTGGTGGTGATCGACGGGATGCCGCCGGTGTTGGCATAGGTGACGGTGGTGCCGCTGCTCGGCGGGGTGATGACCAGCACCGTCGGGCTTTCACGGCGGAAATGGCTCTTGTTCCAATTCGCCTGGATGTCGCCCTTGATCCAGTCGTTGACGATGAAGTCGGCGCCGGGGTTGACGCTGTAGAAGTCCACCGTGTCGCGATACGGGCGATATTCCAGGAAGAATTGCGCATTGGCATACGTCCCGCCCGTCACCACGCAACCGGTGCTGCAATCGCTGCGATCGTAGGTCGTCTTGAGCGGAATCGACGCGCCGTTGCGCACCGCCCAGTTCATCGCCGAGCGGGTGAAATCGGTCGTCCGCTTGCCGTAGATGCCATCGACGTAGAAATGGAAGGCGTCGCTGGGCCGCCATTCGGCGGAGGCGATGAAATTGTGCCGGTCGCGCGAGCCGTCCTCGTAGCGCGGACGGCCGAGCCGCGGGAGCAGGCCATTGTCGATCTGGTCGATCGTCGCACCGGGATTGTTGGCGAGCAGGAACGCCTGGTTGATCGTCGCGCCGGGGGTGAGCCCGTTGCCGGCATTGACGGGCACCGTGGCGGGGATGGTGAAGTTGCCGCCGCCGGTCGGGTTGAGCGTGCCCGACGTACGCTGCGCCGCGCTGAGGTTGGGATTGGTCCAGCCGATGGTTTCGAAGCCGTCGACGCGGAAGCGGTTGCGGACGCTGGCGGCACCGAGCAGCAGGCCGAAATCGCCCCTGGTCGCGCTGGCCATGACATAGCCGCGATAGCCCCAGTCGTTGGCGATGCTGACCTTCGATCCCTGCAGGCCGTAGCTGATATAGGGTTTGGGATTGTCGAAGGGGCGCGCCGAGCGGAGATTGACGGTGCCGGCGGCGCCGCCCTCGACCTGCGCGGCAGTGGGCGACTTGCTGACCGTCAGCTGGGTAAAGAGTTCGGTCGGCAGCAGGTCGAGATCGACCTCGCGGTTGGTGCTCTGCGCGTCGAAGCGGACCGAGGCGGTGGCGACCGGCGCACCGTTGAGCAGCACGCGGGTGAAATTGGTACCGAGGCCGCGAATGGCGACGCTGGTCCCCTCGCCCGTGACTTCGCGCGCGATCGTGACGCCCGGAATGCGGTTCACCGATTCGGCGATGTTGGTGTCAGGAAACTTGCCGATATCCTCGGCGAAGATCGAATCCGTGAAGCCGACCGAGTTGCGCTTGGCGTTGGTCTGGCTCTGCAGCGACGCGCGATAGCCGGTGACGACGATATCCTCGTTACCGGTGGCGGATGGATCGGCGGGCGCCTGGGCGCTGTCGTCGATCGCCGTCGGTGCGGTCTGCCCCGCCCCGTCCTGCGTCGCGGCGTTGGGCGCGGTCGTCGCACTGCTGGATGAGGATGCCGTCGGCGGACCCGGCGGCGGCGTGGACTGTGCCAAGGCAGGCCAGGCGGTGGTAGCGAGCAACAGCGCGGCGGTGCCGCCGATACGACGAACCTGTCGATGCGTTTCCATGACGATTCTCTCCCAACGGCCGGGCTTGTCGACGCCCGTACCTGTCGGCACCGCAGGGTAATGATAGCGCTACCCATGTCAAGCCCGTTGGCTTGACCAATAATCGCGTCAGGGTCGGGGCCGTTTGAAGAGGGTCAGCGGAACGGCACGCGCCATCGCATCATAGCCGGCGGAACTGGGATGCAGGCCGTCGCCGCTGTCATAGGCAGGAGCGAGATAGGCGGGCCGGTCGGGATCGCGCATCGCCCGGTCGAAATCGATGACGCCATCGAAATGGCCGGGCGTGCGGATCCAGGCGTTGACGGCGGCGCGCATCCCCTCGGAACCGGCATCGGGGTGGTAATAGCTGTTGGCCATGAACGGCATGATCGTGCCGCCATAGACCTTGAGCCCGCGGGCATGGGCGCGGGCGATCATCTGCGCGTAGGCGCCGGTGATACGCTCGACCAATGCCGCCTGCTCCGCCGCGCTCGCCGGACGATCGCGCTGAAGCACGCCGATATCGTTGATCCCCTCCAGCACGATCACCGCGCCGATGCCGGGCTGCGACAGCACGTCGCGCTCGAACCGGGCGAGCGCGTTCGGCCCGGTGCCGTCGAGCAGCACGCGATTGCCGCCGATCCCCTGGTTGACCACCGCGACCCTGCCGCCCAGCCGCCGCGCCAGCGTGTCGGTCCAGCGCCGGTTGGTGTCGGGCTTCACGCCGTAGCCATCGGTAATCGAATCGCCGAGCGCGACGATACCGGGTGGTGCGCCGCAGCGCCGCACTTCGAGTCCGCTGACGAAGAACCAGTGCGTGTTCGTCTGCGCGGCCGGCAGCGTCGCGTCGCCGACATGCGCCCCCTTGGCGACATAGGAGGTCGCACGCGCACCGGGATGCGAGGTTTGCGTGTCGGGATCGCCGGGCAGGTAGAGGCTGACGGCGAGATCGTCGAACGACGCGACGCGGAACGCGACCGGATCGCTCCACCAGTCGGCGCCGGGCGGGATCACCACGTCGGGCCGGCCGGCGAAGGTCAACGTCCGCGGACGCGCGGTCAGCATGCCGCCCGGCGCGGCCTGGCCCACAGAGGCCGCGGCGATGCGCAGCGGCTGCCGGCCGAACGCATTGGACAGACGCACCCGCACCGCGTCGCCCCCCGCCGATGTCCGCATCACCTGCCGCAGGGTCGCATCGGCAAGTGTGCCCGACGGCAGTGCATTATCGGTGCCCGGCACCATCTGCGACGCGCCCCAGGTCGCCTGCCACGGGCAGGATTGCGCCGGTGCGGCGGTCGCGAGCAGCAGCGGAAACAGGACAGGCATCGGTGATCTCCTGGAGCGGATTCGAGTCGTAGTCGGTGTCGCAATCCGCTTCGGCGGGGGGATGGCGGCGAAGGGCATGAGCGTCATCCGTGCCGCGACGGAATCGGCGCGAACGGTCCGGATCGCGTCGTCATGCCATCAGCGATAGCGGTACAGGCGCACCTTCTGGATGCCCCATTCGCCCGGCGGCAAGCGGATATGGCGGCCCTGATGCGTCTGGTCGCCGTTGAGCACGCGGCCGGCGGTCCACTGCCCCGCGGCGTCGAACGTGCCCTCCTCCGCGCGCTCGATGCCGACCAGCGGCGGCCCGTCAGCGGCACCCGTGAAGGTCACGGTGATCCCCTGGCCGGCGATCAGGAAATCGTCGGGGCCGGTCTGGATCACCATGCCGCCATAGCCGGCGGTATCGGGGGTCATCGCCGGCCGCTCGATATCGGCGAAGGCGACCGTGAGGCGGTAGCCGCCGAAATCATGGCGCTGCGGCGCATAATCGAGCGATTCGTCATACCGCTGGTGCGGTTTGAAGCCCGCGATGCGGCCGGTCGCCTGGGCGGCGAGGATGGGGCGTTCGAGCTGCCGCAATACGGCATAGGCGCCGGCGAGCGCGCCGGGCTGCGCATCCACCGAGTCGATCGAGAACGGGCCGAAGCCGATCGCATCGCGCTGCCCGAAGGCGTAGAAGGCATTGGCGGGGACGACGGGATTGTCTGCATTGTGCGCCTCCGGCACGAACAACGGGTTGTCGGGCCGGTGATAGGCATCGGCGATCGCGGTGAAATTGGGGAAATAGATATCGGGCGCGAGCAGATCGAGCGAGGGCGCGCCCGCCTTCCACACGTCGATCAGGTGCGGCAGCGGGCCACCGCTGGGATATTGGCCGGGCAGACGCCCCGGCCGGTTGAGCGCGACGTTGACGTACATCGGCAGCGGATAGGCCGCCTTGCCCGCCGCGGCGAGCGTGTCGGCGAAACGCGCATAATGCCAGGCGGCGAACACCTCCGCCGCGGCATCGCCTTCCCCGAACAGATCGGTCCAGCTGCCGTGCGTGCGGGCACCGCGCGCGGTCCACATCGCCTGCATTCCCGGCACCAGCGTGGCGCGATGGCGGACGAGATAGTCGATCAACGCCTGCGGCACCGGCTGCGCGAAGGCGGCATCGGCGGCCGGCGAATGGTCGCGCGCCACCGGCAGCATGCCGATTTCGTTTTCCACCTGCACCATCACCACGGTGTTGCGTGCGCCGTCCACCGCCTTGAGGTGCGCCAGCATCGCGGCGAAGGCGCGGGCGTCGGCCCGCAGCGATGCGGCGCCGAAGGTCGACAGGATCTCGACCGACTGACCATCGGGCAGCGCCGCGCGGGGGAAGCGCGCCTGATCGCGCTTCACCCAGCCGGGCACATAGGTCGACATCGAATTCTTGTAGGCACCGAACCACAGCAGCACGAGCTTCAGGTCGTTGGCGCGCGCAGCCTGGATCATCGCATCGAGGCTCGCCCAGTCGAACCGCCCCTCCTGCGGCTCCACCAACTCCCAGGAGACCGGCGCGAGCACGGTGTTGAGGTGCATCGCGCGCAGCCGCGGCCAGTGCGGTGCCATATAGGCCGCGCTGGAGGCGGCCGAATTGCTCAGCTCCCCGGCGATCAGCAGTTTCGGCTCGCCGTTCACGACCAGCTGTGTCGCCTCGCCCCGCCGTTCGAGGCGCGGCGTGTCGGCCCGTGCCGGCGCCGTCTGCGACAGCATCGATGCCCATGTCAGGACCAGGGCCGCGGATCGCATCATCTCACCAGCTCCACAGGGTGCCGTCCTCCAGCCGGTTCACCGGCAGGTAGGCGCGGACATAAGGGTGTGTCGCCGCCAGCGCCTCGTCGATGTCGACGCCGAGGCCCGGCGCATCGCCGGGATGCAGGCTGCCGTCGGCGTAGCGATAGGCGTGCGGAAAGACCGCCTGCGTCACCGGCAGATGCGGCATCAGTTCCTGGATGCCGAAATTGGGGATGGCGAGGCCGAGGTGCAGCGCCGCCGCCATCGCCACCGGCGACAGGTCGGTCGCGCCGTGGCAGCCGGTGCGGACCTGATAGAGGTCGGCGAGCGCGGCGATCCGGCGCAGGTGGGTGATGCCGCCGGCATGCACGACCGTCGCGCGGATATAGTCGATCGACTGGCTCTCGATCAGCGCCTTCGCATCCCAGATGCTGTTGAACACCTCACCCACCGCGATCGGCGTGGTGGTGTGCTGGCGGATCAGGCGAAAGCCGTCCTGGTTCTCGGCGGGTGTCGGATCCTCGATCCAGAACGGGCGATAGGGTTCGAGGTCGCGGCCCAGCCGTGCCGCCTCGATCGGGGTGAGGCGGTGGTGCACGTCGTGGAGCAGGTGGATGTCCGGCCCCAGCGCCTCGCGTGCCGCGGCGAACAATTCGGGGACGATGCGCAGGTAACGCTCCGTCGACCATACCGATTCGGTGGGCAGCGTGCCGTCGGCAGGCTCATAGGCCTCACCCGGCCGGGCGACTCCATAGGTGCTGGCGAGCCCCGGCACGCCGCATTGCAGACGGATTGCGCGATAGCCTTCGGCGCGGTGGCGGAGCGCGGCGTCGACCGTGTCGGCGATCGTCGCGCCATTGGCATGACCATAGACCATGCAGCCATCGCGGCTGGCGCCGCCGAGCAGCTGGTAGACGGGCAGGCCCGCGACCTTGCCCTTGATGTCCCACAGCGCCATGTCGACCGCGGCGATCGCGGTCATCGTCACCGGGCCGCGCCGCCAATAGGCACCCTTGTAGAGATATTGCCAGATATCCTCGATCCGATGCGCATCGCGCCCGATCAGGCAAGGGACGATGTGATCGGCGAGGTAGCTCGCCACCGCCAGTTCGCGGCCGTTGAGCGTCGCATCGCCGACGCCGGTGGTGCCATCGTCGCACACGACCTTCAGCGTCACGAAATTGCGGCCGGGCGACGTCACGACGACGCGGGCTTCGGTGATGATCGGCACGGGCCTTGGTCCTGCTCCCACGGCAGCCGTCTGGCGCGGCTTGCCTGTTTCGGTGATAGCGGTAACATGATCCGCGACGCGCCGGCTTGTCAACGCCCGGTGCGCACGGACGACGGATGGAGGATGGATGAAGGCTTTGGCGAGGCTCGCCCTGGCGGCGGGGCTGCTGCTCGCGGCTCCGGCCGGGGCGGAGGACGGCTACGACCTGTGGCTGCGCATGCGCGCGTTTCCGGACGCCACCGTGCTGCGCCACGGCGACACGGCGACGCTGCGGCTGGCGGAGGCGGAATTGCGCCATGGGCTCGCCGCGCCGCTGCCGCTGGTGGTGACGACGGCGGCGGACCCGGCGCTCGCCCCGCTACGGCTGCCGTTCGCGGGACTGGGCGACGAGGGCTATCTGGTGCGGCCTGCGATGCTTGGCGGCCGGCAGGTACTGGTGGTGGCGGGAAACACCGACCGCGGCACGCTGTACGGCGCCTTCGCGCTGATCCGGCATGCCGCCACCGGCGGCGACATCCGCACCGCAGCGCTGCGCTCCGCGCCAAGGCTGCCGCTGCGCATGCTCGACCATTGGGACAACATCGATGGCACGGTCGAGCGCGGCTATGCGGGCCAGTCGCTGTGGGACTGGTGGACGCTGCCCGACCATCGCAACCCGCGCTACGCCGATTATGCGCGCGCCAACGCCTCGATCGGGATCAACGGCACCGTCCTCAACAACGTCAACGCGAAAGCCGACAGCCTCACCGCACCCTATATCGCCAAGGCGGCGGCGCTCGCCGACGTGTTTCGGCCGTGGGGGATCCGCGTGTATCTGTCGGCGCGCTTTTCCGCGCCGATCGAGCTCGGCGGCCTCAAGACCGCGGACCCGCGCGATCCCGCCGTCGCCGCCTGGTGGCGGACCAAGGCGGACGAGATCTACCGCGCCATCCCCGATTTCGGCGGCTTTCTCGTCAAGGCGAACAGCGAGGGCCAGCCCGGCCCGCGCGACTATGGCGCCAGCCATGCCGACGGCGCCAACATGCTCGCCGCGGCGCTTGCCCCGCACGGCGGCACGGTGATCTGGCGCGCCTTCGTCTATGCCGAAACCGATCCGACCGATCGCGCCAAGCAGGCCTATGAGGAATTCAAGCCGCTCGACGGCACGTTCGCGGCCAACGTGCTGGTGCAGGTGAAGAACGGCGCGATCGATTTCCAGCCGCGCGAACCGTTCCATCCGCTGTTCGGCGCGATGCCGAGAACGCGGGTGATGGCGGAATTCCAGATCACCAAGGAATATCTCGGCTTCGCGACGCATCTGGCCTATCTCGGCCCGCTGTTCGCGGAAACGCTGCGCGCGGACACCGGCCGGGGCAAGCAGAGGGTGGCCGATACGCTGGCGGGCATGGCCGGCGTCGCCAACATCGGACGGGATCGCGACTGGAGCGGTTCGACCTTCAACCAGGCGAACTGGTACGCCTTCGGCCGGCTTGCCTGGGACCCGTCGCTGGCGCCGGACGCGATCGCGCGGGAATGGGCGCAGCAGACCTTCGGCACAGACCCCGAGGTCGTCGATACGGTGACGGCGATGATGGCGGGATCGCGCGAGGCGGTGGTGGATTACACCGGCGCGCTCGGCCTCGCGCACCTGATGGCGACCGGCCATCATTACGGCCCAGGCCCGTGGGTGAAGGACCTCGCCCGGCCGGAATGGAACCCGGTCTATTACCACCGCGCCGATGCGAACGGCATCGGCTTCGACCGCACGCGCACCGGCAGCGATGCGGTGGACCAATATGCACCGCGGGTCGCCCGCCGGTTCGCCGATCCCCGCACGACGCCGGAACGCGATCTGTTGTGGTTCCACCATCTCGCCTGGAACCGGCGCATGGCCGATGGCCGCACCCTGTGGGAGGATCTGGTCGCGCATTACGACCATGGCGTCGCCTATGTCGACGGCATGGCGCACCAGTGGGCGACCCTGCGTCCGCATATCGACGCCGAACGCTGGCAGAAGACCGCGACGTTCCTCGCCATCCAGGCGCGCGAGGCGCGGTGGTGGCGCGATGCCAGCCTTGCCTATTGGATGTCGGTCAACCACCTGCCGCTGCCACCGGGCGTCGCAGCGCCGGCGCACGACCTCGCCTGGTACGAGGCGCAACGCTTTCCCCATGCGCCGGGCAATCCCAAGTGACCGCTTGAGCCGATCCGC
The DNA here is from genome assembly GCF_052321755.1 of Sphingomonas cellulosilytica. NCBI lineage: Bacteria > Pseudomonadati > Pseudomonadota > Alphaproteobacteria > Sphingomonadales > Sphingomonadaceae > Sphingomonas > Sphingomonas cellulosilytica. Next base: position 12,879 of record NZ_JBQRTT010000001.1, read on the forward strand.
CGAGGCGCTAGGGCGCTGGCATGGCGCGACGCGGCAGGACATCTCGATCGCGGCGCGACCAGTCGTCGGAGCGCTGGTTGCTGCTGCTCGGCATCGCCGCGGTGGCGGCGGTCGCGGTCGGCACGATCGGGCCGTGGCCGCGCCCGCCCGCACCCGGCCCCGCGAGGCCGCTGACCATGGCGGAGGCGCGCGCCGCCAACGCCGCCGTGCCGATCGACCGCGCCCGCCGCCTGCCCGCCGCACGCTACCGCTTCCGCGGCGGGCCGGCGGCGCGGGCGCAGGCGGTCGAATGCCTCGCCACGGCCGCCCTCTACGAAGCGGGCGACGACCGACGCGGGCAGCGGGCGGTGATCCAGGTCGTGCTCAACCGGGTACGCGCGCCGGGCTTTCCCCGGACGATCTGCGGCGTCGTCTACCAGGGCTCGACGCGCGAGACGGGGTGCCAATTCTCCTTCACCTGCGACGGGTCGCTGCAACGGCGCCCCATCCACCTCGGCTGGGGCGAGGCACGCCGGGCGGCGCGTCGCGCGCTCGCCGGCCGTGTCTTCGCCGAGGTCGGCCGGGCGACGCATTACCATACCGACTGGATGGTGCCCTATTGGCGCGATTCGATGGTCAAGGTGGCGAAGGTCGATACGCACCTGTTCTACGTGCGGGATTGAGGGGCGCCCCCCTCATCGCGGTACGCGCAGCGTGATCCGGGTCAGTTCGGACGGACGGCCGAGGCGCAGGGCGAATCCCGGCCACAGGCCGGTGCCGTTGCTGACGTAGAGGGTCATCCCATCCACCGCATAGCGGCCGGAGACGAAGCCCGCATTGGCCGGTGCCACCAGCCGGTCGAGGCCGACGATCATCCCGCCATGCGTATGCCCCGACAGTTGCAGCGCCACCCCGCGCGCCGCCGCGCCGCGCGCGCGCTGCGGCTGGTGATCGAGCAGCAGCACCGGCGCGCCCGCCGGCGCCCCCACGAGCGCTGCATCGAGGTTCGGGCCGGCATGGCCGGTGGCGGGGGCGGACAGGTCGGTGACGCCGGCCAGCACCACCCGTTCGTCACCACGCGTCAGGACCGTGTGCGTGTTGGGCAGGATGCGGATGCCCAGCGCGGCGATGTGGCGCATCCAGTCGTCGTAATCGAAGAAATATTCGTGGTTGCCGGGGACCGCATAGACGCCGTCAGGCGCGCGTAAGGCCTGCAACGGCGCCACGTCGTCCCGGCGCATCGCCACCGACCCGTCGATGAAGTCGCCGGTCACGACGATCAGGTCGGCGCCCGCCGCATTGGCGCGCGTCACCACCGCCGACGCCCAGGCCGCCGGGAACAGGCGGCTGATGTGCAGGTCGGTGAGCTGCAACAGGCGATAGCCATCGAACTGACGCGGCAGGCCGGGGATGGTCACCGCCACGTCGCGGATCGGCGGCACGCGCAGCGCATTGCCGACGCCGATCGCGGCGAGCAGCGCCGCCAGTCCCGCCGCGGCATAGCGCAGCCCATCGGGCAGAGCGACGCCGCCGCCGCGCCGCACGATCCAGGCGATCCCCAGCCCCACATCGAGCAGGATCTGGAGCACCGCCAGCAGCACGATCGCGCCGAACGCCCAGTTGAACAGGATCACGATCGCGCGCGGAAATTCGGGCGCGAATACCGACCCCGACGACAGCCGGCTCCACAGATGATATTGCGAGGCGGCGAGCAGCAGCAGGGCGACCCCGCCCTTCACCCATAGCGGAAGGCCGAGCGGCAGCAGCGTGCGGGCGATGACGTACAGGCTGGGGATCGTGAAGATGAGGTGAAAGATCGTTCGTCTCCGGGACGGGGCAGGCGCCTGACCGGCGAGAAACGCGCATAGGGACCGATAAGCCCCGGCGCCATCCGAACGGCTGAAAATCCCTTTCGTAGCGTGGCCGTCGAGCATCGCTCCAGGCCTGATCGACATTCAAGATGAGGGATCCCCTCCGTCCCCCCCCCCTGGCGAGCAGGGCTATCGCATAGGGGCTGTCTGATCCCCGGCGATGTCTGCACCCCTCCGTCATGCGGGACTTGGTCCGGCATCCACCGTGCCGCACACCCATACGCTGTGGGATTGGCGGCACGGTGGACCCCGGAACGAGTCCGGGGTGACGCAGGATATTGGGATGGCATGCGCCTTCACCCGCAGCCGGCAGCCATCCCAGCCATATGCGATAGGCCTCCCCTGGCAGGGGAGGATCGAATGTCGATGCGACTGGATCGTTCGGGAACGGGCGCGAGGCCCAGCCGTTCGCTGTTCCCCCTTGTCGAGGAACGCGACGCGCGTGCGCACTTTATCGGAAGCCGAGATCGCCACCCTGCCCCCCATCGATCATCAGCCCGTCCCCCAACCGGGTATCGCCGAAACCGCCGCGGCGGCGGCCGAGTTGCTCGGCGGCGGCGACCTGCTGCTGGCGGTGACCGACGAGGTGCGGGCGCTGGCCGTCAGCCGCATGCTCGCGGCGCTCTGCCCCGATGCCACCGTGCTGTTCTGCCCCGGATCGGACGCGTTGCCCGGCGACAGCGCGCCCGCCTCCCCCGCCAACGTCGGCCAGCGCGTGTCGGCGCTGCACGCGGCGCGCGCCGCGCAGGCGGCAAGGACGCGCGGGCGGATCGCGATCGTCACCTCCGGCGAAGCGCTGGCACGGGCGTTGCCGAGCCCGGAAACGTTCGACGTCGCGCCGCCCTGCGTCGCGGCCGGCGAGCCGCAGGATCTGGCCGCGCTGTACGCCATGCTGCTCGACCTCGGCTACCTCGCCGACGAACGCGTCGACGAACCGGGCGAAGTGGCCTTGCGCGGGCAGGTGCTGGACGTGTTCCCCGCCGATGCCGAACAGCCGCTGCGCATCGAGGTGGCGGACGGGGTGGTGACCGGCATCCGCTCCTACGATCCCGCCGACCAGCGCAGCACCGGCGAGGTCGCCCGGCGCGAACTCGGTCGCGTCGCCGAACCGGCGCTCGACAGCGGGGCGACGACCCTGCTCGACCATCTTGCGCAGGCGACGGTGGTGATCGAGCCTGCCGCGGACGAGCGGCGGCGCCGGCTGCTGCTGCTCAGCGCCGATGCCGCCAGGCGCGGATCGCGCCGCGCGGCGCGCGATATGATCGCCGATGCCGACTGGCAACGGGCGCTTGCCGACCGCACCACGGCGACGATCGCACGCGCCGGCGAACCGCCCGCCCGCTTCGTCGAGGCCCGCGCACCGATGCGCGCCTTTGCCAAGGTGGGACTGGCGGCGCTGGACGCGGGCGAACGGCTGGTCGTCATCGGCAGCGCGCGCGACCTGCGTTTCCTCGCCCGGCGGGTGGAGAAGGCTCTGGCGAAACCGGTCGTGCCGGCCGCGGACTGGGCGGCGGTGGCAGCGGCCCCCGCCGGCACCGTCCTGACGCTGGCGGCACCGGGCGAGCGCGGCTTTCGGCGGGAGGGACTGCTGGCGGTCACCGCCGCCGACCTGCTCGGCAGCCGCGCCGATCGCGAGGATGGCGGGGCGCGGCGCGTCGACCTGTCGCTGGTGCAGACGGCGGAGATCCGCGTCGGCGACACGGTGATCCACGAGGATCATGGCATCGCCACCGTCGCCGGTATCGAACCGCTCGACAGCGCCGAGGGCGTGTCGGGCGACGCGATCAAGCTGCTCCATGCCAAGGACACCGTGCGCCTGGTGCCGGTCGCCGATGCCGATCGGCTGTGGCGCTACGGCGCGGAGGACGATGCCGTCACCCGCGACACGCTGGACGGCAAGAGCTGGCGCGACCGGCGCGCCGGCATCGACATCGCCATCGCCGAGACGGCGCGGCGCCTGACCGAACTCGCCGCCGAACGCGCCGAGCGGACGGCACCGGTGCTCGACCCGCCGGTGGCCGATTACGAGCGCTTCGCCGCCGGCTTCCCCTATTCGGAAACGCCCGATCAGTTGACCGCGATCGAGGCGGTGCGCGGCGACCTCGCCTCCGGGCGGCCGATGGACCGGCTGGTGATCGGCGATGTCGGGTTCGGCAAGACGGAGGTTGCGCTCCGCGCCGCCGCCGTCGCCGCGCTCGCCGGCCGCCAGGTGGCGCTCGCCGCGCCGACCACGGTGCTCGCGCGCCAGCATCTCGAAAGCTTCGCCGCCCGGTTCGAGGGCACGGGCGTGACCGTCGCCGGCCTCTCCCGCCTGTCGACCGCCGCCGAGAAGCGGCAGGTGAAGCAGGGCCTTGCCGACGGCAGCGTGCAGGTGGTGATCGGCACCGGCGCCGTGGCGGGCAAGGGCATCGCCTACAAGGACCTCGCGCTCGTCATCGTCGACGAGGAACAGCGGTTCGGCGCCGCCGACAAGAAGCGGTTGCAGGACCTGTCCGCCGGCCACCTGCTGACGCTGTCGGCGACGCCGATCCCGCGCACGCTGCAATCGGCGCTGGTCGGCCTGCGCCAATTGTCGGTGATCGCCACCCCGCCGGCGCGGCGCCAGCCGATCCGCACCGCGGTGTCGACCTTTTCGCCCGAGACGCTGCGTGCCGCGCTGCTGCGCGAGCGCGCGCGCGGCGGCCAGAGCTTCGTCGTGGTGCCGCGGATCGGCGACATGGCGCCGCTCGCCGAACGCCTCGGCAAGCTGGTTCCCGAACTGGAGCTGCTGCAGGCGCACGGCAAGATGCCGGCGGCCGAGATCGACGAGGCGATGGTCCGCTTCGGCCGGGGCGATGGCGACGTGCTGCTCGCGACCAACATCATCGAGGCCGGGCTGGACGTGCCGCGCGCCAACACGATGGCGATCGTCCATGCCGACCGCTTTGGCCTGTCGCAGCTCCACCAGCTGCGCGGGCGCGTCGGCCGCGGCCACCGGCGCGGGCAGGTGCTGCTGTTCACCGAAGCCGACGAGGGGATCGCCCCGCGCACGCTCAAGCGGCTGCGCACGCTGGAGGCGTTCGATCGGCTGGGCGCGGGCTTCGCGATCAGCGCGCGCGACCTCGACATGCGCGGCGCCGGCGACCTGCTGGGCGACACGCAGGCCGGGCACATGCGGCTGATCGGCGTCGAGCTGTACCAGCAGCTGCTCGAGGACGCGCTGCGCACCGCGCGCGGCGAGACGGTGGAGCGGTGGACGCCCGACCTGCGCATCGGCATCGAAGGGCACCTGCCCGAAGACTGGATCCCGGACGAGGACCTGCGCATCGCGCTCTATGCCCGGCTCGGCCGGCTGCGCGATGCCGCTGCGCTGGACGATTTCGAGGCGGAGCTGGAGGATCGCTTCGGCGAATTGCCCGAGGCGGCGCGGCAGCTGATCGGCGTCGCCCGGCTGCGCGAGCGGATGCGCGACCTCGGCATAGCCCGCATCGATGCCGGCCCCGCCGCGATCGCGCTGACCCCGCGCCGCGACGGCGCCGACCTGGGCGAGATCGACGGGCTGGAGGAAAAGGGCGGGCGCTTCCTGCTCAAGGAACGGCATGAGGCGGCGGAAGCGCGGCTCGACCGGCTGGTGACGCTGCTCGCTTGATCGCCGGATCATTTCGCAGGCGACCAATTCAGATCAGGATCGTTATGGACCGACGCTGACACAGGCTCAGGGATCAAGACGGTCGCATGCAGACGGACGACACGACGACGCTGGACACGTCCATCGTCGAGGCTTCGATCGCACCCGCTCCGGCGCTCAGGCCGGACGAACCCTATGCACGCGACGAACTGCTGCACGAACTGTTCGACGCGACGTGCAGCGGCCATGGCGCCGCCGTCGCGCTGGAGCTGATCGGCGCCAGCGAGGAATATGGCCGCAGCACCAGCTGGAGCTACGACATGCTGGCGCGGCGCAGCCTTGCGCTCGCGCACCGGCTGCGCGCGATGGGGATCGGACGCGGCGACCGCGTCGTGCTGTGCCTGCCGCGCGGGCTCGACCAATATATGGCGATCCTGGGCGTGCTGCGCGCCGGGGCGGCCTATGTACCGGTGGACTGGGGATATCCGCAGGACCGGATCGACTTCATCATCGAAGACAGCGGCGCCGCGCTGACCCTGACCGTATCGGGCCGTACGCTCGCCGGCGCGACGCTGGCGATCGATGCGGCACTGGGCGACCTTGCCGCCGAACCGGTCGCGCCGCTCGGCCGGGATGCAACGGGGGCATCGCCGGACGACCTCGCCTATATCATCTACACCTCCGGCACGACGGGGCGCCCCAAGGGGGTGATGATTACCCATGCCAACGCCTGCCACCTCGTCCGGTCGGAAAGCGCGATCCTGGCGCTGGAACCGGCGGACGTGGTGTTCGGCGGCTTCAGCCTCGCCTTCGACATGTCGGTGGAGACGATGTGGAGCGCCTTCTTCGTCGGTGCGCGGCTGCTCGTCGCGACCGAGGCGCTGGCGACGAGCGGCCCGGACGTGGCGGTGGCGCTGGCCGCGGCGGGGACGACGATCTGGCACGTCGTGCCCTCGCTGATCGCGCTGGTCGAGCAGCCGGTGCCGAGCCTGCGGCTCATCAACATGGGCGGCGAGGCCTGCCCGCCCGACCTGCCGCGGCGGCTGGCGCGGCCGGGCCTGCGCCTGCTCAACACCTATGGGCCGACCGAGACGACCGTCACCGCGACCTGGACGGAGGTGCATCCCGGCCAACGCATCACCATCGGCAAGCCGCTGCCCGGCTATACCGCCTGGATCGTCGACGAGCATCTGCGCCCCGTTCCGGCGGGCGAGGAGGGCGAGCTGGTCATCGGCGGCCCCGGCGTCGGCGTCGGCTACGTCAACCGGCCCGACCTCACCGCCGACAAGTTCACCGCCACGCCGTTCGACACCGTGTCGGGCGGCCCCGAACGCATCTACCGTTCGGGCGATCTCGTGCGGCTCGATGCGGCGGGCGACATCGACTTCGTCGGACGGATCGACACGCAGGTGAAGATCCGCGGTTTCCGGGTCGAGCTCGCCGAGATCGAGGCGGTGATCGGCGAGGCAGCGGGCGTCGCGCAGGCGGTCGTCCATCTGTTCACCGACGCGGACGGCGCCGAATTCCTCGCCGCCTTCCTCGTCGCACGCGCTGGCGAGAGCGTCGACGTGCCCGCGATCCGCACCCGCGTCACCGAACGGCTGCCCAATTACATGCGGCCCGCCGCCTATCAGCAGTTGCCCGCACTGCCGACGCTGCCCGCATCGGGCAAGGTCGACCGCAAGGCGCTCGTCCGGCCGGAGGTGGCGATCGACACCGATCGTGCCATCGCCGCACCCGCGACACCGATGGAGGGGGTGCTGCACCGCGTCTGGGCAGAGGCGTTCGCACCGCAGCCGGTGTCGGTGACCGACGATCTGTTCGAGGATCTCGGCGGCCATTCGCTGAAGGCCGCTCGCCTCGTCTCCGCCGCGCGCAAGGTGCCGGGGTTGCAGGGCCTGTCGCTGGAGGACGTCTATGCCGCGCCGACGATCCGCGCGCTGGCGCTGCGCATCGGCGGCACCGCCCCGGTCGCGGTGGCGGACGAATCCAGTTTCCACCGCATCGCCGACTGGAAGCGGCGGCTGTGCGTCGCGGCGCAGACGGTCGCGTTGTTGCCGATCTATGCGATCGCCGGGCTGCAATGGTTCTTCCCCTATATCGCCTACACGCATCTTGCCGGGCGGATGGACCGGATCAGCGCGCTGGTGCTGAGCGCCGCCTTCTTCACCATCGTGCCGGTCGCTGCGATGCTGCTGTCGATCGCGGCGAAATGGCTGATCGTCGGCCGGTTCAAGGCAGGCGATTATCCGTTGTGGGGCAGCTATTACTTTCGCTGGTGGCTGGTGCGGCGGATCATCGGCGTCACCGCGACCCCCTATCTGGCCGGCACGCCGATGATCCGCGGCTATTACCGCATGCTCGGCGCGAAGATCGGCAAGCGCGCGCATATCGGCGCCGGCGTGATCGATACCGCCGACCTGTTCACCTGCGGCGACGATGCCATCGTCAGCGACCAGGCGGTGATCGCCACCAGCTCGGTCGAGCGCGGCCTGCTGCGGCTCGGCACGGTGACGCTGGGCGCAGGATCGTTCGTCGGTGCGCAGTCGGTGGTCGGCCGCAATGCGGCCCTGGGCGAGGATGCGGTGCTCGACGACATGTCGGCGTTGCAGGCCGACACGGTGGTGCCGGCGCGGCAGCGCTGGACGGGATCGCCCGCCACCCATGCCGGCGACGTACCCGCCCGCACGGTGCGCGACGGGGATCGCGCCTCGCTCGCCACCGTCGGTCTGCTGATCGGCGCCTTGCTGCTGCCGATCCTCGCGATCCTGCCGATCGCCCCCGGCCTGATCGCGCTGATCGAACTCGACTGGGCGACGACGGGCTACGCCTATGTGCTCGTCTCGCCGCTGCTCGCGGTCACCTATGTCGTGATGATGTGCGTGCTGACGGTGGCCGCCAAGCGGCTGATCCTGGGGCCGGTCGCGCCGGGCGTCTATCCGCTCGATAGCGGCTTCTACGTCCGCTACTGGCTGGTGAAGCAGATCAACGACCTGGCATTGCGGCTGCTCCACCCGATCTTCGCGACGCTCTACGTCATTCCCTGGTACCGCGCATTGGGCGTCAAGGTCGGCCGGCGGGCGGAAATCTCGACCGCCAGCGCGATCGTTCCGGACCTCGTCGAGATCGGGCCGGAAAGCTTCATCGCCGATTCCGTCATCTTCGGCGCGGCGAAGATCGGCCATGGCACGATCGAGCTGGCGCACACCCGCATCGGCCGGCGCAGCTTCATCGGCAATTCGGCGCTGCTGCCGAGCGGTGCGGAGATCGGCGACGAGGTGCTGATCGGCGTCCTCTCCAAACCGCCCGAGGACCGTGCCGCCGCGACCGACAGCGGCAGCACGTGGTTCGGCTCGCCCGCGATCCGGCTGCCGGTGCGGCAGGTCGCGACGATGTTCGACGAGGGCGCGCGCTTCAACCCGTCGCGTGGCCTGATCGCCACGCGCCTGTCGATCGAGGCGATCCGCACGACGCTGTCGCTCACCGCCTTCCTCGTCTTCTTCAGCCTGTTGCTGTCGGTGGTCGGCGACCTCGACGATCTGGAGCGCGGCGGGCTGGTGATCGGCCTCAGCTTCCCCTTCCTCTACGTCGCCTTCTGCCTTGCCTGCGGGGCCTTCGTCCTGGCGCTGAAGTGGCTGGTCGTCGGCCGCTATCGGGCGCGCACCGCGCCGCTGTGGAGCCCCTTCGTCTGGCGCACCGAACTCGTCACCGCGACCTATGAGAACCTTGCCGTCGCCAATCTGCTGGAGCCGCTGCGGGGCACGCCGTGGCTCGGCCTCTACCTGCGGCTGATGGGGGCGAAGGTGGGCAAGCGCTGCTATATCGACACCACCGACCTGACCGAACACGATCTGGTGACGATCGGCGACGATGTCGCGCTGAACGATTTCGCGGGTCTCCAGACGCACCTGTTCGAGGACCGGGTGATGAAGGTCGGCGCGATCCGCGTCGGCGATCGGGCGACGATCGGCTCGCTCGCGATCGTTCTGTACGACGCGGAGATCGGCGCCGATGCGCAACTGGGCGACCTGTCCGTCGTGATGAAGGGCGAAACGCTGCCCGACGGCACCAACTGGGAGGGAAGCCCCGCCCGGATCGCGACCGGCGCGTGACGCCGCTGTGGCATGACGGGGCGCTCGACACGCTCGCCTGGGATGGTGCGGCACCGGTGGTGTGGCGGGTTGCGGACGGCGATGCGGACGGGCGGCACCGCCACGCCGCAGCGCTCGTCGCCCGGCTGGCCGGCACCCGGATCGGTGCGGTGACGCTCGCCCGCACCGCCGCCGGCGCGCCGCGCGTCGCGCAGCCGGCAGGCTGGCACCTCGGCCTCTCCCGACGGAGCGGCGGCGCGCTGGTGGCGGTCGCGCGCCGGCCGATCGCCGTCGATCGCGAACTGGTCGACGACGCACCGCCGCTGTGGGACATGCTGACCGCGCGCGAGGCGGAGGCGATCGCCGCGCTGCCGCCCCCCGCCCGCCCCCGCGCCTGGCTGCGTCGCTGGACGATCAAGGAGGCGCACGCCAAGCTGATCGGCGAGCCGCGCCGGATCGCGCCCGAGCGGATCGCGACGCGGGTGATCGATCCGGTCCGGGCCGCCGCAGGTTGCGAGGGCGTGTCGCGCTGCTGGACGCACGACACCGGCGATGCGATCGAGACGGTGGCGATATGGGCCCGCAGGGCATGAGCCGGGTCGCCGTGCGCCGCTACACCGATGCCGACCGCGCTGCGGTGCTGGCGATCTTCGACGACAATGCCGCGCGGTATTTCGGCGCGGGCGATCGCGGCTGGCTGGAAGAGACGCTGGATGCGCCCGACGGCCCGGCCTTCGCAGTGACGGTGGATGGCATGGCCGCGGCCTTCGGCGGGTATGAGATATGGGACCATTACAACAAGGCGCTGCTGTATTGGGGCATGGCCGCGCGCCGCTATCATCGCTGCGGCCTCGGCCGGCTGCTGCTGTACGAACGGCTGGTGCAGATCGCCGCGGACACGCCGCGGACACGCTACGTCACCGTCGACACATCGCCGCGCGTCGCGCCCTTCTTCCGCCATTGCGGGTTCGAGGACACGGCGGTGTGGCCGGAGGGGTATCGTTCGGGCATGACGATGCACGAGTTGCGGTTCGATCTGGCCGCGGTGTCTCCGGCAGGCCTGATCGCGCAGCGCGATGCGGCACTCGCCGCGGCCGAGGCGCGGATCGGCGGTTGAGCGCCCCGCAGCGACGCCCTATCGCCGTGGCATGACCCGCCCCGACATCCTGATGCCCGCCGCCATGCCGGCGGACGTCATCGCGGCGCTCGATGCGCGCTTCGTGCTGCACCGCCTGTGGGAGCAGGAGGATCGCGAGGCGTATCTCGCCGCGGTCGCCCCGCGCATCCGCGGGCTGGCGGCGAGCACGCTGGCCGGACGGCTGGATGCCGGCTGGTTCGATGCCCTGCCCGCGCTGGAGATCGTCGCGAGTTTCGGCGTCGGCTACGACAGGATCGATGCGGCCGCCGCCGCGGCGCGCGGGATCGTCGTCACCAACACGCCGGGCGTGCTTGACGAGGAGGTGGCCGACCTTACCCTCGGGCTGCTGCTGGCGACGCTGCGCCGCCTTCCGCAGGCGGATCGCTACGTGCGCGATGGCTTGTGGCCGGGCGGCCCCTTCCCGCTGTCGCCGACCCTGCGCGGGCGCCGCGTCGGCATCATCGGCCTCGGCGCGATCGGCAAGGCCGTGGCGCGCCGGCTGGCCGGGTTCGGCGTGCCCATCGCCTATCATGGCCGGTCCCGACAGGCCGGCGTCGCGCACGCCTATCACCCGTCCGCCGTCGACCTTGCCGCGGCCTGCGACGTGCTGATCGCGGTGGTGCCCGGCGGCGCGGCGACGCGGCATCTGGTCGATGCGGCGGTACTGGCGGCGCTGGGGCCGGACGGCGTGTTCATCAACGTCGCGCGCGGCAGCGTGGTCGATCAGGATGCGCTGGTCGCCGCTTTGGCCGACGGCACCATCCTGGCGGCGGGGCTCGACGTGTTCGCCGACGAGCCGCACGTGCCGGACGCCCTGCGCGCGATGGATAACGTCGTGCTGCTGCCGCATGTCGGCTCCGCCTCGCACCACACGCGCGCGGCGATGGGGCGGCTGGTGGTCGACAATCTGGCGGCATGGTTCGACACCGGGCGCCCGCTCACCCCGGTTGCCGAGACGCTGGCGCTTATCGGCTGACCGGTGCCAGCCGCTCGGCGAGGATGACGGCGGCGAGCATCGCCAGCGTCAGCACCGCGATGCCCAGGCCCAGCGCCTGCCACCCCGCCGCTTCGACCAGCAGACCGCCGAGCGGCGGGCCGAGCAGCGCGCCGCCGGCACCGAACTGCGTCAGCAGGCCGTTGGCGCTGGCGATGCGCGGATCGTGCGGCCGGTCGGCCCCGGCCAGCAGCGGCAGGCGCGCGAACAGCAGGGGCGAGACGATGCTGCCGATCCCCACCACCAGCACCGCACAGCCGCCGGCGCCGACGAGGCCCGGCGCAGGACCGAACAGCAGCGGCGCGAGCACCGCCGCCGCGATCAGCGCGCCCGCGGCGATGGCCACCGTCCGCCGCGACGACAAGGCGCCATGCCGCAGCAGCCGCAGCGCCACCACGAAGGCGGGCAGCGCCGCGAACGAGGCGACGGCCGCGATCAGCCCCGCCTCGCTCACCCCCGCCCCGCGCCGCTCGATCAGAAACGTCGGCAGCAGCATGGTGAGCGCGCACAGCGACAGTGTGTAGAGCCCGAAGGCGAAGGTCGCGACCCAGGCGGCGGGACGCGGCAGCACGACGCGCGGCTCCTCGTCGCAGGCGATCGGCACCCGCCAGGCCGGCAGCAGCGCAGCGGCGAGCAGCGCGGCCCATAGCGCCATCGTGCCGCTAGCGCCGAGCGGCCCGACCGCCACGCTGGTGATCGCGCCGCCGACCGCCATGCCGACGGGCACGAAGCTGCTCCACAAGGCGAGCGCGCGCGGCCGGCTGCGCGCGTCGGCCAACGCGGCGATCGCCGTGGGTGCGGCGATCACCACCAGCAGATAGGCGATCCCTTCCAACGCCCGGCCGACGAACAGCAGCGTCGCATCGCGCGCCAGCGCCTCGGCCAGTCCGGTCGCCGCCAGCAGCGCCACCCCGGCGAGCAGCGCGCGCCGGCAGCCGACCCGGCCGAGCGCCAGCCCAGCGCCGAAGCCGAGCAGCCCGCCGCCGACCTCCATCAGCGAGATGAGCAGCCCCGTCTCGGCGAGCGACAGGTCGAAGCGCACGCGCAGCAGCGGCGCCAGCGTGGCGAATTTGGCAAGCTGCGCGGCGGCAAGCACGCCGAGCAGCCAGAGCGTGACGATCGATATCCAGGGGCGGGCCATGGCGGACGGCTAGCCGCTGCCGCGCGATCCTGCGACCGCTAAGATCGCCGCCGGCGCCGCTATCGCATGCCGAGCCGCGTCAGCCGCGCATCGGCGAGGTCGAGTTCGCGACCCAGCTGTTCGGCCAGCGTGACGCTGATCTCGCGCCGTTGCGCCAGATCGAACAGCGCCTGGCGTTCCGCACGGATGCCGGCGAGCCGCAACGCGCGTTCGATGGCGCGGTCGCGCGCCTGCTCGTCGCGTTGCGCCTGGTCGCCCGTCACATCCTCGATCCGCTCGCGATATTGCGCCATCAGCCGCGCGGCGACATCGGTGTAGCGATCGGCATCGTCGGCTTCGCACAGCGCATGCTGCGCGCGCTCGATCGCGGTGATCGCGGCCTTGGCAGTGATCGTGCGGGCCTGGTCGCGCGCCGTCGTCGCCCCTTCCTCGGGGGGCAGGCTGAGGTCGCGCAGCAGGATCGGCAAGCCGACCGCGGCGATGACCAGCGAGGCGAGGATCACGCCCGATGCCAGCAGGATCAGCAGGTCGCGCGCGGGGAACGGCGCGCCATCCGGCATCGCCAGCGGCAGGGTCAGCGCGCCCGCCAGGGTGATCGCGCCGCGCGCGCCCGCCACCGACATGGCGGCGATCACCCGGCGCGGCGGGCTGCCGGCGCCCTCGTGCCCGCGACGGCGCGCGCGGAACAGGGTGAACTGGAGCGACAGCCAGACCCAGCCATAGCGCAGCACCGCCAGCACCGCGACGATCGCCGCGACATAGGCGAGCAGCCACCAGGCGCTGTCGTGGCCGGTGCCGGCGAGCGCCGCGCGTGCCCCCCGGAACAGCTCGGGCAATTGTTCGCCGAGCAGCACGAAGATGACGCCGTTGAGGGTGAATTGCAGCATGTCCCACACTGCGCGCCGGCGGATGCGGGTCGAGGCGCCGGTGTCGACGCCGCTGCCGGCAAAGGTCATCGTGATGCCCGCCGCCGCCGCGGCGAGGACGCCGGAGGCGTGGACATGCTCGGCGGCGAGATAGGCGCCGAACGGGATCAGCAGGCTGACGAGGATGTTCGAGCCGGTGTCGTCGCCGAAGCGCCGCGCGACCAGCGCCTTGCCCTGCACCGCCGCCCAGGTCAGCGCCGCGCCGATCGCGACGCCGCCCAGCGCGGTCCAGGCGAAGGTGCCGATCGCATGCGGCAGCGAGAAGGCGCCGCTGAGCGCGGCGGCGATGGCGAAGCGCAGGCAGACGAGCCCCGACGCGTCGTTGAGCAGCGATTCCCCTTCCAGGATGTGCATCATCCGCTTGGGGATCGCGACCTTCTGCGCGATCGCGCCCACCGCGATCGGATCGGTCGGCGAGACTACCGCGGCCAGGGCGAAGGCGACCGCCAGCGGCATCGCCGGCACCAGCCAGTGGACGAACAGGCCGAGCCCCAGCACGGTAAGGAACACGAGGCCGAGCGCCAGCCCGAGCACGATGCGGGCGTCGCGGAACAGCTCGTCCTTGGGAATGCGCCAGCCGTCGAGGAACAGGAGCGGCGGCACCAGCAGCAGGAAGAACAGCTCCGGATCGAGCTCGACGCGGATGCCGGCGAAGCTGCCGATCAGCGCGCCCAGCGCGATCTGGACGAGCGGGCGCGGTAATGCCGAGGGCAGGATGCGGGCGACGATGCCGCTGACGACCACGGCAAGCAACAGAAACAGGCAGAGCGCAACGATATCCAAATGGTCATCTCCCGGGGAACCGACCGCCTAGCACGGATCGGCCCGCCGCGCGCGCTCTCCTGCATCAAGGGCGCGGTCACCTCCCTTTCGCGCGTCCCGAACGACACACGGGCGGCGTCGTTCGGGAGCCGGCGTTCAGCCCGCGGTGGTGGCGAGGACCGGCGTCTGCTGATGCTGCACCACGCGCCACACCTCATGCTCCAGGCGGCGGATGACCGAGGTGCAATGCGCCTCATACGTCTCATCGCCGCGATGGGCGCGGACGCGATAGCCGATCACGATCAGCCCTTCCTGCGGGCGCGACACCTGCCGTTCGTCGAGGTCCGCGCCGTCCCACACCGGGGTCGCCGCCACTGCCTCGATCGCCGCATCGCCACGGTAGACGAACGGCGGCTGCGGCAGGACCATGACGACCTCGTCGTCCACCTTCTCACGGTAATTGTCGGGACCCTCGGTCCATAGGCTTTCCTCGAAGCTCCACAGGCGGCTGTCGTCCATCGTCGTCACTCCCGGTGTTGGATGGGGTGAAGCCGCCCGCGGGCCCGAATGTTCCCTTACCCCTTGATCCCGACCAGTTTCGGCGAGGTGATCGCAAGGCCGCTGCCGAACACGATCGCATCCTCGACGAAGCCCGTCGCCGTCTGCCCGAAGCGCCGCATCGCCGCGCAGCGCAGCCGCCAGCCGAGATAGGAGGAGGCCAGCGCCGTTCCCACGGCGACCGCGGCGCCCAGCACGCGCCGGTCGCGCGGGGCGACCGCCGCGCCGGCATAAGCGGCGGTGACGCTGCGCACGGCAAGGCCGATCGGCACGATGCGATCGGGCGCGGTCTTCATCTTGTCACCCGCCATTTCCGCCGCGGCGAACGCGGCTGCGCCTGCCGCGACCACCGGATTTTCCATCAGCGATTGCAGCGGCAGCGCGGCGGGCAGCTCCTTACGCCGGGTTGCCGTCGCCACCACGGCGAGCGGCGTGATGCCGCGCTGGCCCGCGACGAGGCCGATGAGGAAGGAGCGAATCATGACGGTGCCTCCGATAGGGATTACCCGGACACAATCCGTCAGATCGCTTCGATATCCCTCGCCGCGGCGGGATGTGCGGTATCGGGCGTGTTGCCCAGTACGGCGACGATCCCTTCCACCGAATAGGGCTTGCGCACGAAGTCGAAGCCATGGTCGCCATCCTCGGCCAGTGCATCGCTGTAGCCGCTGGTCAGCACGACCCGGATCTGTGGCCAGCGCTCCGTCGCCAGCCGGGCTAGATCGAGGCCGCTCATCCCCGGCATTATGACATCGGTGAAGATCAGGTCGAACTTGGCCGCCGCGACCTCCAGCAGCGCGACCGCCGCCTCGCCGTTCTGCACCCAGGTGACGATCTGGCCCATCTCCTCGAACAGTTCGCGGGCGAAGGCGCCGACCGCCTCGTTATCCTCGACCAGCAGGATGCGGCGGGTGCCGGGGTTCGCATCCGGCCGCTTGCGGCGGGCGGCACGCTGCGCCAGCCCGCCGTCGGCCAGCGGCAGGAACAGGGTGAAGGTGGTGCCCTGGCCGATCGCGCTGTCGACGTCGATCTCGCCGCCCGATTGCTTGGCGAAGCCGTGCACCTGGCTGAGGCCCAGCCCCGTCCCCTTGTGCAGCCCCTTGGTGGTGAAGAAGGGTTCGAAGATATGCCGCATCGTCTGCGGGTCGATGCCGCCGCCTTCGTCGGTGACGGTGACGGCGGCGAAGCGGCCGCTCGCGGCGCCATGGCCGCGCACCGCCGGCACGCCGTCCGCCGGCCGGCAGGCGACGCGCAGGCCGCCGCCCGCGGGCATCGCATCGCGGGCGTTCACCACCAGGTTGAGCAGCGCCGTCTCGAACTGGTTGAAATCGGCGTAGACGAGGGCGGGTGCCGCCGCCTCGATGGTCAGCCGGATCGCGGGGCCGGTGCTCGTTTCGATGATCGGGCGCATCGCGGCGAGGCGTTCGGCGATGTCGAACACCTCAGGCTTCAGCGGCTGGCGGCGGGCGAAGGCGAGCAGCTGCGCGGTCAGCGCCGCGGCCCGATCGGCGGTATCGGCGATCGCATCGATGTAGCGGTCGTGCTTCGCCGGATCGAGGCCGGGTCGCCGCAGCAGGTCGACCGACGAGCGGATGATCGTCAGCAGGTTGTTGAAATCATGCGCGACGCCGCCGGTCAGGCGGCCCACCGCCTCCATCTTCTGCGCCTGTGCCATCGCCTCGCGCGCGCGCTCCACCTCCTGCTGCGCCAGCCAGCGTTCGGTGAGGTCGCGCGTCACCTTGGCGAAGCCGATCAGCCGGCCGGCATCGTCGCGGATCGGATCGATCAGCACGCTGGCGCGGAAGCGCGTGCCGTCCTTGCGCATCCGCCAGCCTTCGATGTCGTATTTGCCCTCGCTCTCCGCGATGTGCAGCGCCCTTGCCGGTTCGCCGGCCTGGCGATCCTCTTCGGTGTAGAAGCGCGAGAAATGCTGACCAATGATCTCGTCGGCCGTATAGCCCTTGAACCGTTCGGCGCCCGCGTTCCAGCTGGCGACATGGCCCTCCGGGTCGAGCAGGTAGATGGCGTAATCCTTGACCGCCTTGACCAACAGCGCAAAGCGTTGATCCACATCGATTTCGTTCAGCACAGCTGCGTCGTCCGACCCCATCGCCGGCCGCTCACGACGCGCGACCGATTCCCATCCTCTCGGTCAGTGGCGCTAACCTTTCAACCGCTTTTTGGCGGGCGAGGCACGGCGATAGCGCCGGTCAGCGCATCGCAAAGGTCCTGGACAGGCCGTGGTAGAGTTTTTCCCGGCATATCAAGGCGCTGGTGCCATCGGCGATGAAGGCGGTGGCGAACATCGGCAGCATCAGCCCGCGGCTGACTGTGGTTTCGGACAGGATGATGACCGCGGTCAGCGGTGCACGGACGACGCCGGCGAAATAGCCGACCATGCCGAGGATCACGATCGCCGACGAGGGCGATCCGGGGAAGACGGAGCGCAGCAGGTTGCCGATCCCAGCTCCCACCGCCAGCGACGGCGCGAAGATGCCGCCGGGCAGGCCGGCGACCGCGGTGGCGAGCGTCGCGATGAACTTGGCGGGACCGAACCACAGCGGCGCATCGACGCCGACGATCATCGCCCGCGCCGCGCTGTAGCCGGTGCCCCAGGTGAGGCCGGTCGCGCAGCCGAGCGCGCCGACCACCAGCCCGCACAGCGCCGCGAAGACGACCGGCTGCCGCTTCGACCAGCGGGTGACGCGATGGGTGCCGGTGGCGAGCGTCAGCATCAGGCGCGAGAACGCGCCGCCCGCAATGCCGCCGACGACGCCTGCGACCGGCACCGCGACCAGCGCCGGGCCGAGCGCCATATGCGCGCCGATCAGGCCGAAATACACGTAATCGCCCTGCACCGATTGCGCGACCATGCCGGCGATGACGATCGCCGCGATGACCAGCAGCGTCACCCGCTGCTCATAGGCCGAGGCGAGCTCCTCGATCGCGAACAGCAGGCCGGCGAGCGGGGTGTTGAACGCCGCGGCGACGCCGGCCGCGCCACCCGCGATCAGCACCGCGCCGCGCAGCGGCACGCGCAGCAGCCGGTGGCTGAGCCCCATCACCGCCGCGGCGATCTGCACCGTCGGCCCCTCGCGCCCCACGGAGGCGCCGCCCAGCACCGCGGCGAGCGTCAGCAGCGCCTTGCCCACGACCGTCGGGATCGACACCAGCGACCGGGTCGCCCGTTCGGGATCCTGCTGCGCGGCGATCACCTGCGGGATGCCCGATCCGCGCGCGAGCGGGATGTAGCGGCGGGTCAGCCACACCAGCACGGCAAAGATCAGCGGCGTCGTCACCAGCGGCGCATAGGGATGGCGCTCGACGTAGCGATTGAACATCGCGCCGGCCGAATCGGCAGCCTCGGCAAAGACCGTGGCGGCGAGGCCGATCGCGACGGCGCCCATCAGGATCGCGATGCGGGTGCGGAACTGCACCGATCGCGGCCCACGGGCGCGCAGCAAGGCGCGATACCGCGACGGGGTCCATTTGCGCGCTCCCGCCCGGGTCGTCCGCAGTCCAGCCATGCCCGCCCGCTTACAGGCCCCCGGCGAAAAGGCCAGCCGCGGCGATCCCTTTCGGACATATATCGCGCGCACGACGATCCCGACGGCGCCGAAACCGACTAGCGCCGCACACGCGTCCCTGCATCCGGCCTCATTCTGAACACAGGTCGGCGGCAAGGACGCGCGGGTCCCATGGCGCTCTTGCGAGACGGATCGAATCCAGCCTCATGTCGCGTTTCCTTCGCAATCTCGGCCTCTCCCTCCTGCTGGTCGCGACCTGCGCCGTGCGGGCGACGCCGGCACAATTCGACCTCACCGGTCCGCGCCTCGACGTCGCGGTGACGCGCGGTGGCGCCACGCTGCCGCTGGAATGGGTGCCGAACCTCGCCGAGGGCGACCGGATCGCGATCAAGCTCGATCTGCCGGCCGGGCAGACGGACCGGTTCCGGCTGGTCGCCGCCTTTCTGCGCGGCGCGACCGACCGGCCGCCGCGCGACTGGTTCCACGACACGCTGAGCGGCAAGGCCAAGAACGGCGACCTGTCGCTGGTCGTACCCAAGGGCGCCCAGCAACTCGCGCTGTTCGTGCTGCCCGAACGGGGCGGCGGCGCCAATGCGATCGTCAGCGCGGTCCGCAAGCAGCCCGGCACCTTCGTGCGCGCGGTGCAGGACCTCAACCAGGCCTCGCTCGACCGTGCCCGGCTCGACACGTTCCTCGACCTGCTGCTCCAGGCGGCGGCGAAGGACCCCGAGAGCGTCAACGCCACCTCGCAGATGCTCACCCGCAGCCTGTCGATCAAGCTGAAGGCGGAATGCCTGCAACAGCCCGCCGACTTGCAGGCCGCGTGCCTGACCGGCGACCGCGAGACATTGCTGTTCGCCGATACGCACAGTTCGGCGCTCGCCGACACGCTGGCGGGGGCGCCGACCGACCTCGCCTTTCAGATCAGCGCGACGCCGCAGGGCGGCTATGGCACCTACAGCTCGTACATCGGCGTGATGCGCGACATCTTCCGCCTGTTCGGCGCGTTCCAGTCGACCCAGTTGCAATTCGTGCCGGCGCTCGCGCGGATGGGCGGGGATCGCATCACCCTGCTGCTCAACACGCCGCTCTCCTTCGGCAAGCCCGCCTCGGTGATGGTCATCGGCCTGCCCGCGATCGAGGCGCCCAAGCCGCCGCCACTGCGTGCGACCGATGGCAGCGCCTTGCTGTGCGCGCGCGCCGATGCGGTGCTGCCGGTGGAGGGGGCGCCACTGGTCTATGCGACCCGCTACGCCCACGACATGCGGGTGCGCGTGACGCGGCAGGACGGCACGCCGATCGACCTGCCCGTCCATGCCGATCCGCGCCGCGGCGGCTTCGTGCTCGACCGCGCCCTGCCCGACCAGGGCTTCGCGCCGGTGGTCGAGGCGCGGCTGCACGGCAACTGGGGGTTCACGCCGTTCGAGGGGCCGCGCCTCACCCTCTCCGATCCGCGGGTCAATCGCTGGGCGGCGCCCGCCGGCGCATCGCTGGTCGTCGGCCGCGACAACAGCCTGGAGCTGACCGGCGACGGCGCCGGCTGCATCGGCGCGGTGACCATGCGGCGCGGCGACGGCGCACCCCAGCCGCTGACGTGGAAGCAGAGCGGCCAGCATGCGATCACCCTTGCCATACCGCTCGACAAGGCGACGCCCGGCCCCGTCACGCTGACCGTTTCCGGCAGCGCTCAGGCCGCGCCCGTCACCCTGACGCTGCCTGCGTTGCAGGAGGTCGGCCGGCTCGACGACCTGACGCTTGCCGCGGGTGACGACGAGGCGGTGTTGACCGGGTCGCGGCTCGATCAGGTGCGCAGCGTGACGATCGGCAAGGCGACGCTGCAACCGGGCGCGCTCAGCCGCGCCGACGGCAGCGACCGGCTGGTGCTGGTGCCCGCCGATCCTGCGGCGCTGCGCGCGCTCGGCGCCGGCACGCGCCTGGCCGCGGCCGTGACCTTCACCGGCGACCGGCACAAGACGGTTCCCCTCACCGTCGCGCCGGCGCGTCCCGATCCGGTGCTGCTCCAGCGCAGCGCCCGGCCGCCGCAGCGCACCGGTGCGCTCGCCATCGCGCTATCGCCCGACGACGCCTTCGCGCAGGACGCCGCGGTCAGCTTCGCCTTCCGCCTCGATGCCGGCAGCCCGCTGACCGGGCGCGAGATCGTCGAGGTCGCCGCGGCGGACGGCGGCGCGAGCGTGCAGCGGACGGCGGGCAAGGGCTATGACGTGCAGGATGCGACCACCGGCATCGTCAGCCTGGTGCCGCGCGACCGGCTGGGGCCGCTGGTCCA
Organism: Sphingomonas cellulosilytica; assembly: GCF_052321755.1. Taxonomy (NCBI): domain Bacteria; kingdom Pseudomonadati; phylum Pseudomonadota; class Alphaproteobacteria; order Sphingomonadales; family Sphingomonadaceae; genus Sphingomonas; species Sphingomonas cellulosilytica. The sequence goes on from NZ_JBQRTT010000001.1 coordinate 33,760, forward strand.
CGGCCGCCTGCGCTTTCGGGTCATCCAGGGTGGCGTCGCCTCGCGCTGGGCGCCGCTCGGCACCGCGATCCGCCTGCCCGAGGTGCACGGCCTGACCTGTCCGTCGGCGACGCGCTGCATCCTGGATGCGGATCGCCTGTTCCTCGTCCGCGCCATTGCAACCGATGACCGGTTCGCCACCGTGCAAGCGGTGCCCGACGGCTTTACCGGCAACACGCTCGACCTGACGATCCCCGCCACCGCCAAGGCCAAGCTCTACCTGCGGCTGCGCGACGCGCCTGAGGCGATCGGAATGGTCAGCCCCGGCGCGCCTTGACCAGCGCCAGCCCGGACAGGCCGCACAGCGCCAGTGCGAGCGCAAACCCGATGCCCGCGCCCCAGGCCGCGCCGCCCGATCCCGCCAGCCACCCGCCCGCCGCCATGCCGATCAGCGGGAGGACGACGAGCGACAGGCAACCGGCGGCGATCATCCCGGCAGTGTAGCCCCCTCTCCATCGGAACGGAACCGGTCGATCGGCGCAGTCAGGGTACGGCGACCTCCGCGCCCGCCTTCACCCGATCGAGCGCGATCAGGCTGCGGAAGCTCGCCACCGCCGCGTTCTGCGTGAACAGGCGGCGGGTCAGCGCCTCGTAGACGACCATGTCGGTGGTCACGATCACCAGCACGAAACTGATGCCGCCGGTGACGTAATAGCATTGCTGCACCTCGGGCGTCGCGAGGAACACCGCCTTGGCGGCCGCCACGGTATGGGGGCGCTCGTCGGTCAGCTGCACCTCCACCATCGCGGTGATCGTCAGGCCCAGCGCACGCGGATCGAGGATCGCGACATTGTGCCGGATGATGCCGGCATCCTCCAGCGCGGCGATCCGCCGCTGCACCGCCGCGGTCGACAGGTTCACGGCGGCCGCGATCGTGCGCTGCGGCGTCTTCGTATCGACCTGCAGGATGCGCAGGATCGCCCGGTCGAACGGATCAAGCGTCGGACGGCGGGAGGACATGCTGCGGGCCATGCGCGAGTAATTGTTGCATTCGGGCGGCTGAGCAAGCGCACATCGCTCGCCGGTGACGTGATAGGCGAAAGGCTGAGACAGCGGGACACCATCCATGATCGCATCGCAGGCGCCGGGCATGGGCCAGGATCGCACCGCATCGGGCATCGCCTGCGGGATGGCAGCGGGTGCGCTGTGGGGCCTCGTGTTCCTGGCGCCGGCGCTGGTGCGCGAGGCGACGCCGCTGCAACTCGCGATCGGGCGCTACCTCGCCTATGGGCTGATCTCCGCCATGCTGGTCGCGCCGCGCTGGCGAGTGCTGACCCGGCTGCTGGCACGGCGCGACTGGCTGGCGCTGGCGTGGCTGTCGGTCGCCGGCAACACGCTATACTATGTGCTGCTGTCGACCGCGGTGCAGACCGGCGGCATCGCGATGACCTCGCTCGTCATCGGCTTCCTGCCCGTCGCGGTCACGATCATCGGCAGCCGCGATGCCGGTGCGGTGCCGCTCGTGCGGCTGGCGCCGTCGATCCTGTTGTGCACCGCGGGCGTCGCCTGCATCGGCTGGCAGGCACTGGGGCGGTCCGCATCGACCGGCACCGCGCTGCCGCTGGTCGGCCTGAGCTGCGCGGTCGGCGCGCTGGCGTCGTGGACCGCCTACGCGGTCGGCAATGCCCGCTGCCTGGCGCGGCTGCCGGCGGTGTCCGCCCATGACTGGAACCTGCTCACCGGGATCGTCACCGGGGCGCAGGCCACGGCGCTGATCCCGTTGAGCGCGGCGATCGAGCCGGCCCGGCACCAGGCGCAGGGCTGGGCGATGCTGGCGGCGGTGTCGATCGGGGTCGCCCTCCTGGCTTCACTGGCCGGCAATGCGCTGTGGAACCGGATGAGCCGGCTGCTGCCGCTGACCATGGTCGGCCAGATGATCCTGTTCGAAACGCTGTTCGCGCTGCTCTACGGCTTCCTGTGGGAACGCCGCTGGCCGCTGCCGCTGGAGGTCGCCGCCTTCGCCCTTGTCGTGGCGAGCGTCTTGTCCTGCATCGCCGCGCATCGCCGGCATGCGCGGCGGTCAGTGCGGCACGGCGCCGAGCTCGAACCCGGTCTTGTCGTGGAGCGCGAACCGGTCGATCAGGTCGGCGCTGGCGCGGTTGTAGCCGATCACGGTCACCTCCGATCCATCCCGCCGCAGCCGGGCGACGATCTTGTCGAGCGCCGCCACGCCTGAGATGTCCCAGAAATGCGCCGCCGACACGTCGATGGTGACGGCGCGCCCGCCCTCGGCGGCGAAGGCGCGGGTGAAGCGATCGACGGAGGCGAAGAAGATCTCGCCGGAGACGCGATACGCCACCCCTCCGGCGCCGCCCTCGTCCGCGCGCTCGACGGCGAACATGCGGCGCACCTTGCCTGCGAAGAAGATGCCCGACAGCAGCACGCCCGCCAGCACGCCGCGCGCGAGGTCGTGGGTCGCGACCACGACCGCGACGGTCGCGAGCATGACGACCGACGAGGTCGGCGGATGCCGGCGCAGGTTGGCGATCGAATTCCAGCTGAACGTGCCGATCGACACCATCACCATCACCGCGACCAGCGCGGGCATCGGGATACGCCCGACCACCGGGCCGAGCACCGCGAGCAGGAACATCAGAAAGGCACCCGCGACGAAGGTGGACAACCGCTTGCGGCCGCCGGAGGTGACGTTGATGACCGACTGGCCGATCATCGCGCAGCCACCCATGCCGCCGACCAGCGCCGCCGCCATGTTGGCCGCCCCCTGCCCCATGCATTCGCGACGCTTGTCGCTGTCCGTGTCGGTCATGTCGTCGACGATCTGCGCGGTGAGCAGCGATTCGAGCAGGCCGACCGCGGCCATGGTCAGCGAAAACGGCAGGATGATGCGCAGCGTCTCCAGCGTCAGCGGCACGTCCGGCAGCGCCAGGCTGGGCAATCCTTCGGGCAGGCGCCCCATGTCGCCGACGGTGCGCACCGGCAGGCCCATGGCGATGCTGACGATCGCCAGCAGGACGATCGCGACCAGCGGCGACGGCACCGCCCGCGTGACGCGCGGCAACAGGTAGATGATCGCCAGCCCCGCCGCGACCATCGCATAGGTGTGCCAGCTGACCCCGACGAGCTGCGGCAGCTGCGCCATGAAGATCAGGATCGCCAGCGCGTTGACGAAGCCGGTGATGACCGATCGCGAGACGAACTGCATCAGCAGGTCGAGCCTGAGCAGCCCCGCCGCGATCTGGATCACGCCCATCAGGATGGTGGCCGCGAAGAGGTAGGGCACGCCGTGGTCGCGCACCAGCGGCGTCACCACCACGGCGACCGCCGCGGTCGCCGCCGAGATCATCGCCGGCCTGCCGCCGAGCAGCGAGATGACGATCGCGATCGCCACCGAGGCATAGAGGCCGACGCGCGGATCGACGCCCGAGATGATCGAAAAGCCGATCGCCTCCGGGATCAGCGCCAGCGCGACGACGATGCCGGCCAGGATGTCGCGGCGCGCTTCGCCGGCACCGGCGAACCATTCGGTTCGGAAACGGGAGAGTGGGTGGGTCATTGCCTGTCGTGAACGCAACACATGCCGGCCGCACGCGCGAAGGCGGCGCCTGTTCGGATCATGTGGAGGTTGCCCGGCGGATCGGCGGCCGGGATAGCCACCCGGATTTGCACCGGGTCCATGCGGATGGCGCGTCTTATCCCCAGCGGCCGCGATCGCGCAAGCCCGCAGGTTTATTCGTTCGCGAGCGTGATCCAGACGGGCGCATGGTCGCTCGACTTGTCCCGGCCGCGTACCGCCCGGTCCACGCCCGCATCGCGCAGCCGCGGTGCCAGCGACGGGCTGAGCAGCAGGTGATCGATGCGCAGGCCGGCATCGCGGCCATAGGCGTTCCGCAGGTAATCCCAGAACGTATAGAGCGTCGCATCGGGATGGACGGTGCGGAGCGCGTCGGTCCACCCTTGCGCCACCAGCCGGGCAAAGGCGGCGCACACCTCCGGCGCGAACAGCGCATCGTCCTGCCAGCGTTCGGGTTTGTAGACGTCGCGGGGCGTCGGCATGACGTTGTAATCGCCCGCCAGCACGACTGGCAGGCCGGTGTCGACCAGCGTCTGCGCATGGGCGATCAGCGCATCGAACCAGCGCATTTTATAGTCGAACTTCGCGCCTGGACGCGGATTGCCGTTGGGCAGGTACAGGCAGCCGATCAGCACGCCGTCCACCGCCGCCTCGACATAGCGGCTCTGGGTGGGATCGGGATCGTCGGGCAATCCGCGCCGCGTCTCGACCGGCAGATCGCGCCGGCTGAGGATGGCGACGCCGTTCCAGCTCGGCTGACCGTGCCAGATCGCGTGATATCCCGCCTCCTCCAGCGCGAGGCGGGGGAAGCGCGCCTCCGGCGCCTTCAGCTCCTGCAGGCAGACGACATCGGGGCGGCATTCGGCCAGCCAGTCGAGCAGCACCGGCAGGCGGCCGTTGATGCCGTTGACGTTATAGCTCGCGATCCGCAACGCGCGCGCCGCCCGTGCGTCAGACGCTCAGCTGTCCGCGCGTCGCCTCGTCCAGCTTGCCGGACAGGCCGGGCACCTCGTCGAGCTGGCGCAGGCTGGTGAAGCGTCCGCGCTCCTCGCGATACCGCACGATCTCGAAGCCATGGCCACGCAGCCCCTCGACGGCGTCGAGTTCGTCCTGGTTCGCGGTGTTGATATCGGTCACTGGCCGGTCCTCGTGGTGGATGACATGCCACGGCGACGTTGCCGGTCCATGCGAACCGATCCAACCCCCGTCCGCCCGATCGGTTCATCGCTTCGCGGCGGAGGATCGGCATCGGACGTTGCGAGAGCGCTTTGCGCCCTGAAGGTCCGGTGACGGAAAACACCGCCGTCCGATCAGAATATCCGCGACAGGCGCAGCGAGATGCGCGGGGTACGGTCGCCGGTGTCGAAGCGATCGGAATTGAGCGGCAGCGCCACCTCCACCATCCCGTCGATCCGGCCCGTACCCGCGCGCAGGCCGACGCCGCTCGACGCCAGCGAACCGCCGCCGAAGCCGTCCCGCAGGTTGCGCACGACCCCGCCATCGACGAAGCCGTAGACTTGCGTCCGGTCGATCACCCCGGCGATCAACCGACCGGTGTCCGCGCGCAATTCCGCCGAGCCCATGATCCCCTGGTCGCCGGTCCGCTCGGCATAATCGTAGGCGCGCGCGAACACCGGCCCGCCGATGCCGATCTCCGCCGTCGCGAGCAGCGGCCGCGAGGCGAGCTGGCCGGCCGAGGCGAGCACGATGCTGATCGGGCGCGACAGATGCGTCGTCCAGTCGAAGGTATAGGTCGCCGCGACGAAGCGCGCATCGCCATCCGGCCGCGAGATGAACCGGTCGCCTTCATGCGACACGCCGGCCAGCGGCAGGCCGGCGACGGCGGACACCTCGCCGCGGAACACGCCGCCGGCCAGCGGCGTGAAGCCGTTGACCGATCCGGTGAAGGTGGACAGCCGGTCGGCGCGCAGCCGCTGGCCGGCGAGCGACTGGTCGATGCTGACCGCCCGCCATTCCGCCGTGGCCCACAAGGCTTCGCTGCGACGGCGCAGCAGCGGCCGTGCATAGGTGACCGCCAGATCGCCGCTGTTGCCGATCACGTCGAGCGCGGCGAGCGACGCACCCGGATGGGACCGGCCGATCGATCCTGATACCGCCAGGATCGATCCCGCGGCATCGACCGGCGCGGCATAGCGCAGGCGGAGGAAGGCGAATTCGCTCGGCTGGATCGGCGTCTGCGCGACGATGATGCCCAGCTCGTCGCCATCGGATGCGACGTTGCGGATATTGCCGAGCAAGGTCGAGCGGATCGGCCCCACCTCCTTGCTGCCGCGGTTGTCGATCTGGAGGTAGGCGCTCGCGCGATCCTGATCGATGGTGACGAGCAGGATGCCGAAACCCTGCTGGCGGACGTAGCGGGTCTGCTTCACCGTCACGCCGGGCATGTCGGCGAGGAGCGACAGCGCCCGCTCCAGCGTCGCCTGGCGGACGGGGCCGTGCGTGACGAGCACTTTGACCAGCAATGCATCCGCAGCGGCGTTCCGTGCGCCGACCACGCGCACGGCGTCGATCCGGCCGGGGTCGAGCGTGACGCGCAGGATGCCGTCACGCATCGGCTGCGGTTCGACCGATGCCGTGGCGAAGGGGAAACCCCTGGCCTGCGCCACTGCCGCGACATCGCCCGCCAGCTTGGCGAGATCGGCACGGTCGAGCGCGCGACCGGTCGCGTTCGCCAGCACCTGCGCATAGGCGGCAGCCGGCAGCAGGCCGCCATCAGCGACGGTGATGGCGGTGATCGTCGGCGTGCGCTGGGCGGTGTCGGCGATGCCGGCCGGTGTCGCCACCTCGGTGGTGGCAGGCGGCTGCGTCACGTCCGGGCCGGGCGCCGGCAGCGATTTTTCGGTGATCGTCGGATCGGCGCGATCGAGCCGCACCTGTGCCCCCGCCACCCCCGCCTGGGCGAGGCCGAGGGCCGCCAGCGACATTGCCTGAATCGTCCGGTATCTACGCATCGTATCCCCACTCATCGCCAAGGGGCCTAGACGCGGCAGTGTTGGCATTTGGTTACCGCCGCATTTGCGATGGCGACGCGAGACATTCGGGTAACCATTCCGATCAAGCGGTTCGCAACGCTTCCCTGTCTATCAGCCCATGCTTGGGCGGTTCTCGCCCGACAGGGGAAAACGATAATGCGCAAGCTGGTGCTCGCCGTTCTGGCGACGTCCTGTTCGACTGCGGGGCTCGCCGCCTCGCGCGGCTGGACGATCAGCGAGGCGAGCGGCGGGGTCGTCGTCGCCCATGCCGGCCTCAGCAAGGCCGCGACGCGCGGCCTCGCCATCGCGGCGGGCGACACGATCACCACGGCCAAGGGCGGCCGGGCGGTGCTGGTGCGCGGCACGGAATTCATGATGATCGCGCCCGACACCCGGCTGCGCCTGCCCAGCGACAGCGAGGAGGCGAGCGGCCTCACCCGCATCGCCCAGGAATTCGGCAACGTCGTCTTCATGATCAAGAAGAAGATGACGCCGCATTTCGAGGTGAAGACGCCCTACCTCGCCGCAGTGGTGAAGGGCACCACCTTCAGCGTCAACGTCGGCGATTCGGGCACCGCGCTCCAGGTGCTGGAAGGCGCGGTCGAGGTGGCGACGCCCGACGGCGGCGCACACGACCTGATCCTGCCGGGCTCCGTCGCGCTGGTATCGTCGCGCGACCGCTTCCGCATGGAGGTGGAGACCGGCGGCGTGCGCCGGGTCATCCAGTCGCCGGCCGCACCGGCCATCGCGACGCCTGAACCGGTGGCCGACACGGTGGTGACCGCGGATACGGCGGCAGCGCCCGCGACGGCAGCGGCGACTGCCGCACCGGTCGTCGAGGTCGCGGCGCTGTCGCAGGCGGTCTATGCCGCACCGGTGTCGTTGCAGCAGACCACGGGTGGTATGGTGCAGGGCACGATCGGCGTCGAAACGAACGCGGCGCTCGCCTCGGTGGCGGCGGCGACGCGGGTCGCGACGGAGGCATCGTCCTCGGCGGTCAAGGTGATCGAGGCGGCAACCGAAGTCGCCACGACCCGCGCCAGCGCAGCGGCAGCGGAAAAGGCGAGCGCCGAGGCGGCCGCCGCCGCGCAGGCCAAGGCGGAGGCCGATCAGGCGGCACAGATCGCCGCCGCGGCCGCCGCCAAATCGGCGGAGGACGCCGCGCGCGCCAAGGCCGAACAGGATCAGGCAGCGGCGGCGCGCGTCGCCGCTGCGGCGGCGGCCGACGCGACGGCCAAGGCCGCGGCGGCGGCGGCCGATGCGGCGGCGCGCGCGGAAGCGGATCGCGTCGCCAAGGAGGCCGCGCAGGCCAAGGCGCTCGCCGATGCCGCCACCGCGCAGCAGGCCGCCGACGCGGCGCGCAAGGCGGCCGAGGACAAGAGCGCGGAGGACGCGGCCAGGGCCGCCGCCGCCATCGCGCAAAAGGCGCAGGACGATGCGCGCGCCGCGGCCGATGCCGCCGCGGCGGCCGAGGCGCAGCGTGTCCAGCAGGAGGCGCAAAAGGCGGCGGCGCAGGCCGCGGCGGACCAGGCCGCCCGTGACGCGGCCAAGGCGGCTCAGGACGCCGCCGCCTCGCAGGACGCGGCGGCCAAGGCCGCGGCCGACCAGCTCGCCGCGCTCGCAGCGAGGGCGGCCAGCGATGCCGCCAGGGCCGCCGAGGCCGCCAGCCAGGCCGCCGCCGACAAGGCGGCGCGCGACGCGCAGAAAGCGGCGGCGGATCAGGCCGCCCAGGCGATGAAGGACGCCGAAAAGGCGGCGCGCGATGCCGCCGACAAGGTCGCAGCCGACAACGCCAAGCTCGCCGACCAGGCAGCCAGGGACGCGGACAAGGCCGCCAAGGAGGCTGCGAAGGCCGCCGCCGATGCCGCGCAGGCGGCAGCGGACAAGGCCGCCAAGGACGCGGCCAAGGCAGCCTCCGACGCACAGGCCGCCAAGGCGGCGGACGACGCCAGGAAGGCGGCGGACGATGCGACCAAGGCCGCATCGGACAAGGCCGCCAAGGATGCAGCCAAGGCGGCAGCCGACGCCCAGAAAGACGCCGCCAAGGCAGCCGCGGACGCCGCCAAGGCGCAGGAACAGGCCGCCAAGGACGCCCAAAAGGCAGCCGACGACGCCGCCAAGGCCGCAGCCAAGACCTCCAACGACATCCTGAAGGGCGTGACCAAGGCCGCCGAAGACGCCGCCAAGCAGATCGCCGACAAGTTGATCGGCAAGAAGGGATAACGCCGGCGGACTATCGCCGTGCGGAGAACCCGTCCTTCATGCCGATGCGGCGTTCACCGGCATCGGCCTGAAGGATATGATGGAATGGCGGCATGGAGCTGCCCTCGCCTGCCGCAGATGGCGCACGACGTGGCGCCGAACCGCACCCGCCAAGCGGCTCGACAGGGTTCGCGACGCTTCCGCACCCGAATGCTTTCAGGCCGAAATTTTATTGGTTCGTGAAAAATGTGGCGGAGCTGTCAGTTTAAGGCGGACGCGTCTCCGGTGCTAAAGCTTCGATCAATAAGCCCGCAGATCAGCTGACGAGCACTCGCCAATCATCCAGTGCGGCTGAGCGTCGTTCCTTGTAGGTGTGTCGGTCGGTGAGATGGCGCTCCAGGCTGAAGTGGTTGTGGACGTTGGCGTGGACAGAAGCGAACTTCTGCAGGCTCTTCATCTGTCGGAAGCGGAGCATCGCCCGCTCCCGTCGTCGGAACGGCAGGTGTGAGTTCTCCACCCTGTTGTTGGCCCAGCGGCCCACCTCCTGGCGGTCAACATTGCCAAGCTCGTTCATCGCGGCACGATAGCTGCGCAGACCATCGGTGGTGATCGCCTCAGGCGAACCGTGACGCTTCAGCGCCTTCTTCATGAAGGTGAGCGCAGCTGCCTTGTCCCGCGTTCTGGTGACGTAGCTTTCCAGCACCTCGCCTTCATGATCGACCGCTCGCCACAGGTAGACCATCTCGCCGTTCAGCTTCACGTACATTTCGTCCAGGTGCCAGCGCCAGTGGCGAAAGCCACGCATGCGGCTTACCCGCCTGCGGCGCACCTCGCCGGCGAACATCGGCCCAAACCTGTTCCACCACATCCGCACCGTCTCATGGCAGATGTCGATGCCGCGCTCGAACAGCAGGTCTTCCACATTCCGCAGCGATAGCGGGAAGCGGACGTACATCAGCACCACAAGGCGGATCACCTCGGGCGATGAATTGAAGTAGCGGAACGGACTGGCTGGCTTGCGCGGGCGAGGCATGCCCTCACCTACCCTGCCCTGATTACCAGCCGGTGCACTTGGGCTGACAGAACCCACGTGAGGCATCGCGGCGGAAGGGACCCAGGAACGGTCGTTCAGAGCGCCCAGCCCGCTTCCCGACTCCGGTCGCTCATTCATCTTGGCGGCCGGCGCTTACCAACCGCTCCGGGCAGCTGCCCGGCTAGCCTTATTGAGAATTAGAGGAATGCGGGGCAGTCGGGCTGCAACTCGGCGTTCGCGGGCGGATCGACCCGCGCCCCGCCTTGCATGATGACAATCCGCTCGCCCGGACACCATGGCGCGACCCGGTACATGATCCGCCGGAACAGATCGGAGGCAAGGTGCGCTGTGAGCCACGTCTGCAAATGTTGCAGCGTCAGCGTGTCGAACCATCCGCGATCGACCGCGGCGAATTGCCGGACGAACGGCATGATCGCCGCATCGGCGATACCCATGCGTATTCCGGCGAGCTGTCCCGTGGAGCCTAGGCGGGCATCGAGTTCTCGCAGGAACAAAAGGCCGAGATCGCGATGCTCGGCCGCGTTCGAACCGTGCCGGTCGGGATATTTATACCGGTCGAGATGGTGCTTGAAGCTTCCGTCGTTGCTGGCGATCAGGGCCGGATCGTCGCGTGCCAGCCAGTCGTCCGGATCGCGGAGCGACAACGCCCATCGCATGATCGCGAGACTTTGGTCGATCACCGCGCCATCGGCGGTTCGCAGAATTGGCACGGTACCCTTGGATGAGATCGCAAGCATCGCATCGGGCTTGGCCGAGAGACGAACCTCGCGAAGTTCATAGCGCACGGCACTGACGGCCAGTGCCAGTCGCGCACGCATCGCATAGGGGCAACGACGAAAGCTGTAGAGGATGGGATCGGCCATCACCCCCTATGCGGCGCAGGGGCGGCGTTTGAAAGGTACGCGGGGCGTGCCCCACCCGGCCACGTCGGCTACGCTGCGAGAAAACGGGAGGACGCACCATATGATCCGGAGCAGGAATGGCATGAGGCGGCGCGGCGTGGGCCCGGGGATCGGCGCCTTGCTCGGGGCGTTTGCCACCGCCTGTTCGCCGCTTGGCGCCTTTGACAGGCTGGTGCCGAAGGATCGCGGCGGTACTCTGGTCGCTAGGGGGCTGGCCTACGGATCGGCGCCGCGCCAGCGACTGGACGTCTATGCACCGCGTGGCATTTGCGGGCAGCCGCGACCGGTCGTGGTGTTCTTCTACGGCGGCAGCTGGAACAGCGGGACGCGGGCGGGCTACGCGTTCGTTGGCCGCGCGCTCGCGGCGCAGGGGTTCGTGACCGTCGTCCCCGATTACCGACTGGTGCCTGACGTCCGGTATCCGGCGTTCGTCGAGGACGGTGCTGCCGCCGTGCGCTGGGTGCGCGCGAACGCCGACCGATATTGCGGCAATGGCCGCTCGGTCGTCCTGATGGGCCATTCGGCAGGCGCGTATATCGCCGCGATGCTGGCGGTCGATCCGCGCTGGCTGGGAGAGACGCGGTCGGTGGTGCGGGGGTTCGTCGGACTTGCCGGACCCTATGACTTCGCCCCGTTTGATGTGGATGCGAGCCGTGCGGCCTTCGGGCAGGCCTTTGATCCGGCGGAGACGCAACCAGTGACATGGGCGGGAACCGGTGACCCGCCCACACTGCTGCTCTACGGGACCAAGGATACCGTCGTGCGCCCCCGAAACAGCGAAGCGCTGGCCAACAGGCTCCGCGCGGGCGGCGTTGCCGTGAAGCAAAGGGCATACCCCAAACTTGGCCATGTCGGCATCCTGCTTGCGCTTGCCCGCCCCTTTCGCAACCGTGGACCGGTCCTGGCGGATGTCGCGAGGTTCATTCGGTCGACGGTGAAGGTGGATGACGCCGATCGTGGCCGAGACAGATGAACGTTCGCGTTTCGTTGGGCGCTTTCCGACTGCCGATAGTGAGTCAGATACGTTGTTGTTTGTCGCCGTCCTTGTAGTCCGCGCCAGCAGAGACTTCTCCACGAATGCCTGCCTCCGCATGGCGGACGACGGCCTCGCAAATCACATGCGTCGCCAAGATGGCGGCCGCATCGACCGGCCTGCGCTGCCGAACCGCGATCAGGAAATCGTCGCACATCGCTTCGAAGCCGCGTTGCCGTCCGACCGAAATCCAATCCGGCCGTCGTTGCACGCTTTGCGTACCCTGTGCTTCGACACGCTCGGCAAGGTTCCGCACGCTGTGCCGCATCCCACCACCGATGACGTCCAGACGCTCCTCATCGAGTCCGCTGTTCCGATGCATCATCCCGATTGCGGTAAACCCGTCGCCTGCCAGCGTGAGGGTGATGCCGTGCAGCATGTCGTTCACGACATGGGTTTCGATGGTGCGGCGGCGAACCGGCGCAGGGGTGAGCGACAGCAACGTATCGACGACGTGAATGAAGTCGTCGAAGACGACACGACGGGGCAGGTCCGGTTGCCGGTGCCGATGCTTTTCCATGACGACGAGGTTCGCATCGACGGCGCGCAAGGCGACATAGTCCGGCGCGAACCGCCGATTGAACCCGAGGACGAGCGGCGTGCCCCTCGCCGCAGCCAGGGTAACGAGCGCTTCCGTTTCAGAGAGGGTATCCGCGAGCGGTTTGTCGACGAAGGTGGGGATACCCCAGTCGATCAGAAGCCTGACCAGTTCGCCATGCGCGGGCGTGGCTGCATGGACGAAGGCGGCATCGAACGACGTCGCGGAAAGCGCGTCGGCCACACTGGCGTGCCGATTAACGATCCGGAACTCGCGACCGACTTCGTCGAGAACAACTTTGTTCCTGGTCGTGAGATGGATATCGAGATCGCCGCGCTGCGACAGCACCGGAAGATACGCCTTGCGGGCAATGTCGCCCAGCCCGATCATGAGTATGCGCATATCCATATCTTCCGGTCCACTACGATCGCCATCTGCGTCGGCTAAGGCTACGCAAGACCTTGCGTTCCCTGCAACCAGTAGTCAGGGCGACCCATAGTCGGTCAATCCAAGGCGCTCGACTGCTTCCCGGAAGCGGTCGTTCATTCATTATGGTCCGCCGGCTGATTCCGCGCGCTCTGGCATCGCCGCCGAACGGCCGTAGCCGGGCGAATGTAGCAACGGAGCATTTATGCAAGCGGGGCTGAACCTCGCCCCAATGTCCTCGCTTGCGCGTTCCGACGCCACCAGAGGCCAGCGCGCGTTAGCTCGCGAGTGTGTGGTTCGTGCGAGACAATGGAGTTTGATCATGAAGGCAATGGTTCTGCGCAGCCCGATTGGGCTTGATCTGCTAGCACTGGAGGAGCGCCCTGATCCCGGCGCCCCTGGCGCGGGCGAAATCCGGGTAGCGCTGCATGGCAGCTCGCTCAACTTCCACGATCTCGGCGTTGCGACCGGCCGGATGCCGACGGCGGACGGGCGCATCCCGCTGGCGGACGGCGCCGGCGTCGTTGAAGCGGTCGGCGAGGGCGTGACCGAGTTCCGGCCGAAAGATCGTGTTGTCTCCTGCTTCTTCCCGGATTGGCAGGATGGACCACCCACCGCCGGCGACTTCCGCCGCACACCCGGTGACGGGATCGACGGCTTCGCGCAGGAACATGTCGTTCTGCCTGCCACGGCGTTCACGCATGCGCCACGTGACTACGATGCCGTGGAGGCCGCCACGATCACGACGGCTGGGCTCACCGCATGGCGAGCCCTGGTCGGCGACGGCAAGCTCAAGGCCGGCGACACCGTGCTGCTACTCGGTACCGGTGGCGTGTCAATCTGGGCGCTTCAGATCGCCAAGCTCATGGGGGCGACGGTGGCGATCACGTCGTCGTCGGGTGCGAAGCTGGAGCGGGCGCGCGATCTCGGCGCCGACCATGTCCTCAACTACCGCGACCAGCCGGAATGGGGCCGTGCTATCGCCAACTGGACCGGGGGTCGCGGAGTCGACCATGTCGTCGAGGTTGGCGGGCCGGGCACGCTGGCACAGTCGATCGCTGCGGTACGTGTCGGCGGGCACATCTCGCTGATCGGCGTGCTGACCGGCAGTGCCGGCGAGGTGCCGACCGCGGCGCTCATGGCGAAGCAGGCGCGGCTGCAGGGACTGATCGTCGGCAGCCGGCGCGAGCAACAGGACTTTGTACGCGCCCTTGATGCCAGCGGCATCCGGCCGGTCGTGGATCGCCGCTTCGCGCTCGAGAAGCTGGCAGACGCGTTCCGCTTCGAGATGGGCGCGACGCACTTCGGCAAGATCGGCGTCGAATGGTGAGCCGATCGCGCTGAGGTCCGGCGCGGTAGGCGACTTCCTGCCAAGCCGTTCGTTGGACCCACAAACCCGAATTGCGAGAACAACGATGGATTATACCAAGCTCGGCAGCACCGGCCTCGACGTATCTCGGCTATGTCTCGGATGCATGACCTACGGCGTTCCCGACCGTGGCAATCACGCATGGACGCTCGACGAGGAAGCCAGCCGTCCGATCCTGCGCAAGGCGGTAGAAGCCGGCATCAACTTCTTTGACACGGCAAACGTCTATTCGGACGGCACGTCGGAGGAGATCGTCGGCCGCGCGCTGAAGGAATACACCCGCCGCGACGAGCTCGTGATCGCCACCAAGGTGCACGGCCGCATGCGCCCTGGTCCCAACGGCGCAGGTCTGAGCCGTAAAGCGATCATGACGGCAATCGACGCGAGCCTTGTGCGGCTCGGCACCGACTATGTCGACCTTTACCAGATCCACCGCTTCGATCACGAGGTGCCAGTCGAGGAAACCCTGGAGGCGCTCCATGACGTCGTGAAGGCGGGTAAGGCACGCTACATCGGCGCGTCCTCGATGTATGCCTGGCAGTTCGCGACCATGCTCCATGTGTCGGAGGCGAACGGTTGGACGCGGTTCGCTACGATGCAGAACTATCTGAACCTGCTCTACCGCGAGGAGGAGCGCGAGATGCTGCCGCTTTGCGCGGCCGAGGGTGTCGGTGTCATCCCGTGGAGCCCGCTGGCGCGTGGCCGTCTCACACGCGATTGGGACGACACGACCGAGCGGTCAAGGACCGACGAATTCGGCAGCACACTCTACGTGCATACCGCGGACGCGGACCAAAAGGTGGTGATGGCCGTGGCCGCAATCGCCGCCGAGCGCGGTGTCCCGCGTGCACAGGTGGCGCTGGCATGGGTGCTGGCGAAGCCTGAAGTTTCGGCACCCATCATCGGTGCCTCAAAGGCTGCTCACCTCGACGATGCGATCGCCGCGTTGGACCTTGGGCTGTCTGAAAGCGAAATTGCCCGACTGGAGGAGCCCTACGTCCCCCATACGGTTGTTGGCTTCTCATAGACCCCAAGACCCATTTCCGGTCATTCAGCACTCGGATTTGGCACGCCACCTTCTGCCATTCGTCCACTTTGGTGTTGAACCTATTCGGGAGGCCATCCGCCGCCTGCAAGTCGCTCCCTCACGCCAGAATAGCCGATCCGGCACGGTGCGGCATGGGGCACTGACTTTCTAGCTGCGGATGAAATCGATGAACGCGCGTAGCGGTGGCGGCAATAGACGGCGGCCAGAGTAGTATAGGAACGGGCCGGAAAAGCACTGCCACCAATCGGGCAGCACCGCTTCCAGTGCGCCGCTGTCAAGCGCCGGCCGCAGCCAGTCCTCGAACAGCGACACAATTCCACCACCCGCGACCGCTACGTCGACGAGCAGATCCGCCGCGCCAGCCACGCTGGCGATCAGCGGCCCTTGTGGCTCGATTCGCACGATCTCGCCTTCTCGCTCGAACTCCCATGGACTGGTGAGCGCGCCACTGGTGAAGCGGCCACGCAGGCAGGCGTGGTCGAGCAGATCGCGCGGGTGACCCGGCCGCCCCCGCGCGTCGAGATAGCCGGGGGCTGCCGCGGTCGCGAAGCGCTGGACGCGCGGACCGATCGGCACCGCAATCATGTCCTGCTCCAGCCGCTCGTCATACCGGATGCCCGCATCGCAGCCCGACGCCACCATGTCGACGAAGCCGTCCTCGGCGACGACTTCGACCTGAATGTCGGGATATGCGGCGAGGAAGCCTGTCAGAATCGGCGGCAGCACCAGCCTCGCTGCGCTGACCGGCACGTTGAGCCTCAGCTTCCCCGCCGGCCGGTCGCGGAACAGGTTCACGACGTCGAGTGCCGCCTCGACCTCGCTGAGCACGGGTGCCAACCGCTCGATCAGCCGCGTTCCGGCCTCGGTCGGCACGACGCTGCGCGTGGTGCGATGGAGCAGCCGGACGCCCAACCGCGCCTCCAGCCGCCGCACGGCTTCGCTGAGCGTCGACGCGCTCGATCCAACGGTACGCGCCGCGTCGCGGAAGCCGCGTGCCTGCGCAACCGCCAGGAACGAGTTGAGATCGGCAAAATCGGCCTTCATTGTGCGGTTTTCCGTACAGCCCGTGCAAATCACTCCGGCTTATCGCGATGATCCGCAAGCCGTATCTCAGTGCCAGCACAGGAGATTGACGATGATCATCGAGCAGGCAGGCACCTATTCCTTGGCCGGACGCAGCGTGAAGCGGCTTGGCTATGGCGCAATGCAACTCGCCGGGCCCGGCGTGTTCGGTCCACCACGCGACCACGGTGAGGCGCTGGCGGTGCTGCGCGCTGCCGTGGAGGCGGGTGTGGACCACATCGACACCAGCGACTTCTACGGTCCGCATGTCACCAACCGGCTGATCCGCGAGGCGCTGTTTCCCTACCCCGACGACCTGCTGATCGTGACCAAGATCGGCGCACGGCGCGGTGACGATGCGTCATGGCTGCCCGCTTTCGAGCCGGACGATCTGGCTCGCGCGGTCGAGGACAATCTGACGAACCTCGGGCTGGAGGCGCTCGACGTCGTCAACCTGCGCCTGATGTTCGATGTTCACGGGCCGGCGGAAGGGTCGCTCGCCGCGCCGCTCGAGGCGGTGGCAGACCTCCAGCGTCAGGGGCTGGTGCGTCACATCGGCCTCAGCAACGTGACGCCGACGCAGTTCGAAGAGGCCCGTAGGATCGCCGAGATCGCCTGCGTCCAGAACCAGTACAACCTTGCTCATCGCGACGACGACGCCTTTATCGACGCACTGGCGGCGGAGGGGGTCGCCTATGTTCCGTTCTTCCCGCTGGGCGGGTTCAGCCCGCTCCAGTCGGCGGCTTTGTCCGACGTGGCGGCACGGCTGGAGGCGACGCCGATGCAGGTGGCGCTCGCCTGGCTGCTCCAGCGCTCGCCCAACATCCTGCTGATCCCCGGTACCTCGTCGGTGGCGCATCTCCGCGAGAACCTTGCCGCAGCCTCGCTGACGCTGCCCAAGGATGCCGTGGCCGAACTCGACGCGATCGGCGGGTAATCAGGCCGGCCGGTTGGCGAGCACCGCGTCGAGCAGGCCGGGAAAGCGCCGTTCGAAGTCCGCCCGGCGCAGCGTGTTAATCATCTCGCGCCCGGCCTGCGTGGTCTCGATCAGCCCGGCCGCGCGCAGCAGCTTCAAATGGTTGGACAGCGTGCTCTTCGGGATCGACTCGCACGGCGCGGCATCGGTGCAGCTCAGCCGCTCGGTCGCGGCGAGCCGCGCCACCATCCCCAGCCGATTGGAATCGGCCAGCGCGTGCAGCGCCAGATCGAGCGGAACGTCCTCCAGCCGGGGATGGGTGAAGCGGGGCATGCGACGGATATAGGGCACACGCATCGATTTAATAGTTCGGGAATATTGAACTGATGAAGCGACACGCCATCTTGTGCCCCGCCGACAGCGCACGAAGCCGTGATCGCGGGCCTGATTTTTGGAGAATGCACATGTCCCTTCAAGGCAAGACCGCGCTCGTCACCGGCGGATCGCGCGGCATCGGTGCGGCGATCGCCAGGCGACTGGCGGCCGAGGGTGCGACCGTCGCGATTACCTATGCGGCAAACAGGGCCGCGGCGGACGCCATCGTGACGGCAATCAAGAGCGCGGGCGGCACCGCCTTCGCGTTTCAGGCCAACGCTGGCGATCCCGCCTCGCAGCGCGCTGGCGTTGAACAGGCTGCGGCGGCATTGGGCACGATCGACATTCTGGTCCACAATGCCGGTGTGGCGGAATTCTCGCCCATCGCGGACGACACCGATGAGACCTTCGACCGCCAGTTCGGCGTCAACGTGAAAGGCCTGCACGTCGGCACGCGCGCGGCGCTACCGCATCTCAACGATGGTGGGCGGATCATCTTGATCGGAAGCATCTCGGGCGAGAAGGCTTTCCCGGCGACCTCGGTCTATAGCGCAACAAAGGCGGCGGTGGCGGCGCTGGCGCGCGGATGGGCCAAGGATCTCGCGGCGCGCAACATCCTGGTCAACACCGTGCAGCCGGGTCCGATCGACACCGACATGAACCCTGCCGACAGCGAGTTCGCACAGCAGATGATCGGCGCGATCCCGCTAGGACGATATGGGAAAGTTGAAGAAATTGCGGGGGCAGTGGCCTTCTTCGCCGGACCGGACGCGAGCTACATCACCGGCACCACCCTCAACATCGACGGCGGCGCCGCGGCCTAACGCGCAGCGACCGGCCCTCTCGCTGGGCGGAAGGGCCGGTAATGCTCGATGCTCGGAAAGACCCAGAAGCAATCATTCGGCGAGTCAATGCCTCGTCTCAGCTTCGGCCATTCGTTCATCTAAAGATAGCAGATCGTAGGCCCGTCAACCGCCACGAGCCCCTTCACCTACGCGGTCGAATTAAGTGCCTCGATCACCTCGTCGAGCAAGCCGGTCAGCGTCCGCATCTTCTCCGGCGACAGACTGACGCTGGCATAATGGTCCTCGCGGCCCGCGAGCAGGCCGAGCCGGGCGACCATCGGCTCTGCCGCGTCGGTCGCGTACAGCCGCTTGACCCGGCGGTCACCGGGGTCGCTGCGCCGTTCGACCCATTGCAGCGCCTCCAGCTTGTCGAGCGTCTGGCCCATCGCCACCGGGCCGATCTCCAGCTTCTCCGCCATCTCCTTCTGAGTCCAGCCGGGGTGGAGCCAGATCGCGCCGAGCGCCCGCCATTGCGCCTGGGTCAGCGCCTCGTCCGCGGTCAGCGCCATCGCGCGTGCCCGCTCGTCGAAGCGTTTACGCAGCAGCCGGGCGATCAGCGCGACCTGCGATGCGAAGCTGCGCTGGACGCCATCGGCGGAGGCGGGTTCGGGCGGGGCTCCGGCAGGAGCGATCATCAATGTCCTTCTCCGATGCCGGCATGGCGGCGGTGCCACCATATAATGCGCTGCTGCCGGATGTCAGCGCTTCGGAGCTTGATCGAGAAAGGTCAATGCTACTTATCTGTAAGCTGCCTCATTATCAGGTTGCTTTCCATTCCTTGCGGGTGCACCGGCGCGACATTGACCGAGATCATCGGGGCGAGTCCCCGGATCCGCGAGGTAATATGAGCCTGGATGACCGCCCCCATTCCCGCCCCGACCCAGACGCGCTGGCCGATGCGCCGCCGATCACCGATCCCGCTCCGGTAGTGCAGGCGACCGACCCGACCACGGTGCGACGCAGCCGGCTGCGCCTGCCCCTGCTGCTCGCAGCGCCGATCTTCGCGGTCGCGATCGGCCTGTTCTTCTATCTGAGCGGCGGCCGCTACCAGTCGACCGACAACGGCTATATCCAGGCGGGACTGGTGCCGGTCGCCGCTAGCGTCAGCGGACCGGTGGTCGCGGTGATGGTCCACAACAACCAGCGCGTCCGCGCCGGTGACATACTGTTCCGGATCGATCCCGCCCCCTTCCAGGCCGCGGTCGACGAGGCGGCGGCAGAGCTCGCCAACGCCCGCACCCAGGTGTCGTCGCTGCGCGCCAATTACCGCGAGGGCGAGGCCGGCCTCGCCGCCGCCCGCGCGCGCCTCGCCTATGCGGACCGTGAGGCGGCGCGGCAGAAGTCGCTGCTCGCAGAGGGTATCTCGTCGCAGAACCAGTACGATCAGGCGGTGCTCGCGGCGCAGACCGCGCGTCAGCAGATCCAGACCTCGGTGCAGCAGAACGCCGGCGTCGCCGCGACGCTGACCGGCAGCGTCGACGCGCCGACCGCGGCGCAGCCGGCGGTGCAGCGCGCCGAGGCGGCGCTGGAACGCGCCCGCCTCAACCTCGGCTATACGGTGGTGCGCGCCGCACAGGAGGGCATCGTCACCAAGGTCGACCAGCTCCAGCGCGGCAGCTACGTCACGGCCGCCAAGCCGGTGTTCACGCTCGCCGGCACGCGCCTGTGGGTCGAGGGCAATTTCAAGGAAGACCAGCTCAACCATATGCGCGTCGGCCAGCGCGCGACCTTCCACGTCGATGCCTTCCCGGATCTGGAGCTGATCGGCCGGCTGACCAGCTTCAGCCCCGGCACCGGCAACAGCTTCGCGCTGCTGCCGGCGGAGAATGCGACGGGCAATTGGGTCAAGGTCGTCCAGCGCCTGCCGGTCGAGTTCAGCATCGACCGCGTACCGCCGGGCGTGCCGCTGCACGCCGGGCTCAGCGTCGAGGTCAAGGTCGACACCGGCCACCGCCGCCACCTGTTCGGCAGTGACGCCGCCGCGCGATGACCGGCACCTATCCGGACCCGGTTTCGCGCCGCTTCATCACCGCCGCGGTGATGGCGGCGACGGTGATGAACTCGCTCGACAGCACGATCGCCAACGTCGCGCTGCCGCATATCCAGGGCAGCGTCTCCGCCTCGGGTGAGGAGATCACTTGGGTGCTCACCTCCTACATCGTCGCCGCCGCGATCATGACCCCGCTAACCGGCTGGCTGGCCGGGCGGTTCGGGCGCAAGCGGCTGATGCTGTGGTCGATCGTCGGCTTCACCGCCGTCTCCGGCCTGTGCGGCATCGCCAATAGCCTCGGCGAGCTGGTCGGCTTCCGCCTGCTCCAAGGCGTGTTCGGCGCGGCGCTGGTGCCGATGAGCCAGGCGATCCTGCTCGACATCAACCCGCCCGAACGCCACGGCCCGGCGATGGCGGTATGGGGGATGGGCGCGATCCTGGGGCCGATCATCGGCCCGGCGCTCGGCGGCTGGCTGACCGACAATCTGTCGTGGCGCTGGGTCTTCTACATCAACCTGCCGATCGGCGCGCTCGCCTTCGCCGGCCTGTCGGGGTTCCTCACCGAGACCAAGGATGCCGCGCGGCCGCGGCTTGACCTGTTCGGCTTCGCGATGCTGGCGCTGGCGATCGGCTCGATCCAGCTGATGCTCGACCGCGGCCAGACCAAGGACTGGTTCAGCTCGACCGAGATCTGCCTCGAGGCGGCGCTCGGCCTGTTCTTCGGTTACCTGTTCGTCGTCCACACGCTGACCGCGCGGCGCCCGTTCATCGACATCGGCATGTTCAAGGATCGCAACTTCCTGACCGGCTCGATCTTCGGCTTCTTCCTCGGCACCGTGCTATTCGGCGTGCTGGCGCTGCTGCCGACGATGCTGGAGACGCTGATGGGCTATCCGGTGGTGCTGACCGGGCTGGTCACCGCGCCGCGCGGCATCGGTACGTTGATCTCGATGATCGTCGTCGGCCGGCTGATCAAGACGGTCGATGCGCGCATCCTGATCTTCGTCGGCTTCGCCATCGCCGCTTACTCACTGCACATCATGTCGGGCTTCACGCTCGGCATGAACGAGCGGCTGGTGATCGTCTCGGGCTTCATTCAGGGCATCGGCACCGGGCTTGTCTTCGTGCCGCTGACCACGATCGCCTTCGCGACGCTAAACGCGCGCTACCGCAATGAGGGCGCAGCGATGTTCACGCTGACCCGCAACATCGGCTCGGCAGTCGGCATCTCGATGCTGCAGGCGTTGACCATCCGCAACGGCGCGACGGTGCATGCGCGGCTGGTCGAGGGCATCCGGCCGGACAATCCGCTGCTGCCGTCCGCCTTCGACTTCGACGCGCCGTCGGCGGTCGCCATGCTCAACGCGCAGATCACGCGCCAGGCGGCGATGGTCTCCTACGTCGATGCCTTCTGGCTGCTCTTCCTCCTCACCCTCGCCGTCATCCCGCTGCTGCTGCTGATGCGCCGCCCCCGCGCCGGCGGCGGCGACGGCCCGACGATCCACATGGACTGATCCGATGCGCGTTGTCCCCCTGCTCCTCTCCGCCGTCGTGGCCGGCGCGCTCGCCGGCTGCACTGTCGGCCCCGATTTCGCGCGGCCGCAGGCCCCCGCCGCGACCGGCTACCAGCCCGCCGGCGAGGCGCCGCCGCCGCGCGTGGCGTTCGGTGACGGGCCGGAGCAGCGCTGGTGGACCGCCTTCGGCTCGCCGCAGCTCGACGCGCTGGTCGATCAGGCGATCGCCCACAACCGCAGCCTCGCCGCAAGCAACGCGACGCTCGCCGCCAGCCGCGACGAGGTTCGCGCCATCGCCGGCCGTCGCCTGCCGCAGGTCGACGCCAACGCCCGCGTCGACCAGCAGCAGGTCAACCTTGCCGCCTTTGGCTTTTCCGGCAACAATCCGCTCGCACCGGGCGGCAATCCGGAATTCAACCTCTACACCGTCGGCGGCGGCATCAGCTACGACCTCGACTTATTCGGCGGCCTGCGCCGCAGCGTCGAGGAGAGCGCAGCGCAATCGGAGGCGCAGCAGCGCCAGACCGAGGCGGCGCATCTGTCGATCGCCGAACAGGTGGTCAATCAGGTGCTGACCATCGCCGCCCTCAACGCGCAGATCGCCACCTCCCGCGCGCTGCTCGCTGACGACCAGCGCAACGTCGACTTGACGCAAAAGCGCCGTGCCGGCGGCGAGGGCACGTTGGTTGAGGTGCTTAACGCGCAGAGCCAATATGCCGCCGATCGCGGCGATCTGCCGCAGCTCGACCAACAATTGGCGGAAGCGCGGCACCTGCTCGCGACTCTCATCGGCACCACACCCGACGCGTTACCGCCGACAGACATCGCGCTCGACCGGCTGACCCTGCCGGCGACAATCCCGGTGGCGCTCCCGTCTGCGCTGGTCCACCGCCGCCCCGACATCCTCCAAGCGGAGGCGCAGCTGCACGCCGCCACCGCCGCGATTGGCGTCGCCACCGCGCGCCTCTATCCCGACATCACCTTAGGCGCGACTTTGACGCAGGGCGCGCCGGCGGTCGGCGACCTCGTCAAAAACGCCTTTCGTGGCTACGACCTGTTCGCCGGGCTGACTGCGCCGATCTTTCAGGGAGGCACGCTGAAGGCCGAGCGCGCAGCGGCGGTCGACCGTGCCCGCGCCAGTCAGGCGAGCTACGAACAGACCGTGCTGGTCGCGTTCAGCCAGGTCGCCGACCTGCTCTCGGCGATGCAGAACGACACCCGCTCGGTCGCCGACCAGCAAGCCTCGCTCGCGGTCGCGGACCGCTCGCGCCATCTATCGCGGCGCAGCTTCGAGGTCGGCAACTCCGGCATCCTGCAGGTGCTGGAGACCGAGCGCCTCTACCAGCGCGCCAGCAATGGTTTAGTCGTTGCGCGGACGCGGCAGTTCCTCAACGTCGCCCGCCTTTACGTCGCGACGGCAGGAGGATGGCTGCCAAGCAAGCCGATCACAACGAAGAGGTAAGCAGATCCTCGGGCGTGCGGCGCTACAGTAGACCCAGCTCCGGTCGTTAAGGCCGCTGGAGGGCGAACCCAGAACCGGCCGTCCGCTAAGGTCCTTTCACGGCCGACAAATCTGTGCTGGGATTTGCTACGAGCGGGGCGACTAAGCCCAGCAATTACCGTAACCCCGCTTTCTCCGCTCTCGCCGCCATCTTCAGCCAGCGGCCGGCGGCGCGGGAGTGCAACGCCCGTATGTTCGCCATTGTCGCTTCCGTAGCATATCGCCGCTCCTTCTCGACGTTCGCTCGGTGATGTTCGGCAACGGTTTGCTCGGCCATGTAACGATCCTGGCCGAGAGTACGGAGGAGTTACCTGCTGGTAGGGGCTGGCTCCGCAGGCAGAAGTTCGCCCGCACGAAGATCGACACTGGTCTATTCCAAGCCGCGCTTCATCCTGACACTCCGGCGTTCGACCAAGTTCCGTACGTGTGCCGCATGGCGCGGCAATCCACGATCTTAGGCAATTGTCGCCAATTTCATTCAGTTGTCGCTTTCCCGGCGAAGGCGTGTTAAACGATCTCATCTGCAGCAACCCCATTGTAGGCGCTGCCGGCTGAGAGACTATCGCGCTCCCGCTTACGAACGGGAGACCACTCGTGGACCTGAATTACATCCTGAGCCGCCATCAGCTGTCGCTGGTCGCAGCAGAAACTGCCGCTGGCTCTGAAGCTCGTGCCGCTCATCTCGGTCTCGCTCAGGGCTATGCCGCACGCATCCGCAGGTTCCAGCAGGAGGCGGGTGCCACTGCCAACTCGGCACCGATTGCATGAGCTGGCGCCAAGCAACGAGCAGCGCAGGCGACCGACCTTCTACGTCGCGAGGGATCAACCTGGGCATGGACGAGAAAAATGTGCGTGCCGCCTGTGCCAATCATGGAGCCACCATCAGCGCCATAGAGGTGCTCCAGTCCGGCGGGACGAGAGTCGTCCTGATGAGCAGTGCAGCGGCAGAAACGATGCGCAAGGCGTTCGGCAAGCGAGTTCTCACGGGTCAGGTCCAGCGCGCTCCGCTGAGAACCTGGAGTCGATAGTGGCGCTCCAGGTCGATAGTGGCGCTCCAGAACGCAGGGATCCGCGCCACCTCGGCGGCGGTCACCTCAGGATGAAGCGCGCAGCTGCCTGCTCAGTGAAGAGGGCAACGTAGCCCAAACCAAAAATGTGCGCGCTGATGGCGCTACGGCGCACGCACATTTTTGAGCGAGTACGTCGTCGTAGCAGCGGGGCTATGGCTGCTGCCATCCGCGTAGGTGGTAGCTGGTTACGGCGCGCCCGCGATGTGCCCGCCAGCGCGCCGATGGATGGTGCGACAGCTCTTGGGCTGCACCATCCGATATGGCATCCACATAGTCGTCGGCGGGTCGTGGTGCATCACTCCTGCTTGACCGTTACCGAAACCTCCATTCCAGCGAAGTCGCCGACATCACCAGTGTAGCCACCGGTAACCGGCATGATCTGTCCGTTGCAGCGACCCACGGCAACGGCGATCAGGTTGGCCGATCCAACCCGCTGGTGCGTCGGATCGAACGCGATCCACCCCGCGCAGGGCAGGTAGACTTCCG
Source organism: Sphingomonas cellulosilytica (assembly GCF_052321755.1). NCBI lineage: Bacteria > Pseudomonadati > Pseudomonadota > Alphaproteobacteria > Sphingomonadales > Sphingomonadaceae > Sphingomonas > Sphingomonas cellulosilytica. The sequence goes on from NZ_JBQRTT010000001.1 coordinate 58,655, forward strand.
CCCAGGCGTGAGTGGACCCGCCATCGTCGCTCGCCGCATCGGGATCGAAGAGGTAGCCGGACACGGCCCGCGCGCCGAAGCGAAGGTGTCGGACCGCGTCGATGAACAGCGCGGCGATATCCCTGCAGGAACCGCTGCCGGCGGAGAGCGTCTCGAGCGGCGCCTGCGTGCCTTCCTCGTCGCGCGTTCGGTAGGCGACCGCCGCGGTAATGCCAGCGTTGATGTCCTTCAGCAGAGAGAGCGTGTCGGTCGGCGAGCTGAGGACGAAACCTTCGGCCCAGCGTGCCAGCGCGCCGTCCTCGTCGGCGTGGGTGGGAAGTAGTAACGCACCAAGGTCGGCAGCCTCATCGTCCGAATAGCGAAACGGGTAGGCATGCGCGGTCGGCGCGATCCGGAACACAGGCCATTCCGGCGCCGATTGTTCGACCAAGCTATCGACCGCAATGACGAGTTCGGAGGCCGGCTCGGTGAAGCGGGCGGTGACGACGACGTTGCCGAACACGTCCTGCGCCCATACCAGATCAGTCGTCGGCACGCAGTCGAGCTCGCTTTCGAGCACCCGCAGATCATGATCGCCACGCGGCGTCAGCAGCAATCGATGGGGCCCGAGCGTCACCGGACGGTGGTAGCGATAGGTGGTGCTATGACGAATGCGAAACTTCATGCCGGGGTGAACGCATCAGACGGCATGCAGGAGCTACGGAGATATTCCGGATGCCGGACTATCTTTCCGGCACCGATCACCTATATTCGGACAGCTAAACGTCGCCTGCGACGGATATTGGGCCGCTTAGGCTCCCCTTGTCCCTTTCTAGCCTCACGAAGCCGGGATGCGCCGCTGTTTGCGCATGCCCGACCACGCATGGGACAGAGGATACCCATATGATTACCGGCACAGTCAAATTCTTTAACGCCGACAAGGGCTATGGCTTCATCGCGCCTGAAGACGGCAGCACCGACGCCTTCGTCCATATCACAGCGGTAGAGCGCGCCGGAATGCGCACGCTCAACAAGGACGAGCGCGTTTCCTATGAGCTGGAGACGGATCGTCGTGGCAAAACATCTGCGGTGAACCTCCAGACTGCCTGAGCAGGGTCGATCGGCGGTGGCCAGCACGGTCACCGCCGAACTCTCACAGCTCAGGAGCCGCCATGTCATCACTACCTCTTTATCGCGGCGAGGCTGCTCGACAACGGTCGGCCGCAGAGGCATCGCCCCTCCAAAACGTACGCGAACGGTGCGAGCGTGCAGCGCAGGCCTGGGATGCACTCGCCGTCCGCAGCGAGCGAGCCGACGCAGCTCGCATCAAGGCGGCTTCTGACAAGCTGCTGGCCGACACGAGCGAGAACCCGGACCGCGGGTTTGTCGCACCCGATCGTCGCGGCAGCTGAGCTTGACGACCGTCGATCCCGCCATCAGCAGCCGCGGTCGGCCGCGAGCAGGCTTGCTCGTCGACACGGCCGAGATACCCGGCGGAGGCGAGCTGCGCCTCCTGCGTCATGGACCGCACTACGAGATCATGTTCGGGAACGAACAACTGATGGGAAGCTGGTCCTATCGGTCGGAGCAGGCGCTCGCGACCCTTGCCCTCGGCGGACTGGGTGAAGCGCCGCGCGTCCTGATCGGCGGTTTGGGCATGGGGTTCACCCTCGCAGCAGCGCGAGCCACTCTCCCAAGCGACGCCAGCATCATCGTCGCGGAGCTCGTGCCCACGATCGTGGCATGGGCTGGCGGACACCTGCGCCATCTGTTCGGCAGCTCGCTCGTTGATCCGAGGGTATCCGTCGAGGTGCGGGACGTACACGACCTGATCGTCGAGCAACCTGCCGGCTTCGACGCCATTCTCCTCGATGTCGACAATGGCCCGGACGGGCTGATCAGCCTCGCCAACGAGCGGCTTTACTCCGACTGGGGCCTGCGCGCGGCGAGCGCGGCGCTACGGCCGGGCGGCGTGCTCGCGATCTGGTCGGCTTACCCGGACAACAGCTTCTCCTATCGCGTCCGTGCGGCCGGCTTCGAAGTCGAAGAGTTCAGCATCGACACAGACGGAGGGGACGGCAACCCGGACCACACGATCTGGCTCGTAACGGCGGGTCAATCAGGCAATAGGTCGAGCGGCACGGCCGCGGCCGGTTCCTGTGTAGGAGTTGAGGTATGACGAAACGCACGCCTTCGTCGTTCCTGTGGTTCGACATGTGGATGGAGGGTTGCACGACCGCCCTTCGCATGTTTGAGACAATGGCCGCTGTGCCGGCGGTCGTGAACGCCCGCATGCCGATGATCGGGGCGGCTGCCGTCAGTCCTCTGACGGGCGACTGGCCCGAGCTATACAAGATGGTGGCCGAGAAAACCGAAGCGTTCACACAGGCGGGCCTGTCGATCACGCGCGACATGCAGGCGATCCAGGCCGAGATCATGAGGTCGACGCGATCAGCGGGGAGCGCTGCCGCCTCATCAGCCCGCATTGGGCACCATGCCATTGGGGCTGCCGGACGAGCACTGGAACCGATACATGCTGCGGCGACCGGGAATGCAACGCGCTTACGTGGGCGCCGTTGACCGACTATCGACGTTAAGCCGCCTCAGCCTACTTGACCCATCTCCGGTAATTCACCGGCATTTTGATCTGCCCTGGAAGCGGACACTTGTTCATCGTGATCGGAGGCGGTGATGATGAACGGTCCGCTGCTATCCCCGACGCTTCATCGTCTAACTCGCAGCCCACCGAGCAGCAGTGCCAAACGCACTATCTCGTGGTGCCGATCACCGTCTGCCGTGCGTTGGAACGGTAACTCAGGAGCGGCGACACCATGACGATCAAGGCGGTATTATTCGACATCGACGGCACCCTCGTGGACAGCAACGACTACCACGTGGCGGCATGGCAGGCCGTCTTTAGCCAGACTGGCGCGACATTCGACGATCAGGTGGTCCATGACCAAATCGGCAAGGGCACCGACATGCTCGTGCCGACGCTACTGCCCAACACCGGCGCGGCCGAGCAGGATAGGATGGGCGAGGAGCACGGCCGGATCTTCAAGGCTAATTACCTGGAACAGGTGAAACCCTTCGCCGCCGCGAAGGATTTGCTCGTCAGGGTCAAGGGCAGCGGCCGGCAAGTCGTACTGGCCTCCTCTGCGTCGTCGGATGAACTCGACCACTATTCCGCTCTGCTGGATGCCCGCGAGATCATCAGCGTCTCGACCACGTCGGATGACGTGGAGAAGACCAAGCCTGCGCCTGACATCTTTGCCACCGCGCTCAAGAAGCTGTCGCCGCTCAGTGCCAATGAGGTGATCGTCGTCGGTGACACGCCCTACGACATCGAAGCGGCCGCCAAGTGCGGCATCGCCGCAGTGGGCGTCCGCTCGGGCAAGTTCAGCGACGAGACGCTGACGGCCTCGGGAGCCGTGGCGCTGTACGACGACGTCGCCGCCCTGCTCGCTGACTTCGAAGCTTCGCCGCTGAACGGCTGAGGAGGCACGCTGGACAGGCCATTGGTGCAGCAACGACCTGCGCGATCATGGGCCGGTGAGACCCATGATCGCAACCGATCAGTCGTCGGCGACGTCCGCGGAGTGGAACTCCTCAAAGGCCGAACGGACTTCGTCAGCGACGCCGTCCTCCTCGATGTCGACCGAGACCACCACTCGACCTTCGAGCGCTGCATCATCGCGGTCCTCAGGTGTTGGCTCCCCGGCCTCGGTATCCGATCCGGCCTCCTCGACGCCGACGGTGTTGTTGGGCCCGTCAGCCGCGATGAAGATGTCCGTTCGTTCGATCCCGAACTGCTGGACCAGTCGCTCGACCGTCATCTCCGCTTCACGCCGGGTATCGAATTTTGCACTCAGGCTCGTGCTCATGGTGTTCTCTTTCCAGTGGAGGGGCTCACATCAGTAAGCAGAAGGTTGGACAGGTCAGGAAGTTAGTCGGCTCCTTCGTCCGCATCGATGTCGCGACCCGCTTTGGCGAGCTTCTCGGTCTTTTGGGGATCATCCGCATCGACCTGCGAAGCGACATCCTGATCAGCTTTCGACGATCTGTTCTCGTCCTTCTGTGATCCACTCGATAGGGATGTCGCGTTCAGCGGCTTCCGATCGTCGTTCAGATCGCCCTCGCTGCCATCTTCGGTGACGCTGGCTTCGTCCTCACCGCCGTCGGGATCGAACGGCCGCTTCGCCGCATCGTCATAGAGCTCGTGGTTGTTCGAGCCGCGGTCGTCGCCCGGTGCGTTGGCGTCAGTCATGGGCTGTTCTCCATCCACATCGAACAACGCGATGGCTGCGACATCGGGCTCAACGATCCAAGCGATTGGACTTACGGTGCTTGTCGGCGCGCGCGGCATATTGGTCGGGCCTGAAACGCTAGCAGGATCGTTGCCCATTCGAACGTATCACCGAGCCGTGATGCGAACCCCTGACAAGGAGATTTTCGATGCGCGCACTCTGCTGGCATGGAAAGGGCGACGTACGCGTCGACACCGTTCCTGAACCCGAGATCCAGCATCCACGCGATGCCATCATCAAGGTGACGGCGTGCGCAATCTGCGGGTCCGATCTCCATCTCCTCGACGGCTACCAGCCGACGATGGAGGCAGGCGACATCCTTGGCCACGAGAACATGGGCGTTGTGGTCGCGCTGGGCTCTGAGGTGACCAACCTGAAGATCGGTGATCGGGTCGTCGTTCCCTTCACCATCAGCTGCGGCGACTGCTTCTTCTGCCGCAAGGGCCTGTTCTCGGCGTGCGAGCGCACCAACCCCAATGCCGAGATGGCGATCAAGGCGATGGGCCACTCGCCTGCCGGCTTGTTCGGCTTCAGCCACATGCTCGGCGGCTATTGCGGCGGCCAGGCCGAGTACCTGCGCGTGCCCATGGCCGACGTCGGCCCGATCAAGGTGCCCGACAGCGTGACCGACGAGCAGGCGCTGTTCCTCTCCGACATCTTCCCGACCGGCTACATGGCCGCCGAGAACGCGCAGATCGAGCCTGGTGACACCGTCGCCATTTGGGGCTGCGGTCCGGTCGGCCAGTTCACCATCCGCTCCGCGCTGATGCTGGGCGCTGGACGCGTCATCGCCATCGACGAGGTGCCCGAGCGCCTCGCGATGGCCGAAGCCGGCGGCGCGGAGACGATCGACTTCTCGCAGGTCGATGACGTTTACGACGAGTTGCAGTTCCGCACCAAAGGCCGTGGACCCGACAGCTGCATCGATGCCGTCGGCTGCGAGGCCTCGGCACATGGCTCGGCGGACTCGGTCCTCGACAAGGTGAAGGCGGCGACGTTCCTCGCCACCGACCGCGTGCACGTCCTGCGCGAGGCGATCATGAGCTGCCGGATGGGCGGCACCGTGTCGATCCCGGGCGTGTACGTCGGGATGGGCGACAAGGTCCCGATCGGGGCGATGATGAACAAGGGCCTGACCATCAAGACCGGGCAGACCCATGTGCAGCGCTACACGGCACCCTTGCTCGCACGCATCGAAGCGGGCGACATCGACCCGAGCTTCGTCGTCACGCATCCGGCCAGCCTGGAGGACGCGCCCGCGATGTACGAGAAGTTCCGCGACAAGAAGGAAGGCGTCATCAAGGTGGTCCTGCGCCCGCATGGCTGACGTCCACAGGGACTAACATGAGGAGCGCGCCGGTCTAACGGCCGGCGCGCGGCCCAGCGTTCACACGACAATCCACGGCTGGCTCTTCCAGGTTGTGCGAGATGGGATGGTTCATGACGATCAAATCGAAACCGCTGCGTGAGCAGGTCATCGTCGTGACAGGTGCGACAAGCGGCAACGGATTGGCGACGGTGGAGGAGGCGGTCACGCGAGGAGCGGCTGTCGTCGCCGTGGCCCGGAACGCAGCCGCGCTTGAGGCCTTGAGGCATCGTCTCGCAACAAGCGGCGGTCGTATCGCAACCTGCGTCGCGGATGTAAGCGACGCCGCCGCGGTGGATCGGATCGTCGATGCCGCAACCGAGGCGTTCGGCGGCTTCGACAGCTGGGTCAACAATGCGGGCGTGGGCACCTACGGCACGCTCGAGCAGGTGCCGCCAGAGGACCACCGACGGGTCTTCGACGTCAACTACTTCGGTACGCTTCACGGCTCGCTTGCCGCTGCGCGTCATCTACGCGCGCGTGGCGGCGGTGCCATCATCAACGTCGGGTCCATCCTCGGCGACCGCTCGATCGTGCAGCAGGGGCCGTACTGCGCGACCAAGCACGCGGTGCAGGCGCTGACCGACACCCTGCGCATGGAGCTCGAACGGGAGAAGACAGGCATCTCGGTCACCCTCGTCAAGCCCGGCGCGATCGACACACCGTTTCCGGAGCATGCGCGCAACTTCATGGACGAACCTGCACGCCTGCCGCCGCCGCTCTACGCGCCGAGCGTCGTCGCCGATGCGATCCTGTTCGCCTGCGCCCATCCACGACGGACCCTGTACGCGGGCGGCGGCGGGCTGCTCTCGTCGATGCTCGGGCAGATGGCGGCGCGGCTGACCGACGTCATCATGGAGGTGACGGGCACCACGCTGCAGCAGAAGCCCGACGATCCCGGAGATGCCACGCGCCAAGACAACCTGCATCGTCCCCGCACGGACGCACTGCGCGGCAGCCAGAAGGTCCATGCACGACGATCCAGCATCGCGCTGCAAATCCAGAAGGCGCCTTCACCGCTGCTTGCACTTACGGTCCTTGCCGCAGGCGCCACCGTTGTTCGCAGCCTATGGTCCAGTAGGCGGAGATGACGGGAACAGGCAGCGCCGAGCGTCCGGCCCGAGACTTTGATGTCGTGCTAGTCCTCAGTGGCGGTAACGCGCTGGGTGCCTTTCAGGCCGGGGTCTATGAAGCACTCCATACGCATGGCCTACAGCCGGACTAGGTCGTCGGAGCGTCGATCGGTGCCATCAATGGAGCGCTGATCGCCGGCTCGCCACCCGGAGGCAGGATCAATGCGTTGCGCTCCTTTTGGCGGCCGCACGTGATCGGACCGATGGATCTGGCGCAACCGTGGCTTTCTCCAGGTTTCGAGACCAGCCGCCGATCAGCGGCCGTGGCGTGGACGGCGGTCGCCGGACGGGCGGGCATCTTCGGTCCCGTCATGTCGGCATTGACGCCTTGGGCGAACCACCGGCCTTCGATTTTCAAAACCGAGCAGCTCGCCGCCACACTCGACGGCGCCATCGACTTCGCCAGGCTGAATGACGGCTCCTGCCGGTTCACTGCGACGGCCGTCGACCTGGCGACGGGTGAGGATGTCATCTTCGATACCGGCACGCACGACATTCGTTCACACCATATACGTGCCAGCGCCGCCCTCCCGGTTCTCTTCCCCCCGGTTGAGATCAACGGCAGATGGTTGGTGGACGGCGGGCTTTCGGCGAATCTGCCTCTGGACCCTGTGTTGTCCGATCCGCCGTCCCAATTAACGCTCTGCATCGCCGTCGACCTTCTGCCGCTCGATGGACGGCTGCCCGCGACGCCCGGTGAAGCGGCAGGTCGGATGCAGGACCTCATCTTCGCTGCTCAATCGAGACGCTCGATCGAGCGATGGCGAGACGAGTACATGGGGCGGAAGGACCGGGCCGTCTCGCTGATCAGGCTCGAATACACGCAACAAGATGACGAGGTCGCTGGCAAGGCATTGGACTTCTCCGGACCCACGGTAGAGCGCCGCTGGGCGGCCGGCCACGCTGCAGCGATGCGCGTCATCGACAAACAGGAGCAGGGCGCGCTGGAGATCGGCGCAGTCGGGTTGTCACTCGTCTAACCCGACAAGGAAGCCTCCGTAGGCGCCGCGCGTTCCTAGCCTCGGACGGCCGTCAGCGTTCAGACTTCTCACTCCCGTCTTGCACCGGGCGCATGATTCATCGTCGCAAGCTCGGCCGGCCGCACCTCGTGGATCATCTGTTCCAAGATGTACTGACCCGGATACTTGTCGAGACGCCATCTCAGCAGCCTGGCGCCATGCCGGAAGGACGCCCGTGACCTGATCGTAGAGCACCTCTACGTCCCCACGTCGTTTGAAGCTGCTCAGCGGACGCACGATGCTGCTGCCCTACGCCGTTGCCGAACCTTCTCGGCGTTCGGCGCTCTATCGACAGGCTACTCACCTCCATGGAGTTGAAGGTGGTGGGTTCGTGGAAACGCCTCGACACCTGGTTGCGAAGAGGACCCACTTGCAGACATTCAGCTGCACTTGTCGGCACTCCAGAAGCGGACATCCATTCATCCGTCGGGCCCTACGATCCCCGCGGCTGCAAAGCATGCAGATAGACTGGAAGCGGGGACTTTCGTGCAGGCGGGTAACCCGCTGCCGACGGATGTCACCGGCGAAGAGCGGACCAAACCTGTTTCACCACAGCTCACCGTCTCATGACAGATATCGATGCCGCGCTCGAATAGCAGATCCTCGACGTTCGGCAGCGGCAACGGGAAGCGCACGTACATCAGAACCACCAGCCGGATCACTTCAGGCGACGAGTTGAAACGGCGAAACGGGCTAGGTGGGAGCGCTCTCGATCTCTGACTCGTCCCGGACCGTTATCAGCCTCCTGCCCCGCCCGCCATGTTGGTTTGACGAAGCCCGCCCGATCCTACAGCCGCACGCCGAGGCCGACGCCGAACACCAGAGGATCGAGCGCGACCTTCACGCGCTGGCGGCCGAGCACAGCGGTGTCGAGGCGGGCTTCGGTGTCGATGTCGATATATTTGACGTCGAGGTTCATGAACACCTTGGGCGTGATGTCGATATCCACGCCCGCCTGCGCGGCCCAGCCGAAGCTGTTCTTCAGGTGCACGCCGGTCCGGCCGACCGCCGACTGCAGCCCGGACGAGGCCTTTTCATTCCAGAAGATGGTGTAGTTGATGCCAGCACCGACATACGGGCGGACGTGGCCCCTGGGCGCGACATGGTATTGGACGGTGAGCGTCGGAGGCAGCACCCAGGTCGACGCGAGATCGCCGATCGCGCCCGTCGTGCCGCGCACCCCGCCGATCCCATGCTTCGTGGTCGAGGCGATCAGTTCGAAGCCGATCGTGTCGGTCGCCATGTAGGTCGCATCGACCTCCGGCATGACGCTGTTGCCCACCTTGACCGCTTCGCCGGGCAGTGCGGGCCGGATGCCCCCCGACCGCTCGTCGGGGGCGACGAGGATCGCGCGTGCGCGCAACAGGACGTCGCCGGCCCGCACCCCCACGCGCGCGTCGTCCCGACCGGTCTCCTGCGCCACGGCGGGGGCGCCGGCTGCCGCCGCGACGATCGCGAGCAGGCCGACGGTGGCCCTGATGATGGTCATGCCAAATTTCCCTTGCTGGTCAGGAGCCCCAGTTAGGCGCGGCGGCATGACCCCGCCTTGACGGCCGACAACCCTGGGTTTGACCGCGGTCAAAGGCATCGCGCCGCGGTTCGCACACGACCTGCGGCATGTGGTCCTATCACGCCGATCTGCTCGCCCGGCCCGTGCCGCGTTACACCAGCTATCCCACCGCAGCCGAATTCGGCGGCACGGTCGGCCCGGACGACATGGCCGCAGCGCTCGACGCGGTCGGGGCGGCCGCGCCGATCTCACTGTACCTGCATATCCCCTATTGCCGGACGATCTGCTGGTATTGCGGCTGCAACACCGGCGCAGCGAACCGGACGGCGCGGCTCGAGGGGTATCTGGCGCGGCTGCACGACGAGATCGATCTGGTGACCAGGCGCCTGGGCGGGCGCGGGCGGATCGGGCGGATCGCGTTCGGGGGCGGCAGCCCCAATGCGATCCCGCCGGTCGCCTTTGCCGCACTCGTCGCCCATCTGCGCAGGGCGTTCGCATGCGCGGATGCGATCGTGTCGGTCGAGGTCGATCCGCGCGGGTTCGATGCGGACTGGGCGGCGGTGCTGGCGGATGGCGGGGTCACCCGCGTCAGCCTTGGCGTGCAAACCTTCGATCCTGCGCTGCAGGCCGCGATCGGGCGCGTCCAGCCGCGCGCCGATATCGTCCGCACGGTGGAACTGCTGCGCGGCGCCGGCGTGGCATCGATCAATTTCGACCTGATGTACGGGCTGCCCGGTCAGGACGATGCGGCGCTGGCGGCGACGCTGGAGGCGACGCTGGCACTCGCGCCGGAACGCCTCGCCGTGTTCGGCTATGCTCACGTCCCGCACATGATCCCGCGGCAACGTCGGATCGACGCGACCGCGTTACCGGATGCGGCGGCGCGCTTCGGACAGGCGGCACTGGCGCATGAGCGGCTGACCGCGGCGGGGTATCGCCCGGTCGGCTTCGATCATTTCGCGCTGCCCGGCGACGCGCTGGCCCGCGCCGCCGCGGACGGCACGCTCCGCCGCAACTTCCAGGGTTTCACGGAGGATCGCGCCGACATCCTGATCGGCCTGGGCGCCAGCGCGATCAGCCAGTTTCCCGATCGCTTGCTGCAGAACGCCAAAAACGCGGGCGACTGGCACGCGGGGATCGGTGCCGGCCGGTTCGCCACCGCGCGCGGCATACGGCGCAGCGCGCTGGAACAACAGCGCGGCCGTGCGATCGAGACCTTGCTGTGCCAGGGGCGGGCGGACCTTGCCAACCTACCCGAACGGGACGCCGTGAAAGCGCGCCTCCACGCGTTCGAATCGGTCAGCCTGATCGCCTGGCAGGGTACGCGCCTGCAACTGTCGGACGCCGCCCTGCCCTATGCCCGCACCATCGCCGCCGCCATCGACGCATGGCGCGTGGTCGACGACGCGCGCTTCAGCCATGCCGTCTGAGCCACCGTCCCGCTGCGCCGCGTGCGCGGTGCGCGAGACGGCAATGTGTGCCGGCCTGCAGGATGCGGAACTCGCCGCGCTTCACCGTATCGGCCGGCGGCGCCGTGTCGCCACCGGGCAGCGGGTGTGCTGGGCAGGCGACCCGTCGCTCACCTGCGCGAACCTGGTGTCAGGCGTGTTGAAGGTGGCGCGGTCGGAACCGGATGGTCGCGTGCAGATCGTCGGCCTGCTCTATCCAGGCGATTTCGTCGGCACCCTGTTCGCCGAACGGTCCCTCGATACGATTGCGGCGCTGAGCGAGGCGGATCTGTGCGTCTACCCGCGTCTGGCGCTGGAGACGGTGCTCGCCGACCATCCCGCTGCGCGGCGGCTGGTATTGCGGCGGACGATGGCGACGCTGGCCGAAACGCGCCGCTGGATGCCGATGCTGGCCCGCGCGCGGGCCGATGCGCGCGTGGCGGCGCTGCTGCTCGACATGGCGCGCCGGTGCGAAGCCCGCGGACCGGAGGCGTTCCGCCTGCCGTTGTCACGCGGCGCCATGGGGGAAGCGCTGGGCCTCGCGATCGAAACGGTCAGCCGGCAGATGACCGCCTTCCACGACGAGGGCCTGATCGAACTGTCGGGCGTGCGCGGGGTGCGCCTGATCGACGGAGCGCGCCTCGCCGCCGTGGCCGGTTGAGCCTGCCCGTCAGGCTACCGATCGCCGAGCCGCGACGCCCGCCTGCCATTGCCGATCGCACAGCGCGGTCAGCACGGAGCGATGGCTGACCACGATCAGCCCCTGCCCGGTCCGCTTCAGCCGCACATCGAGCCGCCCGGCGACCTGCGCCGCGAGGTCGCCGTCCAGCCCCTCGATCGGCTCGTCGAGCAGCAGCCATGGTGTGCGCGCCAGATAGGCCCGCGCCAGCGACAGGCGCCGCCGCTCGCCGCCCGACAGCCTTGCGCCGTCGTCACCCAACCATTCGTCCAGCCCCTGCGGCAACGTGCGCACCACCGCGTCCAGCCCCGCATCGGCCAACGCCTGCCAGAGGCGGTCGTCATCGGCCGTCGCGTCGGCGAGGCAGAGGTTGTCGCGCACCGTCCCGGCGATCAGCGCGGCATCCTGCGGCGCCCAGGCGAATGTGGCGCGGAGCACCTCGCCCGGGAGCGTGGCGGCATCCTGCCCGCGCAACGCCACGCGACCGGGCATCAGCGGGCGCAGACCGAGCAGGCCCTCGACCAGGGTGCTCTTGCCGCTTCCCGACGGACCGACGAGCGCGATGCGTGCGCCCATGGCGCACCGGCCGGCGTCGATGACGAGGGAAGCATCGCCGAGCGAGGCGGGGACGGACGATTGACCGGACCTTTCGGCATCGAAGACGGCGTCGAGCCGCGCCTCGGCTTCGGCCAGCCGACCCCGTTCGGTCATCGTGCGCAGGACGGGCGCGATCGCGTCGACCGTCATCGCCGCCGCCAGTGCCGCCAGCGCGGCGACCGCTGCCCCTCTGGGAGCGGCCAGCATCAGCGCCGACGCCGCGGCGAGCGCCACGCCGGCGGCATGGAGCCATTCGAAACCCGCCATCACCGACGCCTGCCTTCTTTGCGCCACTGCCAGCCTGTCCCCGGCATCGGCAATCCGCTCGACCGCCCAGGCCTCCAACCCGAAGCAGCGCAGCTCTGCCGCCGCGCCGGCCAGCATCGCGACCTCTTCGCGCAACGCACCCGTCGCGCGCTGCACCGCCCGGCCGGGCGCCTCAAGGCGCCGGGCGAGGAGGTGGCCCAGCAGAAGCGTGCCGATCGCACAGGCCACCGTTGCCGCCGCCGGCCATCCGCCGAGCAGCGTCAACGCGCCCCCCGAGAGCAGCGCCGCCATGACACCCCACGGTCCGGACAGGCGAACAAAGCGCAGTTCGACGGCATCGATGTCGCCGATCAGCCGTGCCGTCGCCTCGCCGCGACCAAGCGCCAGCGCCGCCTCCGGCGCCATCGCGGTCAGCGCCCGGAACAGCGCCGGGCGCAGGCGCGCCAGCGCACCGAATGCGGCGGCATGCCCCGCCAGCCGCTCGCCATAGCGGGCGCCGGTGCGCACGATCGCCAGTAACCGGATGCCCGCCGATGGCAGCATGTAGTTGAACCCTTGCGCCGCGACGATCCCCGCCCCGCCCGCCCGCGCCGCGGCGGTCAGGAACCAGCCCGACAGGCCGAGCAGCACGACCGAGGCCGCCGCGACCAGCGCGGCGCACCACGCGGCGTGGCGCAGGCGGCGACGCTCCGCACGGCGTTCGGCGGCGATCAGGCCGGCCAATGGGCTGCGGTGGGTCATGCGACGTCTCCCAGCCGGATGATGCGCGTCGCGATGGCGGCGAGCGCGGGGCTGTGCGTGGCGATCACCGTCGCGCGGCCTTGCGCGGCATGGGCGATGGTGGCGATCAGCGCCGCCTCCGCCGCCGTATCCAGATGCGCCGTCGGCTCGTCGAGAAGCAGGAAGGGAGCGGGCTTGAGCAACGCGCGCGCGAGCGCGATACGCCGCCGCTCGCCGCCGGACAGGCCGCTGCCGCGCGCGTCGAGCGGCGAGTCCAGCCCGCCGAGGCGCCGCGCCAGCGCCGGGTCCAGTCCCGCCATCACCACCGCGCGCCGCACCGCCACCTCGTCCGCCTGGCGGTGCGCCAGCAACAGGTTCTCGCGGATCGTGCCCGCGATCAGCAGCGGATGCTGCCCTGCCCAGCCCGCCTGCCCGCTCAGCGTGGCGATCGCTCCGCCCCCCGCCTCCAAGGCACCCCCCGACAAAGGGGCGAGGCCGAGCAGCATGTGGAGCACGCTGGTCTTGCCGCTGCCCGATGGCCCCAGCAGCGCGACGATCTCGCCCGATGCGACCGTGAACGACAGGCCCGACACCGCCGCCCGGTCGCTGTCCGGATAGCGGATGCTGACGTCGCGCACGGTCAACGGCGCGACGATCGCCTCGCAGGCCGACGGGATCGGCTCGGGAAGCGGCATCAGCTGTTCGGCGGCTACCTCGGCCGCCTGCTTGTCGTGATAGGCTGCGGCAAGGCGACGCATCGGCGCGTAGAATTCGGGTGCCAGTGCCAACACGAAGAAGGCGCTGCCGAGCCCCAACGTCTCGGGCGCGCCGAACGGCAGCAGGCCCAGCAGCGAAAAGCCGCAATAGACCGCGACCAGTGCGACCGACAGCGCCGCGAAGAACTCCAGCGCGGCCGACGACAGGAAGGCGACGAGCAGCACGCGCATCGTCCGCCGCGCCAGGTCGCTCGCCGCCGCAGCGATCGCAGCCGTCTCGCGCGCCTCCGCGCGAAAGGCGAGCACGACCGGCAGCGACCGCACCCGGTCCGCGAAGCGCCCGGACAGGCGGTGCAGCGCGACGAACTGGCGGCGCGATTCATCGGCGGCCGCGCCCCCGGCAAGGATCATCGCGGCGATGAACGGCACCAGCGTCGCGCACAGGATCAGCGCCGCGAACCAGCTGGCGCAGGCAGTGGCGGCGAGCACCAGCAGCGGCGCGATCGTGGCGGCGGCGCGCGCGGGCAGGAAGCGCGCGACATGCCCGTCCAGCGCCTCCACGGCATCGATGGCTTGCGCGGCCAGCATGCTCGCGTCGACCGGCAACCCGGGCTCGCGGTACAGCGCGCCCGCGATCACCCGGGCGCGTTGCCCGCGCTTCGCCGCCGCCGCACGGCGCGCGCCGACGCGCAGCGCAGCCGCCGCGAACAGTCCGCGCGACGCCCCCGCGCCGATCGCGAGCAGCGCCCATGGCCATGGCGCCCCACCCCGCGCCACCGCCGCCACGCCCCCGGCGATCGCCGCCGCGAAGCCGATCGCGGCCATCGTATCGAGCAACAGCAGCCCGGCCGCGCCATCGCGTGGTCCGGCCGCCTGCTTCAGCCAGCGGGTGCGTGCCCTTGCGGCGCCGCGGTCGTGCGTGATCGTGGTCATGCCGGACCCGTCAGGCGTACGGGCCAAAGCGTCTTTGACCGCGGTCAATGTCCGCGCCGGAACGGGATCGTAGCGACCGCTAGGAAGGGGCCGGGGTGCTCCTCATATTGGAGACGTCATATGGATCCGGGGGTCGTCGACCTGTCGCGGCTGCAATTCGCCGCTACCGCCTTGTATCATTTCCTGTTCGTGCCGCTGACGCTGGGCCTGTCGATGATGCTGGTCATCATGGAATCGGTCTATGTCATGACCAACCGCCCGGTGTGGCGGGTGACGACGCGCTTCTGGGGCAAGATCTTCGGCATCAACTTCGTGCTGGGCGTCGCCACGGGCCTGACGATGGAATTCCAGTTCGGCACCAACTGGTCGTATTTCTCGCATTATGTCGGCGACATCTTCGGCGCGCCCCTGGCGATCGAGGGGCTGATGGCCTTCTTCCTAGAGGCGACGTTCGTCGGCCTGATGTTCTTCGGCTGGGACCGGTTGTCGAAGCTGGGCCATCTGATCGTCACCTTCATGGTCGCGCTGGGCACCAATCTGTCGGCGCTGTGGATCCTGATCGCCAATGGCTGGATGCAGAATCCGGTCGGTGCGGCGTTCAATCCCGACACGATGCGGATGGAGGTGGCCGATTTCGGCGCGGTGCTGTTCAATCCCGTCGCCCAGGCCAAGTTCGTCCACACCGTCAGCGCAGGCTATGTCTGCGCATCGGTCGTGGTGCTGGGTGTCTCGGCCTTCTGGCTGCTCAAGGGGCGGTTCCTGCCGGTCGCGCGCCGGTCGATGACGGTGGCGGCGGCGTTCGGCCTCGCCTCGTCGCTGTCGGTCGTCGTGCTGGGCGACGAGAGCGGCTATGCGCTGACCGACAACCAGAAGATGAAGCTCGCCGCGATCGAGGCGGTCTGGCACACGGAACCCGGCCCGTCCGGCCTGACCCTGTTCGGCTATCCCGACACCGTCGCGCGCGAGACGCGGTACAAGGTCGAGATCCCGTGGCTGCTCGGCCTGATCGCGACGCGCAGCCTGGACGGCACCGTCACCGGCATGTCCGAATTGGTGCTGAAAGCGCAGGAGCGGATCACCTCGGGCGTGATCGCCTATGATGCGGTTCAGCGGCTGAAGGCGAACCCGCAGGACATGGGCCAGCGCGCCCGGTTCGAGGCGCACAAGCGTGACCTCGGCTATGCCCTGCTGCTCAAGCGGCAGGTCGACGACCCCCGCGCCGCGACATCCAAACAGATCGAAGCGGCGGCGTGGGACACGGTGCCCGATGTCGGCCTGCTCTTCTGGAGCTTCCGCGTCATGGCGGGGATCGGCTTTGCGATGATCGCGCTGTTCGCCACCGCCTTCGCCCTGTGTTCGCTGCGGATGCACATGGATGCGCGCTGGTTCCTCCGCCTCGCGGTGGCCGCCATTCCGCTGCCGTGGATCGCGATCGAGCTGGGCTGGGTCGTCGCCGAACTGGGCCGACAGCCCTGGGCGATCGAGGGCGTGCTGCCGACCTTCCTCGCCACCAGCTCGCTGACGCGCGGAGCCTTGTGGACGACGCTCGCCGGCTTCACCGCGTTGTATGGTGTGCTCGCGGTGATCGAGGTGCGGCTGATCCTCGCCGCCATCGCGCACGGCCCGGAGGAGCGCAGCGACCAGCCCGCACCCGGTCCGATCCCCGCCGCCATTCCCGTCACCGCCTGACAATAAGGATTGGGACATGTTCGATTATGAGATGCTGCGCCTGATCTGGTGGGCGCTGCTGGGCGTGCTGCTGATCGGCTTCGCGCTGACCGACGGCTTCGACCTCGGCGTCGCCGCGCTGCTGCCGTTCGTCGCGCGCGACGATGCCGAACGGCGGATGGTCATCAACTCCATCGGCCCGACGTGGGAGGGGAACCAGGTCTGGTTCATCCTCGGCGGCGGCGCGATCTTCGCCGCGTGGCCGTTCGTCTATGCGGTCAGCTTCTCGGGCTTCTACCTCGCGATGTTCCTGGTGCTGGCCGCGCTGATCCTGCGGCCGGTCGGCTTCAAGTATCGATCCAAGAAGCCCGATCCGGCTTGGCGCACGCGCTGGGACTGGGCACTGTTCGTCGGCGGGTTCGTGCCCGCGCTCGTCTTCGGCGTCGCGGTCGGCAACGTGCTGCTCGGCGCGCCCTTCCGCCTCGATGGCGACCTGCGATCCTTCTACGAGGGCACGTTGCCGGGACTGTTCACGCCGTTCAGCCTGCTCTGCGGGCTGTTGTCGGTCGCGATGCTGGTGCTACACGGCGCGGCGTGGCTGGCGATCAAGGTCGAGCATGGTCCCGTCCACGACCGGGCGCGCCGCTTCGGCACGGTCGCGGCGACCCTCTCCATCGTGTTGTTCGCGGTCGGCTTCGCCTTCGTGGCCTGGGGCGACATCGGCTATCGCATCGTCGGCACAGCCGATCCATTCGGCCCTTCCAACCCGCTGCGCATGACGGCCGAGCGCGCGGGCGGCGCCTGGCTCGACAATTATGCCCGCTATCCCTGGATGATTACGCTCCCCGTACTGGGCTTTGCCGGCGCCGCACTGGCGCTCGTCGGCATCCGCACGGGACGGGAGGCGCTGGCCTTCACCGGATCATCGCTCGCGGCGACCGGGATCATCGCCACCGTCGGCGTGTCCATGTTCCCGTTCATCCTGCCCTCCAGCATCGACGCGCACAGCAGCCTGACCGTGTGGAACGCGTCGTCGACCCACAAGACGCTGGGCATCATGCTGTTCGTCACGCTCGTCTTCCTGCCGATCGTGCTCGCCTACACCGCCTGGGCGTACCGCGTGATGTTCGGCCGCGTGACCAGCGACGACGTGCGCACCAACCCCGACTTCTATTGAGAAAGGACGCCGACCATGTGGTACTTTTCCTGGGTCCTGGGCCTCGGCCTCGCGATCGGCTTCGGCATCCTCAACGGCATCTGGCACGAATTCCATCTGCCGCACGAGGATGACGCACCGCCGCACGGCTGACCCTGGGACAATCTGTCCCGACGACAGGGGATCATGGGTACGCTATGGCGCGATCATGATCCCCAACGACATCTGCGCCGATTGCGCGGTACGCGACCGGGCTTTGTGCGGCAGCCTGGACGATTCCGAACTGGTCGCGCTCAACGCCATCGGCCAGCGCCGCCGGGTGGACCGGGGCCAGACGATCGCCTGGGCGGGCGACGAAGCCGTGGTCTGCGGCAATCTGCTGTCGGGCGTGCTGAAGCTGGTCGCCGCGACCGCCGACGGACGCGAACAGACGGTCGGCCTGCTCTACCCCGCCGACTTCTTCGGCCAGCCCTATGCCGGCGAGGTGGATTTCACGCTGACCGCGCTGACCGATGCCGAATTGTGCGTCTTTCCCCGCGCCGCGTTCGAGCGCGTGCTGGAGGATCATCAGCGCATGGAGCGGCTGCTGCTGCAGCGCACGTTCGAATCGCTGATTGACGCGCGCGGCCGCATGCTGGTGCTGGCGCGCAAGTCGGCGGGCGAGAAACTCGCCGGCTTCCTGCTCGACATGGCGGCGCGGGTTGGCGACAGCGGTTGCCGCGCGAGCCGCGACGGGCCGGTGACGTTCGACCTGCCGCTGACGCGCGGCCAGATCGCCGACGTGCTGGGCATGACGATCGAGACGGTGAGCCGCCAGCTGACACGCATGAAGCAGAGCGGCGTCATCGGCCTGCCCGGCGGGCGGGCAATCACGATCAGCGACAGGGCGGCCCTGGTCGCCCGCGCCGAGGCGGCCTGAGCGTCAGGCGTACAGTCCATCCGCCAGCGCGTCGACGATCAGCGCGCGTGCGTCCTGCGTCAGCCGGTGGCCGGCGAGCGCCAGGATCGTCACCTGTTCGAAATCGATCGCCCGCCGGCAACTGCTGAAGAAGCCGCGCAGCATGTATCCCAGCGTCTCGCTGCACGGCCGATCGTCCCCCTCGGCCAGCGCAGCGACGAGTTCGCGCGCGCACTCGCCGTCTGCAGCGTGCCGTTGGCGAATGTGCTGCAACAGCGTCTCGGCCAACGGATCGTCATGCCCGTGCAGCAGCATCGCGTCGAGCAACGCGCACTCGTCGCCTTCTCGCGCGGCGATCCCGTTCAGCGCCGCGAGGAATGGGGACACGATATCGGCGTCAGGCCAGCGCGGCAGCGCGTCGGCGATCGCCTCCGCCTGGGCGCACAAATCGACGCGGCGGCGATGCTCGCCGGCTAGGCGGACGAGATCGATCTCATCGATGACGTGCCAGCGACGCGCAAACGGCACGACGCTGCCTTGTAGCGGGCTGCGGTTCATGGCGACGCTTCTCCTTCGGACCGTTCCTGGTCCCGCCACGGCGAAGCGGCATTGACGGCGGTCAAAGCGAACAAATGGACCGGCTCCTACCCCCGCGATCATGCAGACTCCCATCTTGCAAACCCCTGCGATCATGCAAACTGACGTGATCGTGGTGGGCGGCGGCCCGGCGGGACTTGCCTTCGTGCGAGGCCTCGCGGGCAGCGACCTTTCCATCACGCTGATCGAGCGACAGCCGCGCGCCGCCCTTGCCGATCCCGCCGACGATGGCCGCGAGATCGCGCTGACGCATCGCTCCGAGGCCACGCTGCGCGAACTGGGCGCCTGGGACACCATCCCTGCGGGTGCGGTGGCACCGCTGCGCGAGGCGCGTGTCCTGGATGGCCGCTCTCCCTTCGCCTTGTCGTTCGCGCCCGGCAAAGGCAGCACGGACCGTCTGGGCCAATTGGTCGCCAACCATCATCTGCGCCGCGCAATGTTTGCCACGGTGCAGGATCAGCCACGGCTGTCGTGGGAAACGGGCATCGGCGTTGCCCAGGTGCGGCGGCACGGCCGCGGCGTCGCGGTGACGTTGGATGACGGGCGAAGGATCACCGCGCCTTTGCTCGTCGCCGCAGACGCCCGGTTCTCCGCCACGCGCGCCGCGCTCGGCATCCCGGCGCGTGTCCAGCATCTGGGCCGCACGATGCTGCTGGTCCGGGCGGCGCACGCGCGCGATCACGATCACGTCGCCACCGAATCGTTCGGCTATGACCAGACAGTGGCGCTGCTGCCGCTCGCCGGGCGGGTATCGTCGGTCGTGCTGACCCTGCCGACCGACCTTGCCGCGCGCGTGGCCGCTCTGCCCCCCGCTGCCTTGTCCGCCGAACTTACCCGCCGCACCGATGCGCGGCTCGGGGCGATGGAGGCGCTGGGGCGCGTCTACGCCTATCCGCTCGCCACCGTGTGGAGCACGCACTTCGCCGCGCCGCACGCGGCGCTGATCGGCGATGCGGCAGTCGGAATGCATCCGGTGACGGCGCATGGGTTCAACTTGGGACTACGCAGTGCCGCGTCGCTCGCTGCGCTGGTGCGAAAGGCGGCGGCGACAGGCGGGGACATTGCCGCGCCGTCGCTGCTGCGCCGCTACGAGGCGGCACATCGGCTTGCCGCCGGCCCGCTGTTCGCCGCGACCGAGGCGATCGTGCGGCTCTACACCGACGCGCGC
Organism: Sphingomonas cellulosilytica; assembly: GCF_052321755.1. Classification (NCBI taxonomy): domain Bacteria; kingdom Pseudomonadati; phylum Pseudomonadota; class Alphaproteobacteria; order Sphingomonadales; family Sphingomonadaceae; genus Sphingomonas; species Sphingomonas cellulosilytica. The sequence goes on from NZ_JBQRTT010000001.1 coordinate 78,816, forward strand.
CCCGGTGCCCGGATCGCACGGCCCGCGTTGCTCCACGCCGCCGCCCGCCTCTCGCCGGTGCGTGCCGGCATCGCGCAGGTGCTGATGCGACACTGACGCCCCTTTGACCGCGGTCAAACGGCCGACGCGCGCGGTGCGCTAGGCGGACGGCCATGGACCAGCTCACGTCACCCGCCCCCTTCTGGCAGCGCAGTCATCATCTCGGCCGCATGGACCTGGCCGATCTCGTCCGGGCCTATTTCAGCCATTACGCGGTGATCGTCTATCTGGCGCTCACCGCCGCCTGCCTCATCGCCTTTGCCCGCTGGCCGGCGGCGGCGATTCCGACCGTCGCGACCGTGCTGCTGATCGCGTTCGCCTATCCGTTGATATGGTATGTGCTGCATCGCTGGGTGCTGCACAGCCGCTGGATGTTCCGGACCCCCGTACTGGCGGCGACGTGGAAGCGCATCCACTACGATCATCACATGGATCCCGACCGGCTCGAGATCCTGTTCGGCGCTCTTTACACCACGTTGCCGACGCTGCTGCTGGTGGCGGCGCTGCCCGGCTGGCTGATCGGCGGCACCGGCGGTGCGCTGGCCGGACTCGCAGCCGGCCTGCTGTGCTCCTGCTTCTACGAATTTGCGCATTGCGTGCAGCATCTCGGCTGGAAGCCTCGCCACCCATGGCTTGCGGACATGAAGCGGCGGCACATGGAACACCACTTTCACGATGAAAGCGGCAATTTCGGCATCACCAATTTTGCCTGGGATCGCCTGTTCGGGACGCTCTACACCCGGCGTGACCGGCCGGCGAAGAGCCCGACCGTCTTCAACCTCGGCTATACCGAGGCGGCGGCGCGCCGCTATCCCTGGGTCGCGAACCGCACGCGCGCGGGTTACGGGCATGTCGGATCGCGACGGCGGCACTAACGCTGCTTATCACCTCGACTGCTCAAGCACGGAGGGCGAGGTGCCGGTGGATGGTGTTGCTATGATCAATCCAGTCGCGCTGAGCACTGGACCCACTTGTAGTCATTCGCCGCCCACGATTGACTACCCAACTTCGGCCGCTCGTTAATGTCGACGGCAACGCCTATGCTCTCCTGGGCCTGCTCTCTTCAGGCGCCCAGCTTTCCCATCTTGAACGGTTTCGCGCTCGCCTTCACCCCTCAATGTAGGCGGCAAGCTCCTCCGGCGTCCCAGCGGGGAACGATCGCCGCAGAAACGCCAGTAATGCAGCCACCCTGGCGTTGAGCAGCCTGCGGCTCGCATAAAGAGCCCATAGCGAGATGTCGGAGCCCGCCACGTCGCCCCAGTGCGCGAGCCGACCGTCGGCAATATCACGGCCGACAAGAGACATCGGCAAGCGCGCCGCCCCGCCCCCGGCGCGAACCGCGTCGCGGATCATGACCATGGACGACAGCCGCATGACCGGTTCGACCCTGACCTCCGTTAATCCATCCGCGGCGCTCACCGACCAGATCGTCGTGGCATCATCGCCGCGAACCACGACCGGCACCGCCGCGTCAGTCGGCGGCAGGACGCCGGGCACGGCCACCACCGCCAGTCGGTCGTGCAGGAACGGGCGACCAACCAGCGTCTCGTCAACCGCAGGGTCGACGCGAATCACTAGGTCGTAGCCTTCCTCAATCATGTCTACCGCCCGGTCGTCGGTCGTCACCTCAAGGCGCACCTCGGGGTGCTGCCGCACGAACTCGGCCGCCAGCCGTCCCATCGCCACCTGCCCGAACAACAGGGGCACGCTGATCCGCAACCGACCCCGCACCCGCTCGCCACCCGACGCGATCGCCGTGGCGGTCTCCTCCAACTCGCTTAGCAATGCGCCGGCACGCTCGAAGAGCGTGCGTCCTTCCTCCGTCAGCTTGAGATCGCCGCGACCCCGCTCGAACAGACGCAGGTCAAGCGCCGCCTCCAACTCTGCAACGCGCCGCGATAGAGTTGCCTTTGGCCGCCGCGCGGCGCGCGCCGCCTTGCTGAAACCGCCGTGGCGGGCGACGAGCGTAAAGTCGGCGAGCGCAAGCAGATCCATGTCGTTCCACCAGTGAGACGCCGCGTCCAGATCGCGCGACTAGTTGCACAACCACGGATCACGCATCTTCGCCCGGTCAGCAAGACCTAGGGTCAGGACTCGTTGATCACAGCCAGAAGATGACAGTGGCAGCTAGGGCGACGGCGGAGAAGAAGGCGGTGGGGCAGCGGTCGTAGCGGGTGGCGACGCGGCGCCAGTCCTTCAGACGGCCGAACATGATCTCAATGCGGTTGCGGCGCCGGTAGCGGCGCTTGTCGTATCCGACCGGCTCGTTGCGCGATCGCCGGCCCGGGATGCAAGGCTGGATGCCCTTGGCTTGGAGAGCGTCCCTGAACCAGTCGGCGTCATAGCCGCGGTCGCCGAGCAGCCACTGTGCCTTTGGCATGTCATCGAGCAGCGCTGCTGCGCCGGTGTAGTCGCTGACCTGGCCTGCGGTCATGAAGAAGCTCAAGGGGCGCCCGTTCGCATCGGCTACTGCGTGGAGCTTGGTGTTCATGCCGCCTTTGGTGCGGCCGATCAGGCGGCCAAGATCCCCTTTTTAACCCGCAGGCTCGATGCCGTGCGGTGCGCCTTCAGGTAGGTTGCGTCGATCATGACCGTCTGCGGCTCGGCGCCAGTTGCAGCCAGACCTTCCATCATTCGCGTGAACACACCGGCCTCGCCCCAACGCTTCCACCGATTATATAGCGTTTTGTGCGGGCCGTACTCGCTGGGTGCGTCGCGCCAGCGCAGCCCATTGCGGTTGACGAATACGATGCCACTCAGCACCCGCCGGTCGTCCACCCTCGGCTTGCCGTGGCTTTTGGGAAAGAACGGCCGCAGCCGCTCAATCTGCTCATCCGTCAGCCAAAACAGGTCGCTCATTCTGGTCTCCTTGCGGAGCCTGAATCAGATCGCAACGCTCACATCAATGGGTCCTGACCCTAGCGAAGGAGCAAATGCCATGACCATTCTTGTCACAGGGGCCACCGGCCGCGTCGGCCGCCACGTCGTCGACCAGCTCGTCCAACGCGGCGCCGATGTCCGCGTGCTCACACGCGATCGCGCCAAGGTGTCCGTTTCCGCTGGCGTAGAGGTGGCGCAAGGCGAGCTGCTCGACATCGACGCGGTGCGTTCCGCTCTCGCCGGCGTCCGCACACTGTTCCTCCTCAACGCCGTCACCGGCGACGAATTCACCCAGGCGATCGTCACGCTCAACCTGGCACGCGAGGCCGGGATCGAGCGCGTGGTCTACCTTTCGGTCTTCGATGCCGACCGGGCCGTCAACGTGCCGCACTTTGCGGTGAAGTACGGCGCCGAGCGGATGCTGGAGGCCATGGGCTTCGGCGCAACCATTCTCCGCCCGACCTACTTCATCGACAACGAGGTCATGGTGAAGGACGTGATCCTAAACCATGGCGTCTATCCGATGCCGATCGGCGACAAGGGCGTCGCGATGGTCGACGCCCGCGACATCGCCGAGGTCGCCGCGATTGAGCTGATCCGCCGCGACACCGCGGAAACGGCGCTGCCGATCGAGACGATCAATGTCGTCGGGCCGCACACGCTGACCGGGGAGACGGTGGCCGCGATCTGGTCGGACGTGCTCGGCCGCCCAGTTGCCTATGGCGGCGACGATCCCAGCGGGTTCGAGGCCAACATGGCGACGTTCATGCCCAAATGGACCGCCTATGAAATGCGGCTGATGGCCGAGCGCTACGTCAGCGATGGCATGATCCCCGAGGCTGGCGACGTCGAGCGCCTAACCGCGTTGCTGGGCCGCCCGCTCCACAGCTATCGCGAGACAGCCTCGCGGATCGCCGGCGCCTAAGCTTCCACCGGGAATCCGTCCGCCTGTGCTGGCATCGTCCAGCGACAGGCGGACCCAGAAGCCGACATTCGCAGTGAGGCAGACGCTGCCCGAAAGCGGCCGCTCGTTCATGCCAAAGACCCTTTTCTGAACAGGCAGCCTTACCCGGCCCCACCGCCTTTCGGCGTGGGCATAGGGGCCGATCTGTACCGCAGTCAGCCAATAAAGGCCGGGCCCGCGAAGCGACCGTGCTCGTTGAGCTTCTCACAACGACGAGGCGGTGACGGCATGAACACGATTGAGCGCGGCACTGGCCGCACGCTGCTTCTGATCCACGGCCTGGGCGGGAGTTGGCGATCGTGGAGCACCGTCTTGGACCCACTCAGCGCCTCGCGGAAGGTCATCGCGATCGACCTTCCCGGCCATGGGGCCACCCTTGCCGAGCCCGACAGCGAGACGTTCGATGGCTTGGTCGGCAGCGTCGAGCGCTACATCGCGGAGGCTGGCTTGTCTGGCGTCGATGTCGTCGGCAGTTCCATGGGCGCGCGGATTGTGCTTGAGCTCGCGCGGCGCGGGCTCGTCGGCAACGTTGTCGCGCTTGATCCTGGCGGCTTCTGGCGAGGCTGGGAGCGCACCTTCTTCAGAACTACCATCGGCGCCTCCGGTCGCTTGCTGCGGGCCATCCGGCCCGGCTTGCCGGCGTTGAGCCGAAACCCAGCGTCGCGCACGGCGCTGCTCGCTCAGCTCTCCGCGCGTCCTTGGGCGCTTGACGGGGAGACCGTCGCGACCGAGCTGGAAGGTCTCAGTAAAACGCCGACGTTCGATGCGCTGGTCCGGAGCCTTGCCACGGGACCTGAGCAGTCCGGTCCCGCCACTGCCGGCACCGGCCGTGTCGTCATTGGGTGGGGCAGGCACGACCGGCTCTGTCTCCCCAGACAGGCTGCGCGCGCGCAGGCAGCCTTTCCCGGCGCCGAGCTCCACTGGTTTGATGCTAGCGGGCACTTCCCAATGTGGGACACGCCGGAGGAGACCGTTGCCGTCATTCTCAACGCAACGAGGTGATGCCCCACCCGCTGGACGACTCGCTTGCGCAATGATGGCAGCATCGACCCACAACACGACATTCGACGGTCGTTTCGCGCTACCCAACTTCGGACGTCCATTCAGGTTCACCCGACACCTTGATCGGTGACGGCGGAGATGGTGAGATGTGGGACAATCCTGCCATTTGTATGCGCCCTGCCGAACGGCAACTATCGTCAGAAGCCGTCGTTCAGCGCTCGCCCGACCGGCATCGCAGAACGACATAACCTGGCCGGGAACAGACAGACGCCTTTCGGGAGACGGCCTCGCGGTACCAGTCGTTCGCATCGGCGCGCTCTGTTTACAGTGGCGGCTGGCTCAGCTGCCACTTTTCATAGCGAGCAGCCGAGGAGTTGATAGAAGCCACTCGGCTCCACATATTGGCGCTGTGTCGATAAGCGCTCGCTCGATCCCCGTCGGAACCAAGATCACAATCTGGGAGGAGCCGGTCTTGGGGCAGCCGGCGATAACGTTGCTGAGCCCCCGGATCGCCAGTGTTTTTGCCCGGTGGAGCGCACTAGAAAAGCAGCTGAATCAGCTCTTCACGCTTGTGACCGATGCCGATCTCGCCGCCAGGAGCAATTTCGATGGCCTCAAGGGATGGGACCGTCGTGTGGACGCGATCGTCGCACAGGCTGCACATCGTTTAGATCCAGCCACGTCCGATCTTGTCAAGGTTGTGCTGCGCTTGGTGAAATCTCCTGCCGCGAAGCGCGATGAACTTGCCCACCGCGTGTGGGCTATAGCGGAAGGTTTCGAGACGGAACTCGCCCTGCTACCGCCCGACGACCAGCATAGTTTCGCCGAATCTATCGTTGCCGTGAAAAGAGCCGGCAAGTGTGATGTACCGATCGACAACGATCCGCTGTATAATGGTAGCACGCTCGTTTCGGCATCAGATCTTGATGCGCTCATCCTGGAGCTGAAAAATGCCGGAGGGCGGATGAACAGCCTCATTCGCGGGCATTTCTTCCCTCGGTTCGCTGACCTCACCGGCGGCGGATTTGCCGACTACCGCCAGCGACTGGCCGACGACCCGGAAATCTCCGCACGCATCGTCAATGTCACGAAAGCTCGTGAGCGAGCCGAGCGAGTAGCGCGTCGGCAATAGCGGAAATTGGGCCGGCAGCAGACTGGCAAGTTCTAGGAGGTCAGTGTCGAATGCGGACCTCCAGCTGGCCATGCAGCCCTGCGCTAACGCAGAATTGGGCCGGCCGACCGGCTATACCCTCCTTATGGCAACTCCAAGATCGCACGTTGGATGCGCTTCTCCGCTTCCGTAACTCGAGGCCCTGCTCGATGCTGGACGCGATCGCCATGCCGATCATATCGAACGCCTTGCCAGTCTGTTCGCGGATCCCGATTATCCTGCGGAGCGACGTCGAGGACTACGCCACTGCGCTTCAGGAGCGGCTACAGGAGCCGGGCAACGGATGAGGTTGGATAAGACGGCATGACGGCGCCACGAGCAACGGCCGCGATCGTCGGGACGCGCGAGCCGCGCGATGACTAACACCCCGGGATCAGGTGAACGCCGCGCGCGGCGCGGCTTCAATTATCAGGACCGCGCGTCCGCCGTGCTAGCTTACCAAACCATTCTCGACGGAACGCTGACGTTCATCGCGCTTGCGGACGACGAGGCTGGGATGTTCGACGACTTCGTCATCGGCACCGCCGGGCGGGTCGTCGGCCATCAATATAAATCGTCGGACAAGCCGAAGCCCGTCGGCGTGCGTGGGTTGCTGCTCGGCGCGGACAACGTCATCGCCGACTGCGCCGGCACGTTCATCATGTTGGAGCGGGCCTTCCCGGGCAACGCGATCGAGCTGCGCTATGTGACGTCGCATTACGCCGCAACCGGCGACAAGGGGCAATTCGGCGTGCCGGGTAAGGACTCGGCGGACTTCTTCAAGGTGCTCGCCAGTCATCGCCAACGCTCGCTGGTCGACTGGCGAGCGACTGTGTGGCGACCGATCATTGACGATCTGCTCAAGAATTCGGGCTTATCCGTCACCGATTTCGAGCGATTTCTCAGCCGTCTCTCGATCATCCTCGGAGCACCCTCCAAGATCGAGCTGAACGCCGCGCTCGACGACGGCGCGCGCACTCAAGTCATCGAGCTGGCCCATAAGCTGGGAGATCTCGCCAGCGGAGAGGATGGCCAGACCCGATGGACGCGTCGGGAATTGCTCAATGAATTGGGCTGGGCAGACCGGTTTCAGCTTCGCTTCGAGCATCGCTTTCCACTCGGCGCGCACGTTCAGAGCAACGAAGCGACGGAGGCCGACCTCGAGGCCGCGCTCAGCACGCACACCACAGGCTATATCTCATTGCTCGGGCCGCCAGGCGCCGGCAAGTCGACCCTGCTTGAACGCTTCATCCAGCCAGGCCCGGGGCGCGATGTGGTACGCTATCTCGCGTTCGTGCCCGGCGAAGCGCAGGGCCAGGGGCGCGGCGGCGACGCCAACTTTCTCGCTGACATTAACAGCCAGCTTTTCGGCCTTGGTCATCAGCCCGCGCGCGCCAAGGACGACACGCTCGAGCAACGGCGCGAAACCTTCGAGCGCCTGCTCAAGGGCGCGGGCAAGCGTTACGCGACCGACCAGCAATTGACGATCATCGTCGTCGACGGTCTCGATCATGTCCCGCGCGAGGAGCGTCCCGAGGCCAGCTTCTTGCGCGCGCTGCCGCTGCCGCAAAGCACCCCGCCCGGCGTCCTCTTCGTCCTTGGCAGCCAGCGGATCGATCTCGCCGACATCCCGCCAGAGGTTCGCGATCAAGCGGGCCAAAGCGGGCGTCGGGTCGATATTGTCCCGCTCGATGAGGTCGCCGTCAGCGACATGATCCGGTCGATGGGTCTCGATGGAAATGTCGCGACAGCCGAGGTCTTCGCGGTCAGCCAAGGTCACCCGCTAGTGACCCATTATCTGCTGGACAAGCTACGGCTCGCCTCGCCGGCGCAACGCGACGCCTTGCTTGCCGGCGGCTTCGAATATGATGGCGATCTCGAGAAGATCTACGGCAAGGCCTGGCGAGAGGCCCGCGCGGCTGGCGCGGACGTCGCCAAGGTGCTGTTCGTCCTCGGCTTTGTCGAGGGACGGATCGAACCGACGCTTCTCGCGCGGTGGCTGTCCAGTCAGGCCGTCGACCAAGCCTTCAGGCTGGCGCATCATCTGATCGATTACGCGGGTGATGCGTGGCGTGTGTTCCACAACAGCTTTCGTCTGTTTCTGCGCCAACAGGCGATCGAGCTCTACGGCAAGCCTGATCCCGCCCTCGCGGAAGAGACGATCTATCGCGAGCTCGCGTCGCTCGCCAAGGTCGCGCCGAGTGGCAGCGATCAACGTTTCCTGGCTTTTCGCTACTGCTTCCTCGCCGGTGATCGGGATCAGGCGACCGCCTTGGCCAGCCGCCGCTACTTCGTCGGCCAGTTCATCGATGGGCGCCGGAGCCTCGATGTGGCCAAGGATATCGAGGACGCCTTCCGCTGCATCGGGCCCACGCCGGCGCCCGAGACCTTGTTCGATCTGATGCTCGCCAAGGATGAGATCTGGCGACGCCAGGACGCACTCGGCACCGCCCAGCAACTGATCGAGGCGCAAATCGCCGCCGGCGCGCTCGACTTGGCGGAAGGCCAGCTTGAGTCGCATCATGTGGTTGGCGACGAATGGCACGTCATCAACGCGTTGCTCGACGCCGATCTCCCCGAGCGCGCGCGGCGGCTGTTCGATCGCAAGAGTCCCTGGAAGTGGTTCGACGACGGCGTTGGCGAGGATGGCGCCGATGCCGTCGCGACCTGGACCGACCTCGCCGTGATCCTGCTCGACGACGAGCAGATCGAGCGGCGCATCCGAATTCCCGCTGGGAAAGAGGCCAGCGACAAGGACGTGTACTCGAACACGACCAGAGGCGAGTATCTCGCCAAGCTGCGCTTCGCGCTCGCGCGGGCGACACTGCGGCACGGCCCCGATCGCGACGTAACCGAAACGGCGACGCGCTTCGGGGTATCGGCGAACGCCAAACTGGCGATCCTGCTGCTCGACGGCGCCCAAGCTCGATTGCTCGCCGCTCAAGCAGCGGAGGCACTGCGGTGCCTCGCCGATTACGAGACGCGTTCCCAGGACGAGACGCTTGACGGATCTTGGCATTTGCACGCCGCGCGGCTGGCGCTCGCCGCCGACGATGTCGACCGCGCCAAGCGTTTCTTCGCTCGGGCGCGAGTTCCCGATCTCTCCAACTTCGAGCACAAATCCGAGGAGGTGGTCGATGCCGTTGATCGGCTGTACGATTATGCGTCGCTGGCGGCGCGGCTGATTCAGGGGGAAATCCACGCGGCGGCGCCGAGCGAGTTTCTGTTCCGAGGCGCGCAGAACCAGATCATTCGCCTCGGCAAGACGATTGGCGGAATCAAGGCGGGAGGCTTGGTCGACGCAGCCGAGGTGACCTCGACGCTCAAGGGGGCGCTGACGTTCCTCGCCGGCGCTGTCGCGACACGTCTCGACGACGTCCTGCTCGGCTACAGGGTGCGGCGGATCGACAAGCCGCTGTTCAACGCGATCTGTGACTTGGTCAGCACCGTGCCCAGCGTGGCGCCTAAGTTCGCGGCCGCCTTCGACGCTTGCCTGCAACTGCAGATCTGCAGTTTTCGCGACAACGCCTATATTCATGGCCGCTTCGCCGAGACCATGTTCGCCGCCGATGGTGACGCGGTCGCCGCCGTCGCGCGGCTGGAGCGAGCCCGGTCCGCCTTTAACGACGCGCGATCACCCCAGGATGTCATCGACCAACTCGCCGAATTGGCCATCGCTTATGGCGCGATCGGCTTTCCCGATCGCGCGCGCGCGCTACTCGGCGAGATGCGCGAAAAGTCATTGGGCTCTTATCTCGCCGCCAAGAAGGACGGTCAGTATCACGCCTGGGAAGGCCTGCTGACTGCCGCCAATCGCGCAGATCCCGCCGGCGCGGCTGATCGCGCTTTCACCATGCTCCGACAGGTCGCCGGCGTCGAGGAGACGCACGCCAATGATCAGGCCTCGCGCATCGCCAAATCGGTGCTTGTCGAGGCGATCGCCAGCGGTCCGACACCGGCGTGGGACGCCTATGATTGGGCTGTGGCATCCGCCGGCCCGTGGCCGTGGCCAGCGCTCGTCGACGCCGTCGCGCGCGGTATTCTGCGGCGGCGACACGATCTGGCGCTGCCGCTGGCGGTGACGTGGACGGCGCTGTGCCTGCCTTATTATGACGAGCCTTATCACAGCGTGACGCGGTTCGGGCAGTTTCTCCACGATCTCGTAGCATTGGCGCCCGATGAGGATTTGTCTGCGATCGACCGGGTCATCGTCGATGGCCTGGCGCGCGATGCCATGCCCTCGAAACGGACAGCCTTGGTGCGCGCCTTTCGCGACGCGCTCGCCGATCGCGGCGTCGAGAACTCAGCCGCTCACGAAGCGGCGCGACACCTGACCGAGCGGGTCGCCCCGACCGATGACGATGACGATGGCCTGCCTGACTATTTCGACCTGAACTCGTGGGAGGAAATCGAACAGGCGGTGACCGCCGATCGCGCCCGTCGCGATGCGCGGACCAACACGCACTATGGTACCTTGGTCAACACGACGCTCGGTAAGCGCATCGGGCGGATTCTGCGCGCCAAACCTTGGGCCGAGGCTAGATCATTCGCGGCGCGCCACGAACAATTGGTCGGCGACCGTCCGGTGCGCGACGCGCTGGCGCGGGCGGCCTTGGCGGCCGGCGATCGCGCCTTCGCCGAGACATTGCTGCTCGACGGCGCCAAGGACTGCCAAGGCTGGGGCGGCTGGGCCGACAGCAAGCTGCTTCGTCATCACCAAGCGCGGCATCTGCTCGGCCTGGATGACGCGCACCAGCAAGCACGCAATGACTTCCTGCGGGATCTGGCCGTTGGCGGCCATGGCACCGGTTCGGCTCTGTGGAGCGTGGATGAGATTTTTCCGCTACTATTCGAGCAGGTCGACTGGCCGGCGATGTGGGACCGGCTCGCGGAGCAGCTTCAAGGTTATGTGGAATTCCAAAAGGTCGCCGCGATCCCGCGCGATCCCGACCAAGCGCGTGACGATCTTGACCTTATCGCTCGCCTGTTCCTCGACGCGGCGCGGTTCGGCGCGTCGGATCCGCGCGAACAGGCGGGTGACGGGTTGCTCGCGCTCGTCCGAGCAGGCGACCTGGAAATCTTCCGGCGCGCCTGCGCGCGCCTGCTCGACGGCGATAGCCGTGATACGTTGCTGGGTCTTCGCCTATTATTCGAGGCCCACGACAATCAGCGGGTCGCCGACGCCTTTCGCGACACACTGACTCCCCTCGCTGCGCACGAGGATGGATGCATCGCGGCGCTTGCCGAGAGCCTCAGTCATGCCTGGGGTGGCGCGGCGCTAATTCCCGATGTTGGTCTGCCAGCGATCTATATACTCGAGTTGCCGCCACTCGATCGAACCGATCGCAGCTTGCGTGACGCCGACTCTCTCGCGCCCGTGATCGATGATCCCGGCGCATGGACCGAGGGGTTCGAGAGCTGCATCGACATGTTGTCCCGCTATGCAAGCGTGCCAACAGCCAACATCCGCCACAGGGTCGCCCGGCTAATAAATGGCTGGGGTGGATCAGCAAGATTTGGCGCGAAGGCGACAAATGACCTCGAGCACAGGCTCAGACCCCTTGGCCTGCTGCTACCCTTCGCCCGGCCACATATCGTCGTGGCGGTGCGGGCGCTTCGGGTCGTCATCGGTGATTTCTGGCGGGCGCATCGATTGTCACAGGCTCAATTCGAGCTCCTGCTCCATCGCCTCGACGGCGGCCCCGTCTTGCCACCACGCAACGCACTGCTCGCCCGACCGACTGACGCGACATGGCCAGCCTTGCCCAGCAACAATTGGAGCAGCCGCGCCGACGACTGGCTCAATGGAGTGGACCTGCGGCGATCAGCGGGCGACGAACGTGTGGTGAGCGAATGGTGTCATTACACCTTTTACGAACTGAGCTCGCTTTTTCGCGAGGACATGTTGTCCACGCGTGGCGTTGGACTCGACGACGCCGACGACTTCGAGGCGGCGGTTGACCAGATGCCCAGAGCCTTCTGGGCGGACGGCACGATCACACTGTTTCAGGATAGCCATGCAATTTCAGCCCTGTCTCTCAATCTGCGTGTGTCGGGCATAGGCGAGCGCTCGGAGGCGCTGATCTTCAATCCGGTGATCGCCACGCGGCTGGGTTGGCGGCAGACCGAGAGCGACCCCCTGGCCTTCAGCGACGATAATGACGTCCTCATGGTCCAGACCGCCTCCTGGCGCGATGGTTGGCCTCAGGAGATGCAGCATGGTCGCGAGATGCGCTGGGCCGATGGGCAGCGCGTTGAACTCACCGACGCCGGCTTGGCTCGTCTCTCGAAGGAAGAACAATTGCCGCCACTTGCGACGGCGCGCTGGCGAACAGTCACCACGCGAAACCCGACGACGACCAACATGTCGCGATGGCGCAGCGACGCTGTTTCGGATGACGAGCACGTCGCGGATCCGCAGTCGCCTCATTAAACGCACATTGGACCAACCCGCGACCGATATGCCGGCCTTCATCGACACGCCCTCACTAACGCTTCCATGCGCGGGGCAGCGCACCGCCCGATTGCCGACGGGACGGCAGCTTTTGTCCTGAGCTGGGTTCGCCCGAATCGTCCTAGATCGGGGCGCATTGCTGCCGGACGATCCTGCGCTCAGCGAATGGCCGGTTTATAGCTGATTCTGCCGTTCGAAGCCCAACCGTCGAAAGACGCATTCTGGTCGAGAGCCGACCGGCGACTTAGGGCTGCGAGGACCCAATTTCAGCCATGCACGGCCACTGGACGACGAGCCTAAATCTGCCGTTCGTTCATCCGAAAATGACGGACTCGCAGCTCGATCAGCGCTCCCGTGGCGATCTACTTTCCTGCTGCGGTTGTCAGGCGTTCCCAGTTCGCGAATGCGAGCCCACGGCGCGTCTCCTCGTCGACAGCTAAGGCTTCCAGAAAACGTCGCGGCTCGCCACCCTCCCGATACTGATATGGGAAGTCGGTCGAGAACAGCAGGCGCTCAGGACCGACAATATCGAGGCATTGCTGAAGATAGGTAGCACTCCACATACCGCTGCCGGTGACATAAAGGTTGCGGCGTGCATATTCGATCAGCGAGCCATCGAGATCGAGAGCGCGCTCCATGACGGCGGATGTCCGCTGAAGGTAGAACAGCACCACCTCGCCCCAATGGCCTAGGATGATCTGCAGCTCCGGCAATTCGTCGAAGACCCCGGCCGCGGCAAGGCGTATCCATTCCAACCCCGCTTCATAATGCCAACCGAGGCCAAAGGCGGCGAGCGCGAGATCGGCTCGCTCGCCAATCCCCTCGTACTGGGCTGCGCGAACCGCCGGTGCCGGCGTTTGAGGGTGAATGAAAAGCGGCACGCTGAGTTCCGCGGCCTTTGCCAACATGGGCCGTAGTGCCGGATGGTCGAGGTGACGGTCTCGCGTACGGCCACACAGCAGCGCACCCTTGAGGCCGAGGTCGTTCACCGCGCGCTCGAGCTCGCGAGGAGCGTCATCGGGATCAGCCGTCGGCAGGGCTGCGAAACCTTGGAAGCGGGCGGGATGGCGAGCGCACGCATCGGCAATCAGGTCGTTCACGCGCTTAGCCGTCTCAACCGCCGATCCAGCCTCCAGATTGTGAAGACCAGGCGTGGTCAGCGAAAGCACTTGAACGTCGATGCCCTGCTCATCCATCAAGGCGAGGCGACCTTCACCGAGGTCAGCTAAACGTTCGCCCGTGATCCCGCCATCGGCGATGGCGGAGACGGGATCATGTGGTGGCGGAGCCGACGCCCAGGCGTCCCGGACGAACGGGGGCAAGACATGTTCTTCGATGGCGATCAGGCGCATGGACTACCCACATCAACTATGGTGGCAAACATCACTGTGTGTCAGCTTCTCGGTAGCGCGTAGGCGAGCGTGTAATCGCCGTACCGTGTACCCAGCGCGCCGTGGCCGCCGGCGGTGATCACGACATATTGCCGCCCGTCGCGCCCGCGATAGGTCATCGGCGTCGCCTGCGCGCCGGCGGGCAGCCGTGCCTTCCACACCACGTCACCCGTGGTGAGGTTGTAGGCGCGCAGATACTGGTCGGTGGTCGCCCCGATGAAGGCGAGGCCACCCGCAGTGATGATCGACCCGCCGAGGTTCGGCACGCCGGTCTTGATCGGCATGCCGAGGTGCGATCCGAACAGCCCGGTATCGCGCGCGGTGCCTAGCACCTTCTTCCACAGGATGCGGCGGGTGTTCAGATCGACCGCGGTCAGATGGCCCCAGGGGGGCGCAACGCAGGGCGCGCCGAAGATGCCGACCCACGCCTTCACCACCGCGACATAGGGCGTGTTGTACTGCGTCTGCAGCTGGGCCTGCATCGCGTTCTCGCCGCCCTGCTTCTGCTTCATCATCGGCGCGACGCGCGGGTCGTCGCGGCGCATCAGCCACAGCTTGAACGGCATCTCCATCGTGTTGACGGTCATCACCCCGCGGACGGGATCGACTGCCGCGCCGCCCCAGTCGGTGACGCCGTCGAAGGCGGGATGGCCAATGATCGGCTTCAGCCCCATCGGCTGATAGATGCCGGTGCCCTGCGCCCGGCGGATGTCGATGCGGCAGAATAGCTGGTCGATCGGCGTCGCGCCCCAGGTCGCGGTTTCGGTCGGCGCCGCCGGGGTGAAGCTCGGCATGCCGGTCGAGAAAGGCTGCGTCGGTGATACGCGCACCCCCGGGGTGGCGCCGTCGGTGCGCACCGGTTTCTCGGTGATCGCGGCGATCGGCGCGCCGGTCAGGCGGTTGAGGAAGAACACTTGGCCCATCTTCGTGGTCTGGACCAGCGCAGGGATGACCTGTCCGTTGGGTGCACGATAGTCGAATAATGACGGCCCGATCGGCAGGTCCATGTCCCACATGTCGTGGTGGACCAGCTGACGCGTCCAGCGCAGCTTGCCGGTCGCGACGTCGAGCGCGACGACCGAGGAGCCGAACTGGTCGTCGAACGGCCGGCGATAGCCAATCCAGTAGTCGGGCGAGGCATTGCCCGTGCCGAGATAGACGAGGCCGTTGGCGGCGTCGGCGGTAATCGCGCCCCAGACGTTGGGCGTGCCGCGCGTATAGGTCTGGCCCGCCGGCAGCGGCGCAATTGCATCCTGCGAACGGCCGACATCCCAGGCCCAGACCGGCGCGCCCGATACCGGATCATAGGCGCGCACGACGCCCGAGGGGATGTCGCGGTTGACGTTGTCGATGATCCGCTCGCCGATGATCAGGCGGTTGTTGACGACGACGGGGGGCGTCGTGCCGATCTGATCCGACGGCTTCGACGTCCCCATGTTGGCGCGCAAATCGATCGCGCCGCCATTGGCGAAGCTGGGGCACGGCCGCCCGGTGTCGGCGTCGAGCGCGACCAGCCGCGCGTTGAAGGTGGGCGCGAAGATGCGGCGCGGGCACGGCGTTCCCGCGGGCGCCTCGAAATAGTTGACCCCGCGGCAGACCAGGTAGTTGTTGCCGGCGATGGCTGCGTCCTCGTGCCAGCTCCATTTCGTCTTGCCGGTGGTCGCGTCGATGGCCTGGACGAAGGAGTGCGGCGTGCAGGTGTAGAGCGTGTCGCCAATGTGGATCGGCGTCGCTTCGGAGTGATACTCTCGCTTATGTTCCTGGGTCTCTGCCACCATCGGCAGGTCGCCAGTCCGCTGCGTCCACGCCAGCTCCAACCGGCCGACGTTCTGAGGCGTGATATCTGCCAGCGCCGAATAGCGGCGCCCCGACAATGTGCCGCCGTAATCGCGCCAGTCGCTGTCGGCCTCGCCGATCGGCGCCGACGCCATTGGGGGTACGGCTGACGCGCCCTGCGCCTCCACGCCCTCACCATGCAACACCAGACCAGTGAGGCCTGCCACGACCAGCGCCGCCGCGACCGCGGGCACGGCATGCGCGCGCGATCGCCATGACCGCGCTCGCCAGTCGGTCAGCAGCACCAGGATCAGCAGCACCGTCGGCGCGACCACGCGAGGCACAAGCTGCAGCCCGTCGAGCCCGACCTCCCACAGCGCCCAGACCAGCGTTCCGATCCAGATGGCGATGAATAGCCAGCGCCCCAGCGGGTTGCCTCGCCCGAGCAGGGCGCCGCTTGCCACCATCGCAATGCCGACGATGAGGTAATAGGGCGACCCGCCGATCGACGCGAGGACGCCCCCTGCCACCGCGAAGAACCCGCCGAGCAGGGCGACGACCCATGCCAGCACCGCCCGATAGACCTGCGCCATCGTCTTACCCCTTCACGCCGTAGCCGCTGAACGCGCAAAAGGGGCGGAAGTCTCAGGCGGACTGTAGCCGACCCACCTCATTATGCGGCGCTATGCGGCTCCATGATCCAGCTTCCGCATCTGCGCTGGATCGAGCGATGGGCTGGCGATTGTGCACGTACGAACGCAAACGCTTAAATGACCCAATTGCGGTCGTCCAACAGCCTGAATGAGGTGCCCAGTTTCGGACGCTCGTTAATGTGAGTTCGTCGAGGCTCCAGATCCTGAGGGCTGCGAGTGGCGAGAAGGGGAACAAAACTGCCCTTTGCAAAGCTTTTGCCCAATGGCGGGTTCAACCGAGAGCTGCCGTTCGCGAGCGTCCCCAAAGGTATCATATTACATCGGTTATGTCGTCGGTGGTGCTCGTGTCCATCAACGGCAGTTTTCCCGTAATCTATTTTCGCACTGCTTGGCAGTCAGATTGACAGGGCCTTCTGACAAACTTCAATCCGCGCCGGACTTCGCGAGCCATCCAGCGGTGTCTAGAAACTCGCTACTCTCCCCAACCACCTTTCGAAGACTCTCCTCCAGCCCGTTCAGGGGTGCATGACCCACGTGCTCCGCCCACCTGCGCCTGCTCGCGTTGAGGATTTCTCCCCCGATCGCTAACATCTCTCGCCCTCTCGCAGTAAGGACCAGCTGCTTGCGCCGAGCATCGCCGCCGTCTGCGACGCGAGTCACATAACCACGAACTTCGAGCGCGACGATCGTCTTTGCAGCAGCTTGTTTAGTGACCGATAGCGTTCGCGCCAACGCGACGGCACTATCCGCTCCGGAGAGGATGGCGCGCATGGCAAACTCGTGGCTGGCGCGCACATCGGGGTGGCCACGCCGTGCAAGCTCCCGCGTGACTTCATCTATCAAGGACCGGAAGGCGGCCAGCAGAAGCAGCGCGAGCTCCGGGCCAGCGCGCGGTTCTTGGTCCGTGATGCGCGGCTCTTCCATATCTCGTCCCATAGAACGAGACTATCGACATAGGCAACCCAGTTACCTATATGGGCAACCCGGTTGTCCATAGGAGGTCGCGATGCCCGCTCAGCCAGCTCAGCCCTTGATCTACGAAATGCGGCATGGTCACGCGCCTGTCCGCGACGGCGAACTCCACTACCTCCAACTCGGCGAACAGGGTTCGCCGATCCTTCTGGTTCATGGATTTCCGGAGACGGGACGGGTGTTCGAGCGCCTCATGCCGCATCTCGCGGCTGTGCACCGGGTCTTCGCGGTCGATCTCCGCGGCTTCGGTCAGTCAAGCAAGGCGCAGCCTGAACATGGCAGTGCCCGCGCTGCGGAGGACCTGCACGCCTTCATCAACCATCTCGGCCTTGGTCCCGTCCACCTGCTTGCCCAGGACATCAGCGGCACCGCCGCGTTCCGGCTCGCCGTGGGGCACCCGAAATCGGTCCGGAGCGTTGCTGCAATCGAGACGGGGCTGCCGGGCTTCGGGCTGGAGATGCTGGCCGATGTCGGAAAGGGGGGTGCCTGGTATATCGGCGTCCTCGCGACCGAGGGCGCGGCGGAGGCCTTTTTCCGAGGACGGGAGCGTGAGCTCATTCTCGATTTCATCCTGCCGGCCGCGACGGCACGCATGGAAGCGATACCGACGGGCACGCTCGACGCGATCGTCGCCGACTACACGCGGCCGGGCGGCTGGTCGGGCGCGCGGGCCCTCTATGCATCGATGTTGCGCGAGGGGCCGGAAGTCCTACCGCTGGCCGCCGAGCGCCCGCTCACCTTGCCGGTCCTCACCATAGACCGACACGGGAGCGACTTCACCCTCAAATCCTTCGGCGCGGCACATGCCGGAGGCGTCCGGCATGCGACGGTCGACGATGTTGGCCATTACATCGCCCTTGAGGCGCCCGATCGCCTCGCCGACATCCTGCTGTCCTTCACGGCGGCCGTGGATGCTGAGATGTCCGATTGAGCGCGGGGCCCCGCGCGACCTATGTGCGACGAAACGGCGAGGAAACTCGCCGCAATGAATAACGGAGTAGTACATGTTCAACCATGTCATGGTCGGTTCGAACGATCTCGACCGATCCAGGCGCTTCTACGATGCCGTACTTGGAACCCTTGGTGCCGGCGAGCCGGTAAGAAACGTCGCCGACAGCGGCCACGCACGACTTTTCTATCGCCACAATGGCAACAGCTTTTGCGTAAGCGAGCCTATCGACGATGCCGAAGCGACCCCGGCCAACGGCGGGACGATCGCCTTTAAGTGCGATACGGCCGAGGGCGTTCACGCCTTTCACGACGCCGCGATCGCAAATGGCGGCACGTCGATCGAGGATGCTCCAGGCTTGCGCAACAGCAACATGGGGCCGGTGCATCTGGCCTATGTCCGCGATCCCGACGGCAACAAGCTTTGCGCGATCTACCGGCCGTAGCGGATCGGCCGGCATTCGCTTTCAGCCGGCCGGTTAGAGCGGAGCGACCACCTTCAGCCACAGACTCGTCCCCTCCGCCCGGTTTCGGGCATTGAATTCCTTTAGGGCCTTGAGGTCGACGATGGTGCGCCCGATCCGCCATTGCAACGCAGGTCCGATGGCGTCGACCCGTCCGCGAAAGCCGTCGCTTCCGACCAGAATGCCGGCCTGGCGATCGTCCGTCGTCTGTCTCAGCAGATAGCCGTTCAATCCGAGCCGCAAATTGGCGCGGACAGGATAGCTGGCGGAGATGTCCGCGTGGGCGAGATCCCCGGACGTGTATCCCGTCGCATGGTTCGTCGCGTTGATCGTATAGGTTGCCTTCGCCGACATTTCGAAGCCGCTCGCGGGCAAGTAGCTTATGGCGACGATCGGCCGGACCGCGACGTGGTTCGAGCCTCCGTTCAGCGCTCGCGATCGATCGTAGCTTCCGACCGGAAGGACGAAGTCGGCCGCGATCGCCGGGTGCAGGTCACCAAGCTTCCAGCCGAGCACCGGGCCGACGGTCAGGTCGCCCAACCCATCGAAGCGGTGGCGTCCGGCATTGTCCCTCAGGCGCAGCGAAGCCAGGGAGCCGATTGCGAACACCCCCAGCCTGCCGCCCGCGATGGTGATCGGGGACATGTAGAACAGCCGGGCCACCGCCGCCCTTGCTGACAAGCGAAAATCCTGCTCGACCGGGTGGCCATCGCCATCGATGAGGCGATCGGCCTCATAGTCGTTGACGTAGACGACCACGAAGGCCCCCGGCTTTGGCGGCAGCGCTCCCGCCAAGAAGCCCTCGGACCCCTTGCCGATGGAGTCACCGGCGCCTTCGGACGCTCGCGCCGAAGGGGCCAGGCCGATCAGGATAGCCATCGACGCAGCGCGAAGTGTGCTCCCCGCACGTGCATGGCCGTGAGAGAGCAGACGATCCATGCCGTGCGCGCGACCGTGCCCAGGGGTGCCGTGATCCGGCTCTGCGCGCTCTGAAGTGCACCCGCGATCCGACAGGCGTAAGAAGCCTTTCATCAGTTCGTCCCGGAGGTCAGGATGCGATCGCGGTGCGTGCGAGCCGGTCGCCGAACAGCGCGATGATCACGCCCACGGTCATCAGCCCGCTGCCGATCAGTCTTGCAGCGGTCGCCGGCCGAACCGCGGCACCGAGCAATCCGAAATGGTCGATGACCACGGACGCAAGGAGCTGACCGGCGATTACCAGCGACAACACGACCGCGAGCCCGAGGCGAGGCGCGAGCATGACCGTGCAGAAAATCGCGCCTGCTCCGAGCAGGCCGCCCAGCATCCGCCAGGCCGGCTGGCCCGGAAGCTGACCAATTGAGGAGAGGCTGCCGCTCGCCGCAGCGATCAGGAAAAGGGCGAGCGTTCCCACCGTGAACGAGACGAAGGCAGCCGCGATCGGCTGACCGCCGAGGCCCGCCGCGAGCTGGCTGTTCACGGCGGCCTGGGCGGCGATCGCGGCCC
This sequence comes from Sphingomonas cellulosilytica, assembly GCF_052321755.1. NCBI lineage: Bacteria > Pseudomonadati > Pseudomonadota > Alphaproteobacteria > Sphingomonadales > Sphingomonadaceae > Sphingomonas > Sphingomonas cellulosilytica. Next base: position 98,994 of record NZ_JBQRTT010000001.1, read on the forward strand.
CGGCCGCAATCGCGAGCGCGAGAAAAAGAGGGTTCATTTGCGCCTCCGGTCAGGGTTGGAAGATGAAGCTGTCGTCAAACGGTCCCGGACGATGTCCCACCGCCTCGAACAGGTGATTGCGCGACTCCTCGGTCGCGGCTTCCAGGCGGGACAGGTTGAGATCCAGCACGACGCCGTGCCGCTTCCGGATCCGGCCGCCGATGATGACCGTGTCGACGTTGCTGCGCTCGGCGGCATGAACCACCGTGCCGAACGCGTTGTTGGAGGGGTAGAGATTAAGGGCATCGGTTCGGATCATCACGATGTCGGCCTGCTTCCCTAGGGTGAGGGAGCCTGTTCGGTCCCCGAGTCCCGCAACCCTGGCACCGCTCAGCGTCGCGGCCTCGAGCAGGTCCTGCACCGTGATTGCGTCGGGCACTGCTTGGTGCCCCAGATAGCGGCGGCCCTGTCCGGCCGAGCGCTGGAGATAGAAGGCGACGCGCATCTCCATGAACAGGTCGCCGCTATACGAACTCTCATTGTCGACGCTCAGCGCAGGCTTGATGTCGTAGTCGCGAGCGATCTGGAAGGCGCACATCCCGTTTTCGAGCGCATAATGCGCATCGGAGCGCGGACAAACGTTCACGCTGACTCCGCTCTGGTGAAGGATCTCCCACCCAGCTTCGGGCACGCCCGTGCAATGGTTGAAGATGTTGTCGGCGCCAAGCAGGCCATCGCGCTGCAAGGCCGGCAGTTCCGCCGCCATCTCCGCGCCGAAGAACTCGGTCACGATGCGGAGCCCAAGCCGCCGGGCGACGGCCCAGGTGTCGCGATCGATCTGGGACATCATCGCGAGCGTGACCAGGCTTTCCCGGCGACTGGCATATTTAGCCTGCAGCCGCTCCAGATCCGCTGGCCAGCTGCTCTTGTCCCATTCACCGGTGAGCGGCGCGCCTGGCGCATGGACGGCACGGATACCAGCGTCCAGCAATGCTTCCACCGCGGCGTCCGAGTGATCGGGACTGCGCGCATTGTGCGAGTTGTCTACGATCGTCGTGATACCGGCGTCGATACAGCCGAGTGCGGTCAGCAGGTTGCCGACATACGTGTCACGCGGCCGATAATGTGTGGCGTAGGAGAAGTGCGTGGCGTTGCAATAATTCTCCAGCGTCGCGGCGTTCGGATTGATGCGCCGGAGCTGACCCTCCCATGCATGACGATGGGTGTCGATCAGGCCGGGAAGGACGATGGAGGAACGCGCATCAACAATCTCCGCATCGTCCGCCTGGATCGACGGTCCGATCGCCGCGATCCGGTCTCCTTCGATCAGGATGTCGCCCGAGGCGAGATTTCCGATCTGCGGATCCATGGAGATGATCGCGCCGCCCCGAAGCAGCATACGCTTCGACGTCTGGGGCGCCGGCAACGTGCTGATGTCGCGCGGGAGGAGCTTGCTGCCCACCATGTTCGGAGACCCTCGATCTGTTACCGCAAATCCAATGCGCCATCCACGACGCGAATATAATTGACTGCTTTTTGAAAGGGTCTTGAAGAGAACGAGGTATAATCCGACTTCCTGCCGCGCAGAGGAAAAGGGCATAGAATGCGTGGGTCGGAGTTTGCTGAGCTGAAGGCGTTCGCCACCGTCGCCGAGCGACTTAACTTCTCCCGTGCCGCGGAGCAGCTGGCGCTCTCGCCATCGGCGCTCAGCCAGACGATCCGCTCGCTGGAGGCCAGATTGGGCGTCCGCCTGCTCAATCGTACGACGCGCACCGTGGCGCTCACCGAAGCCGGCAGCCGTCTGTACGAGCGCGTTCTTCCCTTGTTCATCGGCTTCGACGAGGCGATAGACCGCACCATCGAGGAGCGTGACACGCCGGCGGGAACGGTGCGGCTCTGCGCGCCGCAAATGGCAATTCTGCACCTCCTGCAGCCGATGCTCTCCGGCTTTCAGGAGCGGTACCCTGACATCGTCCTGGACATCACCAGCGACGACAGTGTCAACGACATCGTCGAACGCGGTTTTGATGCAGGCATCAGGCTCGGCCAGCTGATCGAACAGGACATGATCGCGGTACGGATCAGCGAGCCGCTGCAACAGGTGGCGATCGCTTCCCCCAGATACCTGGAGCAGCATGGCGAGCCTGAAACGCCACAGGATCTGCTCGGGCATCGGTGCATCAACTGGCGACGCCCCGGCCGAGCCGACGTCTATAGCTGGCCTTTCGCAAGCGGCGACCAGACGATGAACCTGACCGTCAACGGCACGCTTATCGTCAACGACTGCGCGGTCGCATTGCGATCTGCGATCGATGGTCTTGGCATCACCGTCTGGGTCAGGGAGTGGATCGACGAGGAGGTTCGCTCCGGCCTTCTGAAGCCATTGCTTGAAGCCTGGTCGCCGCCGTCGTCGGCCTTCTATCTGTACCATCCAGGAGCAAAGCACGTGCCCGCGGCGCTGAGGGCCTTTATCGACTATCTTCGCAGCGATGCGGGCGAAAGACCTGACGTCTGACTAGGTGCTGGGAGTAGCGCACGCTCGCATATCCGGCGCCTACCCGACGTCAATGACCACCTTGCCGAACGGACCCCGGTCGAGATGATCGAACGCAGCGGGAAGATCGGCCATCGAATAACGCGAATCCACAACCGGACTGAGGCCGGTCCGGTCGACGGCGCGGACGAGACGCTCCAGCGCAGTCCGGCTGCCGGTGCCGATGCCATGAATGCTGACGTCCTTCAGCATGAGTGGCATCGCCGGTGCGCTGAAGTCCCATCCGTCCAGCGCGCCGATCTGACAGATGTGCCCGCCCACGGCCGCGAGCTCGACCGATTGGCCCAGGTGCGATCCGCCGATAACCTCGAGCACATGGTCAACACCGCGGTCGCGCGTGATGCGGTAGACCTCCTCCATCCAATCCTCGCGGTCCCGATAGATATAGTGATCCGTTCCCAACGCCGTGGCCCTAGCCTCATTGTCCGGATCACCGCAGACGATGAGTTCGGCGCCGTTCGCCTTAGCGATCTGAATGCCGAACAGAGCCACACCGCCAGTGCTGGGGATGAGCACAGTATCGCCGGCACGGACCCCGGCGCGCTCCACGAGCGCGAACCAGGCCGTGAGACCCGCCACCGGCAGCGTGCAGGCCTGCCAATGCTCCAGGCTTGACGGCGCGACCACGAACCAGCTCTCCGGCATCGCGACATATTCGGCGAGCACGCCGGGATAGAAGCCGCCGAGCGTTCTGTAGGCGGGAGTCCGCGCCGTGCCCGGGCGCAGGCCATCGATCCAGTCAGGCGTGGCCGTCGAGATCACCCGATCCCCCACGGCGAAGCGCGACACATCGGCGCCGATTGCCACGACTTCCCCCGAGAGATCGGAAGCGGGCGTGAAGGGAAATCGCAGCGGGAGGCCGCGCCCTGTCTCCACCACCATCTTGTCGCGGTAGTTGAGCCCTACTGCACCCACCTTCACGAGAACCTCGCCCGCCGCTGGATCAGGGATCGGCACCTCCCGAAGCGCGAGATGCTCCCTGCCGACCGCATCGATCTCCCAGCGCCTCATCTTTCGCATGCACTTCGCTCCTGAACGGCTTGGCTCCGCCACGCCCGAACCAGTGCAAAGTGGAGTATCGCCGCTGTTCCATGTAGAGAGCATTATCGGCACGGCCTGTTGTAGATGGAGTTACAATGGACGCGACAGAGTTCGGGGAACTGAAGGCGTTCCTCGCCGTGCACGAGGAACGGGGCTTCCGTCGCGCGGCCGCCAAGCTGGCAACCTCCCCCTCGGCGATCAGCCGAACCGTGCGCGCGCTCGAGGCGCGCCTGGGTGTCAGGCTGCTGAACCGTACCACAAGGAGCGTTGCTCCGACCGAGGCGGGATCCGCCCTCGTGGCGAGGGTGAAGCCGATCCTTGGCGAGATGGAAGCGGCGCTGCGAGAGGTCGGCAGCTTCCAGCACAGCCCCAGGGGCACGGTCCGCGTGAACCTGCCGAAGGTCGCAGCCACGGTTGCGATCCTGCCGAAGCTGCACAGCTTCGCGGCCTCCTTTCCGGACGTCCGTCTCGACCTCGTCGTCGACAACAACATCACGGACGTGGTGGCCCGCGGCTTCGACGCAGGCATCAGGATCGGTTCGCAGCTCGGCAGCGACATGGTCGCGGTTCGACTCACCCCGGACTTCCGGATGGCCGTGGTGGCGTCTCCACGGTATTTGGAAGCGCATGCCCGCCCGGCCGCACCGGGCGATCTCAAACAGCACCGCTGCGTCACCTACAAGTGGGATGACACCGGCGCCTTGTTTCCATGGGCTTTCGACTTTCCTGCGGGGCGCGAGATCGTACAGGTCGAGAGCGTCCTGGCGGCAAACGACACCGACCTGCTTCTATCGGCAGCCTTGCAGGGGGTAGGCATCGCCTTCCTGACCGAAACGGTGGCCGCTCCGCACATCGTGGAGGGAAGCCTCGTGCGATTGCTGGACGAATGGTGCGGACCGGTGCCGGGCTTCCATCTCTATTATTCGAGCCGCCTGCACATGGCGGCTGCGCTGCGGGCCTTCATCGATCACATGAAGCTATCAGGCTCACGGAGTTAGGACGCCGGCGGCCTGATTGGAAAGTGGCCCGCGAGCGCCGGACGGTTGGCAGCCTGACGTACTTCACCTCCGGAGCCGCTCCCTGCACTGTTACCCGTGCCGCGCATCAAATCGCTCTCGACTGGCGCCAACGTCGGCGCGGTGATCGATCGCCCACTGGGCCAGTTGCCGGACCGCTCCCGACAGCGAAAGCCCGAGCGGCGTGAGCGCATATTCCACCTGCGGTGGCGTCGTGTCATGTACGGTCCTCTTGACGAGACCATCTCGTTCGAGAGCCTTCAACGTGAAGGCCAACATCTGCTGCGAGATGCCTGGAACATGGCGCTTGATGCTGTTGAACCGCTCGGCGCGGCGATGCAGCACCACCACGATCTGGACCGACCATTTGTCGCCCACCCTCGACAATATGTCACCTACGCCCGTGCAATCGGGGAGCGATACGACTTCGTCGGTCCTGTCCATCTGACCTGGTCCTGTAAAGATGCGTTCTTGTGCCAGGCGGTAAGTCTCATGATCTGTGTAGGTCTACAATCCGGACCTGTCATCGTGTGGAGAAGCGATGGTCCGGAACCGACGCAGGAGGAGCGATCAATGGCCGGCAATTGGATCCCACGCGACCCGAACATGGACGCCCCAATTCCCGTGATGTCCGTGCGATCGATCAGGCTGCCGGATCGGGTGCGTGGCGAAGACCTGCAGGTGCGCGTGTCCGCACCCGTTACCGGAAGCGGGTTGCCGGTCATTCTGTTCTCGCACGGGTTCGGCTCGTCCATGGATGGATATGCCCCGTTGACGGACTATTGGGCGGCACATGGCTTTGTCGTGATTCAGCCGACGTATCTCGATGCACGGAGGCTCGGGCTTCCCGAGGACGATCCCCGCCACCCGACGATCTGGCGGACACGCGTGAGCGACGCGAAGCGCATCATCGACGAGCTGGAGGAAGTCATAGGGCAGGTCCCAGGCCTTTCAGGCCGGGTGAATGATGAGCGCCTTGCCGCGGCCGGGCACTCGTTCGGCGGACAGACCACCAGCTTGCTTTTGGGCGCGCGGATGGTGGCTTCCGGCGCCCGCGAGGGCATGTCGGATCAGCGGATCAAGGTCGGCATCCTCTTGGCGGCAGGTGGCAAAGGTGGCGAGGATCTCAGTCCCATCGGGCGCCAGATGACGCCCTATCTCGACATGTCCTTCGATCAGATGCGAACTCCGACGTTGATTGTTGCCGGCGACGCCGACCACTCGCCTCTCACGAACCGGGGCCCAGATTGGTTCTTCGATCCTTACTATTTAGCCCCGGGCAGCAAAGCGCTTCTAACGCTGTTCGGCGGCGAACACATGCTTGGCGGTATCTCCGGCTACGCCGTCGCCGAGACAACAGACGAGAACCCGGATCGGGTATCAATCATTCAACGAGTTACTACTGCCTATTTGCGGCGAGGCTTGCTCAACGACGCTAGCGGCTGGACGACGTGCGCCACAGCTTTGGCCGGAGAAGGAACCGCGATCGGCAAGCTGGAATTCAGATAGTGCGCACGGGCACCGTGTCACGCAAAATGGCAACTTCTGTCAGATCCAGACATTCGGTATTTCTGGGGGAGCGACCGGGTCTGGTCGGGAGCTGCCGCCAGCGGGACGACCCAATCTCGGCCACTCGCAACGGCTCTCCGCTTCACAGTTACTGCCATTCGTTCATCTCGGACGCGCGGGTCAATCCAGTCTTGGTGCCTGCCACCAAGAGTCTCGAAAGCGATGGTAACGAGCTCGTTTCGCTCGAGAGGCGGCCCGAGCGGCCACAATCACCGGCTGCTTTCGAATGGCAGACCAGGCCATCTCTACCTTGCAATCGAAGCAGCCAACCCCGATATTTGTGCAACGCAGCATCCGCCGCTCCCGATCTCGCGCGGTAGAGCAAGCCACAAGGACGCCGCGGTGCCTCGTCTCTCCGAAACTCTCGCCCGTCTCTCCCGCTTGCGCGCATCGCATGGAGGAGTCGGCAGTCCTGCCGATGCCGGCCGGCTGACCGAACTTGCATCCTTCGGCGCCAATCCCGGCGCGCTCCGCGCACTCGTCCATGTTCCTGACGAGGTCGCGGAATCCCCTGCCCTCGTGATCGTGCTGCACGGGTGCACACAGACCGCCGGCGCCTACGACCTCGGGTCAGGCTGGTCGGAGATGGCCGACCGCCATGGCTTCATCCTACTGTTTCCCGAGCAGCAGCGGCAAAACAACCCCAACCTCTGCTTCAACTGGTTCTCCCCGGAGGACAATCGTCGGGACCATGGCGAAGCCCGTTCGATCCGCGAGATGATCGCCGCTGTCGCCGACCGGTACGCCGTTGATCCGGCGAGGACCTTCGTGACCGGCCTTTCCGCCGGTGGGGCGATGGCCTCGGTGATGCTTGCCGCTTATCCGGAGATCTTTGCAGGCGGCTCGATCATCGCGGGCCTGCCTTTCGGGTGCGCCAACACCATGCCGGAGGCGTTCGGCGTCATGCGGGGGCAGGGCACCCCCGGCGAGCCCGGACTTGCGGCGCTGATCCGCGGGGCTTCGCGCCATGGAGGCCCCTGGCCGACCATCTCGGTCTGGCACGGCAGCGATGATGCGACCGTGAACCCGGTGAACGCGCACGCGATCGTCGAGCAATGGCGCACAGTTCACGGCGTGAGCTCAAAGCCCAGCCGCGTCGATATGGTCGACGGCCATCCTCGGCGGGTCTGGCGCGACGGTGCCGGCAGGGACGTGATCGAGGAGTTCAGCGTCGCCGGCATGGGCCATGGTACACCCCTCGATACAACGGGCGAGCACGGGTGTGGCAAGAGCGGGCCTTACATGCTGGATGTCGGCATCTCGTCGACACGTCACATCTGCGCCTTCTGGGGATTGACCGGGCATCGGATCGCCGGCGGGCAAGCGCCCGGTCGAACGGTGGCTGATGCCTCGGACAGCCAAGCGCGATCAACCACGTCTGCCCCCGATGCGGCGAACGCCGAGCCTGCTCTCGATGCGGCTACGCCGGCAGGTGGTGTCACGGACGTCGGTCAGGTCATCGAACGCGCCCTGCGGGCCGCAGGCCTGATGCGCTGACCGGGATAGTCCGCTCACGTCGCCGTCGTCACGCTCCGGCGTGACCGGCCGTGACTGCAACCTCTACGGTCATACCGACAAAGTCCTGCCGCGCGCCCGTGTAGCTGCCCTGAACGGGAAGGATCTGCTCAATGGTTCGCGCCACCGCGACGGGGATTAGGTCCGCTCCGCCCAGCCGGGCATGCGTCGGGTCGAAGGCGATCCAGCCCGCGCAGGGAAGGTACACTTCCGCCCAGGCGTGGGTGGAGCCGTGCTGCCCGTGCTCGCCGTCCTCACCCGTCCTGAGATAACCGGACACCGCCCGTGCGCCGAATCCGAGCAGGCGCACGGCTTCGGTGAACAGGGTCGCGAAATCGCGGCACGAGCCGCTGCCCAGGCGAATGGTCTCGTGGGGCGCCTGCGTGCCTTCCTCCTCCCGAGCGACGTAGGAGAACTGCCCAGCTATCCCGGCGTTGATTTCGTTGAGCAGCGTCAGCGTGTCGATCGCAGGCTCGGCCCCTCTGAAGCCTGCCACCCAGGCGCGCACGCTGTCGGCGGCGTCGGGGTGTTGCGGAAAGCACAGGGCACCCAAGTCGTTGGCTTCTTCCGGTGAGTAGGAGAACGGGTAGCGATGGGCGGACAATGCAATCTTGAAGATCGGCCAGGCGGGAGCGGACTGATCGACCACGATCCTGCTGTCGATCACGAGCGCGTCGCTCATCTGGTCGAAGCGGGCCGTGGCGATCAGGTTGCCGAACACGTCCTGCGTCCATTCGATCTCGGCGGACGGCGTGCACTCGATCGAAGCGTTGACCAGTCTGAGATCATGCTGTCCCCGCGGACAAAGCATCAGCCGGTGCGGCTGAAGCGCGACCGCTCGCGAATAGCGGTACGTCGTCCGGTGAGCGACCGTCAGGATCATCGCCGCTGTCAGCCCGACGTGCGCGCGCGGAGCTCCCGCTCCACCGCGTCGAACCCGTCGGCGTTCGCGAGCGCAAGATCGAGCGGGCGCCCTTCAAGCAAGTCGTTGTAGCTGTTCAGGAACGCCCTGGCCGCATCCGGCACGAGCAGGTTCCATGCCAACAGGCTGATGCGGCTCTGCCGTTCGACCGCGGCGGGCGCCAACCGTGTGATGGTACCGCTGGGGCGAAATGCCTTGCGCTTCCGCATGGGCGAAGTGCTGGTACCGACCTGTGTGGGTGTCACTTCGTCCACAAGCGTCTCCTGAGATGTCGTTGTCTGATCGCCCTCGACAGGAGGTCTCAAGCGAGCGGAGCCAGCGTGAAGGCCGCCCCGTACGCCTGCTGCACCGATCTGATCTGGTCGGCGTAGCCGGCGGCCAAGCCATGGTGGACGTGGCGCACCTCGGGCGACGTCGCGCCCGTGGAGCGCATGAGCGAGATCTGGTGACGCGATAACAGTTGGTTGAGGTCCACGGCGTAGCTCCTGCTGGCGTAAGCAAGAGCGCGAGAGTCTCTCAGTCAGGGGCGCCTACGTACGACATGCCCGTGATACCGCCTATATAGTGGCTCTGGGGCAGGACGGTAAGGCCGTGGCGCGACTGCCTGCGGCTCGAGGACCGGGTCCAAGGATTGCTCGATGTATTCCGCCGACGCTGTTCGGATAGGTGGGCGTGGATTGCGGCCCGGTTGAGCTGACGTTTGCGCGTTTCGCTATCGGGCGTGCGCTTGGCGGCGTCCAGCTCCGCCAGGCAGAGGTCGCTGGCGGACGGCTGGGGCGTTTCAGGAACGGAATTTCCGATCGGTAAAGCCAACCGGCTGATCGGTCAGTAGCGTCCGAAAGGTCAATAGTCGCAACGGGTCCGGCCGGACCGCAATTCCGCCGGCCGAGGCGGCTCAGCCCAGGTCGCATCATGTGGCGCGCGCTAGTGGGCGAGCGTGCTCTGCACCTTCTCGATCATGCCGGCCTGCGTCCAGGGTTTGCGCAGGAACCGGCCGCCATCGGGCAGGGCCGCCTCCGTCAGGCGGTGATGCCCCGAGGTCAGCAGGATCCGCATGTCGGGCCAGCGCTGATGCACAAGCCGGGCAAGCTCCAAGCCGTCCATGCTTCCCGGCATGTCGACATCGGAAAAGAGGAGGTCGATGCCCTCGTGTTCCGCAAGGATCACCATGGCCTCGTCCGCCCCGATGGCCTCGAACACCCCGAAACCCGCGTCCTCCAGCATGTCCACGCCAAGCATGCGGACGAGCGCCTCATCCTCGACGAGGAGCACGGAAATCCTTGCTTCAGATGCGATCATCGGGCGTCCTTCCGGAGAGCCCGGTCGAGATGAACGTCCGGGGTTGCAAGAGGTTCATCGGCTCTCAAACGCCCTCACCGTCAAACGGCTTGAGCGGTATCGTGCACGTGAAGCAGGTCGCAATCGCATCCGACTGGACGGTGAGCGTGCCGCCGTGCGCCGTGGCGATGGCGGAGGCGATGTGCAGGCCGAGCCCGAGCCCCTGCTTACGCACGCGGTCGTCGCCGCGGTAGAAGGGCTGGAACAACCGATCCAACGAGGCGGACGGTATCGCGGGACCGCTATTGGCGACCGAGATCACCAGCTTGCCGGCCGTGGTCTCGGCGAGAACGCGGACCGGCTGATCCCTGGCGCCGTGCGTCAGTGCATTGCCCAGCAGGTTAGACAATAGCTGCCCGATCCGGACCCGATCACAGTGGACCGGTTCGTCGATGGCAAAAGTCGCGACGACGACCTGATCCGGCGCAATCGAGCGCAGCTCGGCAACCACCTGGTGCAGCACCGGTTCGAGCGGTTCCGCCGCATTGCGCGACAGGGTAATGCCGCCCCCGAGACGCCCGCGCGCGAAGTCGAGGACATTGTCGATCAGCCCGGCGGCGCGCACGACGCTGCCGTTCATCAGGCGGAGCACCATCGCGCCCCGGTCGCTCAGCGCCTCTTTCTCCAGCATGCGGACGCCGCTCGCGATCGAGGCGAGCGGATTGCGCAGGTCATGGCCCAGCACGGCAATGAACTGCTCGCGCAGCTCCGCGTCCTCGCGCTGCACGAGCACGGTCGCCTCCGCGGCGTTGCGCGCCTCCAGCAGGCCGCGTTCATAGGAGCGTCGTTCCGCCGCCACGAAGATGGTGAAGCGGATGAACGCCGGCAGCCCTTGGGCGTCGCGCCGCTCCACCGCATTCACCAGCACCGGGATCCTGCGCCCGCCGGCCGCGACGATGTCCAGCGCCACTTCGCTGAACTGCCCTTGCATCCGCAGCATCGGAGCGAAATGGGTCTCGTAGAAGATCCTGCCCCCGACGCTCAGCAGGTCGGAGAAGCGCCTGCCGGCCAGCGCCGCGGGCTCGCAGCCCAGCCAGGAGGCGAAGGTCCGGTTGGCCCGGCTGATGCGACCGTCCTTGTCCGCGGCCAGGTAGCCGCAGGGCGCGGTCTCGAACAGGTCCTCGAAATCGATCGCATTCTCGGGCGGAGGAGTTCTCGCCGGCTCAGACAAAGGCTTTGATCGCGGCGATCGTCTCGGCGGGCGCACTGAGGTTAGGGCAATGGCCGGTCGCGTCGAGCATTATGAACTCGCTGCCCGATATGGCCCGGTGGACATACTCGCCCACGGGGACGGGCGCGATCACGTCGTCACGACATTGGAGGATCAGGACGCGCGCGTCGATCGGTCCCAGGTCGGCGCGGTTGTCGGAGAGGAATGTAGCGGCCGCGAACCTTTTGGCGATCTCCGGGTCCGTGCGGCAGAAGCTCTCGGTCAATTCCTGCCCGAGCTCGGGCCGGTCGGGGTTGCCCATGATCGCCGGCGCTATCGCCTGCGACCAGCCCATGTGGTTGGAATCGAGGAAGTCGAGCAGTTCCAGCACCTGCTCGCGACTGAACCCGCCGGTGTAGTCCGCGTCGTCGATATAGCAGGGAGAGGGCCCGACCAGGACCAGATCAGAGAACAACTCCGGCGCCTCGCGCGCCGCGAGCAGGCCGATCATCGCGCTGACCGAATGTCCCACGAACACCCCGTCGACGATCCCCAGCGTACGGCCCAACGTGACCACATCTTCGGCATAGCCGGCGAGCGTCGCATACCTGCCGACCTTATAGGCGGTGAGGTCCGATCCCCCGAACCCCATATGGTCGAACAGAATTGTCTGGAAATCCTGCTCGAATGCCGGAGCGACAAAGCGCCACATGTTCTGGTCGCATCCGAAACCGTGCGCGAACATCATCGGGCGCGTCCCCGAGCCGGCGATGCGGACGTTGAAACGCCGTCTCACGCTATCTTGGTTGCCTCCGGGGCTTGTCATCGCAGGCGGAGGTCGGTCGAGCGGCATATCCGAACCTCGGCAGGAGCGTAGATTGCGGCGAAGCAAGGCACACCGAGTTTCGATGCACGCGCAGACCGTCAGGCATGCTAGCACAGGTTGACGGATCCCCCAACCAGAACGCCTCTGATGAACGAGGATGTTCGGTCGGTGGACTCCCACACGCCACGCGGACAATCCCGTCCCGGGGCAAGGAGCATTGTGAATGCCTTTTCCTGAACAGGCGGCGCTCGGGATAGCGGGTCTCGACGACATCCTTGCCGGAGGACTGGCGCGAAGCCGTGTTTACCTGCTTGAGGGATCGCCCGGGACCGGCAAGACCACGATCGCCATGCAGTTCCTGATGGAAGGCGCCCGGGCCGGGGAGCCTGTCCTCTACATCACGCTGTCGGAGACCGATGTCGAGTTGCGGGCGAGCGCGGAATCGCATGGCTGGTCGCTCGACGGCATCGACATCTATGAACTGGTGCCGCCGGAAAGCCTGCTCGACGAGCAGCAGCAGCAGAGCCTGCTCTATTCGTCGGATCTCGAACTGGGCGAGACGACCAAGGGCATCTTCGACGCGATCGAGCGCACGAAGCCGGTGCGCGTGGTGCTCGACAGTCTCTCGGAGATCCGCCTGCTGGCGCAGAGCTCGCTGCGGTACCGGCGACAGGTCCTCGCGCTGAAGCACTATTTCGCGCAGCACAACATCACGGTGCTGATGCTGGACGACCTGACGGCCGAGCAGCACGACAAGACGGTCCACAGCGTCGCGCATGGCGTCATTCGGCTGGAGGAGCTGGCGCCCGAATACGGCGCCGATCGCCGGCGCCTGCGTGTCATCAAATACCGCGGACGTCGCTTCCGCGGCGGCTTTCACGACATGGCGATCCACACCGGCGGCGTTCGCGTGTTCCCGCGCCTGGTCTCGGCCGAGCACCGCCGCGAGTTCAGCCGGGAGATGCTGACCTCCCGGTCCGCCGAGCTCAACGCGCTGCTGGGCGGCGGCGTGGAGCGGGGGTCCAGCATCCTGATCCTCGGCCCTGCGGGAACGGGCAAGTCGCTCCTGACCCTGACGTTCGTCGCGACCGCGATCGCACGCGGCGAGAAGGCGGCCATGTTCGTGTTCGACGAGGAGCTCGGCCTGCTCATCGAGCGGGCCAAGGGGCTCGGCTTCGATCTCCAGTCGATGGTTGACCAGGACCTGCTGGTGCTGGAGCAGGTCGACGCGGCCGAGCTGACGCCGGGCGAGTTCTCCGAGCGGGTGCGGACATGCGTGGAGGTGCATGGCGCGCGCACGGTCGTGGTGGACAGCCTCAACGGCTACCAAGCGGCGATGCCGGGCGAAACGGCGCTCGTCCTGCACATGCATGAGTTGCTGCAGTTCCTCAACCGGCAGGGCGCGACCACCTTCCTCACCGTCGCGCAGCATGGGCTGGTGGGCGACATGCGCTCGCCCGTGGACGTGACCTATCTCGCCGACACGGTGGTGCTGTTGCGCTATTTCGAGGCGCTGGGCCGGGTACGTCGCGCGATTTCGGTCGTGAAGAAGCGGACGGGCGCGCATGAGGACACGATCCGCGAGTACCGGATCGACGGTCGCGGCGTCACGCTGGGTGAGCCGCTCACCAACTTCCAGGGCGTGCTGCGCGGGGTGCCCACCATGGTCGGTGACGGTCCCGACCTCCTCGAGCCTGGGGCGTGATCGATCGCCCCGAACGGGCGTTGCTGTTGGCGCCGCGCGGCCGCGACGCGGCGGTCGCGTCCGCCATGCTGTCGGAGGCCGGTATTGCCGCCGAGGCCTGCCCTTCCCTCCCCTCCCTTGTGGAAGAGATAAGCGCCGGCGCGGGGTTCGTCCTCGTGACGGAGGAGGCGCTGGCGACCACGAATCCGTCCTCGCTCGTCGGCTGGCTGCGCGATCAGCCCGAATGGTCGGACCTGCCGTTCATCCTGCTCACCACGCGGGGCGGCGGGCTCGAGCGCAACCCGGCCGCCGCGCGGTACCTCGGGCTGCTCGGCAACGTCACCTTTCTGGAGCGGCCGTTCCACCCCACGACCCTGATCAGCCTCGCGCAAGCCGCGCTGCGGGGGCGCCGGCGCCAGTATGACGCTCGCGCCCGACTGGAAGAGCTGCACCGGAGCGCGGATCGGTATCGCACCCTGTTCGAGTCCATCGACGCGGGTTTCTGCATCGTCGAGGTGATTCATGGCGCCGACGGGGCAACCGATTACCGGTTCGTCGAGATCAACCCGGCCTTTATCCGGCAAACGGGGATGACCGACGCGCTTGGCCGGCGCATGCGCGACCTGGCGCCGGACCATGAACAGCACTGGTTCGACACCTATGCGCGCGTGGCGCGCACCGGGGAGTCCGCCCGCTTCGAGCTCCCCGCCGACGCGCTCGGGCGCTGGTTCGACGTTTATGCGTTTCGGGTCGGCGATCCGGAGGCGCAGCGTGTCGCCATCCTGTTCAACGACATCAGCGCACGCCGTGCGGTGGAGCAGGACCTTCGCGAGCTCACCGCCTCGCTGGAGCACCGCGTCGAGGCGGCCACCGCCGAACGGGAGACGGCGCTCGCGAAGCTCCACGAGGCGCAGAAGCTGGAGACCCTGGGCCAGCTGACCGGCGGCGTCGCCCACGATTTCAACAATCTCCTGACCCCGATCACGGGCGTGCTCGACCTGCTCAACCGACGCTACGGCGTCCAGGACGAGCGCGCGGGCCGCCTGATCGGAGGCGCGCTCGAATCCGCCGAGCGCGCCCGCCTGCTGGTGCAGCGGCTGCTCGGCTTCGCGCGGCGACAGGCGCTTCAGACCCGCTCGGTCGATCTTGCGGGCCTGCTCGATGGCATGCGCGACCTGATCGCCAGTTCGATCGGCGCCACGGTCGAACTGCACCTCCGGGTCGATCCCGCGCTTCCGCCGACGTTGGTGGACCCAAACCAGCTGGAGCTGGCACTCCTCAACCTGTGCGTCAACGCCCGCGACGCCATGCCGCGCGGCGGCACGCTGACGCTGGCGGCAGAACCGGCCGCACTCGGCCCGGGCGAGGTGCCGCAGGTCACGCCGGGCCTCTATGTCCGTATATCCGTGATCGACACCGGAACAGGCATGGACGAGGCGACCCTGGCGCGGGCGATCGAGCCCTTCTACTCGACCAAGGAGGTCGGCAAGGGGACGGGCCTCGGGCTGTCGATGGTGCATGGTCTCGCCTCCCAGCTCGGCGGCGGGTTCCGGCTGTCGAGCTCACCCGGCGAAGGGACGCGGGTGGACCTGTGGCTGCCGGTCGCGTCCGGGCGCCCGTCTGAGCGACGCGCGTCCGCCGACGAGCAACTGCCAGTCTCCCGCGCGCTGTCGGTCCTGCTGGTCGATGACGAGCCGTTGGTCCGGAGCGCAACGGCGGAGATGCTCCGAGAACTCGGCCACCGGGTTCGGGAAGCGAACAGCGGACCCGACGCGCTGGCCCAACTGGCGGAGCACAGGGTCGACATCCTCATCACCGACTACAAGATGCCCCGGATGGATGGGGCCGAACTGGCGAGGCGCGCGAAGGAGATCAGCCCCGCGCTGCCGATCCTGCTTATCACCGGCTATACCGGCCCGGCCGAGAACGCGCCGGACCTGCCGCGGCTTGACAAGCCGTTCCGCAGGTCGGACCTGGCGAACGCCATCAATCGCACGGTCGATCCGGACAGCAACGTCGTCGTGCTGCGGCGTTCGTGAAGCAGATCGTTCGGAGCGTTTCGAGCCGCCGGTTGTAATGCGAGGCACGCCCTCCCATCTATTATCGACTGGGCCGTCGACCTGAGCACCGGCCCGGCTGAGAGACTGTGCAGCGCTCCCGCTTGAACGAGGAGCAGCCATGTCCCGTGCCATCAACGTCGATGCGACCGAAGCCGAAGTCCTGAAGACGTGCGCGTCCAAGGGAGTCACGATCAGCGCCATCGAGGCGCTTGTCTCCGGCGGAACCCGGGTCGTGCTGATGAATGCGACCGCGACGCAGGTGATGCGGGACGCCTTTGGTCGAAAGGTCCTGACCGGCGACGTGCGCCGCACACCGCTACGCAGCTGGGCGCGTTAGGTGGAGAACACCGGCGAGACGCGGGTCACGACCTCGACCGTCGAGTTCCGCAGCCCCTTCAGGATCGGGCGCGACCCGCGCGAGCTTCCCGCAGGTAGTTACACGGTCCACACGACGGAAGACATCTACCAGGGTGCCTTCGATCGGGTGGTGGTAGCTGTGAGCGTGGACTTCATGGTGGAAATTACCGGCGGGTCAACGTGCCGGATCGTCAAGCCTGCGGACTTGCGCGCGGCGCTTGAACGGGACGCACAGCATCCGGATGAAGCCAGCGAGAATCCTGACCGTGGCTACTCTGATGGCACGCGCAGTCACGTTCACATCTAGACCCGCAACGAGTACGTCGAGCGCGCCAGCCGCTGCCCAAGGAGGCGACCATGAGCTTATCCAAGACGGTGAAGCACTTTCTTCGGCGGGCTGATTCGGAGAACACGCTCCGGGATACTGCTGGTGATCGGAACGCGGCGCACGCTCATGGCAGCATGGCCGCCCTGTACCAACGGCTCGCGGGTCGGGCACAAGTGGCGGACGAGAACGCTTCGGATCGCGCGCGTAGCGACGATTGGGAGTCCGAGGGCGGGTCGGTCGCACCATCGCCCCGTCCAGGAGCCGAGACGTGAGTCCGCATCGTCGCTGGACCCAAACCGACATCACCGATTTGCGGGACCGAGCACGCATCGCAATCTCCTGTGGCAGCCTGGCCGATGACGTCGGCCGGTCGCCTGACGACGTGGCAAGAATGATGGCCAGATTGCGGGTGGTTCTTGCCCGAGTGGACGTGCGCTCGCCGATTGGGTTCGAGCCGACGTCCTGACCCCGCCTTGGTGCGAACTTCTCTCCAGGGCATCCTCGGTGGGATTCAGTACCAGCACGGCGCACCACTATCTTTGCAACCGCCACGAACGCCTCAAGATCGACGGTTCACGCCTCGCCGAGCGCGCGGCGCACCTGCTGTTCCTCCAGGTCAAGCTCCTGTACGAGTTCCCGATGCGCATCGCGGTCGATCCGGTCGACCTGCTTTGCAAGCGCGTCGCGCGCCGCCGAGATCGCGAGCAGGCGCAGGCGCTGTTGCGCTTCCAGCTGACCGGTGCGCGTTTCGATGTCCTGACCACGGATGCTCGCCCGCTCCGCGCGGACCTTGTACTCCTCCAGAAGCTCGGCTGCGGCAACCGAATGTTCTGTCCCCGGCTGTTCTAGCCGGTCGCGTATGGCGCTGAGTGCCGCCGCCGCCAGATGCGCTCTAGCCCATGCCGTTTCCGGTTCGTGCGCAGGCGCCTCCGTTTCCTCCAGCCCTAAACGGCGAATGACCCAGCCGAGCGTCGTGCCCTGGACCACCAGGGTCGCAACGATGGCGCAGAATGCGAGGAATACGATAAGGTCGCGCTCGGGAAAGCGGAACGGCAGGGCCAGCGCCGCGGCCAGGCTCACCACGCCACGCATCCCTGCCCAGGACAGCACGACCGGATAGCTCCAGGGCGGCATGGGATCGAGTTCACGCAGCCGGTGCGAGAGGATGCGGGGCAGCCACACCGCCGGAAACACCCACAGGAACCGGCCGATGATCAGCGTCAGGGACACCGCAAGACCGAGCAGCGCGAGGCTCCAGCCGTCATATCGATCCAGCCGCTCGATGATGCCGCGCAGCTGCAGACCGATCAGCATGAACACGAGCGCGGTCAGCAGGAACTCGACGAAGCCCCAGACGGTCGCCTGATCCAGTCGGCTCTCGCCACTGAACTCCGCGTGCTGGCGCCGGGCGAGTACGAGCCCGCAGGCAACGGCCGCCAGCACGCCAGATGCATGAAACCGCTCCGCCAGGAGATAGGCCGCGAAACCGGCCAGCAATCTGACCGTGATGTCCAGAAGCGTGTCCTCCAGCAGCGCGAAGATCCAGATGGCGGTCCGCCCGACGACCCATCCGGCCAGCAATCCACCCAGCGCCGCGCCGAGAAACTGAAGCACGCCCTCGCCGACGCTGAAGGTGCCGGCCAGCGTTGCCGCCACAGCGAAACGGTAGAGCACCAGTGAGGAGGCGTCGTTGATGAGGCTCTCGCCCTTGAGCACCGTCACGATACGGCGCGGCAGTCTGAGCTGTTTCAGGACCGCCGAGGCCGCGACGGCGTCGGGCGGTGCCACGATCGCTCCCAGCGTCACCGCCGCCCACCAGGGCAGGCCCGGGACCAGCAGGCGTGCCACGACCGCCACCGCGGCGGCCGTGAAGAAAACGGCACCGACCGCCAACAGCAGTATAGGTCGCAGGTTGGAACGGAAGGCCGGCCAGTCCGTCCGATAAGCACTTGCCTGGAGCAGGGGCGGCAGGAACAGCGCCAGCGCCAGTTCCGGATCGAGCTCGATCGCGCTGACGCCGGGTACGAACGCCAAGGCGATGCCGCCCAGGACAAGCGACACGGCCAGGGGCACCCGTACCACCTGCGCCAGGTAGGCGAGACCGGCTGCCGCTGCGACCAGCACAAGCAAGAGTTGGAGCGTGTGCATCGTCGTCTATGAAGAGGGGCTCAATAGTCCGCGTCTGGAGCGGAAGGGGGCTTGGCTCGCCCAATGTGCCCATCGATGCTTGCTGCGGGTCCCTAGTCGTCAGCGCGAGGATGGCTGCGGACCGGCTCCGCCAGCGCTGCCTCGATCACGGCGTTCCAGAAGCTTCGATGGGCGTGCCACGACGTCTGGTCCCTGACTTGGATCGCGCGTCCAAGCTCCGCGTCCGTGGGATCACGGAGCGCCGAGAGGATGGCGCGGGCATCGTTGCGGTAATCCGCCCAGGCAGCGTTGGAAAAGCTGGTCGATGTAGGCCCATCCTTTCCGCAATGCTGCGCGACCTGAATGGCGACGAGGCGGGCCACACGCTCCAGCATGGATTCAGACATCTGCTATTCCTCCCGATCCGGATTGTACGCCCGGATCATGCCTCGTCCCAAGCCACAGGATGTGAGGTTGGCTTCCCCCCTCCCCCGGCACTTCCACCTGTCTGACATCGAACCCGCTCGTGCGCAGGAGGCGGGCGAAGGCTGCGTCCGGATACGCGCGGGTCGGCCAGCGACGGACCATGCACATGCGACAGGACGCCGCCCGCCCAACCGACGACACCGGGCACCAGCTCGGCCACCGTCACCCTCGCCGACGCCGGCAGGGCCGCCAGGGCGGCAACGAGCGTGAACCCCATTCCAAGCCCGCCGATCAGGACGTGACGCGCGCCGGGCCCGGCTTGCGCACAGGCCAGCGTCGCCAGCGCCTCTTCGGATCGACTGCACCAGCTGCCCATGAGCTGCTCGCCGTCCAGCAGTATCTCGAAATCCTGCCCCGCGCGCACGAGGTGGAGCAGTCCCCCGCCCGGCACCTCGGCCACGTCGATCAGATCATACTCTGGCGCCCGTGCCTCGCCGACGTCGGTCAGGACGGACGTCCGATGCGCAGGCGCTCAGACTTCTCGGCACGTACCGTCAGCGCGTCCCACGCCGATGCCGCCCGCTCACAGCGATCCCGCACGAGTGCTAGAGCGGAGGAAGTCGCCTGCTCGCGCTGTACCGCTGCCTGACGGCGGAAGAATGGTGAGTCGTCCATGCGTGATGTTTCCTGAACTGGGGTGTTTCAGCGAACGGGTAGCGGCCGTCTGACACGATGCGTCTGCGCTCATGTCCGATCGGCCGCGGATGGGTGAACGCCTCGCCGACGCTCGCGGCAGTGGGGCTAGGCGAGCAAGAGCTGACGCATATGGAGGGATTGAGACCACGTGCGCCTCCCAGCATGTAAGCGGGAGCACGAGGTCTCTCAGTCGCTTCCGCTCACGGTCAGGATGGCAGCGATGGTCCCAGTTAGCGGCCCCGCCCCCAAACAGCCATACCAAACCTAAGCTAGGCTGTATCGCCGCCGGACGGAGTGCAGCCTACTGGTCTGCCGCGTAAACGGAACCCGGCCGCCAACAAGTGAAGAAACGTCGTTCGGCCGACCTGCCCTGCGACATGAACGAAGGCCTGGTTACGCTGAGTGTCTCTCAAAAGCGGACAGGCCGCTTTCCACCCACAAGCGGACGTTCACGGCGGAGGTACCCTCCGCCGTGCCCTCTTCAGCGCGGCAGAAAAGCGTCCTTTTTGCCGTCGTGCAAGACGGTAGTACCCGCGTGATACCCGCCGGCACAGTTGTCCTGACTGTCCGCTTCCGCCCACAAGCGGACATAACAGCTTCCTTTGCGAGTCGGCATCCAAGCTTCTGCACCAAATCTCCATTTGCGAGCCCTGACCGGCCATCGCACGGTCGATGTACGATTATGAAACCGGTAAATGGCGCTGATGGCTTGGCTCTTCCTATTTCTCGTTCTGCTGCCCGGAGCTGTTACGCTTCTTTTGCCTAAGCGGTGGCTCCCGTTCTGGCTCGGTCCGCTTGCCTTGTTCTTTGTTTGGGTGTGGACCCAACCTCTTGACGGACCAAGCGCGGGATTGGCTTACTTTACCATCATCATCATGAGCGCGCTTCATATGCTTTTCTTCATGGCAAGGGCGATCAAAATTGCCTTTGACAATGATCGCGAACAATAACCGCTCCCCCCCCAAAAGCAGACATGCGCGGCGGAGATTCCCTCCGCCGCGCCGCCTGCTCACTAGAGCCGTGAACGTCGATCCCGGCTTCCGATACCCACTATGTACCCCGCGCGGTTCCGCTTTTAGGTAGATACGTGCCGCTCGGCGCTCCAGGGGCGATCCCGACGTTGCTTCGTCACGCCCCCTCCCACCACTCAGGTAGTACCAAGCGGACAATGCAATTGATCGCTTGCGCAATCGTGGCTCGACCGTAAGCGTGATGATATTCAACGCGGGGGCGAACAGATGTCGAAATTGGCAATGGTGAGTGGGCTGATCATCGCGGCTTCCGCGGCCGGCTGCGACAACTTCAAGTCAGAACCCATCAACGCGAGCAACGTCGAAGGGAAGGTTCGCAGCCAACGATCTGGTGGTGAAGAGGTTCGTGTCTGGCGTGATCCGCAAACTCGCTGCCAGTATCTGCTCTGGGAGGGTCGGCGAAAAGGGGCAATGACACCCCGCCTTGCACCCGATGGTCGCCCCATTTGCAGCTGACGGCCTGATGCCTGAAGCTGATCGCTCGCTGCTCGTGCAGACGCGCATTACCAGGCAAAATCGACTATTAGATGGCGGAGACACCCTCCGCCGCGACCTCTTCAGTGCCGCAGAAAAGCGTCGTTTATGACGTCGCGTAAGACGATAGTACCCGCGCGATACCCACCGCCACAGCCGTGGCTCACTGTTCGCTTTCGCCCATAGCGGATGCTCGCGGTTTAGCTTGTAACGAGCTACGCAGACCGGATGGTTGGCTCGCCCTAATCGTCCCGCCGCTATTATGAGCAAAGGCGGCTTGGCTCTCGCCGTTCCTGCGGATACACCGGCATGGCTTGTCGGCGGCGCCATCACTTATCGGGCGAACCGCATAAACGTCGCCTGACCCCAACATCGATCTAGGCCCGCAGGGACCATCTCGCGGGTGGAGCCATCACGCCATATCAAACAGCACCTTACATCGCTCGCTTGCCAGCGGGCGCGCTGTCCCACACGTTGATGCGATGAAACGTAAAACCGGCACCGAAATCCTCGGCTCGCGCTTGTTCGCGAATAGGCGCGCCTATGACGACCTCATTCGCAAACTGCGCAGTGACGTCATTACGCATCTCCATCAGCTTCGCCGCGCAAGGCCAGACGTCGATATAGATCATCTCAAGAACACAGTGCGAGCAGGCTTCGAGATTCACCCCCTCGTCATCCACGACTTGGCCGCCATCCGAATCGAGACACTGCAGCGTGACTTCCTCAACGATTATGACTGCTGGATGTCCGGCCACCTTCATGAGGCGCACGTTCCCTACACGGGTGACCAAGTGTTCTGGCGGATGCAGCATTTGAACCGGGTTGATTTTCCCTTCCGCGGCAAGTTCGGACCACACGCAATGCGCCTGCGAATTTTTGTCGATGGAGAGGACTACGACGGTTTCAAGGCAGATGTCGAAAAAGCGTTGCGCACCGCGCGTGAGATGCTCCGCATGACCGAGCGGAGTCAACTACTCCTCGCCGAACAGGCACGCGAGATTGTGGAAGACGCCTTAACGCATCAGCTACCGGCTTAGACGTCATTGACGTATATGCTATTGACGTCTAAGCAGGCGTCATATGGATGACGCTGCTTTCCTCGCCGCCTATGACCCAGCCGCCTTTCCGCCGCTGGCGGTAGCGGTCGACGTCGTTCCCCTCACCTTTGCCCGTGGCATGCTCGAGGTGCTGCTTACTCGGCGGTCCGAGCAGCCTGCGCGCGGGCGGCTTGCGCTCCCCGGCGCGTTCGTTCGCGCTGACGAGGAGCTTGGCCACGCAGCGCGCCGCGCCTTGCGCGACAAAGCCGGTCTTGATGCGCCGGTGCGCCAGTTCCACGCCTTTGGCGCTGTCGGCCGCGACCCGCGTATGCGCATCATCAGTATCGGCTACATGGCGCTGGTGGATGCCGATACGATGGAGGCGGCCTGCCTCGCCGTGTCAGGCTGCGAGCGGCTTACCATCAGCAATGGCGTCCTACGAAGTCCATCAGGCAGGCGCGCTTCGCTGCCCTTCGACCATGATGCCATCCTGGAGCGCGCGCTTGCCGATCTGCGCCGCGATCTCGACCGGGATGACTGGGCCTTTGGCCTGCTGCCGGAAACCTTCTCGCTGCGCGAGTTGCAGGCCCTGCACGAGGCTATCCGCGGCGAGACCCTGAACAAGCCGGCCTTCCGCAAACGGCTGGTTGAGAGCGGGCGGCTGGAAGCAACGGGCGAAATGGAAACCGGCAAGGGCTTCCGCCCTGCCGAACTGTACCGGGCAAGGAGGAGCGAGCATGCGGCAGACTGACAGCGCCAGGACTGCGGTGGCAGGCGCCCGCACCAGCATCACGCATCCCTTGCATATTGCAGCGGTTCACGCCGGCAATGGACGTGGCCGCGTCGGGATCACCTTTTGCCCTGGCAAATGCCAGCCTCAGGCTGCAACCGGCGCCTGGCAGCGCGATCTCGAGCTCGACATCGCTGCCATCGCCGATTGGGGCGCGGCAAGTGTCGTCACGCTGGTCGAGCCACACGAGCTGATAGCGCTGGGCGTGTCACACCTGGGCGAGGCGGTGCGCGCGGCACAGATGGAATGGCATCACCTTCCCATCCGTGACGTGTCCGTGCCCGATGCAGGGTTCGAAGCCGCCTGGCAGCAGATCGGACCGGCACTGCATGCACAGCTGCGTTGCGGCTTTGACGTCCTTGTTCACTGCAAGGGAGGGCTTGGCCGGGCCGGCATGGTCGCTGCGCGGCTGCTGGTGGAGACAGGCTGGGAGCCAGCCGCAGCGCTGGAGGCCGTGCGCGGCGTCCGCCCCGGCGCGGTCGAGACGGTGGCGCAGGAACATTATGTGCGGGCGCTGAACCCGACAGCAGCAACACCGACGCAGCGCTCTGCCCATGCAGGCCGCGACCGCGCCCGCGGCACGCTGCTTGGCTTGGCGGTGGGCGATGCGATTGGCACCACGCTGGAGTTCAGCCGGCGCGACAGCAGCCATGTCGACGATATGGTCGGCGGTGGTCCGTTCCGGCTCCAGCCGGGCCAATGGACCGATGACACCGCCATGGCACTGGCGCTCGCCGACAGCCTGGCAGCCGACCCAGCGCTTGATGCCGCTGACCTCATGCGCCGCTTTGTCGCCTGGTGGCAGCATGGCGACTATAGCTGCACGGGCACGTGCTTCGACATTGGCGTGACAACGCGCCAGGCGCTTGCCCGCTTCGAGCGCGATGGTGACCCTTATGCGGGCAGCACCGACCCGATGAGCGCAGGCAATGGCTCGCTGATGCGCCTTGCACCGGTGGCGATCCGCCATGGGCACGACCGGGAAGCACTCGCTGATGTTGCCGCCCGGCAGAGCCGTACCACCCATGCCGCGCCCGAGGCCGTTGCTGCCTGTATCGCTTACGCTGACCTCCTCGCCGATGCGATGGCGGGCATGGCAAAGCCTGCGCTGCTCACGCGGTCGCGCAGCAGCACTGCACCGGGCATCGAGACCATCCTTGCCGGCAGCTGGCGCGGCAAACGCCGCGGTGACATCCGCTCGTCGGGCTATGTCGCGCATTCACTGGAAGCGGCACTCTGGTGTGTCGGGCGGACCAGCAGCTTTGCCTCTGCTGTTCTCCTGGCGGCCAACCTCGGCGATGACGCCGACACGACCGCTGCCATCACCGGCCAACTGGCTGGCGCGATCTATGGCGCAAGCGGCATTCCTTTAGCCTGGCTGGAGCGGCTGGCCTGGCACGACCGCCTGGTTGCTGCGGCAGACGCGCTCATTCCCGCTGGCGGCAACGCATGAATCGCGCTGCCCGCGTTGCCCGCGTCGCCCCGCCATCATCCGATGTTGCCGACGCGGCGGATGATGCGAGCCGTTGGGACGCATTGTTCGGCGGCCCTGCCCCGCAGCGGCTGGCGAGCCTCGTTGCGCAGGCAGTCGCCTGGCGCGAGCAGATGCTGCTGCATGGCGACGTGGCACCCGCTATCGCGCACGACCTGCAACTTGCTGCCGAACATGCCGCGACGCGGCGTGGGCTGGGCCAAGCAGGGCGTGCAGAAGAGGGGGCAGGATCAGCAAATCCTCAACCGACGACCAGCAGCGCTGCCGTGGCGGATCCGGCGCTGGCGACGCCAGTCAGCGCTGCGCCTGCGATCCGCGCTGCTCGCAAGGTTGCCCCCGGGCCTGCGGCCCTGCCGCCGGCTGCAAGCCAGCTGCTGCCCGGCAGTCAGCTCATCAAGGCTTATGGCGGGCGCAACCATGTCGTGGCGGTGGAGGACAATGGCTTTCGCTATGAGGACCAGCTGTTCACCTCATTGTCCGCTATCGCCAAGCATATCACCGGCACGCATTGGAACGGCCTCTTGTTCTTTGGCCTGAGAAAGCGCCGCAGCTATCCGCCCAAGCCCCGCCGCCATGACTGAGCGCCGCATCGTCCGCTGTGCGGTCTATACACGCAAGTCGAGCGAGGAGGGCCTGGAGCAATCCTTCAACTCGCTTCACGCCCAGCGTGAGGCATGCGAGGCCTACATCGCCAGCCAGAAGCACGAAGGCTGGCAGCTCATCCCCACCGCCTATGACGATGGCGGCTTCTCGGGCGGCAGCATGGAGCGGCCTGGCCTCAAGGCGCTGCTTGCCGATGTCGAGGCCGGGCTCATCGACACGGTGGTCGTCTACAAGGTCGACCGGCTGACCCGGGCGCTTGCCGACTTTGCCCGCATGGTCGACCGGTTCGATGTCCGCGCTGTATCGTTTGTCAGCGTGACCCAGGCGTTCAACACCACGACCAGTATGGGGCGCCTGACCCTCAACGTGCTCTTGAGCTTTGCCCAGTTCGAGCGCGAGGTGACTGGCGAGCGCATCCGCGACAAGATCGCGGCATCCAAGGCCAAGGGCATGTGGATGGGCGGAGCGGTGCCGCTCGGCTATGACGTCGTTGACCGCCTGCTCGTCATCAACGAGCCCGAAGCCGTCAAGGTGCGCACGCTCTTTGCGCTCTACCTCAAGCACAGAAGCGTCGATGCCCTGGTCACCGCCGCTGACCAGGCGGGGATCCGCTCCAAGCGACGCAGCGCTGCCGATGGCAAGACGACCGGCGGCACGCCGCTTGGCCGCGGCTCGCTCTACAGCATCCTGGCCAATCCCATCTATGCCGGTGAGATCGGCCACAAGGGCAAGCGTTATCCCGGGCAGCACCAGCGCATCGTGCCTGCCGACCTCTTTGACCCTGTGCAACGCCTGCTGGAGGCCAATCGCCGCAAGGCGCGGGGCACGCGCTCGGCCGGGTCAGGCCTCATCCTTTCCGGGCTCGTCCATGATGCTGCCGGCCAACGGATGACGGCAACCCACACCGGCAAGGCCAACCGGCGCTATTGCTATTATGCCTCGAGTGCGACCCGCGTGCCCGCGGCCGACCTCGACCGGCTTGTCCTGTCCGCGCTCGAGCAGACGCTTGCTACGCCTGCGAGGCTCGCTTCTGCCCTCCCCCACCTCGACCTTGTCTCGCCCGCCGTTCTTGCCGCCGGGGCGAAGCTCGCAAGTACGCTTGCCTCAGGCAACGCCGAAGCCAGCCAGGCCTGCATTCAGAACCTCGTCAGCCGTGTCACCGTCAGCGATGCCGGTGTCACCACCATCGTCCGCCTCGACCAGCTCGGCCTTGCCGGCGAACTCGGTTGCATCGTCACACCTGCCAGCCTTGGCCGCACCAAGGCCCGGCTGACTCTGGTCGTACCCGGCCATGCTGCGACTCACCCCGACAGCAGCCTCATCGCCGTGGTTGCGCAGGCGCGGCAATGGTTGGGCGAGCTCACCAGTGGCACGCATCGGACCATCCAAAGCGTGGCCGCTGCCAGTGCCGTGACCCCGGCCTATATCCGTCAGCACATTGGCGCAGCCTTCCTCGCGCCCGATCTGGTGACGCGCATCGTTGAAGGTCGCCAGCCACATTGGCTGACGCTCAGCCGCCTCACCGACATGCTGCCGCTGCCGAGCGACTGGGCCGACCAGCGCCTCCTCTTCGCCCAGCAAAACTGACGCATCTCCGTCGTTTTTGCTTGCGTCACTCACGACGTCAGACGATCACGTCCGCGCTCCCGAGATACGCGGGAGCGGGGCGTCGAAACCTCACCAAGGAGTCAGCCGGTCACCGATAGGGGGCCGGGTGGCATGCGCGCATGTCCAACCGGCTTGCCGGTAAAGGCGCATGCGCCTGTTGGACTCCTGCAGGTTTCGAACATCCGGCTTCGGCCGTCGCCCCGAGAGGAACATAGGGGCGACCAACGGCGAAGCTGCACGGCGCCCCTCAAAAAGGGGAGCCGATCATCACCAAGCTTGTCAAAGCCGCAGCATTCATGCTGCCCATAGCGCTCAGCGCTTGCGCATCCCCTTCGATCAAGGGGCTTCAGAAGCGTTCGCCAGTTCTCATAGTGGAGAGCACGCGCGACATTCCTGCAATCATGAGCTGCGTTTCCGCCAAATGGATCGCCATTGGCGCAACGCCCCAGCAGATTCCGACCAGGAACGGCGCCATGCTCGCCTTGGGTGGCGCTACGCCCACGCTGTTGGTCGATGCTACACCTACCCCGACCGGCAGCCATGTCGTCATGCAGCAATATAAGTCGATCTGGTCCGCAGCGAACCGGCGTCGTGTCGAGGAGGTGCGTGCATGTCTGTGACACAAGGCGGACGCCGGCTGCCTCGCCCACGCCAGTTCTTCAATCCGCGGCAAACCGCGGCGATCTACGAAGACCCTGCGACAGGCTGGCGCGAGGGCGTACCGCATCTCGCCTGGCTCTGGCTCTTGCTCTTTGGCGGCTTCTATCTTGCCGCACGCATGGTGTGGCGCCCCATGATATTCATGGCCATCGTGATTTTGATTTCTTTGTTGATCTTTGGCCTGTTTGCACTCGTGGTAATGATTGGATTTTGGATCCTGGCGTCCACACAGGCTCAGCGGATCTTCCGCGAGCACTATTTACGCAAAGGCTGGTATGAGATCGACCCGTGGGAGCAGGATGAGCATGGCACGCACGGCTTGATGTAAACCGCCAAAGCAACCGACACGAGCGTGACGAAGCTGCCTGCCCCGCGTCACGCCGGCGTCGTTCAAACCCGCTCAGCCGATGGTAGCTTGCCTCTGCCTTCGGCGCTGCCTTACAGCTCTCTGGGCTGTTTTTGAACGCCCGGCGTTGAACGCATCCACCAATGTCCGAACATCAGCCAATCGCGTCTCGATTATGGCCGCAGCCGCTTTGATGTCCCTGAGCGCGTCCGAACGTCCCTCGGCTGGCAAGCGAGCACACAGCTGCACGCGATGATCGTCAAGGATGGCGCGTAGTGGCTGTGTCGCTGCCGTTGTGGCAGCGCTAAACTTCCACAACAGGGGATCACCATCGTAGCGAGCAAAGCTCGTACTTTCTGCGCGATCTTCCCGGGTGTAGCGATCATCGAGCTCGCTCCACCCACTCGTCAACATCAGCGGCCGGAGCAACAACCGGTCAGCTACCACCGCGGATAATGCCTCAGCCGTCGGCTTTGGCAAAAGCAAGCTGCCCTTGGCGATACCCTGCTCGACCGCCGCCAGCGTGTCTTGGACATGCTGCTCGAAGAACGATTGCACAGGTCGATCAAGGATGAGTGAGCCGATCAGCTCACAGGGTACGATGCCTGAGGCCTCGTCATCAGGCCGCCGAAAATAGGCCAATCCGCGTGAGTAGGGAGAAGGAGCATCACTTGCATCGCGCGCCCCTACAGGCACGGGCATCTCACCCCGATTCAGCCAGCGACAGGTCGTCCGATAGCACAGCTCCTCTGGTAGAGCAGTAAAGCCGCCTTGCACTAGCTCCAGACTGATCCTGTCAGCATGGCGTTGTTGATTATGGAGGGCCCGCGTCGCACGTCCACTCTCCTTTTGCTTGGCAAGTTCAGCAAACAACTTATCTTTATGCAGAATTTTCTTGTTTACATCACCCAGCCTTTGCTTTAAATAAACAAGATTATGGCATGTCCTGCACGCCCAGGTTCCGGTTACGAAATAGAGCAGTTGGACACGACGTTCGCAGACTGGACAATGAAGGTTTTTCCGAACCACATGAGGATTGCGCCGCGTACCGCTGACCGCGACCTTCAGCACCCCATTGGCCGCTGCGATATTAGCCGAGCCGATGAAGGTGTATTCCAGCGTCATGCTTGTCGCATCGAGCGATAGAAGGCTGCCCCGTCCCACCAGACCGGCTTGCTCATCACGCCATTCGCAGCGGTCGCTGCCTGAGCGCAGGCTGCGCTCCGCCTCCAGGATATCGATTGCTGGAAACGCTTCGCAATGCGGTTTGCCGCGGCCGGTCATGCCCTGCCTCATCCTGCGCTCCTGCGACCTTCCTCTTTTTTATAGTCCGATAGTTTCGAGGCGGGGAATCTAAATCCTATTGCAGCCAACAAGCCGTGCCCCTGACACGCTTGCCGCCGCAGAAGGGGCAAATTGCGTGTTCGCGCGGTACGCCAAACTGCTTCTAAGAGACGCATGGTGAAAGATTCAGGCGGTTTAGCAGCACCCGAGGCGTCTATAGACGCCCGCATTGCCTCGCAGAGCACTGAGAAGATGATGAAATTTGCCGCGTAGCGCGGATGTCTGTCGACGAAGTGGCGGAGCGGGAGGGATTCGAACCCTCGATACGGTTTTGCCGTATACTCACTTTCCAGGCGAGCGCCTTCGACCACTCGGCCACCGCTCCGCATGTCCTGGAGCAGCGCGCCTAGCCGGTCCGGGGTCGCCCTGCAAGTGATTGCGCGCGGGTGCCGGCTGCGCCACTCTGCTGCGTCATGCTGAGCCTGCTCCTGTTCGCCGCCGCGCCGCTGCAAGCTGCGCCGCCACCCTCGCCTGCCGATCCCATCGAGGCGGATTGGCGTGCCATTCCCGATGACGAACTGCTGGTGATGACGCTGGCAAACGGGCGGCAGGTGGTGATCCGTCTTGCCGCGGGCATGGCGCCGCAGCATGTCGGCAATGTGCGCACGCTCGCTCGTGCGCATTGGTGGGACGGCGAAAGCGTGTACCGCGTGCAGGAGAACTGGGTCGCGCAATGGGGCGATGCGACGGAGAAGAAGCCGCTGCCCGCCGGCGTCACCGATCGTCCCGCCGCCGAGTTCGAGATCGCGGCGTTCCGGCCGGCGGTGCGACTGGCAAAGGCCGACAGCTATTCCACCGCGTCGGGGATCACCGCCGACGGCTGGCCGGTGGCGAGCAACGGGCGGCAGGCGTGGCTGACGCATTGCTACGGCATGGTCGGGGTCGCGCGCGATGCGCTGCCGAGCACCGGGTCGGGCGCCGAACTGTTCACGCCCATCGGCCAGTCCGCGCGGCGGCTCGACCGCAATTACACGGTGGTCGGGCGGATCGTCGAGGGCATGCCATATCTCTCCGCCCTGCCGCGCAGCGATGCGGCGATGGGCATGTATGCGACCGCCGCGGAACGCACGCCGATCGTCAGCGTGCGGCTGGCGAGCGACATGCCGGCCGCCGAACGCCCGCATTTCCAATATCGCCGCGCCGACAATCCACGCTTCGCCGCCGCCGTCGCACGGCGCGAACATCCCGAGGCGCCGATGGTGTCGCTGGGCGGTGCGGCGGTGTGCGACGTGCTGCCCGGGGTGCGCCGGGCGCCCTGACGCTCGGGGGCGTTGCGCTCAGCTCGCCGCGACCCAGGCGGCGACCTCGACGGCGACCTGGTTGGCGGCCTGGTTGAGCGCGGTGCCGGCGCTGGTGGCGTCGATGGTCGCGACCGGCACGCGCGCTTCGAACCGGCGCTTCTCCACCGTATCCTTGCCGGCGCGGGTCAGCGCCGCGTCATAGGTCACGACCGCCTGGCGACTGGCGGCATCGAGCCCGAAATTGCGCAGCGATCCCGCCAGCGTCGCGCTGGGATCGCCGATCGACTGGATGCTGGACAGCACCACCATGTTGCTGCGCGCCGAGACGGTGTCCGACAGCAGCCGCGCAAAGAGGCGCGCCGGCGGTTCGGACCATTGCGCGTCCTTCACATAGGCGATCGACGTCGGCGTTTCCTGCACCGGCACGCGTGCGACGGCGATCTCGGCCGGGGTGGTCGGCACCTGGATGGTGATCGACCGCGTACCCGCCGAATTCTGCTCCGTCCCCACCGCGGGTGCGGCGGTCGATTGCAGGGTGAGCAGCGAGGGCGGCGGCTTGGCGCCGAAGCTGATGCAGCCGGCCAGCGGCAGGGCCGCGGCGAGGATGAGGAGCCTGGTCTTCATGATCTCACTTGCCCTTGTAGTCGGGGAGCTTCTGCTGGCCGATCAGCGAGCTGGCGCCGCCCTGGTCGACCTTGTCGGCGATCGACGACAATGCCGTCGCGGTGACGCGCAGGTCGCGCACCAGCCGGTTCGCCTCCGGAATCGTCTGTTTGGAGAAGGTCTGCAGGCCCGGCCGCGCATCCTGGATGGCGCTGTTCAGCGTTTCGGCGCTCTGCTGGGCCGCGGCGATCGCCTTGTTGAGGTTCTGCATCGTCGGCTTGACGTCCTCGGCCAGCACACCGTTGGTGGTCTGCGCGAGCTGGCCGATCGATTGCGCGGCATCGCCCGCCTGCTGGATGGCGACACGGGTCTGCGCCAGCGTCGCCGCGATCTCCGGCCCGCGATCGGCGAGCGCGTCGGTCAGGCGGTTGGTGTTGTCGAGGATGCCGGCGATCGACGCCTGGTTGCGATCGGTGAGCAGGCCGGTCAGCCGCTCGGTCAGCGTCGACAGCCGCTCCAGCAGCTGCGGCGCCGAATTCAGGATCGCACCGATGCCGCCCTGCTTGGTGGCGATCACGGGGACGCCATAGGGACATTGCTGCGCATCGGGATGATCGGGGCAGACGATCGGCGGCGCGCCCTTGCGCGCGCCATCCAGCGCCACCGTGCTGGTGCCGGTGAAGCTGCCCTGGATGGTCGCGGTGGTGCCTTGCAGGATCGGCGTATCGTCGTTCACCGTCACGCGCACGCGGACGAACTGCGGATCGGGCTTCCACAGCGCGATCGTCTTCACCTGCCCCGTCGGCACGCCCGAATAGGTGACCGTCGACCCCTTGGCGAGGCCGTCGACGGACTGTTTGAAGAAGATGTCATATTCCTTCTCCTGCGTGCCGCCGAGGCGCGCGATCCAGACGGTGAAGATCGCAAGGACGGCGAGCAGGATCAGCACGACCGCGCCGACGATCACGTGGTTGGAACGGGTTTCCATCAGTCGGTCCCCATGGGTCGGTCTCGTGCCGGTTCGGTGGCGGCGGCAGTCGGATTGGCCGCGATTGCGTTGGTCTTCACTTCGGTCGGATGAGCGGCGGCATTCGCCTCCTGCGTCGCCACCGCGGCGCGGCCGCGCGGCCCCTTGAAATATTCCTGGATCCAGGGGTGATCGAGCGCGAGCAGTTCGTCGATCGTGCCGACCGCGATCACGCGTCTGTCCGCCAGTACCGCCACCCGGTCGCAGATCGCATACAGGGTGTCGAGGTCGTGGGTGATGAGGAAGACGGTGAGGCCCAGCGTCTTCTGAAGCGATTTGGTGAGATCGTCGAACGCCGCGGCACCGATCGGATCGAGACCGGCGGTGGGTTCGTCGAGAAACAGCAGTTCGGGATCGAGCGCGAGCGCCCGGGCAAGGCCGGCGCGCTTCTTCATGCCGCCCGACAGTTCGGCCGGGTATTTGGGGCCGGCATCGGGCTTGAGGCCGGTCATCACCACCTTGTAGGCCGCGATTTCCGCCATCAGCGCCGGGTTCAGGTCGCGATAGAATTCGCGCAACGGGACCTGCACGTTCTCGGCGACGGTCAACGTGGAGAACAGCGCACCGCCCTGGAACAGCACGCCCCAGCGCTTGCGGATGTTGGTCGCCTCCGTCTCCTCGCGGCCGATCGTCGGTTCGCCGAACACGGTGATCTCGCCGGCGACGGGCGTCTGGAGGCCGATGATCGAGCGCATCAGCACCGACTTGCCGGTGCCCGATCCGCCGACCACGCCCAGGATCTCGCCGCGCCGGACATCGAGGTCGAGCCCTTCATGGACCACCTGATCGCCGAACGCATTCTTGAGGCCGCGGACCTGGATGATGTGTTCGCCGGCGTCGCGATCGGTATTGGTCGCGGCCATCAGTTCCACCCCACCCAGGTGAAGAACACCGCGAAGAAGGCATCGAGCACGATGACGAGGAAGATCGCCTGCACGACGGCGGACGTGGTGCGCAGGCCGACCTGCTCCGCGTCCGATTCGACCAGCATGCCCTGGAAGCAGCCGGCGATGGCGATGATCGCGCCGAACACCGGTGCCTTGATGAGGCCGATGTAGAGGTCGGTGATCGGCACCACTTCGCGGATGCGCTGGATGAAGGTCACGGGCGGGATGTCGAGCGACACCCAGGCGAGCAGGCCGCCGCCAATGATCGCGATCAGCGACGAATAGAAGCCGAGCAGCGGCATCAGCAGCACCGCCGCGATCGTGCGCGGCAGCACCAGCGCCTCCATCGGCGACACGCCGATGGTGCGCATCGCGTCGATCTCTTCGGTCAGCTTCATCGTGCCGAGCTGCGCCGCGAACGCCGATCCGGAACGCCCGGCGACCATGATCGCGGTCATCAGCACGCCCAGCTCCCGCAGGGTCAGCCGGCCGACGAGGTTGATCGTGAACACCTCCGCGCCGAACTGGCGCAGCTGCACCGCGCCCTGCTGGGCGATGACGATGCCGATCAGGAAGCTCATCAGCCCGACGATCGCCAGCGCCTGCACGCCCACCACCTCAAACCGGTGGACGGTGGCATTGAAGCGGAAGCGGCTGGGATGGCGGATGACGTTGACCAGGGCGATCGTCGTCGCGCCGAGGAACCCGAGCAGGCCATACAGCGTGCGGAATGTGACGACGACCGCATCGCCGATCTCGCCGAGCAGGCGGGTGAAGGCATTCGACGGCCGATCCGGCAGCGCGACCGGCTGATCGGCGGCGACCACCTGATCGAGCAGGTAGCGGCCGTCCTCGTCCAGCCCGTCGATCGCGGCATCGTGGCGCGCGGCGAGCCGGTGGACGACCCAGGCGCCGACGGTGTCGATCCGCCCGACGGCGCTGAGGTCGATTCGCTCGACCGGCCCGGACAGCGAATCGAGCCGGTCCGGCAGCTTGCCCAGCGTCCGCAACAGCAGGTCGCCGGAAAAGCGGACGGTGCCGCCGCTGTCCTGCTCGAATTCGGCTGTGGCGCTCATCGCCTGCGCTTGTGCGGCAAGACGATCGAGACGGCAAGGCGTTTGCGGTATGCGACGGATGGCGAGAGCGTACAGCCCTGCTTCACAACAGGACATCCACCGCATGGATGGCGAGGCCGACGAGGCCGCCGACCAGCGTGCCGTTGATGCGGATATATTGCAGATCGCGCCCGACCGCGTTCTCCAGCCGCGTCGTGATCGTGCGGGCGTCCCAGCCACGCACGGTTTCGGATACCAGGCGGACGATGCCGTCGCCATAATCCGCAGCGATGCCGACCACCGCCCGCCGCACGAAGCGGTTGATGGTGCGGGCAAGGCGCGGATCGCCGGTCAGCGTGCCCCCCAGCTGGCGCAGCACGTCCCCCAACTGGCCCTGCATCGCACCCTCGGGATCGCGGGCGATACGCAGCAGCCCGGCACGCGCCGCCTCCCACAAACCGTCGAGCCAGCGCTGCATCGCCGGATTGGCGATCAGTTCGACCTTCATCGCCTCCACCCGTTCGCGGGTGCGGGGATCGAATTGCAGGTCCCAAGCGAGGCGATCCAGCCCCTCCTCCGCCTTGAGGCGCAACGGGTGCTGCGGATCCTCCGCCATGTCGGCGATCAGCCGGTCGAGGCCGCCGATCAGCTTGTCCGCCACCGTTTCGTCGAGCCCGGTCCAGCGCAGGATCGACCCGGCGCGTTCATGCACCATCTGGCGGATCAGGTGATCGTTGGCGGCGAGCGCCTTGGCGGCCCAGCGGATCGCGCCGTCGAGCAGCGGCGCGTGGCGCTGTTCGGCGATGGCGGCCTTCATCACGCGCCCCAGCATCGGCGCGACCTCCGCCTCGCGCAGGCGTGCGGCGATGCCGGCCTTGACCATGCCACCGAGCCGCTGGGGATCGAGCCCTTCGAGCACCTGCGCGACCAGTTTGGAGGCGCCCTGGCGGAAGCGGCCGCCGGCGCCCTCCTCGGGATCGGTCAGCCAATGGGCAAGCGCGCCGGCGACATCCAGGCGCCGCATGCGGCGGCTGATGACCGTGGGTTGCAGGAAGTTGGCGCGCAGGAACTGCGCCAGCGTATCGCCGATGCGATCCTTGTTGCGCGGCACGATCGCGGTGTGCGGGATCGGCAGGCCGAGCGGATGGCGGAACAGCGCGGTGACCGCGAACCAGTCGGCGAGGCCGCCGACCATCGCCGCCTCGCTGAACGCCTGCACGAAGCCCCACGCCGGCTGCGTCGCGGCGAGATGTCGGCTGACGAGGAACAGCGCCGCCATGGCGAGCAGCAGCCCGCCGGCGAGCCTGCGCATCCGCACCAGTGCAGGCGGCGTCGCCTCCAGTCTGGTCGTGGTGCGGGGGAAAGGGGTCATCGGTGAAACAATCCCCGAAGCGCTGGTAAGTTCAAGTGGCCGTGGCGGGGCGACCGGTAAGCGGCTGCCCATCGGCCCACTCGACGAAAAAGGGCGGCGGTGCCTTCGCACCCCCGCCCCCGTCCGTCGGCCCTCAGCGGGCGGCGATCAATGCTTCACGTCGCGCCAGACGTTCTGATACGCGCCCCAGGCGAGGAAGCAGAACGCGATCAGGAACAGCGCCGCCGCAAGCCCCGCGCCGTGGCGCGTGTTGAGGTTCGGCTCCGCGGTCCAGGTCAGGAAGGCGGCGACGTCGCGCGCCATCTGGTCCTTGGTCGCCTTGGTCCCGTCCGAATAGGTGACCTGCCCGTCGGAGGTCAGCGGCGGCGGCATGGCGATGTTGAGGTTGGCGAAATACGGGTTGTAGTGCAGCCCCT
Organism: Sphingomonas cellulosilytica; assembly: GCF_052321755.1. NCBI lineage: Bacteria > Pseudomonadati > Pseudomonadota > Alphaproteobacteria > Sphingomonadales > Sphingomonadaceae > Sphingomonas > Sphingomonas cellulosilytica. The sequence continues at coordinate 134,571 of NZ_JBQRTT010000001.1, forward strand.
TGGGCGTCTTCGCATCCGGGAACTCCTTCAGCAGCGCCGCAGGCTGCGGGCGATAGCCGGTGAGGAGCGCATGGATGTAGTTCGACCCGTCATGCCGCGCCTTGGCCATCAGCGACAGGTCGGGCGGCAGCGCGTTGTTGTTGGCGGCGCGCGCGGCGACCTCGTTGGCGAACGGCGACGGGAAGCGATCCGACGGCACGTTCTTGCGGGTCGAGGCTTCGCCGGTGTCCGGGTTCACCGTCGGCTGTTCGATCACCCACTGGTTGGCGATCGCCTTCACCTCAGGCTCCGAATAGCCGATCTTGGTGAGGTCGCGGAACGACACGAACTTCAGGCTGTGGCAGGCCGAGCAGACCTCCTTGTAGACCTGGAAGCCGCGCTGCAGCTGCCGGTTGTCGTATTTGCCGAAGAAGCCGTTCGACGACAGGTGGATGTCCTCGGGGTGCAGGTGGAACACCTGCTCGGCGGTTTCCTTCGCGGGATCCTCGATCGCGGTCTTGGCGGTGCCGAAGAGCGCGAGCGCGAGCACGAAGATGAAGGCGGCGCCGATCAGGGAGGCGATGATGCGAGGCATGGTTTTCTGATATCCCCCAGTCGGTTCAGGCTTGCGCCGCGCTGTGCGTGACGCTGGTCCCGCCCTGCTTGGCCAGCACCGCTTCCGTGATCGAATTGGGCAGCGGGCGCGGACGCTCCGAGCGGGCGACCCACGGCAGGATGATGAGGAAGTGCGCGAAATAATAGGCCGAGGCGATCTGCCCCAGGATCACGTTGCGCGCATTCGCCTCCGCCCCGCCGACATAGCCGAGCACCAGCACGTCGAGCAGCAGCACGCCGAGGAAGATGCGATACTTCGGCCGGTAGTTCGCCGAGCGCACCGGCGACGTGTCGAGCCAGGGCAGGAAGAACAGCAGCAGGATCGACCCGAACATCGCGAGCACGCCCCACAGCTTGGCATCGAGGATGAAGTTCGCGGTGAAGCTCTTGAGGATCGCGTAGAACGGCAGGAAGTACCATTCGGGCACGATGTGCGCCGGCGTCGAGAGCGGGTTCGCCTCGATGTAATTGTCCGGATGGCCGAGCAGGTTGGGGCTGAAGAAGATCAGCAGCGCGAAGACGAGCATGAACACGCCGACGCCGACGCCGTCCTTCGCCGTATAATAGGGGTGGAACGGCACCGTGTCCTGCTCGCCCTTCACCTCGACGCCGGTCGGGTTGTTCGATCCCGGGATGTGCAGCGCCCAGATGTGCAGGATGATGACGCCCGCGATCACGAACGGCAGCAGATAGTGCAGCGAGAAGAAGCGGTTGAGCGTCGCATTGTCCGGCGCGTAGCCGCCGAGCAGCCAGATGCGGATCGTGTCGCCGACCAGCGGTATCGCCGAGAAGAAGCCGGTGATGACCTGCGCACCCCAGAAGCTCATCTGCCCCCAGGGGAGCACATAGCCCATGAAGGCGGTCGCCATCATCAGCAGGAAGATGACGACGCCGAGCAGCCACACCATCTCGCGCGGCGCCTTGTACGACCCGTAATAGAGGCCGCGGCCGATGTGGATGTAGACGACGAGCAGGAACATCGACGCGCCGTTGGCGTGCGCATAGCGCAGGAACCAGCCGGCGTTGACGTCGCGCATGATGCTTTCGACCGAGCCGAAGGCGACGCCGGCATTGGCGGCGTAGTGCATCGCCAGCACGATGCCGGTGATGATCTGGATCGCCAGCGCGGCCCCGGCGAGCACGCCGAAGTTCCAGAAATAGTTGAGGTTGCGCGGCACCGGATAGCCGGCACCGACGGCATTGTAGACGAGGCGCGGCAGCGGCAGCTTCTCGTCCAGCCAGCGCATCAGCGGCTGCTTGGGTTCGTAATGCTTGGCCCAGGGAAAGCTCATGTCTTCTACCTCTCCCTTAGCCGACCGTGACGACGGTGTCGGAATTGAACGTATATTCGGGGACGAACAGGTTCTTGGGCGCCGGCCCCTGCCGGATGCGCGCCGCCGTGTCGTAGGCCGAGCCATGGCACGGGCAGAAATAGCCGCCGAACGGCCCCTTGTTCTCGCCCTCGCCCGCACCGAGCGGCACGCAGCCGAGGTGCGTGCAGACGCCGAGCGTAATCAGCCAGTTCTCCTTGCCGGGCTTGGTCCGCTCGGCCAGCGTCTGGGGATCGCGCAACGAGGCGATCGGCACGGCATTCGCCTCCGCGATCTCCTTGGGCGTCAGGTTGCGCACGAACAGCGGCTGCTTGCGGAACTGCGCCTTGATCGCCTGTCCCGGCTGGATCTTGGACAGGTCGACCTCGGTGGTCGACAGCGCGAGCACGTCCGCCGACGGGTTCATCTGGTTGATGAGCGGCAGCACGATCGCGAGCGCGCCGACGCCGGCAAAGGATACGGCGGCGATGTTGATGAAATCGCGGCGGCGGGGATCGTGGACTTCCTCGTGGAACGGCTCCGGCGATTCACCGGGAGGTACCATGCTGTCAGTCGCCATTCGTCTCTGCCCTTGTCTCTTTTTCTTGCGGGGGAACGGGAAACCCTGGCCCACCGAACCCTGCCATCCCCAAGGCGGGCTGCTGCCTGATAGACGGCAGGGCCTCGCTTTGCCAACAGCATTTTACCGCGGGTTAGCCGGACGCTAGGGAGGACCCACGATGACCAGCCGCCTGCGCCTCGCCCTCTACCAGCCCGATATCGCCGGCAACGTCGGCGCGGTGATGCGCACCTGCGCCTGCCTCGGCACGCCGCTCGACCTGATCGAGCCGATGGGTTTCCAGTGGGACGACAAGCGCGTCGCGCGGGCGGCTATGGATTATATCGAGCATGTGTCGGTGACCCGGCATGCCGATTGGCCGACGTTCGAGCAGCAGGCGCCGGGTCGCCTGGTGCTGCTGACGACGCGCGGTGCGACGCCGCTCCACGACTTCGCCTTCGCCGCCGACGACGTGCTGCTGTTCGGCCGCGAGAGCGCCGGCGTGCCCGAGGAGGTCCATGCCCGCGTCGACGCCCGTGTCGTCATCCCGATGGCGCCGCCGCTGCGCTCGCTCAACCTGTCGGTATCCGCCGCGATCGTGCTGGCCGAGGCGCTCAGGCAGACGGGCGGCTGGCCGGGCCACTGATCGCATCCAGCACATGGGCGAGCAGCCCGGCTTCGTCATGGTGGATATTGTGGCCGCCCGGCATCCCGACGATCCGCGCGCCCGGCACCTTGAGCAGCGGGCAGAGGCTGTCGTCTTCCTCGACACCGTAGATGCAGGTGAGCGGCGCCCAGGTGAGCGTGTCGGCGGTGGTGACGGCGACGCTGTCCGGCGTACCGCGATAGGCCCAGCCGGTGGGGTCGGCACGGAAGTAGACCGAATCGCCCGGCAGCACGAGGATGATCCCCGCCACGCGCGATCGCAGGTCAGCGGGCAGGCGCGCAAGGCCGGTCTGCACGATGTCGGCGCCATAGGACTGGCCCATCACCACGATCCGCCGCGCCCCGGTGCGGGCCAGGCCGGTCCGCACCACGTCGGCCATGAAGGCGTCAACCTCCGCCCAGCTCCGTCGCCGCCGGAAGACCGCCGGCGAGGAGATGCCGACCACCGTCACATGGTGTTCGGTCAGCCCGCGCGACGTGGAGGCGCCGAGCAGGAAGCGCAGGCCCATGTCGCCCGAGACGTTGACCAGCGCGACGCCGCTCGCCGGCGGTCGCGCCGGATAGAGGTGGACGGGATCGCGATCGAAATAGCCCGCCGCCGCGACGCATGCGCAGACGAAGGCCGAACTGACCGCGGCGACGCGCAGGCCGCGGAACAGCGATCGTCGTGCCGAACGGGTCATCCGCCGTCCCTGCCAGCCTGCGTGACGGATGACCAGCGCCGCGACAGGCGCTAGAGGGTCGCTCCATGCTGACCCTCGATGCCGAACAGACCGCCGCCCGCCATTGGTTCGAATCGCTGCGCACCCGCATCTGCACCGCGTTCGAGGCGATCGAGCGCGAGGCGGGATCGGACGCGGTGTTCGACTATACGCCATGGGACCGCACCGATCCCTCGGGCGAACCGGGCGGAGGGGGCGTGCGCGGGGTGATGAAGGGCCGCGTGTTCGAAAAGGTCGGCGTCAACGTCTCCACCGTCGGCGGCGCGTTCGAAGGCGAATTCGGCAAGACGATCCACGGCGCCGGCGACGATCCGCGCTTCTTCGCGACCGGCATCAGCCTGGTCGCGCACATGGCCAATCCGCACGTGCCCGCGGTGCACATGAACACCCGCTTCCTCGTCACCACCAAGCGCTGGTTCGGCGGCGGTGCCGACCTCAACCCGCCGCTGCCGGTGGCGGAGGATACCGCCGATTTCCACGCCGCGCTCGCCGCCGCCTGCGATGCCCACGATCCGGCGCACTATCCGCGGTTCAAGGCATGGGCGGACGAGTATTTCTACATTCCCCATCGCAAGGTGCATCGCGGCGTCGGCGGCATCTTCTACGATCACCTGGAGGGTGATTTCGACGCCAATTTCGCCTTCACCCGCGCCGTCGGCGAAGCGTTCCTCGCGATCTACCCGAACATCGTCCGCCGCCGCATGAACCAGCCGTTCGACGAGTCCGATCTGGCGCAGCAGCGCGCCTGGCGCGGCCGCTATGCCGAATTCAACCTGGTCTACGACCGCGGCACCCTGTTCGGCCTGAAGACCGGCGGCAATATCGATGCGATCCTGATGAGCCTGCCGCCGCTCGCGACGTGGGAATAGCGCCGTGGCGCTGATCGCGGTCGATCCGCGCGAGCTGGCGACGATCGTCACCACGCTGGAGATGACGCGCCGACCGCCGCTGCGGCCGCTGCCCGCCTCACCGTTGCGGCTGGTGCGCTGGGCGCGGCCCGAATCGGCCAAGTACCGGATGCTCTTCGCGCGCGTCGGCGGGCCATGGCTGTGGTATTCGCGCCTCGCGATGGACGATGCCGCGCTGACCGCGATCGTGCACGATGCGCGGGTGCAGGTCTTCGCCGCGGTCGATCCCGCCGGCGTCGAGGTCGGGCTGCTCGAACTGGATTTCCGGCATGAGGGCGCCTGCGAATTGTCCTATTTCGGCTTGGTTCCGGAACTCGCCGGCAAGGGGCATGGCCGCTGGCTGATGGCGGAGGCGATGGCGCGCGCGTGGGTACCGGGTGTCCGGCGGGTGTGGGTGCATACCTGCACGCTCGATCACCCTTCCGCGCTCAATTTCTACCGCGCACAGGGGTTCGTCGCGGTCAGGCGGACGATCGAAACCTTCCCCGATCCGCGCGCGCTCGGCCTGCTGCCGCCCGACATGGGGCGGCATGTTCCCTATCTGGCGGACGGCTCCGACAATCGGCGATAGGCGGCGACGGCGATCAGGCCGCCGGCGACCTGCGTCAGCATCGCGACGCCCGCGGCACAGGCATCGGCGATCGCCACGCCGAGCGGATTGCCGCCACCCTCCCCGCCCAGCCAGCGCGCGAACAGCATGAACGGCTGCCCCGCCAGCAACGCGGCGAGATAGACGGTGACGATCGCGCCGAGCAGCGACAGCTGCGCCTTGCGCGTCGCCCGCCACGACCGGCCGATCGCGGCGATGGCACCGATCCGTGGCGTGCCAGCGCCTGCTGCGAAGAGAATCGGGCCAGCGAGCATGAAGCGGCTCATCAGCCACAGTCCGGGGAGCAGCAGCAGGTACATACCCGCGCCGGACGGGATCGACACGACCACCATCGCCAGGATGAAACGCGGGAATAGGCGCGCGGCGCGCCCCATCGCCTCCCGCAGCGTCGGGCGGACGGGATCGAGCAACAGGCAGAACAGCAGGGCCAAGCCGAAATAGGTGACGGCGTAAGCGACGACCGATCCCAGGCCGTAATCGCCGACCCAGGTGTCGAGCGCATTCATCCAGGCCTGCGCGCGCGCCTGCGTGTCCGCGATCTCCGGGTCGGGCAGCGGCAATGGCCCGACGAGCAGCAGCAGCGCGTAGGTCGGCAGGAAGAAGAACAGGCCGGCGACGCGCAGCAGCAGGTCGGCATCGCGCCGGAACAGCGCCCAGGCATCGGCGAGCAGCGCGGCGAGCGTGACCTTCACGCCGCCGCCTGGCCCGCGCGGTCGCGCAGCAGCTGTTCGCGGGCGACCAGCGACAGGTAGAGCTGCGCCGAGAAGACGATCGCGACCAGCGTCAGCGCGGTGGACGCCGCCTGCCCGGCCAGCGTGGCGAGGAAGGCGACGGTGGCGCGCGCATCGGCGCCGAGGATCAGGCGCAGGATCAGGCCGACGGCGAACTGCGCGGCAGTGGTCGCGAACAGCAGCACCACCATGAACAGCAGCACGACGCCGACGATCCGCCAGGTGTGGCGGCGGCTGAGCTGCCAGCTGCGCTTGATCGCGGCGAGGCCCAGCCGCTCGCGCAGCACCACCGCATAGAGCGGCAGCATGCGGGCGCCGACGAACAGGATCGCTACCAGCAGCACGATCACATAGAGGCTGGCGAGCAGCGTCGAGCCGGTTACGGTGACGGTCGGTGCCGTGCCCGCGCTCATCGCCGCGACGTTGACGCCGGATACGGCCATCAGCGCCACCGCCGGCAGCATCGCCACGATCAGCGCGAAGCCCAGCACCAGCGCGACGAGCAACGCCGGCAGCAGCCGCGCATTCGCCTGCCGCCGCGCCGCCTCGCGATCGGTCGCCGGATCGATCGAGGCGGCGATGATCCACAGCTGCCCCCACAGCGCGACCAGTGTCGTCGCGAGGGCGAGCAGCAGCGCGCCTGCCGAGCGGGCCATGCCCGGCGCGACATAGGCGCCGAACGCCGAGGCGAGCGCCGGCGGTATGAACAGCGTCAGGATGGCGACGCCCGCCAGCATACCGCCGCGTCCGTTCAGCACCTCGACGGTGCGATCCCACACATTGCCCATCCTGACCATCCGGCATCGCCCCATCTTGCGGTGATGCCGTCCGGTTAGCCCAAGCGCCGCGGCTTGGCCACTCGCCAACTTGCAAGCACCCGCGCGCTCGCACACATGGACCGGCATGACCGAGATCGACGGGATCGAATGGCGGGTGTCGCCGGGCCTCACCCCCTATGACGAAGCGCTGGCGACGATGGAGGCGCGCGCCGCCGCCGTGCTGGCGGGCGAGGCGCCCGAATTGCTCTGGCTGCTCGAACATCCGCCGGTCTACACCGCCGGCACCAGCGCGGTGGCGGGCGACCTGATCGACCCGCGCTTTCCGGTGATCGCCACCGGGCGGGGCGGCAAATACACCTATCATGGCCCCGGCCAGCGTATCGTCTACATGGTCCTCGACCTAGGCAGGCGCGGGCGCGACGTGCGCTGCTTCGTCCACGGCGTGGAAGGCTGGGTGATCGCCGCCCTCGAACGGCTGGGCGTCTCGGCGTTCCGGGCGGAGGGGCGCGTCGGCATCTGGACGCGCGATGGCGGCCCGGAAGCGAAGATCGGCGCGATCGGCGTGCGCGTGCGGCGGTGGATCACGCTGCACGGCCTCGCCGTGAACGTCGCGCCGGACCTCACCCACTTCACCGGCATCGTGCCGTGCGGCCTGCCGGACTATCCGGTCACCAGCCTCGCCGCGCTGGGCCGCGACGCCGACCTCGCAACCTTTGACGCCGCCCTGGCGTTGACCGCGCCGGTGTTCCTCTCGTCGCTTTCCTGTCCTGCCGAGGCGTAGGCGCAGAAAACGAGGCTTGAGGGCCGGGCATTATGCGATTAATGTCCACCGCGATTTGGGTATTAAAGGGCCAGCAAGCCGTCCAAATCCTTATCTAGGGAGCTTCCAATGCGTGCAATCATCTCCAAGGTCCTGACCGGCTCGCTGATCGCCGGCGCCGCGCTCGCCGTGTCGGCTTGTGGCCCGAAGACCGAGACCACCACCGACAACACGATGGTCACCGACCTGAACACCACCGACGACATGGGCACCATGAGCGACAACATGACCGCCGTCGACGGCGCGTCGAACGGTGGCATGATGGCCAACGACACCATGATGTCGAACGACACCATGATGTCGAACGACACGATGACCACCAACGCGATGTAATAACCCGCAAGGGTTTTACCGTAAGGTCATTACGACATCGAAACGGCCGTCCGGGCAACCGGGCGGCCTTTTCTATTATGTTCCAACGCTTGGCCGCATTTCGTCTGATTTTGCCGCGGATATGCTTAATCGGGGATTGGGTCGGGGGGCAAAACCATCTAGAATTCGCCGATAACGATCCTTCGGGAGGATAGGTGAAATGACCCTGTTGCGTACCGCGCTGGCGCTTGGCGGCGTGGCGATCGGCCTGACGGCGGCGGCTGCGCCCGCCTCGGCCCAATTCTACCTGCGCTCGCACGATTTCCGCGGCGAAACGGTCAAGGGGACCGAAGCGGGCCTCGGCCAGGTGCTGCCCGGTGCCACCGATACCGAGATTCGCGCGGCGATGGCGTGGAACCTGCGCGCGGCGCTCAACGTCGCGGCGCTGCAATGCCAGTTCGAACCGACGCTGCTCACCGTCACCAACTACAATGCCATCCTGACCGACCACCAGGCCGAGTTGAAGGCATCGTTCGACGCGCTGAACAAATATTTCACCCGCACCGCCAAGTCGGCCAAAGAGGGGCAGACTGCGCTCGATCAGTTCGGCACGCGGCTGTATTCCAGCTTCGCGGCGGTCGCAGCCCAGCTCAACTTCTGCCAGACGGCGAGCGAGATCGGTCGCGAGGCGGTGTTCACGCCGCGTGGCCAGTTCGGGGATCTTGCCCTGACCCGCATCCGCGAATTGCGCAACAGCCTGACGCCCTATGGCGAACAGCATTTCTCACGCGCGCTCGGCCGCGACTATGCCTCGCAGCCGCGCATCGACCCTGTCTGCTACGACAAGAAGGGACGCTGGGTCGTCAAAAAGTGCGGTGCCTTCGTCTGGCCGCCGGCCCCGGTGGCCACTGCGGCTGCGGCGCCGACCGCCGCCACGCAGACCGCGGCACGCTGACGCCCGGTGGAGCCGATCGCTTGCCCTGCGACAGGCAGGTGCGATCGGCTCTACCGCAGGCCCAGCATCTTGTGCGTCTGCAGCGACAGGCGCCATTGCGGCCGCTCCATCACCAGCGCAATCGCCGCCTCGACGTTCGCCGCCCCCCGCGCATCGTCCATCGGCTGGAGCAGCCGGTTGGCGAATGCCCAGCTCTCGACCGTCTCCAGGTCGATTCCCGGCTGCGGCCACACCAGCTTCAACTCGTCGCCGGACTGCTGCACCACCGTGCTGCCCGCTTTGGGGCTGACGCACACCCAGTCGATACCGGGGTGGACCGGCAGGGTGCCGTTCGTCTCGATCGCGATGCGAAAGCCCGCATGGTGCAGGGCGTCGACCAACGCATCGTCGACCTGCAGCATCGGTTCGCCGCCGGTGACTACCACGAAGCGTTCGTCCACCCCTTCGCCCCAGAAGCCCGCTACCGCGGCGACCAGCGCCGCCGCGTCGGCGAACTTGCCGCCGCCCAGGCCATCGGTGCCGACGAAATCGGTGTCGCAGAAGCGGCAGACCGCCGTGGCGCGATCCTGCTCGCGGCCGCTCCACAGGTTGCAACCGGCAAAGCGCACGAACACCGCGCGCCGTCCGGCGTTCACCCCCTCGCCCTGCAGGGTGAGGAACATCTCCTTGACCGCATAGCTCATGCGCGCCTCACGGCTGGACGGCGTAGACCGTCGGATCGGCGATGCCGGCCTCCTGGAACCCCTTGGAGCGCAGGCGACAGCTGTCGCAGGTGCCGCAATGCACGCCGCCGGGTGCCGGATCGTAGCACGACCAGCTGATCCCCATGTCGAGGCCCAGCCGCGTGCCCTCCCGTACGATATCCGCCTTGGTCATATGCTGGAGCGGTGCGTGGATGCGGAACGGCTGCCCTTCGACGCCCGCCTTGGTGGCGATCTCCGCCAGCCCCTCGAACGCGCTGATGAATTCGGGCCGGCAATCGGGATAGCCCGAATAGTCCAGCGCGTTGACGCCGATGAACAGGTCGCGTGCGCCGGCCGCCTCCGCCCAGCCCAGGGCGAGGCTGAGGAAGATGGTGTTGCGCGCCGGTACGTAGGTGACGGGAATGCCCTCGCCCACGCCCTCCTTCGGTACGGCGATATCGTCGGTCAGCGCCGAGCCGCCGAACGCGGAGAGGTCGAGCGGCAGCACGATGTGGCGCTCGGCACCGAGCGCCGTCGCCACACGACGGGCAGCGGCGAGTTCGACGCGGTGGCGCTGGTTGTAGTCGACGGACAGCGCGAGCAGGCGATAGCCCGCCTCGCGCGCGCTCGCAGCGGAGATCATCGAGTCGAGTCCGCCGGACACGAGCACGACGGCCAACGGCGCGGCCTGGGATGCAATGGTCATGATCCGCGCCGCGCTAGGCCAACGGTGCGCAAAAGAAAAGGGCCGCGGGTGAGGCGGCCCTTTTAAGGGTAAGAGCGCGTCAACGCTCTTAGGGAGAAAAGCGTGCGACATTCGAAAACATGCACGCCCTTTCCGATAAGGGGAGCCGGTTAAAATCGGCTTAAAGCGTTGCGTTCCGTGGACTTATTGTGTGCACGACGAAGCGGCGCACCGGCACGGCGAAGCGGGTCAGGCGACCGGATCGAGCTCCGCGGGAACCGGGAACTTGGTCGCGCAAAAGGCGCAGTCGACCTGGATGAAGCCGCTGTCGTCGGCCATCTCGCGCCGTTCCTCGACGGAGAATTTGGACAGCACGCTGGCGATATATTCGCCCGTGCAACGGCAGCCCCGCGACAGCGGCGTCGAGGCCAGCACCCGCACATCGGCCTCCTCGTTGAACAGCCGCCATACCAGCGTCTCCAGCGACACGGCGGGATCGGCGAGCTCGTCGACGCCCATCGTCTGGCCGAGCGCCTGGACATGCTCCCATTCGGGATGATCGAGCCGGGTATGCAGGCGCTCGCGACCCACTTCGCCCTCCGGCAGGTGCTGGAGGAACAGGCCGCCGGCGACCCGCCGCCCCGCCGCGTCGCGCGTGATGCCGACGCGCACCAGGCTGGGGATCTGCTCCGACTGGACGAAATAGGTCTGCGCCGCCTCCGACAGGGTTTCGCCGTCGAGCGGCACGATGCCCTGGTAGCGTTCGCCGCTGGTCGCGAGGTCGAAGGTGATGGCGAGGTAGCCCTGACCGAACAGCGCGAACAGCGTCGGCTGCTCGGGCGCCGTGGCCAGCTTCTCGGCGTCGTAGTCGACATAGCCGCGCACCTCGCCGCCGCGATAATCGCAGACGAGCAGGCGGATCACGCCATTCTCCGTCCGCGTCTGCATGGTCAGCTGGCCCGTCGGGTCCTTCAGCGTCGAACCGATCAGTGCGGCGAGCGTCAGCGCCTCGGCGAGCAGCGCCTCGATCGCCGGCGGATAGGCATGCGCGGCGAGCACCGCGTCGAGCGCTGGCCCCAGGCGCACCACCCGGCCGCGCGCCGAGCGGGAGGGGATCGCGAAGCCGAGCGCGCGATCGAGATCGGTCATGGTCTGTTGCATGGCGGCGAGATGGGGCGCGGGGCTGCAGGGGTCAAGTTTGGCGCCTCATTCGTCATCCCGGCCTACGCCGGGATGACGAACCGCCTTACCCGATCTGGCCGAACACCCAGCGCAGCACCGCCTTTTGCGCATGCAGGCGGTTCTCCGCCTCCGCCCAGATCAGCGATTGCGGGCCGTCGATCACCGCATCCACCACCTCCTCACCGCGGTGCGCGGGAAGGCAGTGGAGGAACCGGGCATCGGGCCTGGCATGCGCCATCAACGCTTCATCGACCTGATAGGGCATCATCGCCGCAAGCTTGGTGTCGGCCTGCGCCTGTCCCATCGAGATCCAGGTGTCGGTGACGATCACGTCCGCCCCTGCCACCGCCTCCTGCGGGCTGGCGACGACACGCGCATGGCCCTGGCCGAGCGCCACGTCCTCCTCCGGCGGCATGAAGCCCTGCGGGCAGGCGGCGACCACCTCGAACCGCATCAGGCCGGCTGCCTCCATCAGCGAGGCGAGCACGTTGTTGCCGTCGCCCAGCCACGCGACCTTGAGGCCCGGCAGCGCCTTGCCATCCTCCAGTATGGTCTGCAGGTCCGCCATGATCTGGCAGGGGTGCGACGCGTCGGTCAGGCCGTTGATGACGGGCACGCCGGCATGGCGCGCCATGTCCTCGACCTTGGCATGATCGTCGGTGCGGATCATGATCGCATCGACGTAACCCGACAGCACGCGGGCGGTATCGGCGATGCTCTCGCCGCGTCCCAGCTGCATCGAGCCTGCGTCCATGACGATCGAGGTGCCGCCCAGCTGACGGATCGCCATGTCGAAGCTGACGCGGGTGCGCGTCGAATTCTTTTCGAAGATCATCGCCAGCACATGGCCGGCGAGCGGCGCATCGGCGTCGACGCGCCCCTTGGGCCAGCCGGCACGGGCCGCCTTGCGATCCATCGCATCGGCGAGCATCGCGGCGACGCCATCGGCGCCGGCATCGGTCAGGTTCAGGAAATGCCGCATCGTAAAATTCCTCCCCGGAACGGGGAGGGGGACCAGCCGCAGGCTGGTGGAGGGGCAGCCAAGCCATGCTGCCGCTCGTGTCTGCCCCTCCACCATTCGCTTCGCGAACGGTCCCCCTCCCCGTTCCGGGGAGGACGATGATCCTCAATCGTCGCTTGCGCCCGCGAACACCCGCGCCGCCGTGCCGAGCTTCTCGAGGCATTCGGCGACATGCGCCTCCTCGATCACCAGCGGCGGCAGGATGCGCACGACATTCTCGCCCGCCGCGACCAACAGCAGCCCGTGATTGTCGCGCGCATGCGCCACGAATTCGCGCGGCTCGACGCCCGCCTTCAGCTTCAGGCCGAGCATCAGCCCCTTGCCCCGCACGCCCTCGAACACATGGTCGTGGTTGGGGATCAGCTGTTCGAGGCCGCCGCGCAGTCGCTCGCCCATCGCCTCGACCTGCTCCAGGAAGCCGTCGGCGAGCAGCACGTCGAGCACCGCCTGCCCGGCGGCCATCGCCAGCGGGTTGCCGCCATAGGTGGAGCCGTGGGTCCCGATCACCATGCCCGATGCCGCCCGCTCGGTGGCAAGGCACGCGCCGAGCGGGAAGCCGGCACCGATGCCCTTGGCGACCGACATGATGTCGGGCTCGATGCCGTAATGCTCGTACGCCCACATCTTGCCGGTGCGTCCGTAGCCGCACTGCACCTCGTCCAGGATCAGCAGCAGGCCGTGGTCGTCGCATGCCTTGCGCAGGCCGGTGATGAATTCGGGCGTGCCGACCGACACGCCGCCCTCGCCCTGGATCGTCTCCACCATGAAGCCGGCGGTCTGATCGTCGATCAGCGCCAGCGCGGCGTCGAGGTCGTTGAACGGCGCATAGGCGAAACCGGGCAGCAGCGGCTCGAAGCCGTCGCGCATCTTGGGCTGGTTGGTCGCCGAGATCGCCCCCATCGTCCGCCCGTGGAAGGCGTTGTTGAAGGTGATGATCTTGGTCCGCTCCGGCGCGCCATTGGCGTAATGGAAGCGGCGCGCGGTCTTGATCGCGCATTCCACCGCTTCGGTACCCGAATTGGTGAAGAACACCGTGTCGGCGAAGCTATGCGCGCAGATGCGTTCCGCCAAAGCCTCACCCTGTGGGCTGCCGTAGAGGTTGCTGACGTGCATCAGCGTCGCCGCCTGATCGGCGATCGCCTTGACGAGGTGCGGATGACCATGGCCGAGCGCGTTGACCGCGATGCCCGCCGCCATGTCAAGATAGCGGCTGCCGTCCTCGGAGATCAGATGGCACCCCTCCCCTCGGACCGGACGCACCCCGCACCGCGGATAGACGGGCATGAGTGGCGTAATGGTCACGGGAGGTCTCCTCTTCTCCAAACGAGAAAGGGCGACCCGACGGCCGCCCATTCCTTCTTTACGGGGTGGCGAGGCGGCGGGTCAACCTCACGCGTCGATCGCTTCCTCGTCCATCCGCGCCGCGTTCTTCTGGATGAAGGCGAAGCGATGGGCAGGATTGTTGCCCATCAATTGGTCGACCAATTCCTTCACGCCTGCGCGTTCTTCATATTCCTGGGGCAGCGTCACGCGGATCAGGCCGCGCGTCTTCGGGTCCATGGTGGTTTCGCGGAGCTGGCCGGGGTTCATCTCACCCAGCCCCTTGAAGCGCGCGACCTCCGGCTTCTTGCCCTTGAACGCGGTGCGTTCGAGTTTGGCACGATGGGCATCGTCGCGGGCATAGAGCGACTTGGCGCCCACAGTCAGTCGGTAGAGCGGCGGCTGCGCCAGGTAGAGGTGGCCGCGGCGCACGAGGTCGGGCATCTCCTGGAAGAAGAAGGTCATCAGCAGCGTCGCGATGTGCGCGCCATCGACGTCGGCGTCGGTCATGATGACGATGCGTTCGTAGCGCAGCTGCGTCGGGTCGCACTCCTTGCGCGTACCGCAGCCCAGCGCCTGGATCAGGTCGGCGATCTCCTGGTTGGCGACGATCTTGGCACTGGTGGCGGAAGCGACGTTGAGGATCTTGCCGCGGATCGGCAGGATCGCCTGCGTCTTGCGATCACGCGCCTGTTTCGCCGAGCCGCCGGCCGAATCGCCTTCGACGATGAACAATTCGGTGCCTTCGGGGCTGTCGGCGGCGCAATCGGTCAGCTTGCCGGGAAGGCGCAGCTTGCGTGCCGACGTGGCGGTCTTGCGCTTGACCTCGCGCTCCGCCTTGCGGCGCAGGCGCTCGTCCATCCGGTCGAGCACGTAGCCGAGCAAGGCCTTGCCGCGGTCCATGTTGTGGCCGAGCCAATGGTCGAAATGGTCGCGCACCGCCTTTTCGACGAGGCCGGCCGCTTCCGGGCTGGTCAGGCGATCCTTGGTCTGGCTCTGGAACTGGGGCTCGCGGATGAAGACGCTGAGCATCAGCTCGCTGCCGACCATCACGTCGTCGGCGGTGATGTCCTTCGCCTTCTTCTGGTGGACCAGTTCGCCGAAGGCGCGCAGGCCGCGGACCAAAGCCTGGCGCAAGCCCTGTTCGTGGGTACCGCCGTCGGGGGTCGGGATGGTGTTGCAATACCAGCTGTAGCTGCCGTCGCTCCACAGCGGCCAGGCGACCGCCCATTCGACCCGCCCCTGCTCGGCCGGAAAGTCCTGCCGCCCGGCGAAGAAATCGGCAGTGGCGCATTCGCGGCCGCCGATCTGCTCCTTCAGGTGATCGGCGAGGCCGCCGGGGAATTGGAACACCGCCTCGGGCGGCGTGTCGGTCCCCTCGACCAGTTCGGGCGCGCACCGCCAGCGGATCTCGACCCCGGCGAACAGATACGCCTTGGAGCGGACGAGCTGGTAGAGCCGCTTGGGCTTGAAGCCCAGTTCGGGGCCGAAGATCTCCGTGTCGGGAGTGAACGCCACCGACGTGCCGCGGCGGTTGGGTGCCGCGCCGACATGCTCCAGCGGCCCCAGCGTCTGCCCGCGGCTGAAACGCTGGCGGTAGAGCTGACGGTCGCGCGCGACCTCCACGGTCGTGTCGGACGACAGCGCATTGACCACCGACACGCCGACGCCGTGCAGGCCGCCGCTGGTCGCATAGGCTTTACCGGCGAACTTGCCGCCGGAATGGAGCATGGAGAGGATCACCTCCAGCGCCGACTTGTCGGGAAATTTCGGATGCGGGTCGACCGGCATGCCGCGGCCGTTGTCGACAATGGTCAGCCGGTTGCCGACCTCCAGCGTCACCTCGATGCGGGTGGCGTGCCCCGCCACCGCCTCGTCCATCGCATTGTCGAGCACCTCGGCGGCGAGATGATGGAGCGCGCGTTCGTCGGTGCCGCCGACATACATGCCGGGGCGGCGGCGCACGGGCTCCAGCCCCTCCAGCACCTCGATCGAGGAGGCATCGTAATCAGTGGCGGGCGCCGCGGAGGACGCGAACAGATCTTGGGCCATCGCACGGAACCATAAGGGAACATCGACGCCGATACCAGCATCGCGGCAGCATCTGTGTTGCTGAGGTGTTTCCCGACTGGTGCATCAAAGCCACAGGTGCATCATTTCACCCACGTCTTGCATATTACCCCCGCCGCGGACGTTCCTCGCACGACTGTAACCGCCCGTTGGGAGACACCATGCGCAACACCCTGATCCTCGGCGCACTCGCCGCCGCCAGCTTCGCCACCGCCGCCCAGGCGCAGGAGATGACCGAGGATGCGCCGTTCAACGGCATCTACGTCGGCGCCGCCGGCGGCTATGACGTGCAGCCCAACGATGTCGGCTCGCGCATCCTGTTCGACCGCGGCTCGAACGGCAGCTTCGGCGACACGGTGACCACGGCCGCGGGCGCCAACGCCTTTTCGCCCGGCTTCTGCAACGGCCGCGCCGTGGCGGCGACGCCGCTGCCCGCAAGCTGCCGCAACGACCGTGACGGCTGGTCCTATTACGCCCGCGTCGGCATGGATTCGCAGGCGGGCAACATCGTGATCGGTGCGCTCGGCGAGTTCGGCAAGACCGAGATCACCGACAGCGTCAGCGGCTTTTCGACCACGCCGGCGAACTATGTGATGACCCGCGATGTGAAGTGGGAAGCGAGCATCCGCGGCCGCATCGGCTATGCGCCGGGCACGACGCTGTTCTACGGCACCTTCGGCCCCGGCTATGCCGATATCGATCGCAACTTCACCTCGACCAACACCGCAAACGCCTTCGCCCAGTCGGGCAAGCGCCGCCAGTTCGGCATCGTCGGCGGTGGCGGCATCGAGCAGAAGATCGGCCGCAACTTCTCGATCGGCATGGAATATACCTACCACCAGTATCAGGACGACGATTATCGCGTGCGCGTGACGCAGGGCACCGCGCCGGCGACCAATCCGTTCGTGCTGGCATCGGGCGGCACCTCGACCGACTTCCGCCGCTCCGACGAGAAGTTCCGCTGGCACTCGCTGCGCGCGACCGCGGCGTTCCGGTTCTAAGGCGCCGGGCGGCCGCCGCTACGCAGCGCGTAGCGGCGGACTCGCCCCAGCCCGGCCAGCGTCGCGGCAACGCGACAACTGACGACGTGGCCTTGCCGCGGCGGGACTAAATACGGAAAGCCCTCCCCCGCCAGGGGAGGTGGCAGCGCGGGAGCGCTGACGAAGGGGGAAGTAGACGACGAACGTCGTACTCGCGGAGAAGCCCCCTCCACCACGGCCTGCGGCCGCGGTCCCCCTCCCCCGCTTCGCGAGGGAGGAATTTTGCATTCCATGCCGTCGGGCGCGGTAACAGCCGCGCCGGCCGGGCGGCCCTGCGCCGGCTTGCCGGCTCAGCGGACCCGCGGGCCGCCGAACGGCAGCGGTGGCGGGGGGCGGCGATCGCGGCGGGGCAACTGCGCCTGATAGGCGTGGCCGCAATGCTGCACACAATAGGGGAAGCCCGGATTCACCTTGTCGCCGCAGAAGTGGAAGTCCGGTTCGCCAGGGTGGCCGAGCGGCCATTTGCAGATACGGTCGTTAAGATCGAGCAACGTCGTCTTGCCGGCGATCTCCGGCGAGGGCTTGGCCGGCACCAGGCGGCGCGGCGGCGCCGGCGTCGCGGGCGGCTGCTGCTCGCCGGGCGACTGGCGCACGAAGCCGCCGGGACCGACGGAGCGCAGGATCGGCTGCGGCTCGCGCGCCGGCTCCGGGCGGGCGGGCGCTGCGGCGACCGCTTCCTCTTCCTCGTCCTCCTCCGGCGCGTCGTCCATCTCGACCGCGACCGGCTCGGGCTCCGGCGCAGGTGCCGGGCGCGGCGCAGCGACGGGCGGCGGAGGCGCGGCCTCGACCGGTGCCGGTTCCGGCTCGACGGCGACCGGTGCGGCGGCGGCAGGCTCGTTGGGCTTTACCGGCGACGGGCGCGACTGCAGGCCCAGGCGATGCGCCTTGCCGATCACGGCATTGCGGCTGACTCCGCCGAGCGCCTCGGCGATCTGGCTGGCGGTCTGCCCGGCCTCCCACATCGTCTTGAGCGTGTCGATCCGCTCGTCGGTCCAGGACATTCGTGTTTCCTTACTCTTGCGCCGGGTTGCGGGAGGCTGCGGCTGCGGTTACCCGCTTGGCCCATGAGCAGCCAGCCCCCAATCGGCGAAATCCAATCGGCGATCCGGTCCGCGCCCGGCGTTCCGGTGATCCGGAACGTCAACTGGGGCGGCCTGAAGACCCTCTATGTGAAGGAGGTGCGCCGGTTCTTCAAGGTCCACCTCCAGACCGTATGGGCGCCGGCGATCACGACGCTGCTGTTCCTGATCGTCTTCACCATCGCGACCGGCGCGAAAAGCCCGGTCCACGTCGGCGGCGTGGTGATCCCGTTCGCCGACTTCATCGCGCCGGGCCTCATCATCAGCCAGGGGATGATGGGCCCCGCCTTCGCCAATGCCAGCTTCTCGCTGCTGGTCGGCAAGATCCAGGGCACGATCGTCGATTACCTGCAACCGCCGCTGTCCACCGCCGAGCTGCTTGCCGCGCTGGTCGGCGGCGCGATGACGCGGGCGTTCATCGTCGGCTTCATCTGCTGGTGCGCGATGGCGCTCTATCCGGGCGTGCACGTGACGCCGGTGCATCCGCTCGCCATCCTGTGGTTCGGGTTCCTGGGCGCGGCGTTCCTGTCGTTCCTGGGCGTGCTCACCTCGATCTGGGCGGAGAAGTTCGATCATGCCGCGGCGGTGACCAACTTCGTCATCGCGCCGCTGTCGCTGCTGTCGGGCACCTTCTATTCGGTCGACCGGCTGGCGCCCGCCTTCCGCGCGTTCAGCCACGCCAATCCGTTCTTCTACATCATCTCGGGCTTCCGATACGGCTTCCTCGGCACCGCCGATTCGCCCATCATCGTCGGCAGCATCGCGATCCTCGCGGTGGACATCGTGCTGGGGGTCGCATGCTACGTGCTGTTGCGAAAGGGCTGGAAGCTCAAGAACTGATCCTCGCGAGCCTGGCGCTGGCCGCGGCCACGCCGCTCGCTGCCAACGCGCAGACGCTGCCCCCCGCCATCGCGACCGATCCCGCGGTGCGCGTCCGCGCCGAGGCGCTGATCCCGGTGCTTGCCGGCAGGCCCGGCTACGACACATTATTCGCTCCCGCCTTTCGCCAGGCGGTGCCCGCCCCGCGCTTCGCATCCCTGACCCAGAGCCTGCGCGCGACGCTCGGCGCCCCGCGGGAGATCGCGCAGATCCAGCCGATCGGGCGCTGGGCGGCGACGGTGGTGCTGCGCTACGAACGCGGCAGCGCGACGATGCGGCTGGTGCTCGATCCCGCCGCACCGCATGCGATCACCGGGCTGCTCATCACCGGCACCGCGCTGGCGGGCGACACGGCGGCCAGGATCCAGACCGATCTGGCCGCCCTGCCGGGCACCGCCCAACTCGGGCTCTATGCGCTGGATGGCGACACGCCCGCCCCCGTCTTCGCGACCGGCGGCGATAGGCCGGCACCGCTCGGTTCGGCATTCAAGCTGTGGGTGCTGGCCGAAACCGCGCGGCTGGTCGCCGCCGGCGCCCGCCATTGGGACGAGGTGGTGCCGGTCGGCCCGCGCTCGCTGCCCTCGGGTATCCTGCAAGGCTGGCCGGCGGGGGCGCCGGTGACGGTGCAGACGCTGGCGACGCTGATGATTTCGATCAGCGACAATACCGCGACCGATACGCTGCTCACCCTGCTCGGCCGCGACCGGGTGGATGCGATGGCGGCGCGATACGGCGGCGCAACGCCAGTGCTGACCACGCGCGAGGCGTTCGCGATCAAGGCCGATCGCGCGCTCACCGCCGCCTGGATCGCGGCCGATCCGGCGCAGCGCCGCGCCATGCTCGCCGCGCAGGCACAAAGGATCGCCGGCGCGCCGATCGACCCACTGCTGTTCTCGTCGGGGCCGGTAGCGAGCGAAGGGGTGGAGTGGTTCGCCGCCCCGCGCGACATGGCCCGGCTGCTCGCCAGCCTGCGCGATGCCGGGCCGGTGGTGCGCGACATCCTGTCGATCAACCACGGCATCGCGCCTGCGACCGCCGGCCGGTTCGCGTATGTCGGCTTCAAGGGCGGGTCGGAGCCGGGCGTGATCGCGCTCAACGTGCTGGTGCAGGCCAAGGACGGCCGCTGGTATGCCGTCACCGGCAGCTGGCACCGCCCGGACGCGGCGGTGGAGGAAGCGCCGTTCCTGGCACTGGTCACGCGCGCGCTCGATCTGATCGGCAGTTAGGGCTGATCGACATTCAAGATGAGGGCTCCTCTTCATCCTCCCCCGCCAGGGCTATCGCATATAAACTGTCTGATCCGGGGGGGTGTTCTTTAATCCTCCGTCATGCCGAACTTGGTCCGGCATCCACCGTGCCGCACACCAATACGCTCTTGATTTTGCGGCACGGTGGACCCCGGAACGAGTCCGGGGTGACGAAGGATGCCGCGATGGCATGCTCCTTCACCCGCAGCCGGCAGCCATCATCGCCATATGCGATGGCCCTGCCCTGGCGGGGGAGGATCGAATGTCGATTGGTCCTCGGCTCTTCGACCGCTGAGTGCCCGGGCCATGATGTTCACCGGCACGAGGCTCAGGCGGTGAGTGCATCCACGAGCGTGCGGACCTTGGCTTGGCGCCATTGCGGCAGCGGCGCGACCAGCCAATAGCCCATGCGGGAGGGCTGCGGATCGCCGATCACCGACACCGCGCCGCTGGAAATCGCGCGGGCGGCGAGCAGTTCGGACACCGTCGTCCGGCCAAGGCCCGCCACCGCGGCATCGATGGCGAGACCTGCGTCGGCGACGCGGACCAGTGCCGGACCATCGCCACCGGGGCCGCCCGGCCAGCCGATCACCGCATCGCCGGCACCGGCGGCGGCGATCGTCACCATGCCTTCCGATTCCAGCGCCTCGCCCTCATGCTCGCCCGGCCCTTCGCCCCAGCGGATCGCGAGGTCGAGATTGGCCTCGGTGAAATCCACCGCATCGTCCGCCGCCAGCAGCACGAAGCGCAATTCGCCATCGGCCCTGGCGATCTCGGCCAGCCGCGGCATCAGCCATTTCTCGGTCAGGTCGCGCGGCGCGGCGATGGTCAGCGACTTGGACGATTGCCCCGCCTGCATCGCGCGCACCGCTTCCTCGAACTGGAGGAAGCCGTTGCGCAGCGGCGCCAGCCCCGCCTCCGCCTCCGGCGTCAGCTCCAGGCCGCGGGTGGTGCGGCGGAACAGCACCACGCCCAGCGTATCCTCCAGTGCGCGGATCTGCTGGCCGACCGCCGCCGGCGTCACCGCCAGCTCGTCCGCCGCGCGGGTGAAGCTGAGGTGCCGCGCCGCGGCGTCCAGCACGCGCAGACCGTTCAGCGGCAGGTGCGTCCGCTTCATGATTCCACCGCCGGCGCGGTCAACACGAAGCGGGGGATGGCGGCGTCGAATTCGGCGCCATCCTCGGCGATCATCCGGTAGCTGCCCTGCATCGCGCCGTTCGGCGTCTGGAGCGGACAGCCGGACACGTAATCGTAGCTTGCACCCGGCGCGAGCAGCGGCTGTTCGCCGACGACGCCCTCCCCCTCCACCGAATGGCGCGCGCCGCGGCCGTCGGTGATGATCCAGTGGCGGGTCAGCAATTGCACGGCCCGGTCGGAACCGTTCTCCAGCCGGATGTGATAGGCCCAGAACCAGCGGCCGCGCCGCGGCTCGGACTGTTCGGGCAGGTAGCTTACCGCCACGCGCACGGTCACCCCATCGGTGGTCGCGGCGTGCGGAAAGAATTCCTTCACGGCCGCTTCCTCACAGCCCGACCTGGCGCAGCGCCTGATCGAGGTCGTCGATCACGTCCTGCGGGTCTTCGAGGCCGACGTTGAGGCGCAGCATGCCTTCGCCGATCCCCATCTCCAGCCGTTTGTCCTCCGCGACGCCGGCATGGGTGGTCGAGGCCGGATGGGTCATCAGCGACCGCGAATCGCCGATATTGTTGGAAATATCGACCAGCGTCAGCGCATCGAGCAGGCCGTGCGCCTGCGCGCGGTCGGCGACCTCGAAGGCGAAGATCGGGCCGGCGGCGCGCATCTGCCGCATCGCCAGATCGTGCTGCGGATGGCTGGCGAGGCCGGGATGCAGGATCCTGGGCACGCGTCCTTCCAGGAAGCGGCCGACCTTCAGCGCATTCTCCGACTGGCGGTGGATGCGCAGGTCGAGCGTCTCCAGCCCCTTCAGCACCACCCAGGCGTTGAACGGCGACAGCGTCGGGCCGGTGTTGCGCGTGAAGGGCAGCAGCGTGTTGGTGATGAAATCCTCGCTGCCGCACACCGCGCCGGCCAGCACGCGACCCTGCCCGTCCATCATCTTGGTCGCGGAATAAGCGGTGACGTCGGCACCCAAGTCCATCGGCCGCTGCAGGGCAGGCGTCGCGAAGGCATTGTCGACGACGCTGGTGATGCCGCGTTCGCGCGCGATGGCGCAGACGGCGGCGAGGTCGACCACGTCCATCGTCGGGTTGGCGGGCGTTTCGAAGAAGAAGACCTTGGTTTCCGGCCGCACCGCGTCGAGGAACTGCTGCGGATCGCGCGCATCGACGATGGTGGTGGCGATGCCGAACTTGGGCAGCAGCGTGTCGGTGAGCCAGCGGCACGATCCGAAGGCGGCACGCCCGCCGACCAGGTGATCGCCGGCCTGCAACTGGCATAGCAGCACCGCGGTCATCGCCGCCATGCCGCTCGCCATCGTCCGGCACGCTTCCGCGCCCTCCAGCAGCGCGATGCGCTTTTCCAGCATCTCGACGGTCGGGTTCTGGAGGCGGGAATAGGTCATCCCCTCCTGCTCGCCGGCGAAGCGCGCGGCGGCATCGCCCGCCTTGTCGTAGCAATAGCCCGAGGTGAGGAACAGCGCCTCGCTGGTTTCGCCATATTCGCTGCGCGCGGTGCCGCCGCGCACCGCCAGCGTCGCGGGGCGCCATTGCGCGGTGATCGAGGGGTCCTGGCCGGCCTTGCGCTTCATGCGCGCCGCTTTGCCGGACCGGCGGCGGGGGTGCAAGTATGCATACTTGCCAAGCCGGCCGCCCCCGCAGACAAGACCCGTCGTGCGTCTGCCCACTCGCCCCCTGCCCGCCGCGCTGCTCATCGGCCTCTTTGCGCAGATCCTGTTCTGCTGGCGGCTGACCACGCCGCACGTGCTGGTGTTCGACGAGGTGCACTACGTCCCCGCCGCGCGGCTGCTGGCGAGCTTCGCCCGGCCGGCTAATATCGAGCATCCGCTGGTCGGCAAGACGCTGATCGCGCTCGGCATGGCGGTGTTCGGCGATAATCCGCTCGGCTGGCGCGCACTGTCGACGCTTGCGGCGAGCGCGGTGGTGATGGGGGTGTTCGCCATCCTGTGGCTGCTGTTCGGGCGGCTGCGCACGGCCGGCGTCGGGGCGATCCTCAGCCTCCTGAACTTCACCGTCTTCGTCCAGGCGCGCACCGCGATGCTCGACGGCTTCATGGCGGCGTTCGTTGTGACTGGCTTGGCCGCGCTGCTGTGGGCGATGCGGGCGCGCGGCGGCGCGGTGTGGTGGCGCTGGCTGCTCGGCGCGGTGCTGCTCGGGCTGGCGATCGGCACCAAATGGACGGCGCTGCCCTATCTCGGGTTCGCCGGCCTTGCCTATTGCGTGGCGCGCTGGCGGCGGCCGGCATTATGGCCGGGTCTGCATCCGCTGCTCGCGCTGGCCCTGCTGGGCCTGGTCAGCGGCGCCACCTATCTCCTCACCTTCTGGCCGGCCTTCCTCTACGCGCAGGAGCCGCTGACGCTCGCGCGGCTGCTGCCGTTCCAGATCGACATGTACCGCCAGCAGACGCAGGTGCTGCCGCCGCACACCTATCAGTCGAGCTGGTGGACCTGGCCGATGGACTGGCGGCCGGTCTGGTATTTCTACGAACCCGCGGACGGCGCGCAACGCGGGGTGCTGATGCTGGGCAATCCGGTGGTGATGTGGGGCGGCCTGGTGGCGGTGCTCGCCTGCCTCTTCGCCTGGCTGCGGGGGCGGGACGGCAAGGCGGGCGGCGTCGCGCTGCTCTGGATCGGCAGCGTCGCGATGTGGGCGATCATCCCCAAATCCTTGGGCTTCTATTATTATTACTATCTGTCGAGCATCTGGCTCGCCATCGTCATCGCCGCCGCCCTCGATCACTGGCGCGTCCGGCTGCGCTATTGGGACGAGGCGATCCTGATGGCCGCCGCCGTCCTGTTCGTCCACTTCTATCCCATCCTGTCCGCTGCGGCACTGCGCGGGCCGGGATCGTTCCACCGCTGGATGTGGCTGAAAAGCTGGGTCTAATAGCGGCCCCAGACGAACTTGGACGACAAAGCGTAATTCCACACCGCACCGACGAGGATGCCGATCAGCGCCGAGGCGGCGGCACCGCCGTTGCGGAAGTCGTGGACGAAGGCGGCGATGCCGACATTGGCCACCAGCCCGACCGAGCAGACGACGCAGAACGACACCCAGCCATCGAGCAGCTGCCGCAGACCCTTCAGGCGACGGTCGCGATAGGTCAGCGCGTTGTTGAGCAGGAAGTTGAACGTCATCGCCGCCAACGCGCCGAGGATCTGCGCGAACAGGAAGCCCGCGCCCGCCAGCATGGCAAGACCCAGCACGCCCATATGCACGCCGACGCCGAGCACCCCGATGCCGGAGAACATCGCGAAGCGCACCGGCACGAACCGCCCGAACATCCGATCGTAGAGCGCGATCAAATATTCCATCGCGACGACGTGGTCGAGCTTGCTCTCCCCCTCCGTCCGCACCCGGAAGGTGTAGGGGAGTTCGGCAAAGCGCAGCGGCACCGCGCTGGTCGTCATCAGGTCGAGCAGGATCTTGAAGCCGATCGCCGACAGGTCGGGCGCCAGCCGCCGCACGTGGGCGGTGCGGATGGCGAAGAAGCCGCTCATCGGATCGCTGAGGTCGCCCTTCAGCACCCGGCGCGACAGCTTGGTGGCGAAGGCCGATTTGGCGACGCGGTCACGATCCCAGTCGCCGGTCCCGCCGCCGTCGACGAAGCGCGATCCGACCACCACGTCGAGGTCGGCATCGTGCTGCAACAGGTCGAGCATCGCCGGCAGCAGCGTCTCGTCATGCTGCAGGTCGCCATCGATCACCGCCACCACCGGCGCCGCGGTCGCGCACATCCCCTCGATGCAGGCCGACGACAGGCCGCGCCGGCCGATGCGATGGATCACGCGCACCCGCGCATCCAGCCGGCCGAGTTCGCGCGCCGCGTCGGCGGTGCCGTCGGGGCTGTCGTCGTCGACGAAGATCGCCTCCCAACGCCGTCCCGCCAGCGCCTGGTCGAGCTTGGCGACCAAGGTCGGCACGTTCGCCCGCTCGTTGAAGGTCGGGATGACGACCGCGATCTCGAGCAGGGTGCTCACGCGGGGACGCTCACAGGGCGGCGCGGACCGCGTCGCCCATCGCGGCCGTGCTCATCGCGCCGCCGAGGTCCGCGGTGCGGGCGCCGCCGCGGATCGCCTGCGCCACCGCCGCCTCGATCCGGTCCGCCGCCGCCGGTGCGCCGAGCGAATGGCGCAGCATCATCGCCGCCGAGAGGATCGCGGCGCACGGGTTCGCCTTGCCCTGCCCGGCGATATCGGGCGCGGACCCGTGGATCGGCTCGTAGAGCCCCTTCCCCGCGTCATCCAGGCTGGCAGACGGCAGCATGCCGATCGATCCCGCGCACATCGACGCCTGGTCGGACAGGATGTCGCCGAACAGGTTGCCGGTGACGATCACGTCGAACTGCCCCGGATTGCGCACCAACTGCATCGCGGCATTGTCGACGTACATGTGGCTGAGCGTCACGTCGGGATACTCCGCCGCCACCTCGATCACCACGTCGCGCCACAGCTGCGAGGTTTCCAGCACGTTCGCCTTGTCGACCGAGCAGAGCTGCCCGCGACGGCGACGTGCCGTCTCGAAGCCGACGCGGGCGATGCGGCGCACTTCGTGCTCGTCATAGCTCATGATGTCATAACCTTCGCGCGCACCGGCGGCGGTGGTGCGGCGGCCCTTCTCGCCGAAATAGACGTCGCCGTTCAATTCGCGGACGATGACGAGGTCGATCGCCCGCGCCACCTCCGGCTTCAGGGCGGAGGCATCCTCCAGCCCCTCGAACAGCGTCGCCGGCCGCAGGTTGGAGAACAGGCCGAGATGCTTGCGCAGGCCCAGGATCGCCTGCTCGGGCCGCAACGCCCGCTCCAGATTGTCGCAGGTCGGATCGCCGACCGCCCCGAACAGCAAGGCATCGGCACGGCGCGCGACGTCGAGCGTGCTGTCGGGCAGCGGATGGCCGAGCGTGTGATAGGCGACGCCGCCGACCGGCGCCTCTTCATAGGCGAGGTCGAGATCGAGCGCGTCGAGCACGGCGCGCGCCTCTGCGATGACTTCGGGGCCGATGCCGTCGCCCGGCAGGAGTGCGATCAATGCCATGCGCGCTGACTAGCCGCGCGTCGCCCCGTTACGCAACGGCCCTTTTCAATGCCGCGACCAGTCGTTCGCGCGCGACCAGCGGCTCGGCCCGGCGATCGGTCAACAGGTCGCGGGCGAGGAAATGCCCGGTGATGGCGAGGCCGGCGAGGATGTCGGGCCAGTCCGCCGCGCCGCCTTCGGTCAGGAACCGCGGCAGCGCAAACAGCCTCGCCTCATAGCCATGCGCCGCGCCGCGGCTGACCGCGCCGCCGCTGCGCGGGGATACGAAGGCGAGGTCGTCATCGCCCCCCGTCACCACGCAGGCGCTGAGATCGAGGCCGAAGCCGAGTTCGGCGAGCAGCAGCAGTTCGTAGCGGGCGAGTGCGCTCGCCCAGCCGCGGGCGGTGGGCGCCGCCTCGATCGCGTCGAGCACTGCGCCCAGCGCATCGTAGAGCCGCGGATAAGGCTGCGCCTCCGGCAGTGCCGCCGCAGTGAGCGCGGTCAACCAGGCGAAGGCGGCGGCCGGCAGCGGCTCGCCGTGCAGCGCGGCGCGGCTGTGCAGCGGCTCGATGGTCAGTGCCGCCAGCTGTTCGCCGGTGCGCGCCCGCCATTCGCCGAGGATCGCGTTGGCGGGTTGCAGCACCGGCCGCATCTGTCGCGAGCGCCCGCCGCGCACATAGCCCGGTTGCACCCCGCTCGCCCGCGTCAACGCCCGCACCACCGCACCATGTTCGCCATGCGCACGGATGGCGAGAACGATGGCTTCGGTACGCAGGTGCATGATGAGGGATATAGCGCGCCGCACACCCTGCGTCAGGGGGATGGGTCAGCGGCGCACCAGCTTCGTCAGCGCCGCGAGCCGGGGATGCCGCGTCGCCTGCTTGGCAAGCGCCATGGCACCGTCGAAGGCGCCGAGGGCCGCCAGCGTCGCGCGATTCGACAGCGTCGGGCGAAGCAGCAGCAGATCGACGCAGGCTATGCTGCCGGTCGCGAACAGCCGCTTGTGCTGGCCTTCGCCCTCGGTGAAGTCGAAGCGGGCGAAGCGATCGGCGAACAGGTCCGCGATCGCATGCGCCTGCAGCACCGTGCCGGGGGACATATCGGCATAGGCCGGGTCGTGACCGACATGATCGTAGCGCAGCGCGCTGCCTTGCGCCGTACAGCACAGATAGGCGACCGGCCGATCCCCGGCGAGCAGCAGCCAGGCGCGCAGCCCGTCCGCGGCGGCGAGCGCATGCAGGTGACGCACCGCGGCCGCATCCTCCGGCAGGCCGGCGTCGAGCAATCGTTCCTGATAGGTGCGTGCCGACACCGCGCGGGCGAGCGGATGGAAGGCGGCGAGTTCGTCGGACGTGCGATAGCGGCGCACCTCCAGCCCGGCGGCCTCCGCCTTGCGCAGCTTGCGCTTGAGCGTCGATCGCGCGGCGCCGGACAGGCCGGCGTGCCATGCCGCGCGGCCGATCGTCAGGTCGGTGTAGAAGCGCAGGTAACGCTGCCGCACCGCCAGCCGATAACCGCCGGGGCGGATCCGATTGACGAGCGCCGCCGGCAGCGAGGTAATCAGATAGCCGTCACCATCGCTGGCCGGCAGTTGCGGCACCGCGCCAGCCAGCGCCGCGTCGAGCGACAGGGCGAGGCGCACCAGCCGCCGCCGGACGCTCGCCAGCGTTCGCGCGCCGACCTGGAACTTCAAGGCGACGATGGTCACGCCGCGCGTTCCGCGACCCAGTTCGACCATAATTGCTCCGCCTGCCGCAACCGCCGGCGCAGTGCATTGGCGGCGAGCGGGGCGTCGTCGCGATCGAGCGGCATCGGCGGACGATCGGCGAAATGTACCGTCGGCAGCTCGTCCGCCCGCGCCGCGAGCAGCCGGCACAATGTCTCGAAGCGGCGGACGTGGACGGCATTGGCACGGGTGCCCAGCCGGTTGGCCAGTTCGAAGCCGTGGCTGACGATCGTCACCGCGGCGTGTCCCCGTGCCGCAGCATGCTCCAGCGCCGCGGCCGTTTCCATTGCCGACAGGGCGCACAGCTGGAACGTCCGGAACAGCCCCGGCGCGTCCTCGATCACCGTCACCGGCACCTCCACCACCCCCCGGTGCAGCGGCGCGATGCACGAGGGGGCGAGGCCGATGCGGCTTTCCGCCGGCTCGGCGCCATTGTGGCTGCTGTCATAGGCGAAACCCAGCGCCGCCAGCGCCCGCAAGGTATCGGCATTCGCCGCATAGCCACCGGCGCGAAAGGCGATCGGCCGCGGCGCGCCGGCTGCCACCAGCAGGTCGACCGCACCCGCGATCAGCCCGGTCTGCTCGGCCAGCGTATATTCGTGCATCTGGAAGCGGCCGTAGCGGGCACCGCGATCCCCCGCCTGCGCCCCCGCCCAGTTCGGGTGCAGGTGAAGCTGAACCTCCTGCCCCGCAGCCAGGATCGTCTCCACCATGCGCGCGACCGGGGCGAGGCCGAACACCAGCGCCGGCATCGGATCGACGAAGAAGCACGCCTTCAGGCCATGGTCCGCCAGCCGATCGAGCTGATAGGTCAGGCCGACATCGGCCGGCTCCAGCGACCGCGCATAGATCGTCACGGCATCCAGCCCGGCGGCATGATGCCGCCAGGCGAACTCGGTATCGACGGTCAGGAACACGGGGGTCGCCATGCCCCGCCTTACCGCGTGCGGAGTGAACAAACAGCTAGGATGCGGCGTGGCGCAGCGTCAGGGCGTGATGCCGTAGCGCTTGTAATCCTCATCGATGCGCGGGCGGATGGTGCGCGCGGCGGCGAGGTCGGCCTTGCCCTCCGCCTTGCCCTGCCGCGACAGGATCAGTCCGCGCATATAGAGGCTGGCCGGCTGATCGGGCGCCGTGTCCAGCGCCGCGGTGAGATCGGCCAGCGCATCCTCCATCCGGTTCATGCGAAAGAACACCATCGCGCGGCTGTCGAGCGCCGCCACCGTCGAATCGGACAGTTCGATCGACCGCGTGCAATCCTTCAGCGCCGTGTCCAGCGCGACGTTCAGCGTTCCCTTGATCCAGCAGCGGCTGTTGAGCAGTTGCGGGTTGCCGGGGCTCGCCGCAATCGCCTGGTCGATGGCGGTGATCGCGCCGTCCTTGTCGCCGGTCCGTGCCAGCACCTCCGCCTTCATCGCGATCATCGCCGCCTTGCTCTTGCCGCCCGCGTCGATCCGCTGCTGCACCAGGTCCAGCGCCGCATCCTTTTCCCCGCGATCGGCGCGCAGCAACGCCAGCTGCCCGACGGTGTCGTCCGCCGACGGATCGAGCTTCTGCGCGGCGAGCAGGTCGGCCAGCGCCTTATCCCGGTCGCCGGACTCCTGGTACAGCCGCGCGCGCCAGGTATAGCTGTCCGCGGCCGGCGTGATCGCGATCGCGCGGCCGATATCGGCGATCGCCTTGGGGCGATCGTAGATCTGTTCCCAGAACCAGGCGCGGTTGGTGTAGGACATCGCCTCATCGGGTGCATCGGCGACGCCACGGTCGTAGAGCGCGGCGATCCTGGCAAAGCCACCCGCCCGCTTCGTCGCATCGACCCGGGCATATTGGCTGGGCAGATCGGCGGGCGCGACGACGCTCAGCAACCGGTTCTTCGCCGCTGCGATCGTCGCGCGGTTGGCCGCGATCTCCGCCGCCGGCACCTCGGCGCCCGTCATCACCGTGCGATCGTCGAGCGTCACGATACCGCCCTCGTTGCGCACCGTGCGGATGACCGTGACGCCGGCCATCGGCTTGGGCAGGATCTGGTCGCCATCCAGCGTATAGCCCTTGCCGCCGGCGGGCAGGCGGATGCGGGTGACGGCGCGATACGAGGCGCTGTCGCCGGTCGCGACCGGCAGCGCCGCCCAGGCGGTGCGCGTGCGGTCGGGTTCGAACTTGAGGTCGGCGATCGTCCGATCGATCGTGCTGCGGTAACGCTGGTCGGTCCGCGTCCAGTCGGGATAGGCGACGCCCGTCACCGTCACCGTCGCGGTGCCGGCGACGGGATCGAAGCCGAGCTTGCGGTCCATGATCGTCGACGATCCGACGATGCTCTCGGTCATCCGCGTCGCCATCGTCTTGATGTCGTCCTTGCTCGCCTGCGCCTGTGCCGCCTGGAGCATCTGCGCAAGGCGGCCACGCACGGTGATCGCCGCGGTCAACGGCGCCGGCATGCCGACGCCTGCGCTCTCGTCGATGTCGATCGCCGCCTCGATATCCGGCCGAGCATGGGCGCGCAGCGGCACCGCGACGAGGGCGGCGCCGCTCGCCCGCACCGGCAGCACCCAGCCGAAATTCGGCGCATCGTGCAGGTCGGCCAGCCGCGCGCCCGCATCGGTGCCGTCGAGCCACAGCGTCTCGCCACCCACGTTCGCCTTCACCAGGATATGGTCGAAGGCACCCGGGGTCGGCAGGCGGCTGGGCAGCAGGTCACCGAGCTTGCTGTTGGCGAGCACCGGTTCCGCCTCGATGCCCAGGCCGTGCAGCAATGCCAGCAGCATCAGCGTCTTGGCCTTGCAGTCGCCGTAACGGACCGTCCAGGTCTGTGCCGGGCTTTGCGGCCGGTAGTTGCCCTGGTCCATGCCGTTGAACAGGTAGCGCACCTGTTCCTGCACCAGTTGCAACGCCGCGGCGGTGCGCATCATCGGATCGGTGCTCGCCGCCTTGATCCGGGCCAGCTCCGCATCGAGCGGGCTGCCCGCCGCGATCAGCCCGTCCGTCGCGTAGAGCGGCGCCATCACCCCCGCGACCGCCGCCCAGTCGGGAAAGCTGCTCGCCTCCAGCACGTTCAGCTTGCGGAAGCGCGCGGGCACGTCGCCGGGCAGTTCGGGCTGCTTGGCGAGCGGCAATGGCAAGGTGATCTCGCGATACGCCCCGGCGGTCGCCTCGGCAGGCTTGGGCGCATCCATGTAGATCCGCCACTGGACCGTGTCGGCCGCCGGCCACAGCAGCCGTGCGCGGGCGTAACCGATCTTCAGCGGCGCCGCGGGCAGGCTCTGGAAGCCCTGCACCTGTCCCTTCAGAACGGCATCCTTGCGGGTGATCGAGGCGACGACGTGCAGGATATCGCCGACCCGCAATCCCTCCACCGCCATGGTCGCGGTCAGCATCCCGTCGAGCTGCCGCTGTTCGAGCTGCTGCTCGCGGCGCAGCACGTCGAAGGCCTTTCCGGCCTTCAGCAGATCGATATGCTCCGGCCCGCGGATGATCTCGGCACGGTGGACGATCAGGTCGCCCGCCGCCGGCTGCCATTGCAGGTTCACGGTGCCGGCCTGGCCCAGCATCTCGGTGGTGGCGATGCGGGTGGCGGTGTCGGTATATTGCCACACCTCGCCGCCCTCCAGCCGCTGCTGGCTGTCGAGCAGCAGCAGCACCGGCGAATCGGCGGTGATCGTCGCCGGATCGATCGCCGGTGCCGGCTTCACCCAGGCGGGCACCGGCTGATAGACCACCTTGTCAGCAGCTTGCGCCGCCCAGCTCGTGGACCCGAACAGCGCCATCAGCGCCAGCCGCCGCATCGTCATCGTCTCAGCAATCCCCCTGTACGCCGTCCAGTCTAGCGGGGCGCCGTGCAGCGGCAATGGAGAAACGATGCGCGTTCAGCGCGCGTGGTAGAAGTCGTACACCTGCTGCGCGACGCCGGCGGACACGCCTGGCGCCTTCTTGAGGTCTTCCAGGCTCGCATTGCGCACCGCGCGGCCGGTGCCGAAGTGCATCAGCAGCGCCTTCTTGCGCGCCGGGCCGATGCCGGGGACCTCGTCCAACGGGCTGGCGCCGATCGCCTTCGACCGCTTGTCGCGGTGCGCACCGATGACGAAGCGGTGCACCTCGTCACGGAGCCGTTGCAGGTAGAACAGCACCGGCGCGTTCACCGGCAACTGGAATTCGCGCCCGTCGAGCAGGTGGAACACCTCGCGGCCCTCGCGGCCGTGATGCGGGCCCTTGGCGATGCCGACCAGGCAGACGTCCTCGATACCGAGATCCTCCAGCACCGCCTTGGCCGCGCCCAGCTGCGGCTTGCCGCCGTCGATCAGCACGAGATCCGGCCACGTCCCGTCGTCGCGATCGGGCGTTTCCTCCAGCTGGCGGGCGAAGCGGCGGCGGAACACCTCGCGCATCATGCCGACGTCGCTGTCGGTGGCGGCTTCGTTGCCCTTGATGTTCCACTTGCGATACTGGCCCTTGCGAAACCCTTCCGGCCCCGCGACCACCATCGCGCCCAGTGCGTTGCTGCCTTGGATGTGGCTGTTGTCGTAAATCTCGATCCGCTGCGGCGGCTCGGCGAGATCGAACAATTCGGCGACCTCGCGCAGCAATCTGGCCTGCGTCGTGCTCTCGGCGAGCCGCCGCTCCAGCGCCTCGATCGCGTTGCGCCTGGCCTGGTCCATCAGCCGGCGGCGGTCGCCGCGCTGCGGCACCGACAGCGCCACCTTGTAGCCGGCGCGCTCGCCCAGCGCCTCGGCCAGCAACGCGCCTTCGCCCAGTTCGCGGTCGAGCAGGATCGTCTTCGGCGGCGGCACCTCCTCGTAGAATTGGGTGAGGAAGCTGGTCATCACCTCCTCCTCCGGCACGTCGTTGGTATGCTGCGGGAAGAAGCTGCGGTGCCCCCAATTCTGGCCGCCGCGGATGAAGAAGGCCTGGATGCCGATCACCCCGTCCTTGCAGGCGAGCGCGAACACATCGGCATCGCCGACGCCCTCCGCGTTGATCGCCTGCGTACCCTGGACGAAGGTGAGCGCCTTCAGCCGGTCGCGCAGCAGCGCGGCCAGTTCGAAGTCCATGTTCTCCGCCGCGGCCTGCATCTGCACGCCCAGCTTCGCCTGCACCTTGGTCGACTTGCCCGCCAGGAAGTCGCGGCAGTCGTCGACCAGTTCCTTGTAGCCGGCGGCATCAATCCGCCCGACGCATGGCGCCGAGCAGCGCTTGATCTGGTAGAGCAGGCACGGCCGGTCGCGCGTCTTGAAGAAGCCGTCGGTGCAGCTGCGCAGCAGGAACAGCTTCTGGAGCGCATTCAGCGTGTTGTTGACGCTGCCGGCGCTGGCGAAGGGACCATAGTAATTGCCCGGCGCCCGCCGTGCGCCGCGGTGCTTCTGCACGCGCGGGAAATCATGGTCGCCGCGCAGCAGGATGAAGGGAAAGCTTTTGTCGTCGCGCAGCAGCACGTTGTAGGCGGGGCGATACCGCTTGATGAGCTGCGCCTCGAGCAGCAGCGCCTCCGCCTCGTTGTTGGTGGTGACGATGGTCATCGACCGGGTCTGCGCGATCATCCGCTGCAACCGCTTGGTCAGCCCCTTCACCTGCGTGTAATTGGCGACGCGCTGCTTCAGCGAACGCGCCTTGCCGACATACAGCACATCGCCCTTGGCATCCTGCATGCGATAGACGCCCGAGCGATTGGGCAAAGTCTTCAGCACGTTGCGGATCGCGGCGACGCCTGCCTCGATGTCGGGCGCATCGCTGCCGCGGACGGTGTAGGTGGCGCGTTCTTCGTTGAATCGATCGGGGGGACCGTAACCGGACATGGTCGCCCATGTAGGAGTCGCACGCCTGCGGGGCTAGGCCCGGATGGCGTACCGGGAACAATCGCGTGGCCGGCGACGGCAGACGCGCGATCAGCGACCCGAAGGCAGGCCGCGGCGGCTTTCGACCGGCTTGACCGGCGGCGGCGCACTGCCGCCCAAGGCGGCCAGGTCGCCGCCGACCTTGGCCAGCAAGGCCGGCGTCATCTGGCCACCGCTCAGCGGCGCGAGCTTGCGCAGCGACAGCGCCTTGAACTTGGGCAGGTTCTCATCATCGCTGAGGCCGGGGAGATCGCGGTCGAGGATCGCCTTCGCCTTGGGATCGGCGATGAGATCGGCGATCGGCGTGTCGAGCGAAAAGGCGCCGCCCTCCACGGGCGCCGTCGCGGCCGGATCGGGCGCGGCGGCCGCAGCGTCGCTTGCGGGCAGATCCAGCGCAAAGCGATCGGCGGCGGCGGCCGCGCGCGTCGGCTCCTGCGCAACGACCAACAGCATCGGCAGCAACAACGACACCATGCGCTTCATCCCGGCAACCACGGACCTGCCCTGTGTAGCAGGTTCGCGGCCGGGCGGAAGATCAGGCCTGCGCGAACATCTTGGTGCCGACGATGCCGATCACGGTCAGCGCCATGAAGGCGGCCTGTGCCGGCCCCACGCGATCCCCGAACAACAGCACGCCGCCGATGATGACACCGACCGCGCCACAGCCCGTCCAAACCGCATAGGCCGTGCCCGCGGGCAGGCCGCGCATCGCCCATGCGAGCAGCGCCATGTTGACGAAGGAGAGGATGACCGGGATGGCCGAGGCCTGCCAGGTCGCGACGGTCGCCGCCCATTTCAGGCTCAGCGCCCAGCAGATTTCGGTGAATACGGCGACGGCAAGGATGAGCCACGACATGGGATTGCTCCTGTGCGGGCTCTGATGATGCGACCGCGCCGGAAACCCGTGAAGAGACGCGATCGGAAAAGGTAAATCCTCCCCGATACGGGGAGGTGGCAGCGCGGCAGCGCTGACGGAGGGGCAGACGCGGGCGATCCCGCTTGGGGCTGCCCCTCCCCCACCGCCTTCGGCGGCGTGGCGGGTCGGATCATCCCCCCGGGATGATCCTCGAATGCGCGGGGCGCATTCGACCCGACACGCCCCCTCCCCGTTGCGGGGAGGAGTGCAATGGTCAGTTGGGCCGGCCCAATCCCGCGATCGCGCGATCGATCATCGAGCGGTCGGCGCCGGCATCGTGATGCTCGGCGACCAGGATCGCAGCGGCCTTGGCGGCCGTTTCCGCGGCGAGCGCACGGACTTCGGCGATCGCACTGCGCTCGGCGGCGGCGATCTTGTCCTCGGCGCGCTTGGTGCGGCGGGCCATCAGCTCCTCCGCATCGCGCTTCGCCTTGGCGATGATCTGGTGCGCTTCCTGCTGGGCATGCGCCCGCATCGTCGCGGCATCGGCCTCGGCCGCCTTGGCCTTGGCTTCATATTCGCTGCGCAGCGCTTCGGCTTCGGCGCGCAGCTTCGCCGCTTCGTCGAGCTGCGCCCGTACGCCGGCGATCTGCTTGTCGAGCGCCGCACCGATCTTCGCCGGCACCTTGACGATCAGCATGCCGACCAGCACGACCAGCGCGGCGATGCCGACCCAGCCGGTGGTGTTGAAGCCGAGCGCGGTCGCCTCGGCGACATGCTCCGCACCGGGTTCGGAGACGTTGGCGGTCAGTTCGCTGCCGTCA
The DNA here is from genome assembly GCF_052321755.1 of Sphingomonas cellulosilytica. Classification (NCBI taxonomy): domain Bacteria; kingdom Pseudomonadati; phylum Pseudomonadota; class Alphaproteobacteria; order Sphingomonadales; family Sphingomonadaceae; genus Sphingomonas; species Sphingomonas cellulosilytica. The sequence goes on from NZ_JBQRTT010000001.1 coordinate 170,141, forward strand.
CGCACGTCGCGTGGCCGCAGGCCCTGTGCCGAAGCGGCGTCGGACAGGTTGGCGGCGACGGCGGCATCGCCGGCATCGCCCTGAGGTACGGAACCCTGTGCGGGATTAGCCATGCGCGTTGCTCCTGCGCACCGCATCCGCGGCGGCATCGATGCTGACGGTCAGGCCCGACACCTTGGCGACCAGATCCTGCGCCACCTCGGCAGCGACGGTCTGGAGATTCAGCATGGCGCTGGCCTTGGCGTTGCCGACGGCGAGGTCGTGATGCGCCAGCCGTTCGGCCAGTTCGGCATCGGCCGACTTCACCTGGCTCTCGGCCGCCTTGGCGGCCTGCGCCTTGGCGGCGCTGGTCTCGGCGAGCGCCGCGGCGCGCGCCTCGTCCATCTTCACGCGCCACGCCTCTTCCACCGTGTCGGCGGCGAGACGGGCCTGTTCGGCCGCGGCGAGGTCGCCCGCGATCCGGCCTTCACGCGCATCCACGGTCGCGATGACCCTGGGCACCATCATCTTGCCGATCCCGAAATACAGGATACCGAAGGTGACGAGCAGCCAGAAGATCTGCGAAGCGTAAGTGGCGGCGATCTGCGAAATCTGGGGCATTGAAGACCTTTGACGCGGGTCCGCAGCCGGATCGCCGGGCAGGTGCGCCCGGCGGCCCGACCACAGGTTAGGCGACGAACAGCAGGATGATCATCGTCACGAAGGCGAGCAGGCCGAGCAGCTCGGCGCCCGCGAAACCGATGAACAGACGGCCCTGCTGGCTGTCCGCCGCACCCGGATTGCGCAGCGCGCCTTCGAGGAACTTGGCGAACACGTTGCCCACGCCGAGCGAGGCGAGGCCCATGCCGATCGCGGCCAGGCCGGCACCGATCATCTTGGCGGCTTCTGCGTCCATGTCAAAACTCCGTATCAAACAAGTGGGTTGAAGAGAAAACTCAGTGCAGGTTGACGGCGTCGTTCAGGTAGACGCTCGTCAGCAGCGCAAACACATAGGCCTGGATGGCGGCGACCAGCAGCTCGAGCAGCGTGATGCCGATCATCAGCAGGAAGCTGGGCAGCGAGATCAGCAGGCCGTAGCCCGGCCCGAGGTTGATGCCGCTGATGACGAACGCCGCCAGCACCTTGAGCAGGATATGCCCCGCGGTCATCGCGACGAACAGTCGCAGGCCGAGGCTGAACGGCCGCACCAGGAAGCTCATCAGCTCGACGACGAAGATCAGCGGGATCATCAGCTTGGGCGTGCCGTGCGGCACGAACAGCGCGAAGAAGTGGAAGCCGTGCTTGCCGAAGCCGACGATCAGCACGATCGCGAAGCTGATGATCGCCAGCACGCCGGTGACGGTCAGGTGGCTGGTGATGGTGAACGGATGCCATCCGGGCACGACGCCGACCGGGGTCAGGCCCCAGATGTTGGCGAAGAGGATGAACATGAAGAGCGAGAAGACGTAGGGGACGAACCGCTTGCCGGCAGGGCCGATGTTGGACGTCAGCATGTTCGAGACGAAGCCGGTGAAGCCTTCCACCGCCGCCTGCCAGCGACCCGGCACCAGTTCGCGCTTCATCCCGCCCAGCATGAACAGCCACAGGCTGGCGAGCGTGATGACCATCCACAACGCGGAGTTGGTGAACGAGATGTCGTAGCCCGCGACGACCCAATGCCGACCGAACAGGGGTTCGATCAGGAACTGGTGCATCGGATCGATCTTGCTGCCCGATTCTGCCGCCACTTGCTCTACCGCCACTGGGGCCTTCGCTCCCTGATACGACAAACGCCCGGTTATGCCGGGCGTTCGCCTGCTATTCGAATGATCTGCCTGAACGCGACGGCTATTCCGAGGAACAGCATCACGATCAGCGCCCATGGACCCGTGCCGAACCAGTGGTCGATACACCAGCCGATCAGCGCGCTGCCGACGAGGCTTCCGATCAGGGCGGCGAGCACGCGATTGCCGAGCGAATATCCCGCATCGGCGTTCGGCGCCCCCTGCCCCGTCCGCAACGCTTCCTGATGCCGGGCTTCCTTCAGCCGCTCATCGAGCGCGGAAAGCCGCGGATCCTCCGCGCTGGTGAAGTCTCGTCCGGTATCGTCTTCCGCCACGCGCGCACCCTCGCCTGTATGTTTCAGCCGGGGGAGAAAGCGCGCAGGGCGACCGATCCCGCCAAGGCGTGGCCCGTTTAGGTGTGGGGTGCCGGGGTGTCAACCGCCCTTGATTCCTCCCCCGCCAGGGGGAGGTGGCAGCGAAGCTGACGGAGGGGGAGGCAAGCAACCGCGTCGCGCTTGCGGAGACGCCCCCTCCACCACGCCCTGCGGGCGCGGTCGCCCTCCCCCGCTAAAGCGAGGGAGGAATTACTGCGCTACTTGCATCGGCCGTCGAGTTCCGGCGTGCCGGTGTTTTCCTTCCACTGGCCCGACGGCGTCTTGTACATTTCCCCGACCGGCACGCGGGCGACGAGGTTGCACCCGGTGGTGAAGGCGAACTGCTCCACGGTAGAGCCGCTCGCCTGCGCACTGGCGGTATAGGCCGCCTTGCGCTTGATGTTGATGTCGCGGACCAGCGCCTGCACCGCAGCGCCGCCGCTCACCACGCCAAGATAGCCGTCGGGTTGTTCGCCGACCTGCTTCGCCTCGCGCGCCGCCGCATAGGCGGGATCGCGCTGCGCCATGGCCGCCGCGGACAGGCCGGTGAGAGCCACCACGCCGGCAACCGTCAAAAGACCTGTCTTCATATCAGAATATCCCCGGATTCTCTTTGATGAGCGACTTCGCCTCGCCATCGAGGCGATAGACCACTTCCTGCGTCACGCTGATGTTCAGGTTGATCTGGATCGGCTTGTCGGGTGCCGACACGTTGATGCACCCCGCCGACGCCGCCGCCAATCCCATCCCGATCGTAGCCTGCAACAGCCGCAATGTCGTGATTCGCTCCACCATCTTCAATCCTGTTTCGCTCATGGCACGGTTCCGCTTGCGGGAGGCTGAATAGGCGGCGTCGCCGGCACGGCCTGCCGTTGCTGCTGCTGCTGTCGTTCGAGCAGGGCGGGCAGGTTGCGCTGGATCAGCCGCCGCGGGTCGTAGAAGGACTGCGCCGAATCGAGCAGCCCGCGGAAGGGCGCCTCTATCCGCACGTTGAAGACGAACGGCAGCCTCTGCAGGCGGCGGACGAGGAAGTTGCTCTTGGCGCCCTGCCCCTGCGTCACGCCGGCGAAGCGCACCTGCGTCACCATCTCCCCCGACAGCGGGCCGTTCATCGCGATGGTGAGGTTGCGGTAGCGCAGGGATTTCAGTGCCTGGAAGGCGATGTTACCCCACAGGCCAAGGTCCTTCTGCGTCAGGTCGCCGACATAGGCGATCGAGCCGCCGCCGGGCCGCACCGTCAGCGATCCGTTCTCGATCCGGCCGCCCGCGATGTCGAACACCATCGGCAGCTCGCCGTCGAAGACGCCGGTGGCATCGAGGTTCTTGAAGTCGAACTGGGCGAGGAAGCGATCCGCCTGCACCCCTTCGAGGCGGAAGGTCATGCGCCGCGATCCGGCCTGGGCGAAGTCGAGCGTGGTCGGCAGCAGCGTCATCTTGCCGCCGGCGAACGGCCACACGCCGCTGTCGATCTGCACGCGCGTATCGGGCAGCAGCTGATAGACGATCGTGCCGTCGTTGACCGCGATACCGGGATTGACCGTCTTGATCGTCGCCACCTGCTGCGGCGCACTGGCGAGGCTGAGCAGATCGGTGAAACGGATCGTGGTGGTGATGCCGCTGACCGGACCGAAGGCGGCAGCGAGCGCGGCGTCCCGGGTGGCGAAGGTGCCGGTGGAGGTGACGCCCTCCGGTTGCCAGGCGATATGCCCCTCTCCGGTTACCCGGGCGCGCACATCGGCGACGACGCCATAGGTCAGGCGGGTGAGCAGGTCGGGCTGGAAATCCTTGGCGAAGGTGATGCCCGGTACGGCGATATCCGCCGTGCCGCTGCCCGCCGCCAGCGCATGCGCGATGGTGACGTCGGCGACCTTCACGCTTTTGGTCGGTTCGTAGAGCGTGCCGGTGGCGTGGATCGCCCCGTCGGCGAGATCGAGCGCCACTGCCCGCGCCTCCATCGGGTTGAAGCGCGGCGCGGACGCGGCATCGCTGACCGTCATCGCGCCCGTGAGGTGCAGCGCGCCGCCGCGCAGCGACCAGTCGCCCGCCGCCGCACCGAGCAACAGCGGCACGTTGGCGATCTGCCCGCTACCGCCGGTGAAGGTGCCCGCCACGGCCGCGCCCGCCAGCCGGCCGGTCAACTGACCGAGATCGATCCGCGTCACCCGCTCCGCGCTGCCCAGCCGGGTGGCGACGCCGTCGACGACGAAGCCGCGATCGGCCAGCCGCAGCTGCGCACCGCTCGCCGCCACGGTCAGCGGCGTCTGCCCCAGGCGGCCGGCGAGCTGCACGGCCGGCAGCCGCACGCCGCCGGTCGCCCGCCCATCGGCGAACGTCACCATCGCCCCCGACAGCGGGCAGAGCGTCGTGCGCAGCGGATCGAGCACCAGCCCCGCCACCGCCAGCCGCCGGATCCCCAGCGCCCCGCAGGAGGAGTTGATCGCCACCCGGCGTCGCCCGTCCCAACGCAGGTCGAGCGGCAGCGACAGCCCGTCGACACGGCCATCGCCAAGCGGCCCGGACAGCGTCGCGCGCGTCGTCACCCGCGTCGCGCCGCCCGGCGTGGCGGTGAATTCGACCGGCGTCAGCGCCAGTGTCGCGCCGCCGGCCGCATATGGCGCCACGGTCCCCCGCCCGCGGATCGGCGCACCCGCCGCGGATTGCGCCAGCGTCACCCGCGCATCGGGCAGGCCGCCGCCGCCCATCGCCAATGCCGTGTCGAGGCGTACCCGCGCCTGCGGCCAGTCGATCGTCACCCCCGTGCCGCCGGAAAGGCGCAGGCGGGCGCCGCTGTCCGAGGCCAGTGCGACCTGCGCGATCCGCGCCTCGCCGGCGCCACCGGCCATCTGCACCGCGAGCTTCGCCTCACCGTCGAAATGCTCCGCCGCGCGTCGCGCCGCGTGCGTCGCCGCCGTGACGAGCGGAGCGAGCGGCGTGCCCGCTCCGGCGGCCTCCGCGTCGAGCGTTCGCGCCGCCGCCAAACGCATTCCGCGCCCGCTGACGGTTCCGGCGAAGCGCTGCCCTTCGCCGATACGATAATCGCCGCGGATCGCCAGCGCCTCCGCCTGGCCGGCCGCGATGGCGGCGCGGGCGGCGGCCAGGTCCAGGGTACCGGACGTCGATCGGGCGGTGCCGTCGAAGGCGACCGTTCCCGCCAGCGCCGCCGCACGCGCGCCGCTGCCCGCCACCACGCCGGTGGCGAGCCGCGCCCGGCCGTTCCAGCCGTCCAGAGCCGGCGCCAGCGTCAGGTTGAGATCGGCGCGGGCTTGCTGCACGCTGGCGCCGCCGCAGTTTGCCTGCGCGATGCGTACCGGCCCGCGGACCGTGGGCGCGCCGCGCGCCACATCGAGGTGGAATGCGGCGCCCAGTCCCCGCAGGCTGCAACCGTCCTGCGCCAGCCGCTCGGCGGCCAGCGCCAGCGTGCCGCTGAACCCGTCGTCGAGCCGCCCGTTGCCGGACAGCCGTACACCGACCACCCCCGCCGGTGTCTCCAGCCGCATCCGTCCGTCCGCGACGTTCAGGTCGAGCGCCGGCAGGGCGAACGGCTTGCCCGAAGGCGGCGGCATCAGCCGGTCGAGCGCGCCGAGCGACAATCGCCCGTCGACCACGCGCCCCCGCACCCGCACATGGCCGGCACGCACGCCGACCAGCCGCGCGCCATCCAGCCCGACATGCGTCTCCGCCTCCAGCCAGTCGGCGACGAGATCGGGATGCGCAGGATCGCCGATCACCACATCGGTCAGCCGCTGCCGACCGAGGCCGAGATCCCGGATACCGTAGCGGGCGGCGACACCGCGCTTCGCCAGTTCGCGATCGATGACGCGCGCGGCGATCGGCTTGCGGGCCATCCACAAGGCGATGCATGCCAGCAGCAGGATCAGGCCGATCGCGATGCCGACCCATTGCCGCCGGGCAAGGCGGGGGCGGCGGGGCGTATCGTTCAACTCATCCGCGCCCTCGACCATCGCCGGGCACCATAAGCGCTGTCGTGACCACGGCGCAATTGCGGGCGGCCCGTATCGGTCCTTTGCGGGACCGGCGGTTCAGGGCGCCCTGAACACCGGCGCTTTCACGCGGAGGCGCGGAGGCGCGGAGGCGCGGAGATGTCGCACTTGGCCGAGGATGCGGCGCGCGATCATCGCCGGCTCGAGATTCCATAGCGCTGCCGCGCGCAATATCTCCGCGCCTCCGCGCCTCCGCGTGAACAAATGTCTGCTTTCCCGATGCTTGGCGCGTACATGCGGCGCCATGCAGCTCTTCTTCGGATCGCAGCATTGTCGCCGCACCGTTCCCGCCCTACCCTCGACCGGCAATGGCCGCCGATCCCCCTCCCGACGACAATGCCGGCCATCGCGAGCGGCTGCGTGGGCGGTTGCTGACCGGGGGCGGCGAGACGCTGCTCGATCACGAGTTGATCGAATATCTGCTGACGCTGGTCATTCCGCGCCGGGATACCAAGCCGACCGCCAAGGCGCTGCTGCGCGAGTTCGGCGGGATCGGCGGCATGCTGACCGCGGACGCCGAGGCGCTGATGCGGGTGGCGGGGGTGAGCGAAAAATCGGCGGCGGCGATCAAGATCGCGCATGCGATCGCCATCCGGCTGCTCAAGGCGACCGTGGCCGAGCAGCCGATCCTCGCCAACTGGCAGGCGCTGCTCGATTACCTGCGCGCCGACATGGCGCATCACACGATCGAGCGCTTTCGCGTGCTCCACCTCAACACCCGCAACATGCTGATCCGCGACGAGGTGATGAGCGAAGGGTCGATCGACCAGGCCGCCGTTCACATCCGCGAAGTGATCCGGCGGGCCATCGACCTGGGTTCGGCGGCGATCATCCTCGTCCACAACCATCCCTCGGGCGACCCCTCCCCCAGCCGCGCCGACATCACGGTCACCCGTGCCATCGCCAGCGCCGGCGAACCGTTGGGCATCGTCGTGCACGACCATATCATCATGGGCCGCAACGGGCATGTCAGCCTGAAGGCGCAAGGACTGATCTGACGATCTTTCCCGATATGCCGTAGATGGGAAAAAGGCCGCCGGATCGCTCCGGCGGCCTCTTCGTCATCGGTTATCCGAGGATCAGGACTTGGCCTGGCTCAGGAAACCGACCAGTTCGGGCTGCGACACGGACTTGTTCTTGTCCTTGTCGGCCTGGGCGAAGGCGGCATTGACCCACGACTTGGTTTCGGCGCTGGTCGCGCTCGCCTTGGGATCGCTCGCCTGCTTCAGCTTGACCATCCAGCTGGCGAACTCGGTCTTTTCGAGCTTGCCGTCCTTGTTCGCGTCATAGGTCGGGAACTCGGTCTGGACGACGCTTGCCACCTGATCGCCACCGGCGGCCGGTTCGGCCGTCGCCGTCTGGGTTTCTGGCGTACCGGGGGTTGCCTGCTGGTCGGCCGCGGCGGTTGAATCCATCGGCGTGGCCGGCGACGCCTGCGGGTCGGCGACCGGGGCGCCCTGCGGTACGTTGGCCGGAGCCGCCTGCGTCGGCGCCGTCTGCGCAGGTGCGGCTTGCGCCGGTGCAGTATTGGTTTGCGTCTGCGCCAGTGCCGGCGCAGCAATCGTCATCACTCCGGCGAGAAGAGCATATTTCAGCATTATCTGTCTCCCATTGTTCAACATGAACTCTGCACGGGATCGATTGCCCGACCCGGCGTGCAGATTTCAAAATGGGGATCGCTGCATTGATTGCAATGGTTCCGGCCCGGCCGAGATTGTCGCCTCCGTCGCGCGCTGCTAGTGCGCCGCAGAAATCCGCGAGTCGCGCGGACATGGCCACGACGAGCCGTGGCCCGAGCAGGACGAAGGAACACCATGGTCCCCCGTTATTCCCGCCCCGAGATGACCGCGATCTGGACCCCGGAGGCGCGCTTTCGCATCTGGTTCGAGATCGAGGCGCATGCCACCGACGCGCTGGCCGAGCTGGGCGTCGTCCCCCGCGAGGCGGCCGACGCGCTGTGGGCGTGGTGGCGCACCGAACCGGCGATCGACGTCGCGGCGATCGACGCCATCGAGGCGGTGACCAAGCACGACGTCATCGCCTTCCTCACCTGGGTGGCGGAGAATGTCGGCGAGCAGGCGCGCTTCATGCACCAGGGCATGACCTCGTCCGACGTGCTCGACACCTGCTTTGCGGTGCAGCTGTCGCGCGCCGCCGACATCCTGCTCGCCGACCTCGACCGGCTGCTGGAGGTGCTGGAGCGGCGCGCGGTGGAGCACAAGCTCACGCCCACGATCGGCCGCAGCCACGGCATCCATGCCGAACCGGTCACCTTCGGCCTGAAGCTCGCGCAGGCCTATGCCGAGTTCGACCGGTGCCGCACGCGCCTCATCGCCGCGCGCGCCGATATCGCCACCTGCGCGATCTCGGGCGCGGTCGGCACCTTCGCCAACATCGATCCCGCGGTCGAGGCGCATGTCGCCGCCAAGCTCGGCCTGTCGGTCGAGCCCGTCTCGACGCAGGTCATCCCGCGCGACCGGCATGCGATGTTCTTCGCGACGCTGGGCGTCATCGCCTCGTCGATCGAACGGCTGGCGACCGAGGTCCGCCACCTCCAGCGCACCGAGGTGCTGGAGGCGGAGGAATATTTCAGCCCCGGCCAGAAAGGCTCGTCGGCGATGCCGCACAAGCGCAATCCGGTGCTGACCGAGAACCTGACCGGGCTGGCCCGCATGGTCCGCGGCTATGTGACCCCGGCGCTGGAGAATGTCGCGCTGTGGCACGAACGCGACATCTCGCATTCGTCGGTGGAACGCTACATCGGGCCGGATGCGACGATCACCCTCGACTTCGCGCTGGCGCGGCTGACCGGGGTGATCGACAAGCTGCTCGTCTACCCCGAGCGGATGGACAAGAACCTCAACAAGATGGGCGGCCTCGTCCATTCGCAGCGCGTGCTTCTGGCGCTGACCCAGGCGGGGGTGAGCCGCGAGGATGCCTATCGCCTGGTGCAGCGCAACGCGATGAAGGTGTGGGAATCGGACGGCGCGCTGTCGCTGCTCGACCTGCTGAAGGCCGATGCGGAGGTGACCGTGGCGCTGTCGCCCGCCGAGTTGGAGGAGAAGTTCGACCTCGGCTACCACCTGCGCCACGTCGACACGATCTTCGCCCGGGTGTTCGGCAAGTAACCGGATCCTCCCCGGCACGGGGAGGGGGCCTCCACCGACGACACGCTATGTGGAGAGCCCCCTCCACCATTCGGCTGCGCCGAACGGTCCCCCTCCCCGTGCCGGGGAGGATTGGAGTCGCGTCACACCCAGCGGGCGAGCCAGTCGGCGAGGCCCTGCGGCGATAGCGAGCGCGCATCCGCCAGTGCCGTCTCGCGGCCGGCGTTGACCACGCGGTCGGTCTTGGGATCGACGATCAGCAGCGCGGGCACGCCGGCCAGCCGGCCCTTGATCCCGTAGCGCGCCGGGATGTCGAGGTTCTTGTCGAAGCGGCCGATGTCCACCGCCACCACCTCGTAATGCTTCGCCATGAAGCCGTGCATGGCAGGCAGGTGCATCACCCCGGCGAGCAGGCGGCAGTCGAGGCACCAATTGCCGCCGAGGTCGATCAGCAGCTTCTTGTTGCCCTTCAGCGCCCGCGCCTTGGCCGCGGCGACGGCCGCCCTGGCATCGGCATTGGCATCGTAGGGCAAGGGCAGCGGCTGTGGCAGCTGGTTGAACGTCGCGACCGGCACGCGCGGCGCGGTGGCGGCGGCGAGCGGCAGGGCGGGCAACGTCAGCGCCGCGGCGGCGAACGTCAGCGTCAGGGCACGGAACATCGGCATCTCCAACAATGATGACCGATCTGACCCGCTTTGCCCAGACATGGCAAGCAAGCTGCTGTTTCCCGCCCCGTGGCCCCATTTATGTCCGGAACGGTTGCACGGAACGCACGCTTGCGTGCAGGCAACAATGTTGCGCCATAGCGTAACGAATTTAAAGCAGCGCTTACCGGATATTCTTCCGGTCAGGAGATGTCATCCATGCGTATGTTCGAAACCGCGGCCAGCAGCGCGCTGGCGATCGCGGCTCAGGCGCTGGTGATCGGGGTCATCGTTTCGACCCTGTGAACCAAGCGGCCTGGCTGCCCGTCTTCGCCGCCCGCTCCGTCGGGCGCCAAACGGGGCAGCCGGCAGGATCACTCCGCAGCGATCCGCTGGGTGAGGTTGGCGAGCACGGTCAGCGCCGCGACATGGGCTGCGAAGGCCTTGCGTCCGCCACGCGTCGCAGCCGCCCAAGTCCGCGAGCGGCCATCGCTCGGCCCCTTGCGCAGGGCGACATAGCCGGCCTCGACCAGCGCGCCGAGATGCTTGGACAGCACCGAATCGCTGACCCCCGTGGTCGTGCGCAGCAGGGCGAATTCGGCATCCTGCACCTCGGTCAGCACCGCCATGATCTGAAGGCGGGCCGGCGGATGGATGACCGGATCGAAGCCGGTCATGCGATGCCGTCCAGCATCTCGCGCCGGAACACGCGGCACCACCAGATGCTGCCGCCGTAAGCGATTGCGGCGGCCACCACCCCCAGCGGCAGCGGCGCCCAGCCGATCCCGCGGTCGAGCGCCAGCCACAGGCCGAGCATGTGCAGCGGCAGGATCACCAGCAGCAAGGCGCCCGTCACCCAGCGAGTGCGGCCGGCACGATAGCCGTTGATGAACATGCCCATCCGCTTGCGATCCCAGCGGATGATCCACGCGATCGCCGCGAAGATGCCGACCAGCACGACGAACCGGAAGGGCAAGGGCACCGCAGGGCTGGCGACCAGCACCCCCATCAGCGCGGCAAAGGCGAGATGGCGCAGCGGCGGGGTGTCCGATGCCGCCGCCAGCTTCACGCGGGATTGTTCGATGAATGCCAGCGCCTGGGCTGCGGCTTCGCTATTGGGTTCCACGACGTCACTCCCTTTCCGATATGGAAAGAGAGTGACGCCGACTTTCCAATTCGTCAAGTGATAACTTTCCGCTGTGGAAAGTCTTCACTCGCCGGCGAATACGCCCTTCAGCTTGGCGAAGAAGCCCTGGCTCGCCGGGCATTCGTCGCCCGTCTCGGTCTCGCGGAACAGTTCGAGCAATTCGCGCTGGCGCGTCGTCAGCCTGGTCGGCGTCTCGACGTCGATCTGGATGACGAGATCGCCCTGCCCGCGCCCTTGCAGCACCGGCATGCCGGCGCCGCGCTGGCGCAGCTGCTTGCCCGACTGGATGCCGGCCGGGATCTTGATCTCATGCGTGCGGCCGTCGAGGCCCGGGATCGACAGCGCCCCGCCCAAGGCGGCGGTGGTGAAGCTGATCGGCGCCCGCGCGAACAGCGTGGTGCCTTCGCGTTCGAAGATCGCGTGCCGTTTGACGTGGAGGAAGATGTAGAGGTCGCCCGGCGGTGCGCCACGCGGCCCCGCCTCGCCCTCACCCGACAGGCGGATGCGCGTGCCCTCGTCGACGCCGGGCGGCACGTTGACGGCCAACGTCTTGGTCTTGTCGACCCGGCCGTCGCCGCGGCAATCGGGACACGGATCGGCGATGATCTCGCCCGACCCCTGACACACCGGACAGGCGCGCTCGACGACGAAGAACCCCTGCTGCGCGCGCACCTTGCCGTGGCCGTTGCACTGGCGGCAGGTCGAGGCATGCGTGCCGGGCTTCGCGCCCGAACCGTGGCAGGTGTCGCATTGCGCGGAGACGTCGACGGTGATCTCGGTCTGCTTGCCATGGAACGCCTCTTCCAGGCTGACCTCCATGTCGTAGCGCAGATCGGCACCGCGCCGCTGCGGCTGGCGCCCGCCGCCGCGGCCGCCCATGAATTCGCCGAACACCGATTCGAAGATATCGGAAAAGCCGCTGAAATCCTGCGCGCCGCCACCGCCGCCGCCGCCATTCTGGAAGGCGGCATGGCCGTAGCGATCATAGGCCGCGCGCTTCTGCGGGTCCTTCAGGACCTCATAGGCTTCGCTAACCGCCTTGAACTTGGCTTCGCTGTCCTTGCACCCGGCATTCTTGTCGGGGTGATACTTCATCGCAAGCTTGCGGTACGACGATTTCAGCGTCGCGCCGTCCGCATCACGCTCGCATTCGAGCAGTTCGTAATAGTCGACTGTGGTGCTCATGCCCGTCCTCTAGCGCGAGACGATTCAGGTCCGTCCAACTGCTCGCCGTTCGTGCTGAGCCTGTCGAAGCACGGTGAGTCTCACCTGCCCTTCGACAGGCTCAGGGCGAACGGATCGGGGGTGGGGTGCCCTTGCATCATCCCCACGTTCCATCCCGAAGTCCCCCTGCCGGAAAGTCACAAAAGTCACGCCGAAGCATGTGTTGTGCGGCAGGGGGACGGAGTCGTCCTTACGCCTTGTGGTCGTCGACTTCCGAGAATTCGGCGTCGACCACGTCGTCCTTCGGCGCTTCGCCCGCCGCATCACCCTGGGGTGAGGCTTCGGCAGCCTGCGTCTTTTCATAGATCGCCTGGCCGAGCTTCATCGCGACCTGCGCCAGCGCCTGGCTCTTTTCGGTCATCTGGTCGGCATCGCCGCCTTCGACCGCCTTCTTGGCTTCATCGATCGCCGCCTGGATTTCAGACTTGAGCGACTCGTCCACCTTGTCGCCATTGTCGGCAAGCTGGCGCTCGGTGGTGTGGATCAGCGATTCGGCGTTGTTCTTCGCCTCGGCACCGGCACGACGCTTCTTGTCCTCTTCCGCGAACTTCTCCGCGTCGCGGACCATCTGGTCGATGTCGGCATCCGACAGGCCACCGGAGGCCTGGATGCGGATCTGCTGTTCCTTGCCGGTGCCCTTGTCCTTGGCGGACACGTTGACGATGCCGTTGGCGTCGATGTCGAACGTCACCTCGATCTGCGGCACGCCGCGCGGCGCCGGCGGAATGCCGACCAGGTCGAACTGGCCGAGCAGCTTGTTGTCCGCCGCCATCTCGCGCTCGCCCTGGAACACGCGGATCGTCACCGCGCCCTGGTTGTCGTCGGCGGTCGAATAGGTCTGCGACTTCTTGGTCGGGATCGTCGTGTTGCGGTCGATCATGCGGGTGAACACGCCACCCAGCGTCTCGATGCCGAGCGACAGCGGCGTCACGTCGAGCAGCAGCACGTCCTTGACGTCGCCCTGCAGCACGCCCGCCTGGATCGCGGCGCCCATCGCGACGACCTCATCCGGGTTGACGCCGGTGTGCGGGTCCTTGCCGAAGAAGTTCTTCACCGCTTCGCGGACCTTGGGCATGCGGGTCATGCCGCCGACGAGGACCACTTCGCTGATGTCGCCGGTCTTGACGCCGGCATCGGCCAGCGCCTTCTTCATCGGCTCGATCGTGCGCTGGATCAGGCTGTCGACCAGACGCTCCAGATCGGCGCGGCTGATCGTCTTGACGAGATGCTTCGGACCGTTCTGGTCGGCGGTGATGAAGGGCAGGTTGACCTCGGTCGAGGCGGCCGACGACAACTCGATCTTCGCCTTTTCCGCGGCTTCCTTCAGGCGCTGGAGCGCGAGCTTGTCCTTGGCGAGGTCGATGCCCTCGTCCTTCTTGAAGCCTTCGGCGAGATATTCGACCAGCTTGTTGTCGAAGTCTTCGCCGCCCAGGAAGGTATCGCCGTTGGTCGCCTTCACCTCGAACACGCCGTCGCCGATCTCGAGGATCGAGACGTCGAACGTGCCGCCGCCGAGATCGTAGACCGCGATCGTCTTGCCGTCCTGCTTTTCGAGGCCATAGGCGAGCGCCGCCGCCGTCGGCTCGTTGATGATGCGCAGCACTTCGAGGCCGGCGATCTGGCCGGCGTCCTTGGTCGCCTGGCGCTGCGCGTCGTTGAAGTACGCCGGCACGGTGATGACCGCCTGCGTGACCGTCTCGCCGAGATACGATTCGGCGGTTTCCTTCATCTTCTGGAGCGTGAAGGCGCTGATCTGCGACGGGCTGTAATCCTTGCCGCCCGCCTGCACCCATGCATCGCCGTTACCGCCGCGCACGATGTGGTACGGGACCAGCTCGGTGTCCTTCTTGGTGATCGGATCGTCGAAGCGGCGGCCGATCAGGCGCTTCACCGCGAAGATCGTGTTGTCACCGTTGGTGACGGCCTGGCGCTTCGCCGGCTGGCCGACCAGGCGCTCGCCATCCTTGGCGAAGGCGACGATCGACGGCGTGGTACGCGCGCCTTCCGCATTCTCGATCACCTTGGGCTTGCCGCCCTCCATCACCGCGACGCAGCTGTTGGTGGTGCCGAGGTCGATACCGATTACTTTAGCCATGTGTGCTTGCTGAGCCCCTCACGTACGAAAAACGAATAGCAAAAAAAGCCATGGAACCTTTGCCCCGTTACGGCAGCGAAAGTTCCCGTGCATGGCGGCGATATAGGAGGGGTTCCGCTTGCCGCAAGACGGCGAGGCCCATAGGGCTGATGCGAGAAGGATCCCGTTTCGGGAAGGAGAGCGGCGATGCGGGAGACGGGGCGGGTGACGGTGCGGGTGACGGGGCGGATAACGGGGCGGGTACTGGCGCTGGGACTGGCGGCGACGCTGTCGGCATGCAGCAAACCCGACCGGGTGACGGTGGACGATGCGTGGATCCGCCTGCCCGCCGTCGCCGGGCGTCCGGGCGCAGCCTATTTCACCCTGCACGGCGGCCCCTCCAACGCGACGCTGATCGACGTCGGCGCCGACATCGCGATCCGCGCCGAAATGCACGAGAGCACGACCGGGGCCGGCGGCATGGCGGCGATGAAGCCGCTCGCCAGCGTCGCCGTGCCGGCACGTTCCGACGTCGTCTTCGCCCCCGGCGGACGCCATGTCATGCTGTTCGACATCAACCCCAAGGCGAAGGCCGGGCGCATCTACAACCTGACGCTGAACTTCGCCAACGGCGGCCGTATCTATGCGCCGGTGACGCTGGTGGGGCCGAACGACCCCGCGCCGGATTTCTGATGCCCCCGCCCCCGCCGCGCGGCCTGACCGAGGGCGAGCGCGCGCTCGCCGCGAGCGTCTTCCACGATGCGATCGATTATGACGCGGTGCGTATCGCGCGCCGGAAGTGGGCGTTCTTCCAGCCGCGCGACACGGTGATGGCGCCGACCGGCTGCATCCATTTTCACCCCAAGGGCCAGGGCTATCGCGAGGATTTCGCCGCCGCGGCGCTCGCCGACCAGGGGCTCTTCATCCACGAAATGGTGCGTCTATCATAAAGTAGCGCACCCCGCCGATAGCGCGACCTCTATCCGGGGTGAAACGGCAAGATGCTTTCCATCGTCGGCAAGGGTGGTGCACCGGGCACGACGACGCCGTGACACATTAGAAAGGTATGCCGAACGATCTCGGCTTGCTGCTCCAGGCCGTAGCGATCGAGCTTCCATCCGGGTTTAATCGTATAGTGATAACGGCAGAATGGGTGCCGACGAAGAACGAGATTGATCCCACGCTGATATTGCCAGACGTGAACCAGTTCGTGGATTAGGTGCCCCTGCCAACCGATTGAACTGCTGGCGAAGCAATCGCGGTAGCTGTCGCCTTTCGGATGAAAATGTATGTTGCCGCATGGGGCCATGGTCACATTGCGCGGTTGAAAGAAGGCCCATTTGCGCCGAACGATCCGCACATCACCATAGTCGATGGAGGTGCCGAAGATCGATTTTGCCAATTCAACCTCGGCGGCAGTTAGCGAACGTGAATGGCACGGGTCGGGGACAAACATGCTGCGAATATAGGCTCCCGCCGCCAGATCGGGGAGGCTGTCTGTTTAACAGACCGCGAAAAGCCGTTGCCCCGCTACCGGCCGACCCCTATTTTACCGCCTGCGACGTGATCGCGACGTTGAGGTTTTTCTCAAGACGACGATCATGGGGGTGCCCGTTCTGCTGATGCCGCAGGAGGGGATGCCGAACTGGCGGGCACGGCAAGGCCCGGTGGTGGTTTGGCGGCGACGGGGAACCCGGCGTCAACGGCATAGTCCGGCCTTCAAGGGTCAAACCCTCTTCAGCGGCGCGCAGCCGCACCCAGAAGCCGAAAGGTTGGCGGGTGTGCTGTGTGGATTTCGCGGCCCCACCCATGCCTTTCGGCTTCAAAGCCAAAGAGGCGTATATGGTCAGGAAGAATATCGCGCAGCCCGCGGCAAGCGAGCCGGTCGATGAACCTGTGCTCGAAAGCAACATGTCCACCGCCGAAGCGAAGCTCGACGAAGACGGCAAGGAGGGATGGCGGGAGCAAACCCGCGAAGGCATCGGCACCGTTATGGTCAATCGCGACAAGGTGCTGATCCGGGTCGTGGTCAGGGCCTCCATCGACTACATGCGAAACGGCGGAGCCGGGTCGAATAGCTATTTCGAACCTCGGTTGAGGGCCGTCGGCCTGCGGACAAGCGGCAGCAAGATCACGATGGCGGCGGCGACACTCGCCACCCGTCTCGATCGCCTCGATCCAAAAGATGGAAAAGATGCAGGCAAACTGCTGGACGCGATCGCCAGTGGCATGGAGGGGCTGGTGATCGCGGCCGGCTCGGGCTTTCCATGGGCCTATAGCGACGATTGCGTGGCGAAGCTGACCGCCAAGGTCGACGAAATAGGCGGCCTCCGCAAGCTGGCTGATCTGGCACGGAACGAAAACATTGATGGCAATCTGCGCGGCGTCATCCGCCTCGACGGCAAGAAGGTCCGAGACATCGTTCAAGGCCGCATCGCCGATCTGCTTGGCAATATTTCGGCATCGAGCTTTGCGTTGGCGGTGGTGAAGGACGGCGAGACGGCGGCTGTGCCAAACGTCTCCCTCGATGTGCAGGACGTGACGGCGGCACTGGCGAACCGGGATATCGGCGAGGGTCGCGCGCAGGTTCTCCACGAACTGACGCTTGCGACTATTGCGATCACGCTGGACGATACCGGCTTGGTCAAGGTTCACGACGACGATCCCAAGGACAAGAAGTCGCCCAAGCGACAGACCGAGCCGCACATCGTTTTTCGCCCGGATCACTCGGTGATCGTGTCGGCCCATCTCGCGTCGGGCGCCAGCAATATGGTCAGGATCACGGACATCGCCAGCCCATTCGATGAGTGGCCCGGCTATGACGTGATGCTGCCGCCGCAGGTTCACCGCAAGCTCGGGCTGAACCTCGACAAACCGGCCCAGCGCAATGCGGTTGAAATCACCGAGGAAGCGCCGGAGCCAGGCCGCATCTTGATCGACCGGACGTGGCATGTCCGCAGCGAAGCCGCGCTCCACCCGAAGTACCAGCTCGGCGGACGTGGCCTGATGTTCAGCCCGAGGATACCGACCTACGGCCGGCAGGGCGAGCCGCGCGACACGGTTCATGTCATTCGCGATGATCGCCATTTCGACGAGGTCACGCAATTCCTCTGCGATCTCGCCCCGACCGGCTTCCTGATGAGCATCATCGCCGCCCACGAACGGATCAAGCGCGCGGCGAGCACCCGCAAGGCCATATCGCTTTCATTGAAAGATGGGTTGTTCGGCGTGACGATCAGCAAGGAGAATGTGCTGGTCGCCAAGGCAGAAGGAGACATGGAAGCCGTTCATGTCTCCGCCGCCGATTTTCGGAACATGCTTCTCCTGCTGGAAGCGTTGAAGCCGGGGGAAGTCAGTCTTGCACTGGACGAGCAGAAGGCCGCGCTACGCTGGCAGTTCCGCTCGTCGCGGGCACACTATGACCTGTTCATGCCCGCTGCGACGTCGGCCGGCACACGCCTAACCACGGCCTTCAAGCCGATCTCGCTTGTCGCTCGCCCTTCCGCCTGATCTTCCACCGCGCCCCGCGAGGATCGCGGGGCGTTCAGGGATACATCCGATGACCATCGACCTGACGGCTGCCATGGCCGACTACGCCCTTCCGCTGCCCGCGCTCGGGCAGAACTATAGCAATTTCGTTGTGCGTGCCACGCCGCCGCGCAAAATCGGCGTCACGCCCCGGCGGCTGGATTTCCTAAGCCGTCCGAGCCGGCCATTGTTCCACTATGGTCATGCCCTATACAGCGCAGACTTCGCCCGCCGCGACGGCGTAAGGGAGACCATGGTGTCGCAGCGCGACCGCGCGGACAGCACCATCTTTGTGGACAGTGGCGGCTTCGGCTTCATCCACGGAGCCATCCCGATCCACGATATTGAGGACCTTCGCAGGGAGGCTTTGAGCGCGCAGGAGCGCCTTGGCGATGCTGGCGTCATCGTGGACGTGCCCACCGCCTGCATCGGGCAAGGGGTGTCCGGCGCGATAACATTCCGACAATGCCTCGACCACACAATGACCTCGATCGAATATGCGCTGGCCTATCGCGATCCCGGTAACGGGATGCGCCTGCTTAACATGATACAGGGCACATCTAACGCAGAGTGTCGGCGCTGGTACGAGGCTGTCGCCGATGCTCCGTTGGACGGGTTCGGTTTTGCGGGAGCGCGCCGCAAGGATATCTCGCTGGTGCTGGAACTGCTGGTCGAGATGATCCGGGACGGCCGGATCGCCGGCAATTCTTGGTTCCATGTGTTTGGAACAGATCACCCCGGTATCGCAATCTACCTGACCGTCATACAGCGCCAGCTTCGTGCCCTGCTGGGGACTGGGGTCAGGATCAGCTTCGATAGCTCGACCAGCTTCCGATACACACAGTCACTCGGGCAGATCATTACGGGCCTTCTCGCCGATGGTCAGAACATCCGCCTCACGAACTACCGTGTCGCCGCAGAGGCTCATGGCATCTCGGGCAACGATCCATGGCCCTTCGACAGCCCGATCGGGCGAGGTCGGCGGATCGGCGATTTCCTCAACATGACAGGCGCAACCGGTGCCGATCGCCAGAAGCGGTTCGACACGACCGGCGCGATGATGCTGACGCACCATAGTCTCTATGTCGAACTGGCCGCGCTTGTGCAGGCGAACCGCTGGTTCGACATGGAGCATGGCGACGATTGGAAGAACCGGGCAAAGCTCGCAATCCCGTTCGCTGTCCACAAGGGCGTCGATCGCATCATCGAGGTGTTCGAGCGGGTGCAGGCAGGCGACTTCGATGGCGCTGTCCGCCACGCCAAGGCTGGTAAGCATAGCCTCGCCATGTTCGGTAGTGGACCCGAAGAAGACGAAGATCTTCGGTAGCGTCCGTTAAACAGACGGGTTTGGCATCAAGCGATAGATGCTGGCGCGACCGACACCCATTTCACGGGCGATGGCGGCGGGGGCCATCCCTGCCGCCATCAACGTCTGGATCCGGGCGGTATCGATGCTCGGCTTGCGCCCGCGATACACGCCCTTCGCCTTGGCGCGCTCGATCCCGTCGCGCTGGCGGTCACGGCGAATATCAGCCTCGAACTCCGCCACCGCACCGAGAATAGACAGGGTGAGCCTCCCAGTGCTGGTGGTCGTGTCGATACCCGATTGCTGGAGGACGCGGAAGCCGCAGCCCTTGGCCGTCAGCCGCTCGATCAGCCGGTGCAGGTCTACCACTGACCGCGCGAGCCGGTCGAGCCGGGTTACGGCCAGAACGTCGAACTCCCGCACGAAGTCGATTGCGTCCGCCAGCGCGTCGCGGCCTTCGGTCGTTCGGCCGCTGCGCTTTTCGGCGAACACCTTTTCGCAGCCAGCCGCCTCGAGCTGCTCGTGCTGGACCTCGAGGCTCTGGCTGCTGGAACTGACGCGCGCGTAGCCGACGATCATGGCATCTCCTGTCTCGGATGGGTTTAAGCCCTCATCGCCAAGTGTCTCGGAAGCCCTGCGTCAACCGAAACAAGACGCACGCCAGCGTCTCGCCGCGGTGTCTCGGGCGAGTAAACCGTAAGGAGACGGCCCGAAAACGGGCAGCAACGCTATACGGACTTCAACCCTGATCGAGCATGTCGGCTTGGGCAGTCTTGTATCGCTCGGGATGTTGCTGACATTCTTCCCGCACGCGGTTTAGCCAAGTATCATACCAGCACCATTGATTGCCGACGGCGATCGCGCCGTAACCCTTCGCCGGGTCTTTTGCGCCAAGACGCTTCCAAAGCCGGGTATGGCTATCCATCGTAAAGGCGTCGAAGTCCTCTTCCTTCATCGCCCTCACGATGGCGGCGGGAAGATACTTCTTCTTCTCCACCTCTTTCAGGGCCATATTGAATTTCTGGTCAACGTCCGATCCGGGCGGCACGATCTCCACGGCAAGATCAGCGCCGGGCGCACGGTTGGCAGTCTTGTGAACCATGAAGACGCGAAACGCGAACCGTGGGTCGGCCTGCTGCTCCGGTGTCAACTTCTGCTCGAAATTGTCCATGGTGGTTTCGACGTGACGCGGCAGCGTGCCTGCCTTTTTCAGGATCGCGCGCTGATCCGGGCTGAAGGTCACGAATTGAAGCGCGATGGGAAGGCGGCGTTCCAGCGCATATTGCGCACCGAACATGCTCTTGATGGCGTCGTTGAAGTTGATGCAGCAGGCTTGCAGCTTCGCGCTCAGCGCATCATCAATGCGGCTGGTCGAGCGATGTTCGATTTCGTGCCGGATTTCCAGCAGCAGGTTCAGGTTGTCCTTCGCCCCTTGCTCGATTGGTGAGCGGGCATGTTTTAGGCACTGGCCCAGTTCCCAATATTTCTCGGCACCGCTCGGTGTTTTTGCCGCGACTTTTTCGCCATCCACATTCTTGGTGTGGCGATAGTCGATCCCTTCGCGCTTGAACCAAGCGTGCATCAGGTAGGTCCACGCGATCACAGAAGTGACGATGAACAGTTCGGCACGGAAGGTCAGGCCCGCGCTGTTGAAGGTGTGAACGGCGCTGATCATCGCCTCCCGCGCCTTAATCAGCAGTTCGTCGCCGCGCAGGCTGAGGCCTGTTTCCGGGTCCACCTCCGGCCACGATGCGATGAACGCTTCAAGCTCGTCGGCAGTCGTAGCCTTTATGGCCGCGTGCTTGGCATTGCTGCGGATTTCACTGATAGCGCGGTGATTGATCGAGCGCGTCGGCCGCGTGAAATAGGCGAGAATGTCCTGATCGTTCGGCCATCGGCCGTCCGCTACCATGGCCTTGATCAGGGCGATTTCCCAGCGTTCAAGTTTGTTGCCACGGCGGCGGACTGGCATAGTCAGGCAGGCTCCAAGGCGTTGTGAAGAACGGCTTCCAGCAAGCGGGAGCGGGTGTGTTCGCCCGTGGTGATGCTGGCTTCGAGCCCATCGCACAGGGCCATCAGCTCGTCGACCTTGGCGACGATGCGATGCTGCTCGGCAAGGGGGGGAAGTGGAATGATCAGGGTTTCCACCCCGCCAACGCGAAGGTGCTGAACCGTCATGCCGATCGGCTTGTCCTGAACCCGGTCCATCAAATCAGGGTCCATGAGCGAATACAGCATGAAGCGTGAGCTGATCGTATCGGGCACAAGCCGCGCAAGCATCATCCTCTGTCCCAGGCAAATCATGGTGTTGGCGGGGATCAAGCAAACTTCGCCCATGGGCGCTTCGCGAGTGATGAGGATGTCGCCGGGTTCTGGCTTGGCCCGCGCGCTCCAGACGTCATAAGTCTCCGGGCTCACATACCGCTGATCAATCGCGTTGAGCTTGCCATCGCGGACATTCGTGGTGCGTATAAGCCGCACACCATTTGGGGTATAGGGCGCCGTCTTGTTCTTGCAGTCAATTACCATAAGCGAGCATTGCTGTAGCGTCGCATATTCCCAGCCATGGGGCAGCGTCAGAAGCCCGTCCGGCAACGATTGCTCCGTCACTTTTCGCTGCTGGGTGCGGGCCTCTGTTGAATTGGGATAGCCTGCGTTCAACAAGGCTGATCGACGCTCTTCAATTGTCGAAAGCAGTGTCGACGCGGGATCATCGGCGGGATCCTGCTCTGTCATCCTCCCTGCCAACGCCAGCCGCAGTATTGTTTGGCGCAGTTGCTTGATCTGGTCGGGGCGGGTGGTGAGTGGGGCGAGGTTGGCCAATGCGAAGCGGGCGTCTTGGCCGAATGTTTCGGGATCGGGAGTGTTGAGCGCGGCTAAGGTGGACAGCGTGAACGTGTCACGCGCCGCCTCGCGCTCTGCCCGCGCCGCCTCAAGCTGATCGCACAGGGCCATCAGCTCATCTGCCTTACGCTGAACTGTCGGGCAAATTAGCGGAATAGGCACTTCCGCGATCCTGCCGACGCTGAGCGTGACGTTGGCCGTCCCTGTCATGCGCGAAACAAGCAGTTCGTCCTTAAAGGTCGAAAGGTACTCGAATATGAAGCGCGCAGAAATCAGGTCTGGCTCATAAGGGAAAATTGCTGCCAAGATGGTGCCCAGAGCAAACCGGCCTTCCTGATAGTGCAGCCGATTGATGCTGGCATTGCCATGCCCCGTCGATGATACCAGAGGCACAATCGTCGCCGCGCCGTCGAAATCGAAATGGTCACAGGAGCCGCGCTCAGCTGCTGTGACTACGAGCGGAAAGCTACCGCTTTTGGCGCCTTGGATACCAGTCAATCCCTTTTCGATGCGAGCGACGGCTCCAAGTGGTGCGAATGCTGCTGGGTCGGCAAAGCCTTCTGGAAGCTGCTCGTCAATGACGGGCGGGAAACGTTTTGGCTTCGGAATTTCGCCGTCCCGGAGAAGCCTGATCTTTTCGCTCTCTATCTGATCGAGCATTTCCGCAGGCGACCGCCGCTGACCTTCTCCTGCCAGCTTTCCGGCAATGGCCAAGCCGATGACCACCTTCCGAAACCGGCCAATACCTTCTGGATCGTCGCTAAAACGCGACACGGCATCATGCACGAAATCGGCGTTCATCGGGTCAGCGCCTCGGCCAGAATAGCTTGCAGGCGCGCGCGCAGGTCGGATGTTTTGGCCTCGGCCTCATCCAGCTTTTCCAACAAATCCGCCGGATCACCGTGATCGGCTTCCTCGCTATGCGGGTTCTTAAAATCGAGGTTGTAGCCGCGCGCCTTCACCTCGCTGGCGCTGACCTTCCACGCCTGCGGGCCTTCCTCGCGGCCGTTGCGCTCCGCGCCGCCCCACCATTCCACGCAGGAGGCGAAGTGCTCCACGCGGATCGGCTTGGTCATCGAATAGGCCTTCTGCCCCGCTGGAACCTGATGTTCGTAGAACCAGATGTCTTTGGTCGGCTCGCCCTTTTCGAAGAACAGCAGGTTGGTGCCGATGGAGGCATAGGGCTTGAACACAGAGTTGGGCAGGCGAACGATGGTGTGGAGGTTGCACTCTTCGAGGAGCGCCTCTTTCAGCCGGGTCTTCACACCTTCGCCGAACAGGCTGCCATCTGGTAGGACGATAGCGGCGACCCCGTCCTTTCGCAGCAGGCGGATGAACAGGGCCAGGAACAGGTCCGCCGTCTCACGCGTGCGGAAATGCTGGGGGAAGTTGCTTTCGATGCCGTCCTCTTCCTTACCGCCGAAGGGCGGGTTGGTGAGGATCACATCGACGCGGTCCTTCTGCTCCCACGAGATGTAGGGCCGGGCCAGCGTATTGTCGTGGCGGACGAAGCTCGGGTCTTCCACGCCATGCAGCAGCATATTGGTGACGCAGAGCATGTGCGGCAGCGGTTTTTTTTCAACGGCTCGCAGTGATTGCTGCATCAGCGCCTCATCCTCGGGCCGCTTCACGTAGCGGTCGCGCATGTGCTTCATTGCGCAGGTGAGGAAGCCGCCCGTGCCGCAGGAGGGGTCGAAGATGATCTCTCCCGGCTTGGGGTCAATGCGATCCACCATGAAGGCTGTGACGGCGCGGGGGGTGTAGTATTCGCCGGCGTTGCCGGCGGATTGCAGGTCGTTGAGAAGCTGCTCGTAAACGTCGCCGAAGTGCTGGCGCTCGGACAGATTATTGAAGTCAATGTCGTTGATCTTGTTGGCCACCTGCCGCAGCAACTGGCCGGATTTCATGTAGTTGTAGGCGTCCTCGAACACGTCACGTACGACGCGGCGACGGTCGCCGGGCTGGCCGGTGGGCTTCAAGCCTTTCATCGCCGGGAACAGTTCCTCGTTGACGAAGGCGAGCAACGCCTCGCCGGTCAGCCCTTCGGGATTGGCCGCCCAATTGCGCCACTGGAACTGCTCGGGAACCGGCGACTGATAGCCGTCGCGCATCAATTCCAATTCCTGATCCTGATCGTCGATGATCTTCAGGAAGAAAAGCCAGCAGAGCTGACTGATGCGCTGGGCGTCGCCATCGACGCCACTGTCCTTGCGCATAATGTCTTGGATGGATTTGACGAGAGTGCGAACCGACATTGATTAAGCAACTTCCTGATAAAGTTCATTTTGCAGGGCGTGGACGGCATCTTCAAAGCCGGCCTTGCCGCCGAAAGCCTTGATGAGTTGGACCGGGGTGCCGAGAGTGTTTAGCGGCGGGATGCGCAGCACGTTGGTATCGTCAAGATTGAGCACCCCCTCGTCGGCATACTTGTCGAGCAGAGCGCGCAACACGGCGCGGGCCTGCTCGCCATATTTGGCGAAAACATCGCGTTTCTGCACATTTTCCGCTCGCTCGCGCCGGGTCAGCGGCTTGCGATCAAAGGCGATGTGGCAAATTAGATCGAACGGATCGAGGTCTTTTCCGAGTTCATCCGCGATAAAATCGAGCGCGAGGCCTTCCGCTGATATTTCATCGACCAGCGCCTGTTTGCGTTCAGTACCATTCCACCGGGTAAGGAAATCGTCCAAGCTGGCGAAGTGCTTGCGCAGGGCTTTTTTCGTGAAGTCTCGCAGGCTTTCGGTAACGAGCTTTCCGCTTTCGTCCAGATATTCTACGCGCTCGGCCACGATGACGACGGGCACGCCATCGACATAGACTTTGCCACGCCTGCTACCGTCATCTGTGATAGTTATGTCCGGCGTTTCGCCATCGTCGATGATGGTTTCGTCCTCGCCCGCCTCGTCGCTCTGATCGTCGCCGGGGTCGCCGACAATGCTGTCGTCATCGGGTGGCGTAACAGGATCATCCTCGCCCGGCTCATAAATTTGAACGGGTTCGCCATCAAAGTCCGGGTCGGCGAAGTGGTTAGTTGCCCCTCGGAAATCCATCAGCGTGAAGAAGAATTTGCGGGTGTCCTCGTGGACGCGGGTGCCACGCCCGACAATTTGCTTGAACTCGGTCATCGACCCAACGTCTCGGTCAAGGACGATCAGGCGGCAGGTCTGGGCATCGACGCCGGTGGAAAGCAGCCGTGACGTTGTGACCAGCACTGGATAGCGGCTCTCGGGGTCGATGAAATTCCCGAGTTGCGCCTGACCCTCGGGATCGTTGCCCGTGATCCGCATGACATAGCGGGAACTCTCCGCCACAAGGTCGGCGTTCTCATTGATCAACGCCTGTCGCATACGCGCCGCGTGTTCTTGATCGACGCAGAACACGATCGTTTTTTGGTAACGGTCGCCGCTTTCCTTCAAGAATTCCGTTACCTTACGCGCCACGAGCTTGGTCCGGTCATCCAGTACCAACGTCCGGTCAAAATCGCGCGTATTGTAGATGCGGTCCTCGACCTCGTTGCCGTTGCGATCGAGCTGCCCCTTCTCAGGGCGGTAGCCCTGAATGTCGCGATCCACATGGACCTTGATGACCTTATAGGGCGCTAGGAAGCCATCGCGGATACCTTGCTTCAGGGTGTAACTGTACGCCGGTTCGCCAAAATAGTGGATGTTGGACGCATAGCGGGTTTCTTTCGGCGTGGCCGTCAAACCGATCTGCGTGGCACCAGAAAAATGCTCAAGAATTTCGCGCCATGCGCTGTCCTCCGCCGCGCTACCACGGTGGCATTCGTCGATCACGATGAGGTCGAAAAAGCCGGGTGAGAACTCCTTGAAAAGCTTCTGCCGTTCCTCCGGCCCGGTAATGGCCTGATAGAGCCCGAGATAAATCTCGTATGCCGTATCGACGCGCCGCTTCTTATCCATGGCGATCGGCAGGTCGATGTTCGTGCCGTCATCACGTTCGATCGTTTTTGCGTTGGCGGAAAGCTTCGCCATCGCTGGGCCAAAAGGCCGGAAATCGTTGACCATCGTCTGATCGACCAGCACGTTCCGGTCAGCGAGAAACAGGATGCGTTTTTTGCGCCCGCCCTTCCACAACCGCCAGATGATCTGGAACGCGGTATAGGTCTTCCCGGTGCCGGTCGCCATGACGAGCAGAATGCGGTTCTGCCCGGTCGCGATGGCTTCCATGGCCGCGTTGACGGCGTTGACTTGATAATATCGCGGCTGCTTGCCGCTGCCGTCGTCATAATAATCTTGGAGGACAATCTCCTCGCCCTCGGCCGTCAGGCCCTTCCACGCGGCATATCGCTGCCATAGCTCACCCGGTGATGGAAAGGCATCAAGGGGCAGCGTGACTTCGCGTGCATCGCCAGTGCCCGTGCGGTCATGCAACACGAACCCGTCGCCATTCGACGCGAACACGAAGGGAATATCGAGGGTTTCGGCATACTCCAACGCTTGCTGCATCCCCGCACCCATGGGCTGGGTGTTGTCCTTGGCCTCAATCAGCGCCAGCGGGATGTTGGGCTTGTAGTAAAGCACATAGTCGGCACGCTTGCCTTGACCGCGACTGACCATCTTGCCGCGAACAATGATGCGGCCTTTTGTGAAGCTGACTTCTTCTCTGATCTGCGTCAGCTCATCCCATCCCGCCATTTTTAGGGCGGGCGTGATAAACTTGGTGCAGATGTCGCGTTCACTTAAGGATCGTTTGTTGAGCATGCCTTCACCCCGTTAAGGGTGATCCTACGGTCAAGGGCATCATCTCGCCAGAGAATGTTCGAAATTTTCCGCAGCGATCGGCAGGAGGCACAGGGGCGGCAAATTGTTCTCACGGCTCGCAAAAATTGGGGGCTGACACGGCCCAACTACCGTCATTGGCACCGCGTCAGCGCCCGTGTCATAACCCTGTGAGACAGCAGAGCAGCCGTTTTCCGCGCGGCTGCGCACGGGACCGCTTGGGCGAGATCGTGAAGGCACATCGCAACTTTGAGTAGCGACCGCAGGCTGGGTGCCGCCCCCGAGCACCGGAGATAATCATAATAGCGCGCCGAGTGTCCAAGATAATCGGTTGAAAAGGTGGCGTGGGTAGGCGCGTGGCCAGCATTCTTCAGGAACAGATAGACTTCATCAAGGATCATGGGGCGGGCCTCCATTACAAGAGTTCCTGTATTTATTGCGGGCGCCTAGATCAGGACGGCGGTGCCGGATGATAAATAAAAAATATACGGGCTCTCTAACATCCCCGGCCGCAAGGAGAACAAGATGGCACAAGCCACATCAATACCCCTTACAAGGGCAGAAAAATACCGGGCGGAATGTGTCCGATGGATGAGCGATTTCGAGCCGATCCTGTTCGTCACCTTCGCGATCAATCGTTGGGTCAGCATGGACGAGGCGCAACGAACGTTCGAGGAATTTCACCAGCGGCTCGATCGCAAGCTGCTTGGCCGTTCATATTTCGACCGTCCAGGCGACCGCACCGTCTATATCGCCGCCATCGAGAAGCCCGACACAAACATTCACATCCACGCGCTATTCCGCATGACAACGGAGCAGGCTGCGCGTTTCGGAGATATCGCACCCGGCATCTGGACGAAACTGGTAGCGGCCGGAAACCTCGACATTCAGCCGGTCCGTCATGCCGAAGGGGCGGCGCGCTACGTCACGAAGGCGTTGCGCCCTGAAACCAGCGACCGCTTGCTGACCCCACCGCACATGGAGACGACGACAAAGATTGCTGCATAACGGGAGGACTGCCGCAACGCGAGGTCCACGGCTGACGAAGCCATCCTGTTCAAGCGGGTGCCGGTGACGGACCCGCAGTGATACCTATCATCAGATGGCAGTGAAGATGAAGAAGATCAAGGAGCGATTGAAGGCCAATAACACCGAAGATAGTTAGGTTAGAAGAGCGATTAGGCCGCAACAGATATTCCGTGACCAGCCCCAACGGCTCAAGAACCGTGGCGATGGTGACGGAATTATTTTTGACTGAATTTCTGCGTCAGACATCCAATCATCGGTCGCTCTTTTGATCCTCGACATTACGGCTCGATCTGTCCGAAACCAGATAGGAGCCGTCCATGTCGATCCTCAAGTCTTTGAAGCTGGCCGCCGCTGCGCCGGCTATTCCCTCCAACACCGAATATGGCTTTCGCAGCAAGCTGTTGGGCTGGCTCGCCGAGCAGCAGGCGATGGCGGAGGCGGAAATCACCGGCAAGCCGTTCACCGCGACGCGGCGCGTAACGCGCACCAATGACGCCGGCGAAAAGGTTCGTGTCGACGCGGCGCGCCATGTCCGCAAGGGATGGTTTACCGACACCACGGGCAAGATGTTCCTGCAGGTCCGCTACGGTGCGAAGCCGATCGAACTCGCGAAGGGCATGAACGCGGTTGAGGTCCAGAACCTGGCGGCGCTGCCCGCCGTAATCGGGTCGATCATCGATGCGGTGAATGCAGGTGAGCTGGATACCCAACTTCAGGCGGCCATCAGCGATCGGAAGGCAAACTTTAAACCACGCGCAAAGAAGGCTGCTGCCTGATGGCGACAATCATGAGGCGGGCGGAGATCGCCCGCCTCAACGATCACTTTCGCGGCACCGGGGAGGACGGATGGACCTTCCTGTCTGCCGGCGTCGCCGCCCTTCCGATTTCAGCCAAGGATGCGATCATCCGCGCGGTGCGGCTGTTTCGCGATTTTACGCCGGATAACGATCCTTACGGCGAACATGATTGTGCGATCCTAACCGTTGGGAAGCATCGGATCACCTGGAAGATCGACTATCGCCCTCGGGCTGGGTGCCACGGCGTCGATCCAGATGTTGCCGATCCGCG
This sequence comes from Sphingomonas cellulosilytica, assembly GCF_052321755.1. NCBI lineage: Bacteria > Pseudomonadati > Pseudomonadota > Alphaproteobacteria > Sphingomonadales > Sphingomonadaceae > Sphingomonas > Sphingomonas cellulosilytica. Next base: position 198,986 of record NZ_JBQRTT010000001.1, read on the forward strand.
CACCGTGCGGCGGATCATGACGATCATGCTGGCGGAGGAATATTGATGCGGCGCTACAACATCGCCGACCTGACCGATGACGACCTCCGCCGACTACGGATGCTGGTTCGAATGGAGCGCGCAGCGGCGCACATCGTCGTCAGAACGGATTATGCTTGGCCGATCCCGATCCAAACCCGACCACGCCAGTGGCAAGAACCGGCGATTGGCGACGCGATCAATTGATCTACCGAGAGATCGGTCGATCGCGTTGACGGTAGCGCCTATGGTCAACGCTATGGCGAGCATCGACATTCACTCCACGCATTCCACGCTCCGCGAGCGGATCGTCGAGCATGTCTTCGTAGGCGAAGCCCTTCGCGCGCTTTGGCGGCGCGGCATCACCGATGTCGAAGTTCTGCGGTCGGAGTTTGATGCTCACGGCTACGACTTGGTCATGGGTCGCGGGCAGATCGTCAGACATATCCAGTTCAAGACCGGCGTGCGGAACAAGCCGTCGCCCGTATCAGTCGGCAGCGCGCTTGCGGAAAAGCCGAGCGGTTGCGTGATCTGGATCTCCGTGACGCTCGGACTGCATATGGGACCGTTCTGGTGGTTTGGCGGCGAGCCAGGTGACCCACTTCCTGATCTTTCCGATTTTGCCAGTCCCAAGCGCATCGGCAGAAACAAGGAAGGTGAGCGGCCCCTACGGGCAAACCATCGGAAGGTGCCTTCTCGATACTTCCGACGCATCGACACTATCGACGCCATGCTGGAAACGCTGTTCGGGCCGCTACCGACTGGGCCGGCGCCAGTCGTTGTCGAAAACGGCTAAGGCAGGATCAACGCGGACAACAGGTTGCCGCGTCCCACTATGCGCCCAAGCCGATCGCGGGTTTGATCCTCGCGAGAGCTATACCACCCGACAAGGCGTCCCAGCCGATCGCGACCTTCGATCCTGTCCCCGCGATTATCCAGCCAGCCCAGCGGGCGGCCAAGCCGATCTCGTAATTCCTGTCGCATATGGTGCCTCCCTATGTTGAGGCTTTCCGATCGAACGCCAGGCTGGCGAAAGGTCAAGCTCCCCGACGGCGGGGCCAATGCGCCCCGCTGAGGGGCGAACGGCGCTATGGGGCACATGGGCGCCCCGCCGCGCAAATGGTCCTGCGTGACCCCTCGCAGGGGCTATGCGGGGCGACGGGAGCGCCCACGCTTCAATGCGGTGTCGAGCCGGGCGGCGGCGTCCCGCTTTTCAGTCGCGGCGGCATCGGCTTCCTCTTCCGAGGCCGATAGGCACACAGGTCGGTTCAGCAGCGCATCTCGCAACGCATTTGCGTTCGTGCTGACTGTCGTGCCGTCCCGCAGGGTGTAGGATGCGCCGCCCGCCGCCAATTCGGGAAGAAAATTGAAAGTCCCGATCGTGTTGCCTTGATTGTCGAACTTGATGCCGGCGGCATTGCCCGCCATCAGCAAGGTCAGGGTCCGGGTCGGAACGCCACCGATCATTTCGACAGGATCGCACCACACGACATCCACCACATTGCGGATCGCCTCCCGCACTTTCAACCGAGCGTCGCGCATCGCCTCGGGATCACTCGGGTCGTTGATCGCTTCGCGGACTTCCAGAACGCGCTGAAGGTGGACGTTCGGCGGCAGATGGCCGCGTGCGGCCTGAAGCTCCTCCGCGACCTTAGCGCATTCTGCTTCCAATACGCGCTGCTCCTGCTTCACGGCACGAAGCACATCGTCAAACTCGTCGCGGTCTTCGTCATCGAACTGCGCCATTTTCCGCACGAGCCGCTTCGCCTCGGCCTTCTTGTTCTCGATAGCCCGTTCGATCTCCGCCAGCCGGATCGCCAACGGGCCGGACAGATCATCGCGTTGGAAGAAGCGACCATCGAGCGCGAGGTGGAGCATCGCATCGAGCGCCGCTTTCTCGAAAAAGCGGTGGTTGAAAAACTCGCGCCGATCACAGCCGGTATGCCGGGCGGCGCTGTCGCATTGCAGGTAGCGATAGCGGGCATCGACTTCGGCACGCCCACGCATCGTCATCAGTCCACCGCAATGCCGGCACCGCGCGAGGGTCGAGAACAGGTTGCGGGCATAAGCTGCATAGCGGCCAGACCGGGTCTGCCAGCGTTTAGACGCGCTGGCTCTGGCTCGTGCGACGAGGTCGGCGTCAACGGCGCGCGGGAAAACATTCTCGATCCGCTCGCCGGTTTTCTTGCGTTTGCCGCTCTCCGTCAAACCGGCGGGATGATATTCGCCGTCGATAGCCGGATGCTTCAGCAGGATACCGACATAGCTCCAGCCCCAGCCTTTGTTGGTCGTGGTGTTACGCGCCTTACCCCAGCTCGGCACGCCTTGTTCATTCAGGCGCTTCGCGATGCCCCAATAGCCAATGCCGTCCGCCGCCCATTCGTAAATTTGCTTCAGCACCGCCACGCGCTCGGGGACCAATTCGTATCGGCGGTAATCCTGATCCTTGTCGATCCGCTCGCCCACCACCCGCAGCCATGCCGGCGGCTTGGCCGACAGGACTTTGCCCTGCCGGGTAAGCTGCTGCTTGCGACGCCAGGCATCGGCAACCAGTTCGCTCTTCTTTTCGCTTTCAGCGTGGCTGACTGTGGCGTGCATCACGATCTCCATGATGCCCATCAGCGCCGATGGTCCTTTCAGATAAGCATCATCGAACAGCCGGTCGCCGTCGACGGTCGCGATCCTGATGCCCTTGTCGCATAGGTCTTCCATCCATCGCTGCGTGACACGCGGCTCGAGACGGCTCAGCCTGTCGAGCTTGTGAATGACGAGTGTAGTGCCGGGCGCGACATCGCCGGCATCGACGCGCTTGCGCCATTTGCCGAGATTGCCGATGCTGAGGTGATGGCCTTTCCACGCCGATCGTCCAAGGTCTTCCACCACCTCGACCACGTTCCACCCCTTGCGGCGGCAAAATGCCTCGCACTCTTCAAGCTGCCGCTCTTTCGAGAAGCCCTTTTCCTGCCTCTTGGTCGAGAAGCGAATATAGATAACGGCGTCGGGCAAGCCTATCCTCCGGCGGTGACGCCTTTGTTTCGGCTTTCTGTGTTACTTTTGGCTAAACGGTGCATATCTGGCAGCATCAGCGCGGCATATGCCTGCCGCTCGCCCGCCACCCCTTCTGCCGCTACACCTATGCGTTGAAGCCGGGCCAGTCGCTCAACCGCTACGGCATCGAGCAGCAGGGCGAGATCGTGCGCCACGCCTTCCTGCTCCGCCACGGCGCGCGGGTGCCGGGCGCGCCGCCGGTGGCGCAATATGAGACGCTGCTGCCGTTCGGCTAGAGCGCGGCGAAATCGATCGGGGCGTGGCGGTCGAGCGTCTGCGGGGCGGGCGGCATCGGGTATTTGAGGCCGGTGGCGCAGTTGAACAGCACGACGCGCTCGTCCTCGTCGACCTCGCCGGTGCGCAGCGCCTCGCGATAGGCGGCGAGCGTCGCACCGCCTTCCGGGCAGAGCAGCAGGCCGTCCTTGCGCGCGGCATCGTCCACCGCCTGCAGGATGGCGGGATCGCCGACGCCCAGCGCCTTGCCGCCGCTCTCGCGCACCGCGCGCAGGATTAGGAAGTCGCCCACGGCCCTCGGCACGCGGATGCCGGCGGCGACGGTGTGCGCGTCTTCCCAGCGCTCGGCATGCTCCACCCCCGCCTCGAACGCGCGCACGATCGGCGCGCAGCCCGACGCCTGCACCGCATACATGCGCGGCCGCTTCGCACCGATCCAGCCGAGCCGCTCCAGCTCGTCGAACGCCTTCCACATGCCGATCAAGCCGGTGCCGCCGCCGGTCGGGTAGAAGATCGCTTGCGGCAGTTCCCAGCCGAGCTGCGCGGCGAGTTCGAGGCCCATCGTCTTCTTGCCCTCGATCCGATAGGGCTCCTTCAGCGTCGAGAAGTCGAACCAGCGCCCCTCGGCGGCCCCCTTGCCCACGATCGCGCCGCAATCGTCGATCAGGCCGTTGACCCGCCACACCCGCGCGCCCTGCATCGCGATCTCGCGGACGTTCACCTCCGGCGTATCCTCGGGGCAGAACACGATCGTCTCGATGCCGACGCGGGTCGCATAGGCGGCAAGCGCGGCGCCGGCATTGCCGTTGGTCGGCATGGCGATGGTGCGCACGCCCAGCTCCTTGGCCATCGCCACCGCCATCACCAGCCCGCGCGCCTTGAAGCTGCCGGTCGGCAGGCGTCCTTCGTCCTTGACCAGCACCCGGTCGCTGCCGGCGCTTTTGGGGATGGGGATCAGCGGCGTCTCGATCTCGCCCAAGCTGACGACATTGTTCGTGTCCCGCACCGGCAGCAGTTCGCGCCAGCGCCACAGGTCGGTCGGCCGCGTCTCGAGCAGGCGCTTGGGCAGGTTGGCGGCGACCGCATCGAGATCGTAGCGCACCAGCAGCGGCCGTCCGGCACGCGACAGCCCATGCAGCCGGTCCGCCTCGTAACGCTCGCCGGTCAGCGAGCATTCGAGGTGCGTGACGAAGGTCGGGCGATCGGTGGTGAGATTGGGGTTCATGGCCGCATGTGTAGCGTTTACAGCTAGATGCCGTCTACTTGAATGGATGGCTGATCGTAGTTACAATCAGCCATGCGGATCGTGTTCGACCCGGTGAAGGATGCGGCCAATCTCGCCAAGCACGGGCTGTCGCTGAGCGATTTTCGTGGCTTCGACGAAGAGCCGATGACGGTCGTCGATGACCGTGTCGATTACGGAGAACAGCGGTTCCAGGCGCGTGGCCGCATAGACGGAAAAGGCTTTTGTCTCGTCTACACCGAAACCGCCGACGGCATCCGCCTCATCAGTTTGCGCCGCGCCCATGCGAAGGAGATGCGTCGACATGAATAAGCCGTTCACGCCATCGATCGACGTCAATGACGCCGAATATGACGAAAATCCCGAATGGACCGAAGAGGATTTTGCCCGCGCGAAGCCGGCGAATGAGGTGCACCCTCCTCATGTCGTGCGTGCGCTCGTTCGCGGGCCTCAGCACGCGCCCACCAAGAAGCAGGTGACGCTGCGCCTCGATCCGGAGGTCCTCGACAAGTTCCGGGCGACCGGTCGCGGCTGGCAGGCTCGGATGAACGACGTGCTGAAGGCGGCCAAGGTCTAGCCGCGGCGAGCGAGGGGAGCCGAGCGGCTCCCCTTGCAGCATCAATCCGGCTTTTTCGCCACGCCGACCAGCGCAGGGCGGAGCAGGCGGTCCTTGATCATGTAGCCTGCCTGCATTTCCTGCACGATGGTGCCGGGCTCGGCATCGCTCGGCACTTCCATCATCGCCTGGTGCTTGTTGGGGTCGAGCGCCTGGCCCATCGCCTCGATGCGGGTGATGCCGTTGCGGGCGAAGACGCTGTCGAGCTCGCGGCCGGTCGCCTCGAGGCCGGTGACGAGGCCCTTGAGCTTCTCGTCGCCGCGCAGATCCGCCGGGATCGCCGACAGGCCGCGCGACAGGTTGTCGGCGACCGACAGGATGTCGCGCGCGAACGAGGTGGTGGAGTAGTTGCGTGCGTCGGCCACTTCCTTTTCGGCACGGCGGCGGACGTTCTGGATCTCTGCCTGCGCGTAGAGCGTCTGCTGCTTCGCGTCGGCCAACTGGTTTTCCAGCTCGGCGACGCGATCGTGCTCGGCCACCTCGGGCGCAGCCTCCGCCGTCTCGTGACGCAGGTCGTCCGCGCCGGTCTTCGTCTCTTCGGTCATTCGATTCCCTGTGTTTCAGCCCATCAGTCGGGCGAGCGTTGCCGCCGTGAAATCCACCATGGGCACGACGCGCGCATAGTTCAACCGCGTCGGGCCGATCACGCCGACGACGCCGACCACCCTGCCGCCCGGCCCGCGGAACGGCCGCGCGATCACCGACGAGCCGGACAGCGCGAACAATTTATTCTCGGCGCCGATGAAGATGCGGGTCGCGTCCCCGGCCCGCGCGCTGTCGAGCAGCTCGGCGATCTCCTGCTTGCCTTCGAGGTCGTCGAGCAGGTCGCGCACCCGGTCGAGGTCGGCGGCCGCCGCCGCATCGATCAGCCGCCCCTGCCCGCGCACGATCAGCACCGGGCGGCGCGTGCCGTCCTCGCTCCACACGGCGAGCCCCGCCTCGACCAGCGCGCGGGCGACGCCGTCGATCGCCGCCTCGCCCTCCGCCAGTTGCCGGCCGATCCGCGCCCGCGCCTCGGCAAGGGTCAGGCCGGAGAGGGTCGCGGTCATGTAATTGCCCGCCTCCACCAGGGCGGACGGCGTCATGCCGGCGGGCAGGTCGATCACCCGGTTCTCGACCGAACCATCTTCGCTCACCAGCACCGCCAGCGCCTGCACCGCCGACAGCGGCACGAAACCGATCGAGCGCAGCGCCAGTTCGCGCTTGGGCACCATCACGAGTCCCGCGCAGGCGGACAGGCCGGACAGCGCCGCGGTGGTCGCCGCCAGCGCCTCCTCGACCGGGCCGTGGCGGCCGGCGCGCGCCTCGATCGCGGCGCGTTCCTCGGGCGAGGGCTCCAGCGCCTGCATCATGCCGTCGACGAACAGGCGCAGGCCGCGCTCGGTCGGCACCCGCCCGGCGCTGGTGTGCGGGCTGGCGAGCAGGCCCAGTTCCTCCAGCTCCTGCATCACGCCGCGGATCGAGGCGGGCGACAGCCGCAGGCCGGCGGCGGCGGCGATCGTCTTCGATCCCACCGGCATGCCGCTTTCGACATAGCCATCGACCACGGCGCGAAAGATATCGCGCGCGCGGTCGGTCAGTTCGGTGACGGGCGGTCCCATGATGCCGATTATCTAGGGCGTTGGGGATCGCCGATAAAGGCCGCGATCGGCAGCGCGTCCGGTGCGGATCGCAGCGCATCGCGCATCGCTTGCGGGCCGCAGCCGTAATAGAGGTTGAGGTGCTGGCTGGCGCCGCTCGCCTCGCTCCAGACGACATCGACGCTGGGCATGTCCGACACCATCGGGCCGCCGCACAGCGCCGTGCCCATCTGGTAGAGCTTCTCGCCCTCGGCAGGCCGGTACGGCGCCAGCCTGGCAGCGAAGCTGTGATAGGCGGCAGGCGTCGCCTGGAACCGCTTGATCCCGGTCACCGCCGTGAACCTCTTGCCCTCGAACGTCCCGCTGCCGTCCGGCGCGATCGTGACGGCATAGACCGGGCAGGTGCCGAAGCAGGGCGCGGTTTCGTAGCGGATCGTTTCGCTTTCCAGCGCCACCGGGCGGCCGTTGCGCGATGCATCCACCACCACGCAGCCGGACAGCGTGCCGGCCAATGCCACGGCCGCCAACCCCACGATTACGCTCTTCATGTGCCCGTCCCCTTTGCTGAACACTGGCGCGCGCCAGCGGTGCCGTCTAGGGCTTGGGCTATCGAACCTTGAGGAGAGTTGAATGCGCCCCAGCGGCCGCGCCCCCGACCAGATGCGCACCATCACGATCGAACCGAACTTCACGCGCCATGCCGAAGGATCGGTGCTGGTCGGCTTCGGCGATACCAAGGTGCTGGTGACCGCCAGCCTGGAAGAGCGCGTGCCGCCGTTCCTGCGCGGCAAGGGCGAGGGCTGGGTGACCGCCGAATACGGCATGCTCCCCCGCGCGACGCACACGCGCGGCAGCCGCGAAGCCGCCAAGGGCAAGCAATCGGGCCGCACGCAGGAAATCCAGCGCCTGATCGGCCGCTCGCTGCGCTCGGTGGTCGACATGAAGCTGCTCGGCGAGCGCCAGATCACGCTCGACTGCGACGTCATCCAGGCGGACGGCGGCACCCGTACCGCTGCCATCTCCGGCGCCTGGGTCGCACTGCGGCTGGCGGTGAACACGCTGCTGGCGAACGGCAAGCTGACCGTCGACCCGATCCGGCAGAAGGTCGCCGCCGTCAGCTGCGGCATCTACCAGGGTACGCCGGTCCTCGACCTCGATTACCTCGAGGATTCGGGCGCGGATGCCGACGGCAACTTCGTCCTGCTCGAAAACGGCAACATCGCCGAGGCGCAGGCCACCGCCGAGCACGCGACCTATGACGAGGAAGCGCTGCTGCGCCTGCTGCGCCTCGCCCGCATCGGCTGCGGCGACATCTTCGCCGCACAGGATCGCGCGGTCCGATGAGCGGCCAGGACGAACGCGGAGAAGGCCGCCAGGCGATCCGCAAGCTCGCCCCCGGCCGGATCGTCATCGCCAGCCACAACGCCGGCAAGGTGCGCGAGATCGCCGAACTGCTCGGGCCGTACGGCATCGAACCCGTCTCGGCGGGCGAGCTCGACCTGCCCGAGCCCGAGGAGACCGGCACCACCTTCGTCGCCAATGCCGAGTTGAAGGCGTTGCAAGCGGCGGACCTGTCCGGCCTGCCCGCGCTCGCCGACGACAGCGGGCTGTGCGTCGATGCGCTGGGCGGCGACCCCGGCATCTTCTCGGCGCGCTGGGCGGGCGAAGCCAAGGACTTCGACCTCGCCATGCGGCTGGTCGAGGATCGGCTGGGCGAGGAACCCGGCAGTCCGCGCGATGCGCATTTCGTCTGCGCGCTGGCGCTGGCCTGGCCCGACGGCCATGTCGAATGGTTCGAGGGGCGGGTCGACGGCACGCTCGTCTGGCCGCCGCGCGGCGCCAACGGTTTCGGCTATGACGCGATGTTCCTGCCCATCGACGGCACGGAGACGTTCGGCGAGATGGAGCCCGCCGCCAAGCATGCGGTGAGCCATCGCGCCGACGCCTTTCGCCAGCTGGTGGACGCCGTCCTCTGATCGAACCGGCCGCGCGGATCGACGCCGGCCTGGTGCGCGGCTGGCTGGCCGCGCGCTCGCTGTCGCGCGGCCTGCCGATGCCGGTCGCCGACAGCGGCGGCTGGCGGGTGGATACCGGCAGCGAGGCGGAACGCCGCCGCTACGTCTTCGCCGACGCCGGGCCGGGACTGACGCGCCTGCTCGCTACGATCACCGAACCGCGCGTGTTCGTGAAGCTGTGCGCCGATGCCGCCACCTACGGCGCGCTGCTGCCCGCCGGCTGGGCGATCACCGATGCCAATGGCATGATGGTGACCGATGCGGTCGTCGGCGCCCAGCCGCTGCCCGCCGGCTATCGGCTGACGGTGGATAGCGCGGGCGACGTCACCCATGCCGTCATCACCGCGCCCGACGGCGGGCAGGCGGCGAGCGGCTATGCCGCCGCGCTCGACGGTATCTTCGTCTACGACCGGATCGTCACCGACGAAGCGCACCGCCGCCGCGGCCTGGGGCGGGCGCTGATGGCGACGCTCGGCGCACGACGCCCGGCGCATGCCCGCCAGGTGCTGACCGCGACGGCCATGGGCGAGGCGCTGTACGCGACGCTCGGCTGGCGCCGCTACACGGCCTATACCACCGCGACGCTGGCCTGAGCGATCAATAGACCTTGACGCCGAACAGGTTGCCGGGCGGCGCATAGCGGCAGACCAGATAATCGTCGGTGGCGCTGCTCGCCAGCGCGCAGCCGACCTCCGTCGTGCGGCGCGAGACGATCTGGCCATAATGGCTGACGTCCTGCCAGCGGCCGGTGCGGCTGAACTGCGGCACCGGCAGGTTGACGAAATCGGGCCGTTCCCCCAGCCAATGGGCGACCATCTCGTCATAGCGATAGGCGCCGCGGGTGCCCGTCCACAGATTTTCACCCTCGCGATCGAGGCCCATCGACTGCGGCGCATGTTCGAAGCGGCCGGTGCGCGCCATCGTCTCGGCATAGCTGCGCGCCGACGCGGCGAGGCGATCGCTCCACGCCAGCGGCGCCAGCCCGCGGTCGGCGCGCTCGCGGTTCTGCGCCGAGAGCATCGCGGTGCGCAGCAGCACCGATCCGCGCGGCGCCGGTTCCGCGCTCGTCCGCGCCTCCACGACCCGCTCCGGACCCTGCGTGCAGGCGGCGAACGACAGCAGGAGGGCAAGCCAGCGGTGGCGTTTCGGGATCATCGCCGCCATATCGGCCACATCATGATCCCCGACAAGTCGCCGCTCGCCCTGTACGTCCATTGGCCGTTCTGCGTCTCCAAATGCCCATACTGCGACTTCAACAGCCACGTGCGCGACCATGTCGACCAGCAGCAATGGCGCGACGCGCTGCTCGCCGACCTGGCGCACGAAGCGAGAGCGCTGCCGGGTCGCACGCTGGGATCGATCTTCTTCGGCGGCGGCACGCCGTCGCTGATGCCGCCCGCCACCGTCGCGGCGATCCTGGAGGCGGCGCAGCGCCACTGGACGCCGGCGCCGGACATCGAGATCACGCTGGAGGCGAACCCGTCGTCCGTCGAGGCGGCGCGGTTCGCCGATCTGGCCGCGGCGGGGGTCAACCGTGTGTCGCTAGGCCTGCAGGCGCTGGACGATGCCAGCCTGCGCTTCCTCGATCGCGCGCATGACGTGCATGAGGGGCTCGGCGCGCTGGCGGTGGCGCAGCGCCATTTCGCTCGGGTCAGCTTCGACCTGATCTACGCACTGCCTGCGCAGAGCCTTGCCGCGTGGGAGGCGGAGCTGGCGCGGGCGCTGGCGCTCGGCACCGAGCATCTGTCGCTTTACCAGCTGACCATCGAGCCCGGCACCCGCTTTGCCACCGAAGCGGCCAGGGGGCGCCTGACCATCCCCGACGAGGATGCCGCCGCCGACCTGTTCGAGGCGACGCGGGCGATGACCGCGGCGGCGGGGCTGCCGGCCTATGAAACCTCCAACCACGCCCGGCGCGGCGCGGAGAGCCGGCATAACCTCACCTATTGGCGCTATGGCGATTATGCCGGCGTCGGGCCGGGGGCGCATGGCCGCCGCGACGGGCTGGCCACGCAGCGCCACCGGAAGCCCGAGAACTGGCTCGCCGCGGTGGCGCGCAACGGCCACGGGTTGCAGGTGGAGGAGCCGCTCGCCGCGCATGACCGGGGATCCGAGGCGCTGGTGATGGGGCTGCGGCTGGCGGAGGGCGTCGACCTTGCCCATGTCGCGGCGGTGGCCGGCGGCAGCGCGCCGATCGACTGGGCGGCGGTGGCGCGGCTGGAGGCGCAGGGGCTGGTCGCGCACGCGGGCGAGCGGCTGCGCGTCACCGAAGCGGGCGCGCTGCTGCTCGATGCGATCCTGCCGATGGTGGTGCGCGATGCCCCCGCCCCTGCCGTCACGCCGCAGGTGGCGTGACGGAGGAAGGCTTCTTTACCCGCCGAAGCCGGTCGGGGCCGGCGACACGGTGACGATCGTGCCGTTCTGGATCTCCTGCACCTCCAGCGCGCGTTCGGCGACGCCGTCGCGGCCGAAGCGGAAGGCGCCGTCGATGCCGGCGAAACCGTCCGCATCGCGCAGCCGGTTTTCGGGGAAGCGCCGCCCCACCGGCCAGTCGCGCGCGATCCGCACCGTCAGCAGCACCGCGTCATAGCCCAGGCTGGACAACCGGTAGGGCGCGGCATTGTAGCGCGACCGGTATTTGGCGGCATATTGGCGGTAGAGCGTGTTGCCGACGCTGGCGAACCAGGCGCCGTTGAGCGCCGGCTTGGCCGCGAGGTTGCTTTCGGAATTCCACAATTCGGTGCCGAGAATGTGCGTCGAGGCGCCGCTGCCGCGCTTGATGAGCGGTGCCGCGACCGCGGCCGGGGTGCCGGCATCCGCGACCAGCACCGCGCCATAGGGCGCCTTGGCGTTGAGCCGCGTCACCGCGCCGGTGATGCCGCCCGCGGTGCGACCATAGGTCTGCAGCGAAACCACCGAACCGCCCGTGCCCTCCACCGAGCGCAGGAAGGCGGTGGAGGCGCGTTCGCCGTACAGGCCGTTGGGGATGAGCCCGGCGAAGCTGGTGACGCCGCGGCTGCTGGCGTAGCGCACGACGCGGTCGATCGACTGCGCCGGCGCATAACCCATCAGATAGACGCCATTGCCGGCGACCGAGGCGTCGTTGGAAAAGGCCAGCACCGGCACGCCCGCCGCCCGCGCGATCGGCGCGACCGTACGCACGTCCTCCGACAGGAGCGGCCCGAGGATCAGCTGCGCGCCCTCCGCGATGGCGCGCTGCGCGGCGGCGGCGGCACCGGTGGCGGTATCGTAATTGGTGATCCGCACCTTGTCGGTGCCGGTGTCGAGCACCGCCAGCATCGTCGCATTGGCGATCGAGCGGCCGACCCCAGCATTGCTGCCCGACAGGGGTACCAGCAGGGCGACGCGGTTGCGCTGGGTATCGCGCGGCAGGCCGGTCTCGACCGGTTCGGGCCGTTCGGCCTGCGGACGCTGCGGGCGCGCCGGCGCCTCGACCGGGCCGCGCGGCACGACGGTGGAACAGGCGGCGAGCATCGCCGCGGCGGCCAGCGCGGCCCAGCGCCGCACGCCGGCCCACGACCGCCCCGTCCACGGCTGTCCAAATGTTGCTGCCTCTGCCATGACGTCCCCCGTGGCCATTACCGAACCTCTCGCACCCGGACTCTATATCGTCGCGACGCCGATCGGCAATCTTGCTGACCTATCGCCGCGCGCCGCCGACATCCTCGGCCGCGCCGACGTGATAGCGGTGGAGGACAGCCGCGTCACCGCCGGACTGCTGCGGCATATCGGCGTCAAGCGCCCGATGCTGCCCTATCACGACCATAACGCCGAGGGGGTGCGGCCGGGGTTGATCGCCCGTATGGCGGGCGAGGCCGTCGCGCTCGTCTCCGACGCGGGCACGCCGCTGATCTCCGACCCCGGCTACAAGCTGGTCCGCGACGCGCGCGCCGCCGGCCATGCGGTGGTGACGATCCCCGGCCCGTGCGCCGCGGTCGCCGCGCTGACGCTGGCGGGGCTGCCGACCGACCGCTTCCTCTTCTGCGGCTTCCTGCCGAGCAAGGCGCATGCGCGCAGCGCCGCCATCGCCGAAATCGCCGCGATCCGGGCGACGCTGGTCCTGTACGAATCCGGTCCGCGCCTCGCCGCCTGCCTGGCGGCGCTCGCCGAAGGCCTCGGCGACCGCGAGGCGGCGGTGACGCGCGAGATCACCAAGCGGTTCGAGGAGGCGGTCACCGGCACATTGTCCGCCCTCGCCGCCCGCTACGCCGACGCTGCCCCCAAGGGCGAGATCGCCATCGTCGTCGCCCCCCCCGGCGAGGCGCCGCCGCCGGCGATCGAGGATGCCGACGCCGCCCTTGCCGAGGCGCTCACCCGCCTGCCGGTCGCCAAGGCGGCGGGCGAGGTGGCGAAGGCGTTCGGGCTCGACCGCAAGACGCTGTATGCGCGGGCGCTGGCTATGAAGGGCGAGGGGTGATCGTCCTACGTTAGAATTAGCTTAGCTATAACTGGTGAAGTTGACGCCGACGAACATCGCCACCACCAACGAAATGCCTGTCAACGTCAGCGCTATGAAGCAACGCCGATCCCAACCGACATTGGCCACGATGCCGCAGAGCGCAGGCAGTCCCAGTAGCCATATCGAATTGAATAACGATCGAAAATTAACAGCGTCAGTTATCAGTTCGCACATCGTGGTCGTTGAGGCAATCAAACAAGCCTGAAACAGGTAACGATGCTCTTTAAGCGCGCGCATTACTGCCATACAGCTGGTTATACCCATAACGATAGGTCGCAACAGGGTTCCTATAGCACTTGCTTCAACAAACCCAGCAACGCACACTCGACCCATGCCCCGCCCGCCCCGCCGCCCGACCAGTCACGCCCGCCAGACTGCCGATGCCGCCGGGCGTCGGGGCGAGCGGCTGGCGGGGTGGTGGTTGCGGTTGAAGGGGTGGAGCATCCTCGATCGGCGGGTGCGCACGCCGGCGGGAGAGGTCGATCTCGTCGCGCGGCGCGGCAGCCTGATCGCCTTCGTCGAGGTGAAGACGCGGGCGCGGGCGGGGGATCTCGACTTCGCGATCGACGAGCGGCGGCTTGCCCGCGTCGCGGCGGCGGCGGAGATGCTGATGCCGCGCTATGCCGGGCCGGGCGACGATATCCGGATCGACGTGATCCTGCTCGCCCCCGGCACCCGGCCACGGCACATCGAGAATGCGTGGATAGGGTGACTTTGCGGCGGTCACGCCCTACGTCCCGCCGCACCTTGCCAATCGGAGCGCGCCCATGTCCCTCACCGTCGCCGTCCAGATGGACCCGCTCGAGAGCATCGCCATCGCCGGCGATTCCACCTTTGCGCTGATGCTGAGCGCGCAGGCACGCGGGCACCGGCTGTTCCACTATCTTGCCGAAGACCTCAACTATCGCGACGGCCGCGTCTGGGCGCAGGCCCGCCCCGTGACCGTGCAGCGGGTCGCGGGCGATCACTTCCGCACCGAAGCGCCGGTCAGCCTCGATCTGGGCACGGAGGCGGACGTGGTGCTGATGCGGCAGGATCCGCCGTTCGACCTCGGCTATATCACCGCGACGCACCTGCTCGAACGGATCGCCGAACAGACCCTGGTGGTGAACAACCCGCGCAGCGTGCGCAACGCGCCCGAAAAGGTGTTCGTGCTCGACTATGCGCAGTTCATGCCGCCGACGCTGGTGACGCGCAGCCTGGACGAGGCGCGCGCCTTTTTGGCGGAGCATGGCGAGATCGTGGTGAAGCCGCTGCACGGCAACGGCGGCAAGGCGATCTTCCGCGTCGGCAGCGACGGCGCCAACCTGTCGGCGCTGATCGAGGTGTTCAACCAGACCTGGCGCGAACCGCACATGATCCAGGCATTCCTGCCTGCCGTGGCGGAGGGCGACAAGCGCATCGTGCTGGTCGACGGGGAGGTCGCGGGCGCGATCAACCGCCTGCCCGGCGCGGGCGAGATCCGGTCCAACCTGGCGGTCGGCGGATCGGCGGTGAAGACCGAACTGACGGCGCGGGAACGCGAGATCTGCGCCGCGCTGGGGCCGGAGCTGAAGCGCCGCGGGCTGCTGTTCGTCGGTATCGACGTGATCGGCGGCGAGTGGCTGACCGAGATCAACGTCACCTCCCCCACCGGCATCGTCGCGATCGAGCGGTTCGACGGCACCGATGTCGCCGGCCTCATCTGGGACGCGATCGAGCGGCGGGTCGGGGAGCGGCAATCCGAAGACGCGGCGGAACGGGACTGAGGCCCCCGCCGTTACCAATCCCGCATGACCGACTTCATCCTCAACGGGATCGCCTGGGGCGGCTATGTCGGCATCTTCCTGCTGATGGCGCTGGAGAATATCGTTCCGCCGATCCCGTCGGAGGTCATCATGGGCCTGGGCGGGATGGCGGTGGCGCGCGGCGACATGGCGATGGTGCCGCTGGTGCTGTGGGGCACCGCGGGCACCACCGCGGGCAATTACTTCTGGTATTGGGTCGGCCGGCACCTCGGCTACCAGCGGTTCCGCCCCTTCGTCGAGCGGCACGGGCGCTGGCTGACGATGGAGTGGGAGGATGTCGAGAGGCTGCACCGCTTCTTCGTCCATCACGGCGGCTGGGTGGTGTTCGTGTTCCGCTTCATGCCGACCTTTCGCACGATCATCTCGCTGCCCGCCGGCATCACCTGCATGCCCCTGTGGCGATTCCTCGTCTGGACGTTCGCGGGCAGCCTGATCTGGAACACGATCCTCGCCGCCGCCGGCCTGTATCTGGGTTCGCGCTTCGGCGAACTCGACCGTTATGTCGGACCGCTGGCGGTGGCGATCACGGTGCTGATCGTGCTCGGCTATCTGTGGCGGGTCGTCACCTGGAAGCCGCGCGCCCGCTGATTCACGCCCGCGGGTGCGCGTTGCGATAGACGTCGAGCAGATGCGCGGCGTCCACCGCGGTATAGACCTGCGTCGAACTGAGGCTGGCGTGGCCGAGCAGCTCCTGCAAGGCGCGCAGGTCGGCACCGCGGCCGAGCAGATGCGTCGCGAAACTGTGGCGCAGCGCATGCGGAGTGGTGCGTTCGCCGAGGCCCAGTCGCCCGCGCGCGCCCTGCACCGCGCGGCGGATCATGCCCGGCGCGAGCGGCCCACCCTTCGCGCCGCGAAACAGCGGCGCCGCCGGATCGAGCGTCCAGGGTACGGCGCGCGCATAGGCCTCGATCGCGGCGCGCACCTGCGGCAGCAGCGGCACGATGCGCGTCTTGTCGCGCTTGCCCGTCACCACCAGCGTTTCGCCGAGCGGCAGGATGCGGGCGGGGAGCGCGATCGCCTCGCCGATGCGCAGGCCCGCACCGTAGAGCAGCAGCAGCACCGCCCAGTCGCGTGCGCCGATCCACGGCTCCGCTGCCTCGTCCGCCACCTCCTGCGCCAGCGCCACCGCCTCGGCCGGGGCGATCGGTCGCGGCACGCCGGTCTTCACCCGCGGACCGCGCAGTCGCGGGCGATCCGCATCCGGCGCGGCGAAGGCGAGGAAACCGCGCACCGCGGACAATTCCCGCGCCGCCGAGACGTTGGTCAGCCCCTCCGCCCGGCGAACCGCCAGGAATGCCCTGAGGTCGGCCGCGGTGACGCGCGCCAGCGCCGCGGCATCGGCCGGGCCGCCCCAATGGCCCTGCAGGAAAGCGGTCAACCGCTCCGCCGTCGCCTGATAGGCGCGCACGGTGTGCGGCGAGCGCCGCCGGTCGCGTGCCAGATGCGCGGCCCATTGCATCGATAGCGGGGGGGGGGCGTCGCTCATTCCATCGCATCTGTGCACCTGCCCGTCGGTACGGAAAAGCCAATTTTAACGTCTTTTCCGGCATGAGGGCGCCGCCATGAGTGATCCTGCGTCCCCTGCCGGCCTGCCCTATGACGAGACGAGCCGGCTTGCCGCGCTGCATGCGCTGGCCCTGCTCGACAGCGAACCGGAACGCGAATTCGACGCGGTCGTCGCGCTCGCCGCGGACCTGCTCGGCTGTCCGACGGCGATGCTGACGCTGATCGACCGCGACCGGCTGTGGATCAAGGCGAGCACCACGTCCGGCGCGCGCGAACTCGATCGCGACATCGCCTTTTGCGACCGGACGATCCGCCAGCAGACGCCGCTGATCGTCGACGACCTAAGCGACGATCCGCGCTTCCGCGACAATCCGCTGGTGACGGACACCGGGCTGCGCTTCTACGCCGGCACCGCCATCCATGTCGCCGATGGCGCAGGCGTGCGCCAGCCGATCGGCACCCTGTGCGTGCTCGATTCGCGCCCGCGCTCGCTCAACGCCGCCGGGGATGCCGCATTGAAGCACCTCGCCAGCCTCGCCGAGGCGCTGATCGCCGCGCGGCGCACGGCGCTGGAGGCGATCCGCATCGCCACCGCGGGCGAGGAACTGGTCGGGCAGCTCGCCCGCAAGGATCGCATCTTCCGCCAGGCGGAACGGATCGCGATGATCGGATCGTGGCGCGTGTCGCTCGATGGGCCGACGCTGGAATGGTCGGACAACGTGTTCCGCATCCACGGCCTGCCGGTCGGCGAGGTGCCGCCGCTGGAGCGCGCGCTCGATTACTACCCGCCGCATGCGCGCGACATGGTGTCGGAAACGATCGCCCGCACGATCAGGACCGGCGCCCCGTTCGAATTCGAGACCGACCTCGTCACCGCCGATGGCCGCCACCGCCGCGTGCGCGCCGCCGCCGAGGCGGAGATGGTCGACGGCCGCGTCCAAGCGCTGGTCGGCGTGTTCCAGGACATCACCGAACGCCATGGGCTGGAGACGCAGCTGCGTCGCTCGGCGGATACCGATGCGTTGACCGGCATCGCCAACCGCGCCGCCTTCGACCGCGAACTGGACATGGCGATGCGCCGCGCCCGCAGCGAGGGCACGCCGCTGATGCTGGTGCTGATCGACCTCGACGGGTTCAAGGGGATCAACGATTCGCTCGGCCACGATGCCGGCGACGAGGTGCTGCGCCTGACCGGCGCGGCACTGACCCAGCCCTGGCTGCGCGAGTGCTTCGCCGCCCGGATCGGCGGCGACGAATTCGCGATCATCGTCACCGATCCCGCCACGATCGCCCGTGGCGAACAGTTGCGCTGCGATATCGAGGCGGTGCTGCGCGTGCCGGTGGAGGCGGGCGGCATCACCATGACCAGCGCCGGCTCGGTCGGCATGGCGCTGTTCGACGCGAGCTACCGGTCGCTGCGCGATTTCGCGCGGGCCGCCGATTCGGTGCTCTATGCCGCCAAGCGCGCCCGCGTCGGCATCCGACGGCCCGAGGCGTCGCGCAAAGCGGCATAACGCTTCACGCCGAGTCGCCGAGCCCCCATATGGGGCGTGTCATGTCTTCGCGCGCCCGCGTCCTCGTCCTCAATTCCGCGCTCGGCCCGCTCGACTATCGCGTGCCGGCGGGCATGCACGTCGAGCCCGGATCGATCGTCATCGCGCCCTTGGGGCCGCGCCAGCTGCTCGGCGTCGTCTGGGAGCCCGAGCGCCTGCCGTCGGATGCCGAGGTCGGCGACAACCGGCTGCGCCCGCTGCTCGGCACGGTGGACGTGCCGCCGCTCGCCGCCCCCTTGCGCCGGCTGGTGGAATGGACCGCCGATTACTACCTGGCGCCGCCCGCCGCGGTCGTGCGGATGGCGCTCGCCTCCACATCGGCGCTGGAGGGAGCGCGCACCGCGACCGAATATCGCGCCACCGGCACCGTGCCGCCCCGGCTCACCCCGCAGCGCGAACAGGCGCTGGAGCGGATCGGCGACCGGCAGGGGCTGATCCGCGAACTCGCCGGCATCGCCGACGTCTCCGACGCGGTCATCCGCGGCCTCGTCAAGAGCGGCGCGATCGAGGCGGTGGAGGTGGATATCGACAGCCCCTATCCCCATCCCGATCCCGCCTTCGGCGCGCCGACGCTGGCCGGCGAACAGCAGGCCGCCGCCGACACTTTGGTCGCGCACGTCGCCGCCCGCGCCTTCCACCCGACGCTGCTCGACGGAGTCACCGGATCGGGCAAGACCGAGGTCTATTTCGAGGCGGTGGCGGAGGCGATCCGCGAGGGGCGACAGTGCCTGGTGCTGCTGCCCGAAATCGCGCTGACCGAACCGTTCCTGAAGCGGTTCCACGATCGCTTCGGCTGCGAACCCGTCGCATGGCATTCGGGCCTGCGCTCGACGCAGCGCCGCCGGGCGTGGCGGGCGATCGCGAGCGGCGAGGCGCTGGTGACGGTCGGCGCGCGCTCGGCCTTGTTCCTGCCCTATCGCAACCTCGGCCTGATCGTCGTCGACGAGGCGCACGAGACGAGCTTCAAGCAGGAAGAGGGCGTCCACTACCACGCCCGCGACGTCGCCGTCATGCGCGGCAAGTTCGAGGGCTGCCCGGTGATCCTCGCCAGCGCCACCCCGGCGATCGAGACGCGCCAGCAGGTGGCGCTGGGCCGCTACGAGGAATTGAAGCTGCCCGGCCGCTACGGACCGGCCGAGATGCCGACGATCGAGGCGATCGACCTGATCCAGGCGCCGCCCGAGCGCGGGCGCTGGATCGCACCCGCGCTGGTCGCCGCGCTGGAGGAAGCGCTGGCGAGGGGCGAACAGTCGCTGCTGTTCCTCAACCGTCGCGGTTATGCGCCGCTGACGCTGTGCCGCACCTGCGGGCATCGCTTCCAATGCCCCAATTGCACGGCCTGGATGGTCGAGCACCGGCTGACCCGGCGGCTCGCCTGCCACCATTGCGGCCATGTCATGCCGACGCCGCGCGCCTGCCCGGAGTGCAAGGAAGAGGACAGCCTGGTCGCCTGCGGCCCCGGTGTCGAGCGGATCGCCGACGAGGTGACGGCGCTGTTTCCGAACGCCCGGGTCGCCATCGTCACCTCCGACACGATCTGGTCGCCGGCCAAGGCGGCGGAGTTCGTCGGGCGGATGGAGGCGGGCGACATCGACATCGTCGTCGGTACGCAATTGGTCACCAAGGGCTATCACTTTCCCAACCTCACCCTGGTCGGCGTGGTCGATGCCGATCTGGGGCTGGAGGGCGGCGACCTGCGGGCGGCGGAGCGCACCTTCCAGCAGATCCGCCAGGTGTCGGGACGGGCGGGGCGCGGGAGCAAGCCGGGCCACGTCTTCATCCAGACGCACAGCCCCAAGGCGCAGGTGATGCAGGCGCTGGTGACCGGCGATGCCGACGCCTTCTACGAAGCGGAGACGGAGGCACGGCGCGATGCCGGCGCGCCGCCGTTCGGCCGCTATGCCGCGATCGTCGTGTCGTCGGAGGAGCAGGCCTGCGCCCATGAGGTCGCGCGGCTGGTCGCCCGCACCGCGCCGCAGGTGGAGGGCATGGCGGTCTATGGCCCCGCCCCTGCCCCGCTCGCGATGCTGCGCGGGCGCCATCGCTATCGGCTGCTCGTCCATGCCCGCCGGGCGCTGGACGTGCAGGACGTGATTCGCGACTGGCTGGGCGATCTCGACTGGCCGGCAAAAGCGCGCGTGACGGTGGACGTGGATCCCTATAACTTCCTGTAGCAGACCAATTCAGGTCCAGGAGGGTTCGGACATGACGACGCGGCGCGGCTTTCTGGGGGGCATGGCGGCGGCCGGCGGGGTGGCGACGGTAGCCGGCGCGGCGGCGCCCGTACGCGATCCGGCGATGATCGTCTCGACCTGGGATTTCGGCGCCGCCGCCAACGCCGCCGCGTTCGCGAAGCTGAAGGCGGGCGGCAGCCTGATCGATGCGGTCGAGGCGGGCGGCATGGTGCCGGAGGCGGACCCGACCAACCATTCGGTCGGCTATGGCGGCTATCCCGACCGCGACGGGCATGTGACGCTGGACGCGGTCATCATGGACGATCGCGGCGGCGTCGGCGCGGTGGCGGCGCTGGAGGATACGGTGCACGCGATCTCGGTCGCGAGGGCCGTCATGGAAAAGACGCCGCACACCTTCATCGTCGGCGAAGGCGCGACGCGGTTCGCGCGCGATCAGGGCTTTCCCAAGGTCGATCTGCTGACCCCGGAGGCGGAGAAGGCGTGGCGCGACTGGCTGAAGACGGCGCAGTACAAGCCAGAAGCCAATATCGAGAACCGCCGCATGCCGAGGGGCGGCGCGCTCGACCACGATACGATCGGCCTGCTGGCGCGTGATGCCTCCGGGCGGATGGCGGGAGCGTGCACCACGTCGGGCATGGCATTCAAGATGCGCGGCCGGGTCGGCGATTCGCCGCAGGTCGGCAGCGGGCTGTATGTCGAGGCGGGGGTCGGCGGCGCGACCTCGACCGGGCTCGGCGAGGAGGTGACGCGGATCGCCGGCACGGCGCGCGTCGTCGCCTCGATGCGGGCCGGCCTGTCGCCGCAGGCGGCGTGCGAGGAGGTGGTGCGGCATATCGCCCGGCTGCGCGGGGACGCGATCAAGGGCGTGCAGGTCGGCTTCCTGGCGCTGTCGCCGCAGGGCGAGGTCGGCGCCTTCTGCCTGCTGCCGGGGTTCACCTATGCGGTGACCGATATGGCGGGGCGGACGGTGGTGAAGAAGGGGGCGTCGCTGTTCGCGGCGTGAGTGGGTTATCTGGCCCCGTTCGTGCTGAGCGTGTCGAAGCACAGGTGAGACGCATGCCCTTCGACAGGCTCAGGGCTAACGGCGACGCTGCGTCGAGCTGACGTCAGCAGGAATGAGAAAGAGCCGGATGGCTCCGGCTCTTTGCTCGTTTCGGCGGATGTAGGACAGACCGGCGCGATTTCCCCGGCCTGCTCAACCCGTTACCGGGCTGACGATCCAATCGGCGTCAGGCGGCGCGTTCCGCCAATACGGTCAGGCCCTTGGCGTTGACCTCCGCGAAGCCGCCCTGGATCGCGATCGTTTCCGGCTGCGCGCCCTGCGTGCGGTAGACCGACAGCGCGCCGTCGCGCACCGTCGACATCAGCGGCGCATGGCCCTCCAGCACGCCGAAGTCGCCTTCGGTGCCGGGAACGACGACCATATAGACCTCCTCCGAGCGGACGAGCTTTTCGGGCGTGACGAGTTCGAAGTGGAGCATGTCTCTTCTCTTCAAAGCCCCTCCCCTTCAGGGGAGGGGTTGGGGTGGGGGTTACGGGCTCAGGTCTCGGTGAGACACCCACCACCCCCAACCCCTCCTCTGAAGAGGAGGGGCTTTACCCTGTTCTTACGCCTCTGCGGCCAGCTTCTCGGCCTTGGCGACGACTTCGTCGATGCCGCCGACCATGTAGAAGGCCGCTTCGGGCAGGTGATCGTATTCGCCGTCGACCACCGCCTTGAACGAGCGGACGGTGTCCTCGATCTGCACGAACTTGCCGCTGATGCCGGTGAAGACCTCGGCGACGTGGAACGGCTGGCTGAGGAACTTCTGGATCTTGCGCGCCCGCGTGACCGTCAGCTTATCCTCTTCCGACAGTTCGTCCATGCCGAGGATCGCGATGATGTCCTGCAACGACTTGTAGCGCTGGAGCAGCGACTGGACCGCGCGGGCGGTGTCGTAATGCTCCTGGCCGACGACGCGCGGTTCGAGCACGCGGCTGGTCGAATCGAGCGGATCGACCGCCGGATAGATGCCGAGTTCCGAGATCGCGCGGTTGAGCACGGTCGTCGCGTCGAGGTGGGCGAACGACGTCGCCGGCGCCGGATCGGTAAGATCGTCCGCGGGGACGTACACCGCCTGCACCGAGGTGATCGAGCCCTTGTTGGTCGAGGTGATGCGCTCCTGCAGCGCGCCCATGTCGGTGGACAGCGTCGGCTGATAGCCCACCGCCGACGGGATGCGGCCGAGCAGTGCCGACACTTCCGCGCCCGCCTGGGTGAAGCGGAAGATGTTGTCGACGAAGAACAGCACGTCCTGCCCTTCCTGATCGCGGAAATATTCGGCGATGGTCAGGCCCGACAGTGCGACGCGGGCGCGGGCGCCCGGCGGCTCGTTCATCTGGCCGAATACCAGCGCGACCTTCGATCCTTCGCTGATCGGATTGCCCTCGGCATCCTTGGCGATGACGCCGGCGTCGAGGAATTCGTGATAGAGGTCGTTGCCCTCGCGGGTGCGCTCGCCGACGCCCGCGAACACCGAGGTGCCGCCGTGGCCCTTGGCGATGTTGTTGATGAGTTCCTGGATCAGCACGGTCTTGCCGACGCCGGCGCCGCCGAACAGGCCGATCTTGCCGCCCTTGGCATAGGGCGCGAGCAGGTCGATCACCTTGATGCCGGTGACCAGGATGGCGCTTTCGGTCGACTGGTCGACGAACAGCGGGGCGGAGGCGTGGATCGGCGCGCGCAGGTCGGTCTGCACGGGGCCACGCTCGTCGATCGGCTCGCCGACGACGTTGAGGATGCGGCCGAGCGTCGCCGGGCCGACGGGCACGGAGATCTGCGTGCCGGTATCGCGCACGGTCTGGCCGCGGGTCAGGCCCTCGGTCGCGTCCATGGCGATGGTGCGCACGGTGTTCTCACCGAGGTGCTGCGCGACCTCGAGCACCAGGCGGTTGCCGTTGTTGTCCGTTTCCAGCGCTGACAGGATGGCGGGCAGGTTGTCGGGGAAATGCACGTCGACGACCGCGCCGATGACCTGCGCGATGGTGCCGGTGGTGTTGCTGCTGCCCGTCGACTGGGTCGGGCGGATGTCGTCTGCGGCGGTTGCCATGGTCTGCTTCCTTGCCTTCTAACTCGTCATCCCAGCGTAGGCTGGGATCTCCCTCCACGGGAGTATCGCTTGCGGCACGAGACCCCAGCTTGCGCTGGGGTGACGCGAAAAACTAGAGCGCCTCCGCACCCGAAATGATCTCGACCAACTCGGTCGTGATCGCGGCCTGGCGGGTGCGGTTGTACTGGATCGACAGGCGGTTGATCATGTCGCCCGCGTTGCGCGTCGCATTGTCCATCGCGTTCATGCGGCTGCCCTGTTCGGACGCGCCGTTTTCCAGCATCGCGCGGAAGATCTGGATCGCGACGTTGCGGGGCAACAGGTCGGCGAGGATCGATTCCTCGTCGGGCTCGTATTCGACCACCGCGCCCGCGCCGGAGCCTGCGGAAGTTGGCGAAGTTGCCACTACGTCCCCCTTGGAATCGCCCACCGCGACCGGGATGATCTGCTGGCCGACGGGCTCCTGCACCAGGGCCGAGACGAACTTGGCGTAGAACAGGTGCGCGACGTCGAACTCGCCGGCGGCATAGCGGGCGAGCAGGTCGTCGGCGACCTCGCGGGCCTGGGTGAAGCCCAGCGCCTTGTGGCCGCCCAGCTCATGGTCGGCGAGGATCGCGTTCGGGTAGAAGCGCTTGAGCACGCGCCCCTTCTTGCCGGCGAGATAGAAGCGCACCGTCTTGCCCTGCGCCTCCAGCTCCTCGGCCTTGCGGCGGGCGGCGCGGACGATGTTGGTGTTGAACGCGCCGGCGAGGCCGCGCTCCGAGGTCGCGACGACGAGCAGATGCACCTGGTCCTTGCCGGTGCCCGACAGCAAAGGCGAGACGTTGGCGCCGCCGGCGAGCTGACGCGACAGGCTGGCGACGACCGCCTCCAGCCGCTCGGCATAGGGACGGCCGGCCTGCGCCGCCTCCTGCGCGCGGCGCAGCTTGGCGGCGGCGACCATCTTCATCGCCTTGGTGATCTTCTGGGTCGACTTGACCGAGTTGATCCGAACTTTGAGGGCCTTCAACGACGCCATTGTGGTCCTTCATGTGTCCCCGCGAAGGCGGGGACCCAGTACTGGGCTCCCGCCTTCGCGGGAGCACATTGCACGGTTACGCGAACGTCTTCGCGAATTGGTCGAGCGCGGCCTTCAGGCCTGCCTTCGCCTCGTCGCCGAGATCGCGCGTCTCGCGGATCTTGGTGAGCACGCCGGCATGGTTCGCGCGCAGGTCGGCGAGCATCGCCGCCTCGTAGCGCACCACGTCCTGCACCGCGACGGTATCGAGATAGCCGTTGGTGCCGGCGAAGATCGACGCGGCCTGCTCCTCGAAGGGCATCGGGTTGAACTGCGCCTGCTTCAGGAGCTCGGTGAGGCGCGCGCCGCGGTTCAGCAGCTTCTGCGTCGAGGCATCGAGGTCCGAGCCGAACTGCGCGAACGCCGCCATCTCGCGATACTGGGCGAGCTCGAGCTTGATCGAGCCCGACACCTTCTTCATCGCCTTGGTCTGCGCGGCGGAGCCGACGCGGCTGACCGACAGGCCGACGTTGATCGCCGGGCGGATGCCCGCGAAGAACAGGTCGGTTTCGAGGAAGATCTGGCCGTCGGTGATCGAGATCACGTTGGTCGGGATGTAGGCCGACACGTCGCCCGCCTGCGTTTCGATGATCGGCAGCGCGGTGAGGCTGCCCGAGCCGTTCGCCTCGTTCATCTTCGCCGCACGCTCGAGCAGGCGGCTGTGCAGGTAGAAGACGTCGCCCGGATAGGCTTCGCGGCCCGGCGGACGGCGCAGCAGCAGCGACATCTGGCGATAGGCGACCGCCTGCTTCGACAGATCGTCATAGACGATCAGCGCATGCATGCCGTTGTCGCGGAAATATTCGCCCATCGCGCAGCCGGTGTAGGGCGCGAGGAACTGGAGCGGCGCGGGGTCCGACGCGGTCGCGGCGACGACGATGGAATAGTCCATCGCGCCATTCTCTTCGAGCGTGCGGACGAGCTGCGCCACCGTGGAACGCTTCTGGCCGACCGCGACGTAGACGCAGTAGAGCTTCTTCGATTCGTCGGCGCCGGCGTTGACGCCCTTCTGGTTGATGAAGGTGTCGATGGCGACGGCGGACTTGCCGGTCTGGCGATCGCCGATGATGAGCTCGCGCTGGCCGCGGCCGACGGGAACGAGCGCGTCGATCGCCTTGAGGCCCGACTGCATCGGCTCGTGCACCGACTGGCGCGGGATGATGCCCGGCGCCTTCACCTCGACGCGGCTGCGCTGGTCGCTGACGATCGGCCCCTTGCCGTCGATCGGGTTGCCGAGGCCGTCGACGACGCGGCCGAGCAGGCCCTTGCCGACCGGCACGTCGACGATGGTGCCGGTGCGCTTGACGGTGTCGCCCTCGCGGATCTCGGCGTCCGAGCCGAAGATCACGACGCCGACGTTGTCGGCTTCGAGGTTGAGCGCCATGCCCTGCACGCCGTTGGCGAATTCGACCATCTCGCCCGCCTGGACGTTGTCGAGGCCGTAGATGCGCGCGATGCCGTCACCGACCGACAGCACCTGGCCGGTTTCCGAAACCTGGGCCTCGGTGCCGAAGTTGCTGATCTGGTCCTTGATGACCTTTGAGATTTCTGCGGCGCGGATATCCATGGATTAGCCTTTCATCGCGCTGGCAAGCGCATTCAAGCGGGTGCGGATCGAGGAATCGATCATCTGGGAACCGATGCGGACGACGAGCCCGCCGAGCAGCGAGGGATCGACGGTGAGGTCGACCGACACGTCGCGGCCGACGCGCTGGCGCAGCTGCTGCTTCAGCTCGGTCACCTGATCGTCGGTCAGCGGATGGGCGCTGGCGACCTCTGCGGTGGTTTCGCCACGATGCCGGGCGGCAAGCTGGCGGAAGGCGCGGATGATCGCGGGCAGCTGGCCAAGGCGGCGATTCTCGGCGAGGACGCCGAGGAAATTGCGGGTGGTGGCGTCGAGCCCGAGCGTATCGGCGGTGGCGAGCACCGCCTTCACCGCGGCGCCGCGCGCGACCAGCGGGCTGACCGTCAGCTCGCGGAAGTCGGCGCTGCCGGCGAGCGCATCGCGGACCTGCGCCAGGCTCGCCTCGACCGTGTCGATGCTGCGGGCGTCGCGCGCCAGCTCGAACAGGGCGAGCGCATAGCGTCCGCCCAGGCTCGCCTGGATACCGCCGCTCAAATTACCGGTGGATGTCTCCACGGAGTCGAAGTCCTCGTGCCGAATGTTGGCCCATGGGGAAGAGGGCGCGCAAACGCGCACCGCTTATGGGTGGCGGGCGGCTAGCATGGGGGGGGCGGGAAGGCAAGTCGAGCGAGTCGAGGGGACGCACGACAGTTTGCGCAGGACCCGTTCAGGATCGGGGGCGTAACGATGATGGCGGCACGAGGAGAGGCGATCATGCGGTGGTGGCTGGCGTTGGGGATCGGTGCGATGCTGTCCGGCCCGGCGACGGGCGAGACGCTGCGGGTCGAGGGTGTGTTCGCGGCGCAGGCGCGCGAGGCGAGCTTCCTGCCGACGATCGCGGTCGGCCCGATCGGCGGGCGCGAGGGGGAGGCGCTGGGCGAGGCGATCGAACGGCAACTCGCCAAACTGGGGGCGGACGGCCTGCCGCATGTGCAGCTGGTCCCGCCGTCGCTGCGCCCCGACGGGCTGCTGACCGGCGATACGGGGATCGACGTCGACGACAGCGACTATACCGAGGCCCGCGAACGCTGCACCGAGAAGAAGGACGGCAAGTGCGTGGCGAAGCAGAAGTATCGCGTCGCCTGCGTACGGCGGACGATCGCGTTGCGCGCCGACCTGCGCATCGCGCGGACCGGCGGCCCCTCCCCCTACAGCACCACCAAGACGCGCGAGGACCGGTCCGACTGGTGCGAGGATCGCGGCGTCGCCACCGATGTCGGCTTCACCGCGGGATCGATGGCCGAATCGATCGCGGCGGAGGTGCGGCTGGACCTCGCACCGCACGCCGAACGCTATACGATCCGCGTGCAGGAATCGCGCGACGGCCTGCCGCCCGATGCGGCGGCGCGGTTCCGCGAGGCGGTGCGGCTGACCAAGCACGATCCGCAGGCGGCCTGCGCCGCCTTTGCCGAGGTGGACCGGATGGCGCCCGACCATGGATCGACGATGTTCAACCTGGCGCTCTGCGCCGAAGCGGCGGGCCGCTATGCGGAGGCCGGTGACCGCTACGCCCGCGCCCGGCTGTTCGCACCCAAGGCGGGCAGCGAGGTGAGCAAGGGGCTGGGCCGCGTCGGGGCGCTGGCCGCGGGGGCGGAGGATGTCGCCGCCCTGCGCAGGCGGCCGCCGGTGCGCGGCACCGGTTTTTGAGCCGCCGGCGCGGGGGGAAAGCTTTTGAACGCAAGACGCGGGATGAGGCGGCCGCGGCGGCCTGCTAATCACGGGGCATGAGCGAGATCGATCAGGATGCGGCCTGGGCCGCCTTCGCCCGGCGCGACCGGGAACGCGACGGCAGCTTCGTCGCCGCGGTGCGGACCACCGGCATCTATTGCAAGCCGAGCTGCCCCGCCCGCCATCCGCGGCGCGAGAACGTGCATTTCCTCGCCGATGGCGCGGCGGCGCGGGCGGCGGGCTATCGCGCCTGCCTGCGCTGCCAGCCCGATGCGGTGGCGCGCGACAGTGCGGCGGTGGCGCGCGCGGTGGCGCTGATCGAGGCGGCGGACGGCGGCGTCGCGCTCGCCGACCTGGCGGCGGCGGTCGGCTATGCACCGCATCATTTCAGCCGGCTGTTCAAGCGCGCGACCGGCGTGACGCCGGCCGCCTATGCACGCGGCCAGCGGGCGGCACGGGTGGCCGATGCCCTGGGACAGGAGGGAAGCGTGACCGATGCGATCTACGCCGCAGGCTATGGCGCGGCGAGCCGCTTCTATGCCGATGGCGCGCGGCGGCTGGGGATGAGCCCGAGTGCCTGGGCAGGCGGCGGCGCCGGCGTGACGATCCGCTGGACGATCGCCGCCACCAGCCTCGGCCCGCTGCTGGTCGCGGCGACGGACAAGGGGCTGTGCCGCGTCGCCTTCGACGAGGATGCCGCCGCGCTGGCGGCGCGATTCCCCCGCGCGACGATCGTGGCGGGCGATCCGGCACTGGAGGCTTGGGCCGCGGCGGTGGTGGCGCTGGTCGAGACGCCCGGCCGCGATGCCGCGCTGCCCCTCGACGTGCGCGGCACCGCCTTTCAGGAGGCGGTATGGCAGGCGTTGAAGACGATCCCCGCGGGCGAGACGCTGAGCTATGCCGAGCTTGCCGCCGCCGCCGGCCGCCCGGGGGCGGTGCGCGCGGCAGGGACGGCGTGCGGCGGCAATCCGCTGGCGGTGGTGGTGCCGTGCCACCGGGTGACGCGCGGCGACGGCGCGGTCGGCGGCTATGCCTGGGGGCCGGCGCGCAAGCAGGCGCTGCTGGAGCGGGAGCGGACGCGGGGGTAGCGCACCGGCGCTGACGGATGGAGAGGCGCCGTCAGTCCCCCGCGTCGGTCGGCCGTTTCATGCCCGCCGCGCTCATCGCGGCGGTGCCCGACTTGCCGGCATCCAGTTGCTTCAACAGCCTGACCGCAGGATTGTCGGCGCCGCTGTGCGCCGAATAGGCGAGCGGACGCAGCGCGGTGCGCGCATCTTCGGTCTTGCCGTCGACGAGCGATTGCATGGCATAGGCGTAGCCGACGCTTTCATCCTGCGGCACCAGTTCGTGCGCGCGGGCGAGCGCGTTCTTGGCATTGTCGGTCGGCACCACGCCGGCCATGCCGAAACTGGAGTAATAGAGCAGCAGCGCATAGGCGTCGTCGGTGTCGAGCTTGTTCGCCTTCAGCAGCCAGCTGCGCGCTTCGCGCCAGACCTCCGGGTCCTTCGCCTTGGCCGCGCGGGCGCGGCGCAGGTGCGCCTGCGCCTTGTAGACCAGGGCCTGCGCCGATTTGGGATCGAGCGCCAGCGCCCGGTCGGCGGCAGCCTCGGCCAGGTCGTTGCGCCCCGCGTCCAGCGCCATCTCGGCGAGCCAGCCCTGCACCACCGGATCGTCGGGATAATGGTCGCCGATCGGGATCGCCTTGGCGAGGATCGGCTGCGCCGTCTCGCGATTGACGCCGCGATCGGAGCGCATGCGCAGGCCGATCATTTCCTTCTCGCCCGGCCGCAGCGGGCGCATCGTCACCTGCGGCGCGGGCAGGCGTTCCAGCGAGATCTTGTAGGCGGGCAGCGTCGACTTGCCGAGATAGCCGTCGAGCGCCTTGTTCAGCGCGCGCAGGTCGCCGAACGCGGCGGTGGCCGCCTCGGCGCCGGGTTTCCCCTGGTTGAGCGCCTTGAGGTACGTCATGAATTGGGCGCGCCGCTCGGGGTTGAGCGTGATGTAGTGGGTGAGAAGCCAGCCGCGTGCGTAGAGCGACGAAACCTGATCCTCCGACATCTTCGCCCGGTCCATCGCGAACAGCTGCTGCGCGGAAAGGCCCCTTTGCTGGAGCAGGCTGTAGGCGCGATGCTGCGCGGCGGCGCCGACCCAGACGACGTCCTTGTCGAAGCGCGCCGTCGACAGGAACTCGGCATAGCCCTCCGCATACCAGGCGGGCAGCGCGGTGTTGCTGTTCCCGAGCAGGATGTGATGGGTATATTCGTGGAACAGCACGATCTGCGGCTTGAGATCGTCGTCGCCGCCGCGCGCCGGCGTAAAGGCGACCGAGCCGCTGGCGCGGCCATCGTAGAAGCCGGCGATGTTCTGCCCCCCTGCCCCGAACAGGCGCTGCACCGCCGCGTCGTTGCCGACGACATAGACGGTCAGCTTGTTCGAGCCGTCCTCCTCCCGATCGGGCATGGCGTGGAAATAGCGGATCAGGCTGTCGAACCGCTCCAGCTGCTCGGCCTGGCGACGGACGGAGCCGGCATCGCCGTTGGCATAGAGGACGAAATGCTTCGACGATGCTTCATACCATTCCGCATGCCCCGGCGCCGCCATGGCGAGCGCCGACGCCGCACCCGCGATCCGCCACCCGTTGATCCCCATGCGACCCCTCCCCCCATTTCGGACAGGTTAGCCGCAGGCGCGGAGGCTGTCAGCCCGCCGGGCGGCAGGCGTAGACGAGTTTTTCGTTGGGCAGCGGCGGCAGGGCGGCGCGGATCGCCGCCTGGCCTTGCGCGAGCCGGTCGATCGTGGCGGGATCGATGCTGCAGCGGTCGGCGGCGGGCTTGCCGGCGAGGTCGCGCAGCTGCCGCATCGCCTGCGCGCCGAGCATGTAGCGCGTGTCGGTGTAGCGGCGCGTGACCGGATCGAAGACCTTTACCGACACCGTCTGTTCGTCCTGCGGCACGCTGATCCGTTCCCACGTCTCGCCGGCGGGGCGATATTGCACCCGGCCGTCCGCGCAGCCGCTGCGCCCCCAGCGCAGCGGCACGTCGCCGGTCGACGAGACGGTGACGCGGCTGCTGTCGGGCTGGAACACGCAGACCAGCTTGCCGAGCGGGGCGTTGGGCACCGCCTGGCGGGTGACGGAGGCGGCGGGCGGCAGTTCGGGCTCGCCCGAGGGGCGCAGCACGAACACGATCACCGCCACGACCATGCCGAGCCCGCCGGCGCTCGCCGCCCACAGCGCATGGCGGCGGCGGCCGCGCGATTCGAGCAGGCCCGCGCCGCCGACGCCGAGCGCACCCAGCACCAGCAGCACGCCGGCGATCGCCATCACGTTCTCCCGCCGGGTCTGCGCCGCATCGCGGGCGCGCGACAGCGCGGCGTCGCGCAGCGCGGTCGCCTGCGCTGCGGCATCGCGCTGGCGGCCGAGGGCATCGGCGCGCGCCCGCGCCTCCGCCTCGCCATCCTCGCGCAGCCGCTCCTCGATCGAGGTGCAGGGGGTGCCGACCGTGCCGAAGGGCTGCCTGGCCTCCCGCAGGAAGGCGGCGAGCTGGGTGTCGGCGATGGCGAAGCCGAACGGGCTGTCGCCGTCCTCGCCGCGGGTGATCGCCGAGTTGATGCCGATCACCCGGCCGCAGCGGTCGAGCAGCGGTCCGCCCGAATTGCCGCGCGCGATATTGGCGGTGTGCAGCAGCACCTCCACCCCGGTCAGGCTGCGCCGGCCGGAGAAGACGCCCTCCGAGCGCACCGGCGAGGTCGGGCGGATGTAATCCGCGGCCGATCGGGCGGTGGCGAGGTCGACGTTGCCCGGATAGCCGAGCGCCACCACCGGATCGCCCTCGCTCACCGGGCCGGTGTAGAGCGTCGCGGGCGGCAGCG
The DNA here is from genome assembly GCF_052321755.1 of Sphingomonas cellulosilytica. Classification (NCBI taxonomy): domain Bacteria; kingdom Pseudomonadati; phylum Pseudomonadota; class Alphaproteobacteria; order Sphingomonadales; family Sphingomonadaceae; genus Sphingomonas; species Sphingomonas cellulosilytica. The sequence goes on from NZ_JBQRTT010000001.1 coordinate 230,569, forward strand.
TCGCGCCGGTGAATTCGATGAGGGCGAGGTCCGCATGCGAATCATAGGCGATGACGCGCCCCTGGTAGCTCTTGTCGCCTTCCGACGGCACGACGCCGACGACGACATTGTCCGGATAGCGTTCGGCGAGGTCGACGACATGCGCATTGGTGACGATGCGGTTGGGCGCGATCGCGACGCCGCTGCCGTGGCCGAAGCCCACCACCTGCCCGTCGACCACCGCGATGGTGACGACACGCACCACGCCGCGCGCCGTCGCGCCGATATCGTCGGCGAGTGCGGGACCGGCCCAGCACAAGGCGAGAAGGAGAAGCAGGAGCCGCCGCATGGCGCGCCCTCCGAACGGCAGCGCGCCGCCGCTGTCAAGCCGGGCCGCGCCGGCCGCGGGCGGGTTTGGTTAGGAAAATGTCAAACTCTGCCCCGTACCCCTCCGCTCAAGGTTTGCGAGGTAAGGCATGAGCGCGTTCGGACGCCGCAGCAACATGGGCAGCAATATCGGCGGCGCGCAGCCCGCGCGTCCGGCGTTCGGCGTCGCACGCCCGATGCAGGGCGGCGGCATCCAGCGCGCCGACGAGCCGGCGCCCGGCAGCCAGTTCCCGCCGATCGAGGCGCTGCCGCTGCCCGGCGAGGACATGCTGCCCGGCACGATGCCCGCCGGCACGCTGGACGCGATGCAGCGCCTGACCGACCGCCAGAACGCCAGCGGCGAGGCGGGCAACAGCCGCGGCGAGGGCTTCGAGGCATCGATCCACAAGATCAAGGAACAGGTGCTGCCGCGCCTGCTCGAACGCGTCGACCCGGAAGCGGCGGCCACGCTGGGCAAGGACGAGCTGGCCGAGGAATTCCGGCCGATCATCGGCGAGGTGCTCGCCGAGCTGAAGCTGACGCTCAACCGGCGCGAACAGTTCGCGCTGGAAAAGGTGCTGGTCGACGAACTGCTCGGCCTGGGCCCGCTTGAGGAGCTGCTCGCCGATCCGGCGGTCAGCGACATCATGGTCAACGGCCCCGACCAGACCTATGTCGAACGCAAGGGCAAGCTGGAGCTCGCGCAGATCCAGTTCCGCGACGAGGAGCATCTGTTCCAGATCGCGCAGCGCATCGTCAATTCGGTCGGCCGCCGCGTCGACCAGACGACGCCGCTCGCCGACGCGCGCCTGAAGGACGGGTCCCGCGTCAACGTGATCGTGCCGCCGCTGTCGCTCAAGGGCACGGCGATCTCGATCCGTAAGTTCTCGGCCAAGCCGATCACGCTCGACATGATGGCGGGTTTCGGCAGCATGTCGCCCAAGATGGCGACCGCGCTGAAGATCGCGGGCGCCAGCCGGTTCAACGTCGTCATTTCGGGCGGCACCGGCTCGGGCAAGACGACGATGCTCAACGCCCTGTCCAAGATGATCGACCCGGGCGAGCGCGTGCTGACGATCGAGGACGCGGCCGAACTCCGCCTGCAGCAGCCGCACTGGCTGCCGCTGGAAACCCGGCCCGCCAACCTCGAAGGACAAGGCGAGATCAGCATCCGCGACCTCGTCAAGAACGCGCTGCGTATGCGCCCGGATCGCATCATCCTGGGCGAAATCCGCGGCAGCGAATGTTTCGACATGCTCGCCGCGATGAACACCGGCCACGACGGATCGATGTGCACGCTGCACGCCAACTCCCCGCGCGAGGCATTGGCCCGCATGGAGAACATGGTGATGATGAGCGACATCAAGGTGCCCAAGGAGGCGATCAGCCGCCAGATCGCCGATTCGGTCGAGCTCATCATCCAGGTGAAGCGCCTGCGCGACGGATCGCGCCGCGTTACCAACGTCACCGAGGTGATCGGCATGGAAGGGCCGGTGATCGTGACGCAGGAACTCTTCAAGTTCGAATATCTCGACGAAAGCGCCGACGGCAAGATCATCGGCGAATACCGCTCGATGGGCCTGCGCCCCTATACGCTGGACAAGGCGAAGCAGTTCGGGTTCGACCAGGCGTTTCTGGAGGCGTGCCTGTAGGGCGGCGCACGCGCCCTCTCCCATGCCGGCCGCCGGGATGGCCCTGCGGCCGTGAACCGGTCTAGGATGGACGCGATGCGTTTCCTCCTGCCGCTCGCCCTGTTCGCCAGCCTTGCCGCCCCCGCCGTCGCGCAGGGGCAGCGCGAGGGCGTCGTCACGCTGTCGGCCGACAGCGAGGCACGCTGGGTGCCGTTCGACCTGACGCCGGGCAACCAGATCCGCTTCGCCGCGACGCTGGATGGCCGGCCCGTCACCGCGATCCTCGATACCGGCGTCAGCTATTCGGTGCTCGCCAAGGGTTCCGCCGCCGCCGATGCCGCGCGCACTACCGCCAATGGCCAGGCGACCGCGATCGGCGGGGCCGGTAACGGTGCCGTGGCGATCGGCTGGCAGGCGACGCGCACGCTCGGCATCGGCGGGCTGACGCGGACCGGCGGCGGGGTGACCGTCGCCGACCTGCCGGCGCTTGCCACGGGCAGCGCGCGGGCGGTCGACCTGCTGGTCGGGCGCGACGTCACCGGCGGCCAGGCGCTCGACATCGATTATGCCAACCGCCGGTTCCGGCTGATCCCGTCCGGCCGGCTGCCGTTCGTCGGTGCGCTGGCGCCGCTGTCGGTGTCGGCGGGGCGGCGCGTGTACGAAAGCGCGGTGTCGATCGGCGGCAGCCGGGTGGCGCCGGTGATCGTCGACACCGGCGACGGTTCCGCGCTCACCCTGTCGGCAGCGGCCGCGAAGATCGCGGGCGTCGACCGGCTGCCGACCACCACCACGGTGTCCTTCGGGCTCGCCGGCGAGACGGTGAGCACGCTCGCCATCCTGCCGGCGGTGACGATCGGCCAGCAGACGATCCGCAACGTCGAGACGCGCGTCGAGCCGGCGGGTGGATTTTCGGAAACGATCGGCGTCGCGGGACGGATCGGGTCGGGACTGTTGCAGAATTATCGGGTGCTGCTCGATCCCGCGGCCGGACGCATGGTGCTGCAACCCGGCCCCAAGGCGGACGAGGCGCCGCTGCGTTCGACCAGCGGCCTGCTCGTCGGGCTGGAGCGCGATCGGCTGAAGGTGCTGCACGTCATGCGCGGCGGGCCGGCCGCGGCGGCGGGCTGGCGGCCGGGCGACCTCATCTGTCGCATCGATGGCCAGCCGATCGGCGCAGACTATCCGACCAGCGCGCTCGCCAAATGGTCGATCGGCGCGCCGGGGACGGTGGTGCGGCTGGGCCTGTGCGACGGATCGACGCGGCCGTTGACGCTGGCGCGGTTTTACTGAGGAAGCTTGGTTCACGCGGAGACGCTGGGGCGCGAAAGCTGCTCGTCCACCTCTTCGGTTGACGAGGCGCTTCGCGCAGCAAAACCTCTTCGCGCCTTCGTGCGATCTCGAAGCTACCGCGTATGCAGCCCTATGCTCACCAGCAGGATCGTCGCGAGCAGCGCCGCCATCTGCACGGTGCGCCAGTCGACCCAGCCGACGCGGTCGGGATCGTGCCGCAACCGGCGGCGGCGATCGGCAAGGGCGGCGACGACCGCCAGCAGCAGCGCCGCGCCGGCGCTCCAGAACATCACCGGCATCGGGTGGTGCTCAGCCGAGCTTCTCGACCTTGTCCTGCAACCGCGTCAGCTCGGCCTTCAGCGCGGCGATCTCGTCGTCCTTGCTGGCGGCGGGTTGCGGCGCAGCAGGCGCGGCCGGCACGGTCGGAGTCTGGAAGGCATGCGCCGCCGCCTCGAACATCTGCATGTTGCGCTTGGCGATCTCGGCGAAGGGGGAATGGGCGAAGGCACCCTCGACCGCGGACTTGAACTGTTCCTGGTTGCGGCGAAAACTGTCCATCGACGCTTCGAGATAGCCCGGTACCATCGCCTGCATCGAATCGCCGTACATCGCGATCAGCTGGCGAAGGAAGCTGACCGGCAGCATCGTCTGGCCGCGGCTTTCCTCTTCCATGATGATCTGGGTGAGCACGTTGTGGGTTATGTCGTCGTCGGTCTTGGCATCTACGACCTTGAAGTCGCGGCCTTCGCGGGTCATCGTCGCGAGATGCTCGAGCGTGATGTAGGACGAGGTTTCGGTATTGTAGAGGCGCCGGTTGGCGTATTTCTTGATGATGACGACGCCGTCGCTCGGCTGCTGCTTCTTCATACGGCTCCCCTACCCGTAACGGTGTGCGGTTCATGACCGATCCCGATGCTACGCCTCAATTTTCTGCACCGCAACACGGGCCGCGGCCGCTGCCCCTGTTCCTCGACATGCTGCGCAGCGAAACCGCAGCAGAACCCGACCGGATGAGCGCGGCGATGGCAGGGCTGCGGGCGTATCAGAACGCCCCCCGCCCCGCCCCGCCGGCACCGATGCCGGCGCTCGCCACCGCGGGCCGTGCGACCTTGCGCTATTATGGCGGGCGCGGGCGGATGGTGGTGTTCGTGCCCTCGCTCATCAACCCGCCCGCGATCCTCGACCTGGGCGAGGCATCGCTGGTGCGGTGGATGGCGGCGCAGGGTTTCCGCGTCGCGCTGGTCGACTGGGGCGCACCGGGCGCCGCCGATCGCGACATGGACATGACGGCGCATATCGAGGCGCTGCTGGCGCCGTTGATCGAGCAGCTGGACGCACCGCCGGTGCTGGTCGGCTATTGCCTGGGCGGCACGATGGCGCTGGCGGCGGCCGCGACGACGCCCGTCGCGGGGCTCGCGACGCTCGCCGCGCCGTGGCACTTTGCCGGCTATGGCGCGGCCAGCGGCGCGATGCTGGAGATGTGGGAGGCGGCACGACCGACCGCAGAGGCGTTGGGCGTGCTGCCGATGGAGGTGTTGCAGGCCGGCTTCTGGCGACTCGACCCGGCGCGGACCGTGGCCAAGTACGAATCCTTCGGCCGACTCGATCCCGACGGTGCGGCGGCGCATGCCTTCGTCCGGCTGGAGGATTGGGCCAATGCCGGCGAGCCGCTGCCGCTGGGTGCGGCGCGCGACCTGTTCGACCGCTTCGTCGCCGGCGACGCGCCGGGGAAGGGCGCCTGGACGGTGCGCGGAACGGCGGTGTCGCCGTACGCGCTCGCCTGCCCCGCGGTGGAGTTCGTCTCCGCCACCGACCGGATTGTTCCGGCGGCCACCGCCGCCGGCCTCGCCGACCGCCGCGACCTGGCGCTCGGCCATGTCGGCATGATCGTCGGCGGCCGGGCACGGGCGATGCTGTGGGAGCCGCTGGCGCACTGGATCGCGAGCCTGCCCGCGGCTAGGGTCTGATCCACTGACGTGGAAGCGGTGCCAGCCCGCACCCCCTCCCGGCCGCCCACAGCGTATCCTGGATGGGTGGCCGGGAGGGGGTGCGGGCTGGCACCGCTCCGATCCAGCTGAGCTGGATCGGACCTACGAATCGCCCTGCACAAGGAGAGCATCATGACCGAGATCGTCGTCACCGCCGCCAAGCGTACCCCTGTCGGCAGCTTCCTGGGCGCCTTTGCCGCGACGCCGGCGCACGAGCTGGGCCGGATCGCGATCCAGGCGGCGCTGGAGCAGGCGGGCGTCGCCGGCGAGGACGTGTCGGAGGTGATCCTGGGCCAGGTGCTCACCGCGGCGCAGGGGCAGAACCCGGCGCGCCAGGCATCGATGGCGGCGGGCATCCCCAAGGAGGTGCCGGCCTGGGGCGTCAACCAGGTGTGCGGGTCGGGCCTGCGCGCGGTCGCCCTCGCCTGCCAGGCGATCCAGACCGGCGATGCCACCATCGTCGTCGCCGGCGGGCAGGAGAGCATGTCGCTGTCGCCCCACGCGCAGACGATGCGCGGCGGCACCAAGATGGGCAACGTCAGCCTGGTCGACACCATGGTCAACGACGGCCTGACCGACGTCTTCAACGGCTATCACATGGGCATCACCGCGGAGAACCTCGCCGAGCAATATCAGGTGACGCGCGGCGAGCAGGACAGCTTCTCGGTCGCCAGCCAGAACCGCGCCGAGGCGGCCCGCGCCGCCGGCCGCTTCAAGGACGAGATCGCGCCGGTCACGATCAAGGGCCGCAAGGGCGACACGATCGTCGCCGATGACGAATATATCCGCGCCGGTGCGACGCTGGACAGCGTCAGCGGCGTGCGGCCCGCCTTCAAGAAGGACGGCACCGTCACCGCCGCCAACGCCAGCGGCCTCAACGACGGCGCCGCGGCGCTGGTGCTGATGAGCCGCGAGGAGGCCGAGGCACGCGGCGCCCCCGTGCTCGCCACGATCCGCAGCTGGGCGAGCGCCGGCGTCGACCCGTCGGTGATGGGCATCGGCCCCGTGCCCGCCAGCAGGAAGGCGCTGGAAAAGGCGGGCTGGAGCGTCGCCGACCTCGACCTGATCGAGGCCAACGAAGCCTTTGCCGCGCAGGCGCTGTCGGTGTGCAAGGAACTGGGCCTCGACCCCGACAAGACCAACGTCAACGGCGGCGCCATCGCCATCGGCCACCCGATCGGCGCGAGCGGCGCACGCGTGCTGACCACGCTGATCTACGAAATGCAGAAGCGCGATGCCAAGAAGGGCCTGGCGACGCTGTGCATCGGCGGCGGCATGGGCATCGCGATGTGCGTGGAGCGTTGAGAGCACAAACCGACTTAGGTAAAGCATGCATACGTAATTTTGTGTCTTTTTGGCGACACCTACGTACAAACACATGGTTGTTTCTACGTAGGTAGCCAATCAGACTTGTCCTGCGGTGGTGGATTAGGTCAGCATGTACCCCTGACAAGGCGAAAAGCCTGAAACAGGGGACTAAAATGAAGAATTGGTTACTCTCCGCGAGCGCGCTCGCGGGCGGGATGCTGCTTGCTCCGGCGGGATATGCTCAAACGACGACGCTTCCTCCCTGCTCCGATACCGTGACGACCGAATGTTCGCCGCAAGCGGCCGCCGATACGTCGAGCACTGATACGACCACGAACGAGTCGGCTCGTCCGAACGAAGACATCGTTATCACCGGTTCGCGCATTCGCAGCCCGAATCTCGTCTCGGACGTTCCCATCACATCGGTGAGCGGCGATGCCTTGCTGGCGCAGGGCCAGACCAACGTCGGCTCCGTACTGAACGACTTGCCGCAACTCGCCAGCACTTTTTCGCAGCAGAACCCCGGCTCGGGCATCGGCATCGCCGGCCTGAACCTGCTCGATCTGCGCGGCCTGGGCACCGTGCGCACCCTGGTTCTCGTCAACAGTCGCCGCCACGTTGGGTCCGACATCCTGAACAATGCCGTGTCGGTCGACGTCAACTCGATCCCGAACAATCTGATCGATCGCATCGACATCGTGACCGGCGGTAACTCGGCCGTATACGGTTCGGATGCCATCGCCGGCGTCGTCAACTTCGTTCTGAAGCGCGACTTTAATGGGGTGGAGCTTCGTGGCTCGACAGGGATCAACGAACCCGGCTTTGGTGGCAACCAGCTGATTTCGATCCTTGCTGGCAAAAACTTTAATGATGGCCGCGGCAACATTACCGTTAGCGGCCAATTCACGCATCAGGATCGCGTGTTCGCATCGAACGTCCCGTACTTCCGGACGGTTAATGGCATCGTGACTGTTGATACCGATCCAGCCGGCCTGCCCAACGGCAGCGACGGGTTTCCGGACGCCATTTTCCTGCGGGATATTCGCAGCGCGACCAACAATCCGTATGGTTTGATCCCGATCCAGCAGACGCCTAACGCTGCGACCTGCGGCACGGGAACGCTGCCTACTGCGGGCGGTCCGAACAACCTCGGCACGCCGTATAACTGCTCCTATATTTTCACACAGGACGGTCGCCTGACCCCTCAGACCGGCACACGGTATGGATCAGGGCCGTTCGGAGGAATTATCGGCGGCAACGGGGCAACCGGCCGCGAGGGGCAGAGCGTGTCAATCCTGCCGTTCCTCGAGCGGGCCAACTTCAACTTGCTGTCGCATTATGAATTTGCGCCAGCGTTGGAAGTATTCATCGAGGCGAAGTATGATCGAGTACGGGCGCTCGGCAACAACGCCGGGCCGTCGTTCATCCAGACCGGTTCGGGCAATCAGGGCAATATCGGCGACGCGCGCGAGCGGCCGCGTCTCGACAACCCGTTCCTTGCGGCCGCGGACCGGACCACGCTAGCGAACCTCATCCTCGCATCGAACTGCAACACAAGCCTTACCGCGTCTTGCCCGAACCAGACGAATATCGGCACGGCCGCGGCACCAGTTTTCATCCCGGGCAACCTGACCGCCGCTAACCGCGCGGCGATCGCCGATGGCTCGTATCGTTTCCAGCTTGCGCGCAACCTGCTCGACGTCGGACTGCGTGACGAGAAGTTCACCCGCGAAACCTACCGTTTTGTCGGCGGCCTTCGTGGCACGTTCAACGGCGACTGGTCGTACGAAATCTCGGGCAACTACGGCGAGTTCAACCAGACGACGAATACCGACGGCTTCATCGATCGCCAGCGCTTCTCGCTTGCCATGGACGCCGGCCGCAACCCGGCGACTGGGCAGATTCAGTGCCGGTCGCAGTACGATCCGACTGCGGCGATCGCGATCCAGCGGACAGGGTCCGGCGACGCGGCGGTCAATGCAGCCCGTCTGGCGGCAGACATCGCAGCCTGTCGGCCGTACAATCCGTTCGGCAGTTCGGACAACACTGCGGCCGTCAACTACTTCTCGCGTGCCTTCGATGCGAAAGCGAAGCTGACGCAGCTGGACATCCAGGCGTTCGTCGGCGGAGATTCGAGCCAGTTGTTCGAACTGCCGGGCGGCCCCATCCGCTTCTCGCTGGGTGGCGAATATCGCCGTGAAACCGCCTATTATCGGCAGGATCCGTTCGTGACCGATGGCTACACCAACGGCGTGTCGATCCCCTTGTTCACGCCGCCCGCCTTCAAGGTGAAGGAAGGCTTCGGCGAACTCCAGGTGCCGCTGCTCAAGGATCTGCCGTTCGTCAAAGAACTGACCCTGACCGGCGCTGGTCGTTACTCGGATTACGGCCAGCGCATCGGCACGACCTGGACGTACAACGGCGGTGTGCAGTGGTCGCCGATCAGCGACGTCCGCTTGCGGGCCAATTATGGCCGTGCGGTCCGTGCGCCGAACGTGTCGGAAACCGGCTTCCCACTCGTTCCGAACTTCGCGAACAACTTCCAGGATCCCTGCCAGGCGAACAATATTGGCCTGAATGGCCCCAACCGTAACACCAACTGTACGGCCGCACTGACGGCTGCGCAGCGGGCCAATCTGGTCAACGGCGTCGCCCTGCCGATCGTGAGCGGCAGCAACCCGAACCTGGCGCCCGAAACGTCGGATTCGTGGACGTTCGGAGGTGTTATCCAGCCGCGCTTCATTCCGGGCCTGTCGGTGACAGTGGATTACTACAACATCCGGGTGAAGGGCATCATCACGTCGGTCGCCGCTCAGACGATCGTCAATCAATGCTATGACTCGGCAAGCCTGAACAACGTGTTCTGCTCGGCGTTCCAGCGTTACACCGGCACCGGTACGGGTCCTGCCGGCGAACTGCCGGGGCAGATCCTTGCCAATTCGCTGATCCAGGCGCCGCTCAACTTCGCGAAGCGCGAGCGCAAGGGCATCGACTTCAACGTCTCGTACCGTAAGAATCTTTCGGAAGACGTGAACGTCAACACGAACATGGTCTATGTTCACACGCTGCGGAACAGCGACTTCCAGGATCCGACCAATCCGAATTTCGAAACCCACAATCTGGAAAACGTTGGCTTCCCGAAGGACGAGTTCCAGTGGGACACGGATTTAGGCATCGGGCCGGTCGTCTTCGGCTACCGCCTCCACCTGATCGGCACGCAGTACATCACCGCGTACAACAACTTCAACTCGGTGAATGGCTTGCCCCCGGCCAATATCGATGCCTCCTCGCCCATCAAGTATCCGGTGATCACCTATTCGGATCTGCAGATGACATGGACCATCGAAAACAACGGCAAGAAGGACGCATTCCAGCTCTACGCTGGTGTCGACAACGTGTTCAATCAGATCCCGCCGTACGGCATCCTTGCCAATGGCGCTGGCTCGGCGATCTACCGGTTTACCGGTCGCGCCTATCACGCCGGCTTCCGCGCCCGGTTCTAATCGGCGCGACTGCATTCAGAGGGGCGAGAGAAATCTCGCCCCTTTTTTTGACGCTTTGACGCACGACAAGCCGAGATCAACATTTCACTTCGCGCATGGTGTCATAACGTGCTGACGTGGTCGGTAAGTTTAATGATCGTGTGACGGTCTAACCGTTGCCCGAGGGCCAGCGGTATGCCTTAGTTCAGCATCACACCCACTGCCGATCGTACCTGCACCCCATTCCGGTCAGCAGTTCATATTGTGATATACCTGCACGCGCCTCCGCTATTGGCAGAGCGAAATTGATCGATAGCCAGCTTCCCTCCTGCACACTGGGAGAAGAAGACACGTCCAGCGCGACGAGGTCCATGGACACCCGGCCAAGTACCGGCAGCATGCTGCCATCGGCTTCCGCCTCGCCTCTGTCCGAAAACGCACGATAATAGCCGTCGGCATAGCCCAGGTTGATGATCGCTACCTCAGTCGCCTTCGAGGCGGTCCAAGTTGCATTATAACCGACGGTTTCTCCCGCGCGCACCCTCCGCCGCTGTAACACCTGGGCCTCCGGAAAGACCACTTGCTGGATTGCGCCTGCGAATTCAACACGCGGCACGCCGCCGTACAGGGCGAGGCCCGGACGGGTGAGATCGAAGGCATAATCGGGGCCGAGCGCGATGCCGGCGGAATTGGCGAGGCTCATCCGCTGCGCACGCGTGACGCCAGCGAGGCTGGCGAAGGCGGCGCGCTGGGCCGCGTTCATCGGGCTGTCCTCGTCGGCGCAGGCGAGGTGGCTGAGCAGCGTATGCACCGCCAATCCGTCGAGCAGGCCGGCGCGCACGCCGTCGGGCGACACGCCCAGCCGGTTCATGCCGGTATCGACCATCACGTCGCAGGCCCCGCCGCCCGCCGCGCGCCAGCGCGCGACCTGCGCGTCGGTGTTGAGCACCGGGCGGGCGATGCCGGCGAGCGCGAGCGGCATGTCTTCCGCGCGGACGCCGTGGAGCACCGACAGCGGCAGGCGCAGCGGCGCGAGCCGCTCAGCCTCGGCCCAGGTGGCGACGAAGAAGTCGCGGCAGCCGGCGGTGGCGAGGTGCTGCGCGACCTCGGTGGCGCCGAGGCCATAGCCATTGGCCTTGATCGCCGCGCCGCAGGCGGCCGGCCCGCTCATCCGGTCGAGGGTGCGCCAATTGTCGGCAAGCGCGGCGGCGTCGAGGCGGAGGCGAAGAGGTGCGGTCACGCCCCCGCGCATAATCGCGCCGACGCTGCACGTCGATGCTTGGCGGGATCAGTCGATCCTGGCGTTCAGTCCGATCCACAGGGTGCGCGGGCTGGCGCGCTCGACGATGCCGTTGCCGCTGATCCCCGCCTCGATCCGGGTATCGGTGACGTTCTCGGCGCGGGCCTCCAGCGTCAGCCGGCGGGTGAGCGGCAGGGCGGCAAAGCCGTCGAGCGTCGTTGCAGGGGCGAGGCTGCGGCTGTTCTGGTCGTCGTCGAACTGGCGGGCGACGTGGCGCAGCGTCGCCGACAGGGCCGCCCGGTCGCGGCGCCAGCCGAGCGTCGCCGATACGCTGTCGCGCGGGCTCTGCGCCGGGCGGAGGCCGTCGAGCGCCGCGGCCGCGCCGCTTGCCCGCACCCGCGCATCGACGTGGCTCCACGAGGCGAGCGCCTCGATCGCACCGAGCGTGTAACGCGCATCCACCTCCAGCCCGGTCGAGCGGATCGCATCCAGGTTGCGCCGCACGCGCGAGGCGCTGGTCGGGGTGGTCGAGAGGGTGACGTTGGCGATGCCATCCTCCAGCCGGTCGTGGAACACGGTGGCGGCCAGGCTGACGCGTGCGGCGGGCGCCAGCGTCACGCCGCCTTCGATGCCGGTCAGCCGCTCGGGCGCGAGCGCGGCATTGGCGGCGGTGACGTCGTTGCCGACGCGGAACGGGCGGTAGAGTTCGTTGAGCGTCGGCAGCCGCCAGCCGCGGTAGCCGGCGGTGCGCAGCGTCACGCCGGGCGTCACCCGCCATGCCGCGCCGATCCGGCCGGTGAAGGCGCTGCCGTCGCGGTTCGCGAAGCGGGTATCGGTCAGCGCCGCCCCGCCGGCGATCGGCGTTTCGCGCAGGAAGCCGTTATCGATCCGCCACCGGTCGACGCGCGCGGCACCGGTGAGCAGCAGGTCGCCGATCGCGACGCTGCCGTCGGCGAACAGGCCCTGCGTCAGCGTCTCGCCACCCGCGATACGCCGCCGGGTCGGGGTGCCGGCGACGAAGGTGAAGCGCTCCTGCGTCCGCCCCAACACCGCGCGCGTATCCGCACCCAGCCGCAGGTCGACCCCGCTGCCGACCGGCGGGCGCAGTTCCAGCCGGGCGCCCGATCCGGTCGCCGGGGTATTATACTGGTCGAGCGACTGGCTGACGGTGGTCCGGCTCGCGTTGACGCTGGCGAAGCTGGAGGCAAAGGCGCGGGTCTGGAGATAGGCGAGCGCCGACCAGCCCCAGCGGCCACGCCCGACGAGGCGCAGGCTGGCATCGGCGCCCTCCGACCGGTTTTGCGTAAAGGCGGTGCCACGTTCGCGATTGTCGGTGAAGCCGCTGACATTGGCCTGCAATTCGGTGGCGGGGGCGATCGTCACCACCGTGCGCAGCGCGGCAGACGCCTGTTCGTAGGGTGCGCGCCGGTCCACCGGGCCGCGGCTCTCGGCCACCGTCGGCACGAAGCCGTCGCCGCGGGCGTAGGCCGCCGACAGCGTCGCGAAGCCGGCATCGCGGACCAGCGCGGCGGAGCCCTGCGCCTCCACCGAATCCCGGCTACCGTAGAACAGCCGTGCCTCCAGCGGCGCAAGGTCGCCGGGCGCGGCGCTGTCGAGCTCGACGGTGCCGGCAAGTGCGCCCGGCCCGAAATAGCCGCTGCCGCCGCCGCGCGTCACCCGCACCTGCCCCAATCGCCCGGTCGCATAGGCAGGGAAGGCGACCCAGCCGCCGAACGGATCCGCCTGCGGCACGCCATCGAGGATCAGCAGCGCGCGGCTGGATGCATTGCCGCCGAGGCCGCGCAGGTTGATCCCCTGGCTGGTGGGATTGGCGCTGCGGCTGTCGGAGCGGCGGAACTGTTGCAGGCCGGCGATATCGGCGAGGACGCTTTCCAGGCGGGCGCTGGCATTCGCCTGCAACCGGTCGCGATCGATCGTCACGACTGCAAGCGCGCGCTCGCCCGGCGACGCGGGCAGGCCGCGGCCGGTGACGACGATATCCGGCCCGGCAGGTACGGGCGCAGGCGCGTCGGTCTGTGCCGCCGCGGGTACGGCGATGAGGATGACCGGGGCGGCCAGCAGGGCGGCGGGGAGCGGAGGGCGCATCGCGCCTCCCATGCCGCTTTTGCCTCGCGCCGCAACCGGAAGGCTGCAAAAACCTCGTTAACCCATATCGATGCCGGGAACGGGGCGGCACGCGATCGGTTGGCGGGGCGTACCCCAGGAGCTTGCCATGACCGATCGCCCCACCCCGCCCTATCCCGAGCAGCAGCAGGCCATTCCCGGCCGCACCGATGCCATGGATCCGCGCCCGGACCATGGCGAGACGAGCTACACCGGGTCCGGCAAGCTGACTGGCAAGGCGACCATCGTCACCGGGGGCGACAGCGGCATCGGCCGCGCGGTGGCGCTCGCCTTCGCGCGGGAAGGCGCCGACGTGCTGATCGCCTATCTCGACGAGCATGACGATGCCGCCGAGACGCAGGCGCTGGTCGAACAGGCGGGGCGGCGCGCGTTGCTGGTGCCGGGCGACCTGTCTGACGCGGCGCATTGCCGCAACGTCATCGACCAGGCGGCCGCAGCCTTCGGGCGGATCGACGTGCTGGTCAACAATGCCGCGCACCAGCGGACGTTCGACAAGCTGGAGGACATTCCCGACGACGAATGGCAGCTGACCTTCGCCACCAACATCCATGCGATGTTCTATCTTGCCAAGGCGGCCGTCGCGCACATGGGCGAAGGCGCATCGATCATCAACACCACCTCGATCAACGCGCAGGATCCGAGCCAGCAGCTGCTCGCCTATGCGACCACCAAGGGTGCGATCTACAATTTCACCGCCGGCCTCGCCCAGATGCTCGCCGATCGCAAGATCCGCGTCAACGCGGTGGCGCCGGGACCGGTGTGGACGCCGCTGATCCCGTCGACCATGCCGCCCGAGGCGGTCAAGACCTTCGGCCAGAACACGCCGCTCGGCCGCGCCGCGCAACCGGCGGAACTGGCGCCCGCCTATGTGCTGCTGGCGAGCGACGAGGCGAGCTACATCACCGGCGCGACGATCCCGGTCACCGGCGGACGCCCCTTCCTGTGATCGCGATCGGGCCGGAGCGGGAACGATCCGGCCGCTGCCGCGCTTGGATCATGGTCAGGAGACGCCTGCCCATGACCCCCGCGATGCCCCGATGAGCCGCCCCACCCTCGGTCCTGCCGCCCTGCGCGACGAACTCAACCAGGCGGCACTGCGACTGTCGATGGACAGCGAGGGGGCGAAGATCGAATTCATGTTGCCGACCCTTGCCGATACAGGCGGCGGCGGAATCGGGCATAATTGGGACGTGCAGGCCTATTGCCCGGAGCCGCTCGACGGCATCGCGCGCAAGGCGGTGGAAGAGGTCGCGGCGGTGTGGGACCTCGACCCGCATGCCACCGACGGCGAGGCAGCGGAGCAGCCCGAAGGATAGGCCGCCAGCCCGCCGCGGCGGGCAGAGCCCCTTGGCACCTCGCGCGCCAGCGCCTACTATTGGTCAGACATTTTCCCCGAGAGAGGTTGAGACATGATCGACGGCGCCCTGCTGATCGGCGGCGAAGCACGCCAGGCCGCGAACCGCTTCACCGCGGTGAACCCCGCCAGCGGCGAGACGCTGACCCCCGACTTCTCCTCGGCCGACACCGATGCGGTGGCCGAGGCCTGCGCGCTCGCCGACGCCGCCTTCCCGATCTATGCCGCGACCGACCCGGCGACGCGCGCCGCCTTCCTGGAGGCGATCGCCGACAATATCGTGGCGATCGGCGACCCGCTGATCGAACGCGCGATGGCCGAGAGCGGCCTGCCGCGCGCGCGGCTGGAGGGCGAGCGCGGCCGCACCGTCGGCCAGCTCAAGCTGTTCGCCGGCGTCGTGCGCCAGGGCGACTTCCTCGATGCGACGATCGATCCGGCCCTGCCCGATCGCGCGCCGCTGCCGCGCCCGGACCTGCGCCGTATCAACCTGGCCGTGGGGCCGGTGGCGGTGTTCGGCGCCTCCAACTTCCCGCTCGCCTTTTCGGTGGCGGGCGGCGACACCGCCTCGGCGCTCGCCGCCGGCTGTCCGGTGGTGGTGAAGGGTCATCCCGCGCATCCCGGCACCGGCGAACTCGTCGCCCGCGCCATCCAGGCGGCGGTGAAGGCCGCGGGCCTGCCCGAGGGCGTGTTCTCCTACCTGCCCGGCGAAACCAACGAATTGGGCGCTGCGCTGGTGTCCGACCCGCGCATCCAGGCGGTGGGCTTCACCGGATCGCGCGGCGGCGGGCTGGCGCTGGTCCGCATCGCGTCCGAGCGGGCCGAGCCGATCCCCGTCTATGCCGAAATGTCGAGCATCAACCCCGTGGTCCTCTTCCCCGCCGCGCTCGCCGCGCGGGGCGAGACGCTGGGGCGCGAATTCGTCGCCTCGCTGACTATGGGTGCGGGCCAGTTCTGCACCAATCCCGGACTGGTGCTGGCGATCGACGGCCCCGACCTCGATGCCTTCGTCACCGCCGCCGCGGCGGCGCTGACCGACAGCCAGCCGATCACGATGCTGACGCCGGGCATCCACGCGAGCTTCGAGCAGGGCGTCGATGCGCTCGCCAGCCATGATGCGGTGCACACCGTCGCGCGCGGCAAGGTGGGCGACGGCGTCAACCAGGCCGTCGGCGCGATCTTCCAGACCGATGCGCAGGCGTTCCTCGCCGATACCGCGCTGAGCCACGAGGTGTTCGGTTCGTCGTCGGTGGTGGTGCGCTGCCGCGACATGGCCGAGATCGCGGCGGTGATCGCCGGGCTGGAAGGGCAGCTGACCGCGACGCTGCAGATGGACGCCGCCGACGAAGCCGATGCGGCGAAGCTGGTGCCGGTGATCGCGCGCCGCGTCGGCCGCATCCTCGCCAACGGCTGGCCGACGGGGGTCGAGGTGGCACCGGCGATGGTCCACGGCGGCCCCTTCCCCGCGACCAGCGACGGGCGCACGACCTCGGTCGGCACGCTCGCCATCGCCCGTTTCCTGCGGCCGGTGTGTTTCCAGAACCTCGGCGCAGCGCTGCTGCCGGCGGGGCTGGGTGACGACAATGCGTGGGGCATCGCGCGGCGGGTCGACGGCCGGCGCGAGGCGAGCCCGCGGTAACGGCGGGCGGTCGCGCCCGCTACGCCCGGCAGGATCGGCCTTCCCCGCCCTCCTCCTGGCGGCTGAGGACTGAAATTCCTCCCCCGCCAGGGGGAGGTGGCGCCGCGCAGCGGTGACGGAGGGGGAGGTATGCGGCGAACGCCGTGCTCGCGGAACCGCCCCCTCCACCACTCGCCTTCGGCGAGCGGTCCCCCTCCCCGCTTCGCGGGGGAGGACTGACAGTTCCTCCCTCACTGCGCGAAGTGGCACGGCGCAGCGGTAACGGAGACACGCAAGACGGGTCGGGCTCGTGGATGTTTACCCGCTGGCGCAGGGAGGCTTCAGATCGCCACCGGGGTCACCGGCAGGCCGGCAACGCCGGGGTCGAAGGCGAA
This sequence comes from Sphingomonas cellulosilytica, assembly GCF_052321755.1. Taxonomy (NCBI): domain Bacteria; kingdom Pseudomonadati; phylum Pseudomonadota; class Alphaproteobacteria; order Sphingomonadales; family Sphingomonadaceae; genus Sphingomonas; species Sphingomonas cellulosilytica. The sequence goes on from NZ_JBQRTT010000001.1 coordinate 247,362, forward strand.
GAGGTTGCCCGCCTCCGGCTGTTCCGCCAAGGCCGCGGCGTCCAGGCCCTTGCGGGCGCTGGTCGCGTAGGCGGTGCGCAAGTCGGCGCCGCCGAAGGCGATCTTGGTGATGTTGGATGCCGGCAGCGTGACGGTACCGATCAGCTTGCCCGCCGGATCGTAGCGGCGCACGCCCCATCCGCCCCAGAGCGCGATCCAGACGCAGCCTTCCGCATCGACCACCGAGCCATCCGGATAGCCGGCGCCGTCCTCGATCGTCACGAAGCGTTCCTCCGGCCCCAGCGTGCCGTCGTCGCGGATCGTCGCGCGCCACACCGTCTTGCCGAGGGTGTCGGTGTGGTAGAGCGTCGCGCTCGGCCCGTGGATCGCCGGGCCGTTGGTGATGCACACCGGGGCAAGGCCGCTGTCCGCGACCGCGCCGCCCCCGAAGCGGAACAGCCGGCCGCTGGCCTCGCTCTCGGCATCGTCCATCGTCCCGAACCAAACGCGCCCGGCGCTGTCGGTCGCCGCATCGTTGAGCCGGTTGCCCTGCGGATGCCCCTCCGGCTGCGCGACGAAGGTGAAGCGGCCGTCGGCGGGATCGAAGCGGTGCAGGCCGGTCTTCAGCCCCGCGATCAGCCCACCGTCGGCCGCGGGCAGCACCCAGCCGACCTGATCGGGTGCATCCCAGCGCTGCGCCGCGCCACCGGCGGGATCGAAACGGTGGACGTGGCGCTGCTTGATGTCGACGAACCACAGCGCCGCATCGCTGCCGATCCACACCGGCCCCTCGCCCAGCGTCGCCTGGACGGGCAGGACGGTTCGCACGTTGTGATCGGTCATGGCAGCGCTCCTCTCGAATTCGTCGCGCTACATCCCCCGTCCGGGCCGCGCCGTCTAGTCCGACAAATGGATCACACGTCGAACAGGTCGCGGTATCGGCGCGGCTGCGAGCGCAGGTACTGGTCCGGTGCCTTGACCCGCGCGCCGAGATGCGCCGCGGCGTGCCACGGCCAGCGCGGTTCGTAGAGGATGGTGCGGGCGAGCGCGATCATGTCGGCATCGCCCGTGCCGACGATCGCCTCGGCCTGCTCGTAATCGGTGATGAGGCCGACCGCCACGACCGGCAGGCCGCAGCCCTGCTTCACCGCGCGCGCGAGCGGCACCTGATAGCTGGGGCCGACCGGGATCGATTGGCGCGGATCGAGGCCGCCGCTCGACACGTGGATCGCCGCGCAGCCCCGCGCCTCCAGCGCGCGGGCGAAGGCGACGGTCTGTTCGGCGTCCCAGCCACCCTCCACCCAGTCGCTGCCCGACACGCGCATCGTCACCGGGCGATCCGCCGGAAAGGCCGCCCGCACCGCGTCGAACACCTCTAGCGGGAAGCGCATGCGGTTTTCGAGGCTGCCGCCGTAATCGTCGTCGCGCCGATTGGAGAGCGGCGACAGGAACTGGTGCAGCAGATAGCCGTGCGCGCCGTGGATCTGCACCGCATCGATGCCGAGCCGCGCCGCCCGCCGCGCCGATTCGGCGAAGGCGTCGCGCAGCGTCGCGAGGTCGTCGATCGCCAATTGGGTCGGCGCGTTCTCGCCCTCGGCGAACGGCAGCGGCGAGGGCGCGACCGTCTGCCAGCCATCGGCGTGATCCGGCGCGATCTGCTTGCCGCCGTGCCACGGCAGGTCGGTCGACGCCTTGCGGCCCGCATGGGCGAGCTGGATCGCGATCGGCATGTCGGAATGGCGGCGGATCGCCTCCACCACGCGCGCCATCGCCGCCTCGGTCGCCTCGTCCCACAGGCCGACGTCGGCATAGGTGATCCGCCCCTCCGGCACGACGGCGGTCGCCTCGATCGTCAGCAGCCCGGCACCCGACAGCGCGAGATGGCCGAGGTGGATCAGGTGCCAATCGGTCATGCAGCCGTTCTCGGCGGAATATTGGCACATCGGCGCGATGACGATGCGGTTGGGCAGCGTCAGTCCGCCGACGCTAACGGGTTGGAACAGCGCGGGGTTGCTCATGGCGGCCTCCTGGCAAGCGACTGGGAGGACGCGTTACGCGCGGGCGCCGCTTTGGTGCCGTGCCGGCAGGGTGACGCGTGCTTCCAATCCGCCGCCCTGCCGCTCGGCGAGCGCGAGGCGGCCGCCATGCAGTTCGGCGAGTTCGCGGACGATGGCGAGGCCGAAGCCATGGCCCTCGCCGCGCTCGTCGAGCCGCACGCCGGGCCGGGTGGCGCGTTCGCGCTCTTCGGGGGCGATGCCGGCGCCGTCATCGGCGACGACCAGATCGAGCCAGCGCGCGTCCGCCGCCGGCGCCACCGATACGGTGACCTGCGCTGTCGCGTGGCGTGCGGCATTGTCGAGCAGGTTGCCGAGCAGTTCGTCGAAGTCCTGCGCATCGAGTGCGGCGACGGGATCGCCCGCCACCGTCTGCCCGATGGCGACGCCGCTGTCGGCGTGCAGCCGGCCGATCGCGGCGACGAGATCGGCGACCGCGGGCGCGACGCGGGTGCCGGCACGCGTATCGGCCGCCCCCGCCCGCGCGCGACCGAGATGGTGGCGGATCGTCGCATCGATCCGCGCGACCTGCCCCGCCGCCGCAGGATCGTCGCGCACCGCCAGCGCCAGCGTGGCCACCGGCGTCTTCAGCGCATGCGCGAGATTGGCGGCGGACTGGCGCGCGGTGGCCAGCGCCGCGGTGCGATCGGCGGCGAGGGCGTTGAGCTCGATCGCCAGGCCGCGCAGCTCGGCGGGCTGGTCCTCGTCCACCCGCTCCGCGCGACCGGCACGGATGGCGGCGACCGCATCGCGCATGCGGGCGAGCGGCCTGAGGCCGAGGTGCAATTGTATCCAGGTGGAGGCGATCAGCAGCACGCCGAGGATGGCGAGCGCCACCTGCAACGGCACCAGCGCCTCCCGCAGCGGCCGCTCGATCACCGCGCGCGGTGCGGCGGCGGTCAACGTCACCGGGCCGCCGGCGGTGGCGAGCGTCACCCGCCGGGCGTGGGCGTCGCGGCCGTCGAGCGCCTCCGGCCCCTCGTCGTGCCGGTCGCGATCGGGATCGGGCTCGGGGTGGGGATGCGGACCTTCGTGCAGGTCGGGCAAGTCGCCCGAGCCGATCGTCCCGCCCGGCGCCTCGATCCGCCACCGCCAGCCGCGCCCCGCCTCCAGCGCGCCGCGCCGGTCGGCCAATGCGGTGCGATCGACGCGGCCGTCGCGATCCACCGTGCTGGCGAGCAACGCGATCTGCGCATCGAGCCGGCGATCGATCCCCTCCGTCACCACCCGTTCCAGCACGCCGGCGATCGCCCAGCCGGCGATGGCGAGGGCGGCGAGGATCGCGACCAGCGCCAGCAGCAGCATGCGCCGCTGGATCGATCCCGTACGCCCGCTCATCCCGCCCCGCAGGTCAGGCGATAGCCGCGGCCGCGCACCGTCTCGATCATCTCCGCGCCGATCTTGCGGCGCAGCCGGCCGACGATCACCTCCAGGCTGTTCGAATCGACATCGGCATCGCCTTCGTAGACGCGCTCGAGCAGGTCGAGCCGCTCGATCACCGCCTCGCGGCGGAGCATCAGTGCGGACAGCACGCGGAATTCGAAGGCGGTGAGCTTCAGCGGCAGGCCGTCGAGCTCGAAATGGCCGATCTGCGTATCGAAGGCCAGTCGCCCGCAGGTCAGCACCGGCTGGGCATGGCCGGCGGCACGGCGGACGAGGGCGCGCAGCCGCATCACCAGTTCCTCGACGCGGAACGGCTTCACCATGTAATCGTCGGCCCCCGCCTTGAAGCCTGCCACCTTGTCCGACCAGCCGTCGCGCGCGGTGAGGATCAGCACGGGCAGCTGGCGCCCCGCCGCGCGCCATTCGCGCAGCACGGTGATGCCGTCCTTGCCGGCGAGGCCGAGGTCGAGCACCGCCGCGTCATAGGCCTCCGTTTCGCCGAGGTGGCCGGCATCGACGCCGTCGGCGACGAGGTCGACCGCGCAATGTTCGCCGCGCAGCGCGCGGGCGATCGCCGGTCCCAGTTCGTGATCGTCCTCGACAAGCAGGATGCGCATCGCCGTCGCCTAGCCCTTGCCCGTAAACCGAAACTGAACCGCGCGGTTCAGCGGGCATCGGGTGCCGGGGTGTAGATCGGCTTCATCGAACCACCAAATGGAGAAGACAGATGACACGGATCCCCTTTGGACGGCGCCAGCAACTGGGCCTCGGCGCGGCGGTGCTGCTGGCGGTCGGCGCGGCGGGCGGTGCGGGCGCGGTGGCGCTGACCCGGCCGAGCATCGAGATGGCGCCGACGATCGCCACCCCGATCGCCAGGCTGCCGGCGAGCAGCGGCATCGTCACGGTGAAGGGCCGCGTCGTGGAGGTCTATGGCGACCGCTTCGTGGTGCAGGACGGCAGCGGCAAAGCGATGATCGACGCGGGGCGCGACGGCGCCGGCACGGTGACGCCGGGCAAGGCAGTGCTGGTGCAGGGCCGCTACGACGACGGGCAGCTGCGCGCGCACTTCCTGGTCGGCCCGTCGGGCCAGGTCGAGGCGGTCGGCCCCGCCCATGGTCCGCGCGGCCCCCACGGCCCGGGCGGACCGGGTGGTCCTGGTGGAGCGCGGGGTCATGGGCCGGACGGCCCTCCCCCGCCGCCGCCCCCCGGTGGCCCGGATGGCGCAGCGCCGCCGCCGGCGGGTGCCGGCCCGGACCGGGCACCGCCGCCGCCGCCCGCGGCAGGTGCTCCGGCGCCTGCCCCGACGGCGACGCCGGCCCGCTGAAGGCATGACGGGGACCGACCGCAGCCGCGGTCGGTCCCTCCGTTACCTGCTGAAGCGCAGCGTCACGCCGATCGTGCGCGGGTCGCTGGGCGTCGCCAGGATCAGGCCGGAATTGCCCGCCTGCACCGTCACGTTCTGGATGTAATCGGCGTCAAGCAGGTTGCGCGCGAACACCGCCACCTCCAGCCCGTCCTCGAAGCGGTAGCCGACGTTCGCGTTGGTGAGGTTGTAGCCGCGGATATAGGTGGCGCGCGACAGGCTGGGATCGCCGTTGAAGCCGCTGCGCGAGGCGGTGTCGACGTGCAGGAACACCGGCCCGCGCCGATAATCGAGCCCCCCGGTCACCGCGAAGCGCGGCAGCGAGGCGAGCCGGCGGCCGGAGAGGTCGCACGCCGCGGTCGTCGCGGTCTGCACCTCGAGCGGGCACGGACCCGCCGGATAGTCGCTGTAGCGCCCGTCGGCATAGGCGAGGCCGGCGCGCATGGTCAGCCCGCGCAGCGGGATCAGGTTGGCATCCGCCTCGATCCCCTTCACCGTCACCTGCGGGATGTTGGACAGATAGCCGCGCAGCGCCACCGTCTGGCTGGAATCGACCAGCGTCGCCTGGAAATCGCGTACCTGCGTCCAATAGCCGTCGATGGTGAAGACGAGCCGGCGATCCCAGCCCTGCGCCTTCAGCCCGACCTCATAGGTCGTGTTGCGCTCCGGCCGGACGACGGCGGTGGCGAGCACCGGACGGTTCTGGTTGTCGAGCGGCAGGCCCGACATGTTGATGCCGCCCGACTTGAAGCCGCGCGCATAGCTCGCATAGCCGAGCACGCCGTCGGTGATCTGCCACGCGATGTTGCCGCGCCCCGACAGGCTGCCGTCGCTGTCGTGCGCGGTGTAGCTTTGCGGGCGCAGGATCGACAGCTTGGCAGCGACCAGCGCGGCGTTCGTCGTGGCGAGGCCGCCGGCGACGGTGGTGGCGTATGACCCGTCCTTGTCCTCATGCGTGTAGCGCAGGCCGCCGGTCAGCGTGACGCGCGGCACGATCCGCCAGTTGACCTCGCCGAACGCGGCATAGCTCTGGGTGCGGAAGTCGGTGCGGCCGTCCTGCCCATAGCCGTCGAGCAGGCTGGCGGGCACCGGCGTCGCATTGGCTCCCGTGGTCGGCCCGATCAACCAGTAGGCAGCGGCGGGGCCGTAGATGCTGATCGGCCGCCCGGTGATCCGCTGGCGAAAGCCGTAGAGGCCGACGACATAGCTGAGTGCCCGGTCGCCGTCCGAGGCGAGGCGGAGTTCCTGGCTATATTGGTCCTGCCGCGATGGGATGTGCTGCGACAGCTGGATGGGCAGGCCGATATAGTCGCGGTCGTTCTCCGCATCCCAGTTCCAGAAGCGCCAGGCGGTGACCGAGGTCAGCGTGCCGAACGGCAGCTTCACGTCGGTGATCGCGCTCACCCCGCCCTCGTTGGTGTCGGAGCCCAATGGCCCGTCGACATCGGTCACCCGGTCGTAGGGGTTCGTGCTCGGCACGCGATAGCCGATCCCCGCCGCCAGCGCCGCATATTGCCGCGCGACGGGCCGACGGCTCGCCGACACGCCGTAATAGACCTGCGTGCAGCAATAGGCCTGGAAATTGGTGATATCGGCGCTCAGCCGCATGCTGATCGTATCGTCGGGCTTGAACAAGAGCTGCCCGCGCACCGCCTGCGTGCCGAGCGTGTTGGCATCGCGCCCGGTGCGGACGTTGTCGATCACCCCGTCGCGGCGGGTGGAGACGAGCGACAGGCGATAGGCGACGGCGTCGCTGATCGGCCCCGATACCCAGCCGCGCGCCTGCACGAAGTTGCGCTCGCCATAGGAGAGTTCGGCGAAGCCTTCCGGCGTGAAGCTCGGCGCGCGCGTGGTGATGCTGATCGCGCCTGCGGTGGTGTTCTTGCCGAACAGCGTGCCCTGCGGGCCACGCAATTCCTCCACGCGCTCGACATCGGCGAAGTCGAACGCCGCCGTCGCCGGCCGCGCATGGTAGACCTGATCGACGTAGAAGCCGACGCCCGGCTCCAGCCCGTCGTTGGACTGGCTGACCGCGACGACGCTCGATCCCAGGCCGCGAATGGTGAAGGCGGTGTTGCGGGGATTGGCGGAGCTGTAGTTGAGGCTGGGGATCAGCGTCGTCAGCCCCTGCGTGTTCACCGTGTAGCTGCGGTCGAGCAAGGCCCCGTCGACCACCGACAGCGAGGTCGGGATCGATTGCGCGCTTTCGGGACGGAGGCGCGCGGTGACGATCACGTCGGGAACGGCATCGTCGTCCGTAGCCGCCGCTGGGGGCGACGTGTCGCGCTGCCGCTCCTGCGCCAGGGCCGGGGGGGCGGCGAGGAGGGCGAGCGCCATCGCGGTGGCCGTGTCGATACGCATGTGCAGGTCCCCTGTCGGGCCGTTCGGCCGATTCTCTATATCCGGTGATATACACAGGGGCGGATGCAAGGATAGCTGCGATCGACGGTGGCGAGGCGAAGGGTGCGGTTGCGGTCCCGAGCGGAAGCGCGGTCGCCGGGCAGGCTATCGGTTCGCCGGCCTCGCCGTCATTGCGAGCGCAGCGAAGCAATCCAGGGGGTTCTGGTCCGGCTCTGGATTGCTTCGCTGCGCTCGCAATGACGGGTTTAACTAGCGGCTCGTCGCTCAGCCCGGATCGAGCGGCACGTCGCGCAGGGCCGCGGCGAGGCGGCGGTAGGCGGGGTGATCGGCGACCGTGGCGGTCACCGCCTCCAGCTCGCGATAATCGGCGAGCATCGCCGTGCCCGCCGCGGTCAGGCGCGCGCCGCGCTCACGGCCGCCGCCACGCAGCGTCTCGACCAGCGGCATCGCGAAGCAGCGGTTCATTTCGTCGACCAGCAGCCAGGCGCGGCGATAGCTCATGCCAAGCGCCCGCCCCGCGGCGGAGATCGATCCGTCGCGGGCGATCGCGTCGAGCAGGTCGGCCTTGCCCGGCCCGAGCGCGAAACTGTCGCCGCAGGCGAGCTGCAGCTTCAGCTTGAGCGCACCGACCTGCATGTCACTTGCCGATCAGCACGTCGCTCGCCTTGACGACGACGGTGACGCGATCGCCCTCCGCCAGCGCGAGGTCGGCGATCGCCTCTTCGGTGATGCTGGAGGTGACGACGATGCCGTTGCCGATATCGACCTTGATCGTCCCGTTGACCGCGCCGGGCGTGATGCCGACGACGGTGCCGGGGATCTGGTTGCGCGCGCTGAGCTTCATGATGTCTCCTTCCGATGCGGGCGACGATAGGCGCTCGCGCCCCTGTCGCCAACATCGGACGGGCATCAGAACTTGTAGCGCGCGCCGATGAAGAACTGGCGGCCGGTGGAGCTGTAGACCTGCTGGTCGCGCAGCGCGGCACCGTCCCAATAGCTGGTCGGCTGGTTGGTGAGGTTGATCGCGTCCACCGTCAGCGTCAGGTGATCGCCGATCTTGTACGAGGCCGAGGCATCGAGGTTCGTGGTCGAATAGGAGCCCGTGGTATCGGCGAGCCCGGACCGCAGCGGCACCTGGCGCAGATACTGGTCGCGATAGGCGAGGCTGGCGCGCACCGAGAAGCGCTTGTCCTCGTAATAGAGCGTCGCATTGGCGGCGTTGGGCGACACGTTCACCAGCGGCGCGATCAGCGTCGGGCCGGAGGCGTTGGTGGTCAGGATGTAGCTGATGTTCGACTTGATGCGCGTGTAGTTGAGCAGCGTACCGAGGTTCTTGAGGAACCCGGGCAGGAAGGTGAAGGGCTGCTGGTACTGCACCTCGAAGCCATTGATCTTGCCGCCCTTGGTATTCGCATAGGAGGTGATCGAGGTCAGCGTATTGGGGTCCTGCGACGCGGTGAGCAGGCTCAGCGGCAGGCCGGCGGCGGCATAGGTCGTCTGCGTCGACAATTGCTGGACGAAGCTGTCGACGTCCTTGTGGAAATAGGCGACCGACAGCACCGCGCCGGGCTGGAAATACCATTCCGCCGTCGCGTCGATGTTGGTCGCGCGATAGGGATTGAGGTAGGGATTGCCGACCGTCGCGGTGAACGGCGGGTTGGCGGTGCCGATCGACCCGCCCGGCGTCAGGAAGCCGAGCGAGGGACGCGACATCACGCGCGCGGTCGCCACGCGCAGCGTCACCCGGTCGGTGACGTCGAGCGCCATGTTGAGCGCCGGCAACCAGTCGTCGTAATCGCGCTTCACCTGCAACGCCGTGCCGATGCCGACGAAGCCGTTGGAGGTCTGGTTGGTCTTGGCATAGCGCACGCCGGCATCGCCGCGCAGCGTCATGTCGCCCAGCGGCACCTTGAAATCGAGCTGGATATAGGGGCTGATATCCTGTTCGATCACCGAACGGTTGTCGCCCTGCGAGCCCGTCCCGATGCTGCCGATGCGGAAGTCGCCATATTGGTTGACGCAATAGCAGTCGACGCCGAACGCGCTCATGATCTTGTCGATATCGGGAACGATGAAGCTGTTCGATGAACCGCTCGGCAGACCGATCGTGTCGATGGTGATCGGCTTCAGGCTGACGTCCGCGATCGTCAGCCCCGCCGACGCCAGCGACGGGATCGACGCGGTGGAAGCGATGCGCTGCTGGCGGGCGGAGATGAAGTTGAAGCGCTTGGCGGCGATGCCGGCCTTGATCGTATATTCGTCGTTGAGGTCGTATTTGAAGTCGACCTTCAGGTTGCGCAGGCGGTTGGTGACCTTTGCGGTGAATTCGCGGATCTGGTCGTAGCCGTTCTGATACTGCCAGTTATTGGGGTTGGTCGCGTCGAAGCCGTAGAGCAGCGAGGGCCGGTTGCGATCCTGGCGCGCGTCGAAGACGAAGCCGTCGCTGTCGAAGCGGCTGAAGGTGACGAGCCGCGAATAGGGATTGTCGAACACCGAATCCGACTGGCCGTACAGCACCTCCAGCTTGCCGCGGTCGCCCAGCTGCTGCTCGATCTTGATATCCGCCTGGTAGAAGGTGGTGGTCGAGATATCGTGGCTGTTGGTGACCGAGAAATCGGTGTCGTCGAACACGCCGTAGACGAGATAGCCGTTCGCATCGACCTGCGCGTCGCGGATCTTCATGTTCGGCCGGCCCGACAGCTGTGCCGCGGTCAGCCCCGCCGCCGCGGCGCCGTTCGCGCGGTTGAGGCTGATCGGGTTGGTGGCGAGGTCGTTGCGATCCTGGCGGAAACGCGAATAGGCGCCGTCGATGGTGATGATCGAGGTGTCGGTCAACTTCGCCTGGAAGGTGCCGGTGAGGCCCAGACGCTCCTGCCGGTTGGTGAAGCGGCCATAGCCCGGCAACTTGGCGACGAACACGCCCGGCTGGTTGACGGTGTTGTAGGCCGACGGCGTCGATCCCGGCACGGCGCCGGGCGCGGGGATGCAGAGCGTCGCGCGCGGCGCGGTGCCGACCAGCGGGTTGACCGGCGTCGTCTGCGATCCCGGCACCACCGGGCAGAAGCCGTTGTTGACGTCGCTGAAATCGGCGAGCGCGGTGTTGGAATAGGCGTCTTCCTGCACCGTGCGCTTGTTGTAGGCGGCCGACAGCAGCAGGCCGAAACGGTCATCGTCCCACGTCTTGCTGATGAGGCCGACGAGGCGCGGCGCCGTGCTCTTGTTGATGTCGTAGTACGCGCCCTGCGCCGAGATCGCCGCCTGGAAGCCGGGATTGTCGAACGGCCGGCCGGTCTGGAGGTCGATGGTCGCGCCGAGCGAGCCTTCGTCGACCTCGGCCGACTGGGTCTTGCGGACGACGATCGAGTTGAACAGTTCGGAGGCGAAGACGCTGAAGTCGAAGCTGCGGCCGCGGTTGACGCCGGCGCCGAGCGTCGAGCCGGTGGTGGCGGAGATCGCCTCCAGGCCGTTGAAGCGCGTGCGGCTGAAATCGCCGCCGAGGCCGCGGACGGTGACGGTGCGCCCCTCGCCGCCGTCGCGCTCGATCGAGATGCCGGGGATGCGCTGCAGCGAATCGGCGAGGTTCGCGTCGGGGAAGTCGGCGATGTCCTGCGCGTTGATCGCATCGACCACGCCCGCCGACTGCTTCTTGACGCTGAGCGCCGACTGAAGGCTGCGGCGGAAGCCGGTGACGACGATGTCCTCGCCCTGATCGCCGGTGGCGACCGGCGCCGCGGCGGCGGCATCCTGCGTCGTGGTCGTCTGGCCACCCGGCTGCGCCGCGGCCGGCGTGACGGGCGCGTCGACCGGGGCGGCCGGAGTCTGCGGCGCCGTCTGCGGCGGGGTCTGCGGCGCCGTCTGCGCCGCCGCGATGCCGGGCAATGTCGCAGCCGCCGCGAGCGCGAGCAGCGAGGTACGGATCAGCAGCGAGTGCGCGCGCGGGGTTGGCATGGGGCCGGGCATCGACATCCTCCATCGTCCACATTGTGGGACTGGTTCTTGCGAATTGAAACTGTCCGCTTTGGCGGTCGGTGTCAAGAAGGCTGACGTTTTTTACTGGCAAATTATGGATCATCGCATCAGGATATGAAACATAAAGTCGAACGGCTGCGACGAACCGAGTGGCGGCGCCCCGACGAAACGAGAGGATCGCGATGAAGACCGCCCTGTGGATCGCCCCGTGGACCCTGGCCGCCGCCCTGGCGCTCACCCCCGCCCCCGCCGGCGCGCAGGCCCTGCCTGTTCTCGCCGCCAAGCCGAATACGCAGGCGACGCCGCCCAAAGCATGGATCGACGCCACCACCGGGCACCGCATCGTCCGCATTTCCGACGAGCCGGGCAGCAGCAGCAACTATTTCAACGTCAACAGCTACACGCCCGACGGGCGCTGGATGGCCTATAGCTCGCCGAGCGGCATCATGGCGCTCGACCTCAAGACTTTCCGTTCGAAACTGATCGTGCCGGGCAAGGTCAGCCTGCAATTCGTCGGCCACCGCACCGGCACCGTCTATTATCTCACCGCCCTCGAACAAACGCAGGGCCACGACGCCAACTCCGCCTTCGTACCGGGCGCCAAGGCGCGCGCCGGCGCGGACGCGGCACGCGGGCCGCGCACGATCATGGGCTATGACATCGCGAGCGGTAAGAGCCGCCGGATCGCGACGCTGGAGCCCGGCTATTCGATCGCCACGATCAACGCCGACGAAACGCTGTTCGCCGGCGCCCGCAACACCGACGCAAACGCCGCCGTCAGTCCATCGAGCGTGATGGCCAATCGCGATCCGGCGAGCGAGACCGGCCCCAATGGCGAGAAGCTGACCTATGCCGAGGGGCGGGAGGTGCAGATCAACCGGCGGCTGATGATGAAGATCCCGATGGAGATCTTCACGATCAACATCGCCACCGGCGCCAGGAAGACGATCACCGCCTCCACCGACTGGCTCAACCACCTGCAATTCTCGCCGACCGACCCCAACGTCCTGCTCTATTGCCACGAGGGCAATTGGCATGTCGTCGACCGGCTATGGCTGGTCCGCGTCGACCGGCCGGATACGCCCAAGCTGCTGCACAAGCGGACGATGAACATGGAGATCGCCGGCCACGAATGGTGGAGCCACGACGGCAAGACCGTGTGGTACGACCTGCAGACCCCGCGCGGCGAGGATTTCTGGGTGGCGGGCTATGACATCGGCACGGGCAAGCGCCGCTGGTATCACCTCGACCGCAATGCCTGGGGCGTGCATTTCAACAGCTCGCCCGACGGTGCGCTGTTCGCCAGCGACGGCGGCGATCCCGAGATGGCCGCGCACGCCCCCGACGGCAAATACATCCAGCTGCTCAGGCCCCGCGCCATCCCCGATGTCGCGGGCATCCATGCCGCGAACAGCGCCGACCTCATCACGCCGGGCGCCTTCGACCCCGAACGACTCGTGGACCTCAGGAACCACGATTATCGTTCGGAGCCGAACGCGAGCTTCACGCCGGACGGCAAATGGCTGGTATTCCGGTCGAACATGTGGGGGCCGGGCCACGTCTATGCCGTGGAGATCGCCAAGCCGGCGCGGTGAGCCGGGCGAGCGGCGCGCTGCTCAGTGCCGCTCGTGATGCTTGGGCTTGACGCTGGTCAGCTTGCCCGAGCGCGGATCGGCGTGGAATTCGTACAGGGCGCCACGCTTGGTCATCTCGCCTTCCCAATGGCCATCGTCGGCCTCGACCTTGGTCATGCGATACCCCTGTTTCGCCAGCGCGGAGCCGAGCTTCGCCTGGCTGATCCAGCCCCGGCCCGGCTGATCCGCATAGGCCGGCGTCGCAACCAAGCAGATCGCCGCGATCATCAACCGTTTCATGACAAACTCCTCGATAAGACCATGAAAACTCCCGGCCGCAAGCGAGGGTTGCAGCCTCACAAGTCGAAACAATCGGCAGGTATTTCATTGCCTTAACTGTGCAACTCGCCAGATCGGCGACGATGGTCGCTGCCCGGCGGGCGGAACACGGTGAATGGATCGCGGGTTGCCTAGCCATGATCTCGGATGGCGACATCGTTCTTCGCCTGCTCGCCGCCGCAGCGGTCGGCAGCGCGATCGGCTTCGAACGCGAACGGCTGCTGTGGGCGGCCGGGATCCGCACGCACATGCTCGTCTGCGTCGGCGCATGCCTGGTGATGATCGTGTCGGCCTATGGCTTCGAACACGCCACACAGGCGCCGCATGTCGTGCTCGACCCCTCGCGGGTCGCGGCGCAGGTGGTGTCGGGGGTCGGCTTCCTCGGGGCGGGCGCGATCCTGCTGCGCGGCAACACCGTCCGCGGCATGACCACCGCGGCGAGCATCTGGGTCGTCGCCGCGCTCGGCCTGGCGGCAGGCGGCGGGCTGTATTTCGCCGCCGGCGTGGCGACCGTCGTCATCCTGGTGATCCTCGCCGGGTTGAAGCCGATCGAAGAGGCCTATCGCGCCCGTATCCAGAGCTATGCGCTGCGCGTCCGTGCCGAACGCAACGCGCTGACGCCGGAGGACGTGAAACGCCTGCTGCGCGTGCGTGGCGGGCAGATCAAGCGCCTGACCCAGACTCTGGCCGAGGACGGCATGGAGGATCACACCATCCAGCTTGCGCGCGTCTCGCGTGCCGATGTCGGGCTGGGCGCCAAGCAGCTCGGCAAGCATCCGGGCGTGCATTCCGTCGACGTGCGGCGGCGCGGCGGGGGCGGCGAAGCGGGCTGAACCGGCCCGTCTCGACTCGCCAACGTCTCCTGTGATCGCCTGCGCCTATCGATACGAGTCCCGTCATCCGGTGCCTCCGATCGACCCGGCCGCGTAACGGTTGGTCGATTCCGACTGGCGGCGAACCGCGGGATGCGTATGCGGCCGCATCGGTTCAGTCCTGGACCGGGCGGCCGCGTGCCGTGCCCGAGCATCCGGACGAGACGTGGGAGGAAGACGGCAAGCCTTTTCTTCAAGCGTTACCCAGCGCTTGTCGTGGCCCTCTTGCGCATTGGTGAATGTGATGAATGACGAAGTACGACGGTAAGTTGCTGTCGCGGGCCGTGGCTGCGGGCGCAGCCTTGTTCTGCACGCACATGGCCTTCGCCGCCGGCCCGGCCATGCCGCAGGAGCAGCAGCTTGCCCCGATCGGTGCGCAGATCGCACCGACCCTGATGCCGGCGGTCCTGTCCTCCGGCCCGACGATCCAGCCCCTTCCTGCCGCGCCGGCCGCAGTCCCCGTCGATGCCCCTGACGCCGCGATCGACCCCCGCCAGATCGAATGTATCGCCAAGGTCATCCGGCACGAGGCGGCCAACCAGCCCGTCGACGGCCAGGTCGCCGTCGCCCAGGTCATCGTCACCCGCATGCAGGATGGCCGCTTCCCCACCACTCCCTGCGGCGTCGCCCGCCAGCGCGGCCAGTTCTTCGACATCGACGCCTATGACCCGCCGCGCAACGATGCGCGCTGGGAGCTGGCGGTTCGCATCGCCACCGACACGCTGGAAGGCGACAGCGACAACCCCGCCGGCGGCGCCTTGTTCTTCCACTCGGGTGGCGTCGGCATGCCGGGCCGTACCCGCGTGACGCAGATCGCCGACCACACCTTCTACCGCTAACGCGCGCCGGCTGCCGCCGGCCTGCCCCCGTTATCCCGTCAGGCGGCGGGATCATCAGCCTGCGCCGGGTTCGCCGGGATGTTCGTCGCCGAAGCGCGCGGCGCGGGCGGCGTCCCACCATCGGTGCATGCGCGTGCGCAGCGCGTCGAGGTGGAGCGCCGCCGTCGTCCGCTGCCACTGCTCGATCGGCGCGCGCAGCCGCTCGGTGGTGGCCGTCGGCGTGCGCTCGTCGAGCCAGCCGGTCAGCGCCACCGCATTGCAGAGCGCCAGCAGCGCGGCCGCGATGCCGATGGCGATCGTCGTCCAGCGCCATGCATGGCGCCGGTCCACCGCCGGATCGGCGGGAACCATCACCGGCGATCCGACCTCGGCGATCTCGCCCTGCTCTGCGCCCGTCGTCATGCGGCCCTCATGCTCAGAACTGATAATAGATGAAGGGGGCGACCCCTTCGGGCCGCATCGCATCGACGATCAGGATCAGTGCGCCGAGCGCGATCCCCACGGCCGGCGCCGGCCAGCGCCGCACCCGTACCGCGATCGCCGGCAGCAGGTTCGGCGGCACGAAGTGGATGGCGAGGCCGATCACCACCAGCCCCAGCGACAGCGGCGTCACCAAAGTGTTGTGCCAGCCGCCGGTGGCGAGCGCGTGCAGATAGGCGAATGCCGAGGCGATGTCCGGCGCGCGGAAGAAGATCCAGCCGAGCACGACGATGTGGAAGGTGACGAGCCCCGCCACCCAGGCCGGCGCCAGCGGCCAGCCCGCCGGACGATGCCGCGCCCAGAACCGCTCGATCCCCAGCCACAGCCCGTGCAGCGATCCCCACACCAGAAAGGTCCAATTGGCGCCATGCCACAATCCGCCGAGGAACATGGTGAGGAACAGGTTGAGATAGGTGCGCGCCGGCCCACGCCGGCTGCCGCCGAGCGGGATGTAGAGATAGTCGCGCAGCCAGCTCGACAGGCTGATGTGCCAGCGCCGCCAGAATTCCTGCAGCGAGCGCGACCGGTAGGGCTGATCGAAATTGCGCGGGAAGCGATAGCCGAGCAGCGCGGCGAGGCCGATCGCCATGTCGGAATAGGCGGAGAAATCGCAGTAGATCTGCACCGCATAGCCATAGGCGCCGAGCAGCAGGTCGAAACCGGTGCGGCTGGCGGGATCGAAGAAGGCGGGGTCGACCAGGCTGCCGGCGAGTTCGGAGGCGATCACCGCCTTCTTGAACAGGCCCCAGACGATCAGCAGCAGCGCCGCCGCCACCGCGCCCCGTTCCAGCCGCGGCGCGTGGCGGAACTGCGGCAGCAGGTCGGAGGCACGCACGATCGGCCCGGCGACGAGATGCGGGAAGAACGACATCAGCAGCATCAGGTCGAGCAGCCCCGCCGCCGGGACGCGGCGCTTATGGACGTCGACCAGATAGGAGATCGCCTGGAAGGTGAAGAAGGAGACGCCGACCGGCAGCAATACCTGCATCAGCGGCAGGTCGCGCGCGAAGCCGAGGCTGCGCAGCAGGAGCGCCATCTGTTCGAAGAAGAAGCCGGCATATTTGAAATAGCCGAGCACGGCGAGATTGGCGGCCACGCCCAGCGCCAGCAGCCCGCGCCGCCGCCCCTCAGCTTCGCTTGCCGCGATGCCCCGCGCCAGCGCCCAGTTCGCCGCGGCGGAGGCGAACAGCAGCGCGACGAAGCGCCCGTCCCACGCACCGTAGAAGAACCAGCTCGCCATCAGCAGCGCGATCTTGCGCCATTCGTTGGAGCCGTTGAGCGCCCAGATCAGCGCATAGACGACGAGAAAGAACAGGCCGAAGCCGAGGGTCGGGAACAGCATGTCAGGGCAGCGGCTGGATGGTGGCGGGCGCGGTGGACGGGGTCGACGGGGTCGTCAGCCCCGCGGCAAGGTCGAGGTCCTGCTGGAGCAGGCCTGCGATCACGTCGGCGCCCGGACGCGTGAAATGGACATGGTCGCCGCGCATCCGGCCGGCGCGCGACCAACCGTCCGCGGTGCAGCGGCCACCCATCCTGGTTCCCCAGTCCCAATAGGCGATGCCCAGTTCGTGCGCGCGGCGGCGCTGGATCGCCTGCACCTGTGCCAGCGCCGCGGGCGGCGCCCAGCCCGACTGCCCGGAACAGCTCGACAGCTCACCCGCCTCGCCACGCTGGAGTGCGGGCATGCTGGTCGCGCTGTCGGGGGCACCGAGCAACAGGATCGGCACGCCGGGCGCCAGCCGGCGGATGCGGCGGAGGCCGCGTTGCAGGGTGGCGTCGTAGTCGGCGGCGGAAAAGTTGGGCTTGAACGCCTCGTTGGTGCCGAAGGCGACGACGATCAGGTCGGGACGGGCGACCGCCAGCTCGGCTGCCAGCAATCGCTCGTCGGTCCGCTCGAAATGCACGAGCTGCGCGCCGACCACGCCCAGGTTGGACAGCGTCACGCCGCCCGCCGCACGGCGCTCCACGGTCCACGAGGTCAGCGTCACCGGGCCGCGCGTCACCTTCACCTCGGCATTCGTCGTCGCGGCGCTGGTTTCGACGGTGTGGCAGGCGGGGCGTGGCACCAGCGCATCGAGCGACCAGCTGACGCTGGTGGCGCCGACCGTCATCTGCACCGCGCCCGCGCCGGGCGCCGCCCAGCCGCACAATGTCAGCCGGTCGAACGCCTGCGCCGGCGTGTCCGCCGACAGCGCCAGCCACGCGCCGGGCGCAGCAGCGCTGAGCGCATACCCCGACAGGCCGAGCGGCACGGTGGAGGCGGAGGAGTAACTCGAACCGAAGATGCCGCGCACCGACCAGTCCGGCGATTGCGACGCGGTGACGCCGCGGGTGAGATAGCCCTGATACGGCCGGCCGGGCGCCAGCATGCCGCGCCCGGCGCTGCCGTAGCGCGCCTGCAGGATGGCGCGCCACGCGCCGGTCACCTGATCGCCCGCGGTGTGGCTGTCGCCGATCTGCAGGATGCGCACCGGCTCGCCGCCCTGCCGGGCCGCCGCCAGTCGTGCGAACACCGGCCGCAGCCGGTCCGCGTCGCACAGGGCGGCCGTGCAGGGCGTCGCGGCCTGTGCCGCGGCGAGCGCCAGCAGGCCGGCGATCATGCGCCCTTCCCCTCGCCGGCGGGCGTGCGATGCGCCGCCGCGAACGCGCGTTTCGCGTAATCGCGGATGCGGGTCACCACGTCCGGCACGATCCGTTGATAGCCGATGCCGATCATGTGGATGCCATCACCGGTGCGCACCAGCCGCGGCGCACCCGATACCGGATCGGGCAGGTGGCTGGCATAATGCCCCTCCGCATCCACCGACCGCGCGCGCGTCGGAATGAACGGCACGCCGAGTGCATGCGCGCGGGCGGCGAAGAAGGTGTTGAGCGCCTGCACCTTCGCATCCAGCGCCGGATCGCGCATCGCCGGCAGGCCGACCCAATAGACCTGCGCGCCGGTGGAGCGCGCCACCGCCACGAACGCATCGACCCGCGCGCCGATGACGCGTTTCCAGTCATCGCTCATGAAGGTGTACAGCTTGCCTTCCCACATGTCCTGCGCGTCGTTGACGCCGATGCTGATGACGGCGACGTCGATCGGATCGGCCGCCACTTCGTCCTTCGCGCGGGCGGTGAGGTCCATCACCCGGTAGCGGGTGAAGCCGGTCGCCTCGCGGCCGAAACGCAGCACCTGATAGCCTTCGGATTCGGGCAGCAACCGGTAGAGTGCATCCCACACGCCGATACCGAAGCTGTCGCCGAAGACGCCGACATGGATCTTGCCGGTCCGGGCGACGCGGGCGACGACGCGCGGGTCGATGCCCTGCGGCGCAGCGGCCGGCGGATCGGCCACCGGCGCTTCGGCGGGAGCGGTCACCGCGGTGGACGCACCGGCCCCACTACCCGGCTGCACCGCGACCGGCGCCGGCGCCGGCGCGAAGCACAGGCCGACCGCGAACCCCGCCGCCAGCCCGACGACCAGCACCGCGGTACGATCCGCGATCAGCCGCAGCGGTCCGGATGCGGCGACAGGTTCGGCGGATGGGCGAGCGTGATGATCGATGTCGGCCATGGTTCGTGCGATTCGCGTAAGGATGACGCCGGGCGGCCAGCGGTTGCGCGGAGGATCGCTCCGTCCGATGCTGTCCTGTCGGCGCACATACACGATGGCCTTCGCCGCACAACGTGGATCAAAGCGGCGATGGATCAAAAGTGCCGAACGGCCGACGGATGCGGTTCCGGAGCGACCAAATAGCAAAAACCCCGCGAGCCGAAAGGCTCGCGGGGTTTTCGATGGTGGGCGTGGCAAGGATTGAACTTGCGACCCCTGCGATGTCAACACAGTGCTCTACCACTGAGCTACACGCCCGCCGGAGGTGGGCCATTAGCCGGGCTTTTCAGGCCATGCAAGCGGTCAATTGCGCGAAGGCCCTCAATTCAGCCCGCTGGCGTTGCCGACCTCGAACACCCGATCCACCTCGGCGACCAGATCGCGCAAGTGGAAGGGTTTCGACAGGACGCGGGCATTGGGCATCTCGCGCCCCGCCTTCAGCGTCACCGCGGCAAAGCCGGTGATGAACATCACGCGCAGGCCCGGCACCATCTCGGCGGCGCGGCGGGCGAGTTCGATGCCGTCCATCTCGGGCATGACGATGTCGGTCAACAGCAGGTCGAACCGCTCCGTCTCCAGCAGCGGGATCGCCGCGGTGCCGCGATCGACGGGCGAGACGGCATAGCCGGCCCGCTCCAGCGCCCGCGTCAGATATTCGCGCATGACCTGATCGTCTTCGGCCAGCAGGATTCGGATCATCGCTCAATCGGTCCCTTGACGCGGAGCCCGACCGGTCGCGGCACCGCTGCGGCGACTTATGACGACGAGGGGTAAAGATTTCCAGCGCGCCCACCGTGCAAAACCGGTAAGGCGTATCCGCAGATGGACGCTTCGTTCGACCGGATCGACGATGCGGCGCCCGGCGGCGCAGCGGCCGGCGTGCCTGCCAGCCCGGTCGTGCTGTCGGTTCCCCACGCCGGCCGCGACTATCCGCTGGCGCTGCGTGCCGCGTTGCGGCTGCCCGCCGCCGCGCTGGTCGTACTGGAGGATCGCTACGTCGACCTCGTCGCCATCGCCGCCCGCGGCACGCAGACGATGCTGGTGCAGCGCCGCGCGCGCGCGTGGATCGATCTCAACCGCGGCGAGGGGGAACGCGACCCCAAGGTCGACGAGGGCGTGCGACCCCAGGCCCAGCCCGCGCCCTCGACCAAGCTGCGCAGCGGCCTGGGCCTGGTGCCGCGCCGCGCGGGTGCGGCGGGCGACCTGTGGTCCCGCCGGTTCAGCGATGCGGAGGTGACGGCACGGATCGCGGCGGATCATCGCCCCTACCACCTTGCGCTGGAACAGGCGCTGGCGGCGGCACGGGCGCGCTTCGGCATCGCAGTGCTGCTCGACGTGCATTCGATGCCGCCGGTCGGCGACCATGCGCGGATCGTGCTCGGCGATCGCTTCGGCCGCTCGGCCGCCGGCCGCTTCGTCGCCCGGCTGGAGGCGGCGGCGGCGGACGCGGGGTTTTCGACGGCGCTCAACAGCCCCTATGCGGGCGGCCACATCCTGGAACGGCACGCCACCCCCGCCCGCGGCATCCACGCGATCCAGATCGAGATCGATCGCACGCTCTACCTGGATCATGCGCTCGACGGTCCCGGACCGGGGCTTGCGCGCACCACCGCATTGCTGCGGCGGATGATCGCCGCGGTGGAGGACGAAGCGCGCCGCGCCTCCGACTGGCCGGACGGCATCGCGCTCGCCGCCGAATAGCACAAAAAAACCACCCCGTGCTGAAAGCACGGAGTGGCCAAGGTTCAGGGAGGAGATACACCCGAAGGTGTATCATACGGCCTCGCGAAAGGGGGGACACGACGCCGTACAGAATACAAAATAGGCGAGCGGAGATTTGGTTCAACCCCCGCCCCGTTCGGCGGTGAATTTTTTCTTGCCGTCAGCGCCGCAGCACTGGCGCCATCCTGGCAAGAACCGTGTCGCGCAGGATCAGATGGTGGCGCAGCGCGGCGGCGATATGCAGCACGACCAATGCCGCCATCAGCCAGCCGAGCAGCCCGTGCGCATCGTGGCCCAGGTCCGCCAGCCCCTCGCCGACCGGCAGCGTCGGAATGTCGAACAGCCCGAACCAGGTCAGCGGCCGCTGCGGGCCGGGCGCGGACACCATCGCCCAGCCGGTCAGCGGCATGGCGATCATCAGGAGGTAGAGCGTCCAGTGGGTGGCGTGGGCCGCACCCTTCTCCCAGGCGGGCGTGCCGGCGGGCAACGGCGGCGGGCGATGCGCCACCCGCCAGGCGACCCGCCCGGCGGTAAGGACGAGCACGGTGATGCCGATCGCCTTGTGCGCACCCATCAGCGCACGCAGCGCCGGAATACCGTCATGGCCGATGCCGATGACGAGGTTGACGATCACCAGCAGCGCGATCGTCCAATGGAAAGCGATCGCCACCCCGGAATAGCGGGTTCCGTAATCCAACCGTGCCATGCCCGTCCCCAATCATGAGGGCCGGACAGTCGGCGCGGTCGAGCGGGGGGTCAAGCCCCCGTCCCGCCCGCGCCGTGCCGGATCAGCCGAACTGCGGCTGCGGCTGCACCACCTTGCCCTGCTGCGCCTGACGGCCGAACAGCTCGCGCATCAGCGACAGCGAGAAGAGGTGCGCATAGAGCAGCGGCAGCATGCCCGACTGCGACATCTTGCGCAGCTGGTCGCCGCGCAGCCCGGCGAGCTTTTCCTCGTTGATCATCTGGAAACCGCGATAGACGAAGGGCTGCTGGTTCTCCTCCATCTGGATGGTCACCTCGCCGTCCATCAGCAGTTCCTGCTCGCGCAGTTCGTTCATGAAGTTCTGCGTGCGGGCGCCGGCCTGTTCGAACTGTTCGGCGAAGTCGAGGATCGCCTTGGTCACCTGGCTGGGCTGGCCGTTCTCGAACAAGGCGTCGCCTTCGTCGAACGGGCCGATCGCCTCCGACGTCGGATCGAAGCACAGCGACAGCTCGTCGGCATCGGGACGCAGGCGGGCGAGCATATAGGGATAGCGGCGGACATAGGCCGGAACGTAGAAGTTCGGCTCGACCAGCTTGCCGTCGTCGCCGATGAAGACGTTGACGCCTTCGTTGAGGCCCATCAGCGCGAGCGGAATCGCATCGTCGCCGACCGAGAAGACGATCGGCATGTGACGCTGCACCAGCGGGAATTCGTCGGTGGTGATCGGGATGGCATGCTGGCCGACCAGGAAGGGCGCGCTATCCTGCTGGCGGATGCGCCAGTTGGCGTGCGTTTCGCTGGAGAGCGGCTCCAGGCCGTTGTAGAACAGGGGAAGCGGCGCGCTGGCCATGGGAACTCTCTCCGTGGTCATGGGTTTCGCGGCGCAGCCGCGGGTTGGCGCGCTGCTCTATTGGCCCGGAGCGGCAGGCGCAAGCGCGACGAGCTTTCCGGGATTGAGGATACCGAGCGGGTCGAACGCGCCCTTCACCGCGCGCAATGCCGCAAGCCGCGCCGGCGAGGACAATCGCTCCAGCTCGCCAAGCTTCATCTGGCCGATGCCGTGCTCCGCGGCGATCGAGCCGCCCGCCGCGATGACGAGGTCGTCGACGAAGCGGGTGACCACCGGCACATCCTCGGCATACCAGTGCGCCGGATCGGTGCCGGGCGCGGCGCGGACGTGGAAATGGACGTTGCCGTCGCCCAGGTGGCCGAAGCCGCTGGCATGGGTGCCGGGGAAGCGCGCCTCGCACGCCGCCGCCGCCTCGACCATGAAACGCGGCATCGCCTCGACCGGCACCGACAGGTCATGCTGCGAGGCCGGGCCCAGCGCCCGTTCCGAATCGGAGATCGATTCGCGCAGGCGCCAGAAGTCCGCGGCCTGCGCCTCGCTCGCCGCGATCGTCGCATCGGCGACCAGCCCATCGGCGAGCGCATCGGCCAGCACCTGCTCCATCAGCGCGGTGCCCCGGTCATCGGTATGTTCGATCAGCAGCTGCCAACGGTGATCGCCCGCCAGCGGCGCACGGCTGCCCGGCACATGCGCCAGCACCGCGGCAAGCGATTCGCGCGGCAGGATCTCGAAGCTTTCCAGCGCCTCGGTCGCCGCCTGGAAGCGGCGCAGCAGCGCCAGCGCCGCCTGCGGATCGGCGGTCGCGGCCCAGGCGGTGGTCCGCCCCGCCGGCAGCGGCACCAGCCGCAGCGTGGCCGCGGTGACGATCCCCAGCGTCCCCTCCGCGCCGACCAGCAGCTGGGTGAGGTCGTAGCCGCGATTGTCCTTCTTCAGCGCCGCGAGGCCGTCGTGCACCTGGCCGTCGGCAAGCACCACCTCCAGCCCGGCGACGAGGCCGCGCATCGAGCCGAAGCGCAGCACCTGCGTGCCCCCGGCGTTGGTCGACACCAGTCCGCCAACCGTCGCATTCCCCTTCGCACCCAAGGTGAGGGGGAAGCGCCGCCCCGCCGCCAGCGCGGCATCGTGCAGGTCGGCCAGGATCACCCCGGCCTCCGCCACCACCAGCCCGGCGGCGGCATCCATGCGGCGGATGCGGTTCATCCGCCGGAGCGACAGGATCAGCGCCGAACCATCGGCAGGCGGCGTCGCGCCGCCGACCATCGAGCTGTTGCCCCCCTGCGGCACCAGCGGCACGCGGTGCCGCACGGCGGCGGCGACCACCGCGGCGACCTCCGCGGTCGTTGCCGGCGCGAGCAAAGCGGGGGCATGGCCGTGGAAACGACGGCGCCAGTCGGTTTCCCACGGGGCGATATCCTCGCGCGCGGTGACGATGCCCTTGGGGCCGAGCATCCCGGCGAGCGTTTCGAGCATGGCGGTCTGGGCGGGCGTCATCACGGCCGCCGCGCTAGCCTGAGTTCATCGCCTGTTCAACGAGCGCACGTATGCGCAATGCCTGTCATGCTGCAATCCGCGCTTCCCATGTCGCTGCTCGCCCTCGCCGCGCCCGCCGTCGCGGTGGCCGGCGATTCGTTCGGCCAGCTGGACGGCGTCGAGCTGGCGCAGATGACCATCCACGAACGGATCGTCATCCGCGTGCCGCGCATGGCGCCCGCCCGCGCCGCGGCACGGACGCCGATCGTCCCCGCCACGGTCCGCTTCAAGGAGAAGAAGGGGCCGAAATGCGTCGCCGTCGCCGACATGGGCGGCGCGCTCGTCGCGCAACAGGGGGCGATCGATCTGATCCTCACCGGTGGCAAGCGGCTGCGCGCGCGGCTGGACGACGATTGCGGGCCGATGGATTTCTACAACGGCTTCTACCTGCGCCCCGCTGCCGACGGCATGGTCTGTTCCGGCCGCGACGTGATCCGCATGCGGTCCGGCGCGAGTTGCCAGATCACCCGTTTCCGGACGCTCGTCGCCGCGCGCTGAGCGCGGCTTTTCAAACGGCTTCGCGCCTTTTCTTGACTTTCGCGAGCGAATCCGCAAGCGCCAGAACGCCGTCGCCGCGTGCGGCCGCATTGATCCGGACCCTTGCATGAGCCTTTTGGCATGAGCTTCGCCGACCTCGGCCTCTCCGACGAACTGCTGACGGCGGTCACCGACGCCGGCTATACGGAGCCGACGCCGATCCAGGCCTCCGCCATCCCTAGCGTGCTGATGATGCGCGACCTGATCGGCATCGCCCAGACGGGCACGGGCAAGACCGCCGCGTTCGTGCTGCCGATGATCGACATCCTGGCGCATGGCCGCAGCCGCGCGCGCATGCCGCGCAGCCTGATCCTGGAGCCGACGCGCGAACTCGCCGCGCAAGTCGCCGAGAATTTCGAGAAATACGGCGCCGGCCACAAGCTGTCGATGGCGCTGCTGATCGGCGGCGTGTCGATGGGCGACCAGATCAAGGCGCTGGAAAAGGGCGTTGACGTGCTGATCGCCACGCCCGGCCGGCTGATGGACCTGTTCGGCCGCGGCAACATCCTGCTCACCGGCTGTTCGATGCTGGTGATCGACGAGGCGGACCGGATGCTCGACATGGGGTTCATCCCCGATATCGAGGAAATCTGCACCAAGCTGCCCAAGCAGCGGCAGACCTTGCTGTTCTCGGCGACGATGCCGGCGCCGATCAAGCGGCTTGCCGACAAGTTCCTGGAAAACCCCAAGACGATCGAGGTCGCGCGGCCGGCATCGACCAACATCAACATCACGCAATGGCTGGTTCCCGTCGCCGGCACCGCGTTCAAGAAGCGCGAGGCGCTGCGCCGGCTGCTGCGCGGCGACGACGTGCGCACCGCGATCATCTTCTGCAACCGCAAGACGACGGTGCGCGAGCTCAACAAGAGCCTGAAGAAGCACGGCTTCCAGTCGGGCGAGATCCATGGCGACATGGAACAGCCGCAGCGGCTCGCCGAGCTCGACCTGTTCAAGTCGGGCAAGATCAACATCCTGGTGGCGAGCGACGTCGCCGCGCGCGGGCTGGACATCAAGGGCGTCAGCCACGTCTTCAACTTCGATGCGCCCTGGCACCCGGACGATTATGTCCATCGCATCGGCCGCACCGGCCGCGGCGGCGCGACCGGCGTCGCCTATACGCTGATTACCGCCGAGGATGCGGAGAACATCCAGAATATCGAGAAGCTGACCGGTCAGACGATCGATCGACTGGACCTGGGCGATGCGCCGGAGGCGGAGGCCCCCACCGCCGCCGTCACCGAGGAACCGCGCCGCGCGCGTCGCGAGCGCAGCCGCAGCGACCGTCCGCGCCGCGAGCGCGAACCCGAGCGGGAGGCCACGGCCGACCAGCCGCGCAGCGAGGCGCGTGGCCGGCCGCATGCCGCCGCCGAGCGCAACGACGACCGGCGCCGCCCCCGCCACGCCCCGCGCGACCAGCAGGACGGGCCGGACGAAGGCTGGAACGGCCCGATCCCCGACTTCCTGTCGGTGTCGTTCGGCCTGCGCGAGCCGGCCGACGCCTGACCGGCGACGCGTCGATGATCGAACGGGTGGCGCCCCAGCCTGCGAGCCTCGCCTCGCCCTGCGTCAACGTCTGCACGCTCGACGCGGCGACCGGCTGGTGCCAGGGCTGCGGCCGCACGATCCGCGAAATCTCCAACTGGAGTGCCAAGCCCGCCGACGAACGCCGCGCCATCCTCGCCGCGCTGCCGCCGCGCATGGCGATGCTGCGGGAGCGGGCGGCGGGCTGAAGCATGATGCTTCCGGGTTGATCCACGCGCGCCGTATGCCCTGAGCTTCGAAGGGCTTGAGTCTCACCCGTGCTTCGACAAGCTTAGCACGACAGAGCCCGACGGCATTATGCACCGCCAGGGCTACTGTGCGGCCGCAATCCCAAGTCCCCGTCCGGCCGCTTACCCCTCCTGCACCGGGATCAGCGCATCGTCGATCGCGCTCGCGCGCACATGGGCGGGACGGTCGGCGAGGCGGGCGATATAGGCCATGACGGCGTCGCTCTTCGGCAGCAGGCCGAACTGGGTGTACCACATCGCCGACGACCCGACATAGACGTCGGCGGCCGTGAAGCGGTCGCCGGCGATATAGGGATGACGCGCCACCGCTTCGGCGAAGACGCCGGCGGCGAGATCGAAATGGCCGTAGCCTGCCATCTGCTGCTGCCGTGCATCGGGTACAACGCCCATCGACTTGTTGACGATCGCCGCCTCCAGCGGGCCCGCCGCGAAGAACAGCCAGCGATAATAATCGGCGCGCTCGTCCGCCGTGGGGGCGAGGCCGGCGTCGGGGAACGCGTCGGCCAGATAGGCGCAGATCGCCGCGCCTTCGGTCACCACATGCTCGCCGTGGCGGATCGCCGGCACCTTCATCATCGGGTTGATCGCGCGATAGGCGTCCTCCTTCATGCTGGTGCCGTAATCGAGCACCACCGTGTCGTAGGGCGCGCCGACCTCCTCCAGCATCCAGCGGGCGATGCGGCCGCGCGACATGGGGTTGGTGTAGAAGGTCAGGTCCGCCACGGCATGTCTCCCTCGATTCGTTATGAACAAAGGTGGAACATGCCGCTGACGGCGGGTCAAGACCCGTGCCGGATCAGAGCGTCCGCTTGAACAGGTCGAGCATCCGCCCCCAGGCGCGTTCGGCCTGCGGCGGGTTGTAGACCTTGCTGTCGATCACGCACCAGCCGTGCATCGCGCCCTCGTACACCTCGATCTCGGCCGGGCGCTTGGCGGCGGTAAAGGCGTCGCGCAGCACCGTCTTGTCGCCGGGGCTGCGCGCATCGTCGTTGGCGGCGATGGCGATGAGATAGCCGCCGCGCAGCTGCGGCACGAGGCGATGCGGACTGTCCGGCTGGTCGGTCACCAGACCCGCACCGTGGAAGGACGCACCGGCATGGACCCGCGCCGGTACGGCCGCTGCGGTGCGCAGCACCATCGGCCCGCCCATGCAATAGCCGGCGCTGCCCATCGGCCGCTTCGCGTCGACCTCCTTCTGCGCGTCCAGGAAGGCGGCGAACGCCTTGCCGTCGCGCACCGTCGCGGCCGGCGTCAGCGCCGCGCGCCAGGGCATGATCCGCTCGCGCACCGCCGGCTGGTCGAACGATTCGCCCGGCTGGACGATCGGCGACGGGGCGGAGCGGTAGAATTGATTGACCACCAGCACCGCATAGCCGCTCGCCGCCAGCCGATCGGCCATGGTGCGGAACGCGGGGCGCAGCCCCATGATGTCGGGCCACATCAGCACCGCGGGGTGCCGGCCCTCGGCGGGCGCGGTGAAATAGGCATCGCAGCGGCCATCCGGCGTGGCGATCACCACGTCGCGGCCCCGCACCGGCCTGGCGTCGGCGGCGACCGGCAGCATCATGCCGACTCCGGCCGCGCCGGCGGCAGCGCCGAACTGGCGGCGCGAGAGATGCGCGGCCGTGTCCTCGGCGGTCAGTTCGTCGCACATCGCCCAGTCTCCCAATGCCTTGTCGGGAGGTTAGCCGAGCGAAACGCCGACCGCCAGAGGGCGCGGGATCAGCGCTTGAAGGGATCCTGGAACAGCGCCGCCGCGGCCGCCGCGGGGTCCTGCTCGCCCGCATCCACGTCGCGGCTCGCCGCTTCGCGCTCGGCGCGCAGCGATGCGATCAGCGCCTCGCGATCGCCCTCCAGCCGGCTGTCGGTGGCGACCGCCTCGTTGCCGCTGCCCTTCGATGCCTTGGCCACCGCCGCGTCGAGTTCGCGCTGGGTGGTAAGGCCCAGGGTCACCGGATCCTTGGGCGTGATGTTGCCGATGTTCCAGTGGCTGCGATCGCGGATCGCGGCGATCGTGGTGCGGGTGGTGCCGATCAGGTTGCTGATCGCGCCGTCGCTGATCTCCGGGTGGTTGCGGATGATCCAGGCGATGCCGTCGGGCTTGTCCTGGCGCTTGCTGACCGGGGTGTAGCGCGGCCCCTTGGTGCGGCGGACCTGCTCGGGCCCCTTGATCATCTGCAGGCGATAGGCGGGGTTCGCCTGGCCCTTGTCGATCTCGTCCTGGGTCAGTTCGTGCGCGCGCACGGGGTCGCGCCCGGTCAGCTTGGTCGCGGCGGTATCGTCGGCGATCGCCTGCACCTCCAGGATGTGGAGGCCGCAGAAATCGGCGATCTGGTCGAACGAGAGCGAGGTATTGTCGACCATCCACGAAGCGGTCGCATGAGGCATCAGGGGCTGGGCCACGGGGGAACTCCGTCCGAAATAAATAGGGCCGCCCCTTACCGGAGCGGCCGTGTCATAGCGTACGATGTACCGCGCGTGTTGCCGAAGGGCAACCCGCGCGGCATTTTCCGTGGCTCACGTTGACGCAAGTGTCACAAATCCTGACTATGGCCACCGTTCGATCCCCCTAAGCCGTTCACGCTTGGGCGGTTTCGCATGAAAAGGGAGATTTTCGATGACCAAGTTCAAGGGCGCGTTCGCCGCCCTGTCCGGCGCCGCGCTGCTCGTCGCGCCGATCGCCGCCCAGGCGGCGCCGACCGCGCCGGCCGCCAATCCGGCCGCGTCGCTGTCGGTCGCACGTGCCGCCGCGCCGAGCGCGGGCAAGAACAACCTCGGCGCGTCGGTGCCGGGTACCACGCTGATCAGCATCGGCATCCTCGCCGCCCTGGTCGTCGGCGTGCTGGTTGCCACCGGTGGTGACGATTCGGACAGCAACTGATCGTCGTCGCTCCGGCGTCAGGGGAAGGGCCTCGTCACCCGGTGTGACGGGGCCCTTTTCCGTTGGGGTCACACCGTCAGCACGATCTTGCCGACATGGTCCCCCTCCTCCATCCGCGCATGCGCCGCCGCCGCCTGGCCAAGCGGGAAGGTGCGGTCGATCACCGGGCGCAGCCGCCCCGCCTCGACATGCGGCCAGACGGTGCGCGCGATCTCGTCGGCGACCAGCGTCTTGAACGCGGTGTCGCGCGGGCGCAGCGTCGATCCGGTCAGCGTCAGGCGGCGGCGCATCACCTCGAACACCGGGATCGTCGCGGTCGCGCCGCCCTGCACCGCGATCGAGACGTGGCGGCCATCGTCCGCCAGGCACTGGAGGTTGCGCGCGACATAGTCGCCGCCGACCATGTCGATCACCGCCGTGACGCCCTTGCCGCCGGTGATCGCCTTCACCCGTTCGACGAAATCATCGCTGCGATAGTTGATCGCATGCGTTGCGCCGAGTTCCAGCGCACGGGCGCATTTCGCATCGGAGCCCGCCGTGACGATGATCGTCAGCCCGAACAGGCCAGCAAGCGCGATCGCCATCGTGCCGATGCCGCTGGTGCCGCCATGCACCAGCACGCTGTCCCCCTCCGTCGCGAAGGCGCGTTCGAACAGGTTGGTCCAGACGGTGAAGAGCGTTTCAGGGATCGCCGCCGCCTCGACCATCTCCAGCCCCTCCGGCACCGGCAGGCACTGGCCGGCGGGCGCGACCGCATATTCGGCATAGCCGCCGCCGGCGAGCAGGGCGCAGACCGGCTGGCCAAGCATCGTATCCTCGACGCCTTCGCCCAGGGCGACCACCGTGCCGGCGATCTCCAGCCCGGGAATCGAGGGCGCGCCCGGCGGCGGCGGATAGCCGCCCTTGCGCTGGAGCACGTCCGGCCGGTTGACGCCCGCCGCGGCGACGCGGATCAGCACGTCGCCAGGCCCGGGTTGCGGCACCGGCCGCTCGACCAGGCGCAGCACCTCTGGCCCGCCCGGCGCCTCCGGGTCGATCGCCTGCATGACAGTCGGCACTTCGCTCATCCGCAATGCTTCCCCGTTCGTCGCCCGCCCCGCGCGCCTTATTGACATCGCCGGGGCAAGGGTCAACGTTGCACCGCAATGGATGCGGACGACACCCCCTCGCGCGGCCATGACGCTCTGGCCGAGCTGCTGCGGCAGGACCTCGATCCCCTGTCGGTCGCCGAGCTGGAGGCGCGAATCGCCGCGCTGGAGGGCGAGATCGCCCGCACCCGCGCACGGATCGAACGCTCGGTTAACCACCGCGCAAGCGCCGACGCGCTATTCAGGCGATGATCCGCCACCGTATCGGAGGGGCGACACGCCCGATGCCTCCGATGCGCGGCGCGGTGCTTGATGCGGGCGGCCCGGATACCGACATAATCGGCAAGGGCGGCGCATCGCGACCCGGCCCGACTGGAGTAATCTGAATGCCATCCTTCGCACCCGCGCTCGAGACCACGCTGCACAAGGCGCTCGAGGCCGCGTCCTCGCGTCGGCACGAATATGCGACGCTCGAACATCTGCTGCTCGCGCTGATCGGCGACGAACATGCCTCCAAGGTCATGGAGGCGTGCCATGTCGACCTCGGCGAACTCAAGACCACCGTCGCGCATTATCTCGACACCGAACTCGACGCGCTAAAGGTCGCCGCCGCCACCGATCCCTCGCCGACCAGCGGCTTCCAGCGGGTGGTGCAGCGGGCGATCCTGCACGTCCAGTCGTCGGGCCGCGACGAGGTGACCGGTGCGAACGTCCTCGTCGCCTTGTTCAGCGAGCGCGAAAGCTATGCCGTCTATTTCCTGCAGCAGCAGGACATGAGCCGCCTCGATGCGGTCAGCTTCATCAGCCATGGCGTCGGCAAGGGCAGCGCGGCCGCCGAAGCCGCGACGCCGAAGGGCGCCGAGGAAGAGAAGCCGCCGAAGGGACAGGAGAAGGGCAAGACGGAAAGCGCACTCAAGCAGTTCACCGTCGACCTCAACGAAAAGGCGAAGATCGGCAAGGTCGATCCGCTGATCGGCCGCGGGCCGGAGGTGGATCGCACCATCCAGATCCTCTGCCGCCGCAGCAAGAACAACCCGCTCTACGTGGGCGATCCCGGCGTCGGCAAGACGGCGATCGCGGAAGGCCTGGCGCGCAAGATCGTCGAGGGCGAGGTGCCCGACGTGCTCAAGGAGGCGGTGATCTACAGCCTCGACATGGGCGCCCTGCTCGCCGGCACTCGCTATCGCGGCGATTTCGAGGAGCGGCTGAAGGCGGTCGTCAACGAACTCGAAAAGCTGCCGCATGCGGTTCTGTTCATCGACGAGATCCACACGGTGATCGGCGCCGGTGCGACCAGCGGCGGCGCGATGGACGCGTCCAACCTGCTGAAGCCCGCGCTGTCGGGCGGCACGATCCGCTGCATCGGTTCGACCACCTACAAAGAATTCCGCAACCACTTCGAAAAGGATCGCGCGCTGCTGCGCCGGTTCCAGAAGATCGACGTCAACGAGCCGACGATCGAGGATACGATCAAGATCCTCGCCGGCCTGCGTTCGGCCTTCGAAGAGCATCACAGCGTCAAATATACGCCGGATGCGATCAAGTCGGCGGTGGAACTCAGCGCACGCTACATCAACGACCGCAAGCTGCCCGACAAGGCGATCGACGTGATCGACGAAGTCGGCGCGATGCAGATGCTGGTGCCGCAGAACAAGCGCAAGAAGACGATCACGGCCAAGGAGATCGAGGCGGTGATCGCCACCATGGCGCGCATTCCGCCGAAGTCGGTTTCGACCGACGATAAGGCGGCGCTCGAAAGCTTGGAAACGGACCTGAAGCGCGTCGTCTTCGGCCAGAACGCGGCGATCGAGAAGCTCGCATCCGCGATCAAGCTGGCGCGCGCCGGCCTGCGCGAACCCGAAAAGCCGATCGGCAACTATCTGTTCACCGGCCCGACCGGCGTCGGCAAGACGGAGGTCGCCAAGCAGCTGTCGTCGATCCTGGGCATCCCGCTCCAGCGTTTCGACATGTCCGAATATATGGAGCGCCATTCGGTCAGCCGGCTGATCGGTGCGCCGCCGGGCTATGTCGGCTTCGACCAGGGCGGCCTGCTGACCGACGCGGTCGACCAGAACCCGCATTGCGTGCTGCTCCTGGACGAGATCGAGAAGGCGCATCCCGACCTGTTCAACATCCTGTTGCAGGTGATGGACAACGGCCGCCTGACCGACCAGCACGGCAAGACGGTCGATTTCCGCAACGTGATCCTCATCATGACCACCAATGCGGGCGCGTCCGACATGGCGCGCGAGACGGTCGGCTTCGGCAACCTGACCCGCGAGGGTGAGGACGAGCAGGCGGTGCAGCGGATGTTCTCGCCGGAATTTCGCAACCGGTTGGATGCGATCGTGCCGTTCGGCTATCTGCCGACGGAGGTGGTCGCCCGCGTCGTCGACAAGTTCATCCTCCAGCTCGAATTGCAGCTCGCCGACCGCAACGTCCACATCAACCTGGACGATGCCGCCAAGGCGTGGCTGACCGAGAAGGGCTATGACAAGCTGTACGGCGCGCGTCCGATGGGCCGCCTGATCCAGGAGAAGATCAAGCAGCCGCTCGCCGAGGAACTGCTGTTCGGCAAGCTGGTCCATGGCGGCGAGGTGACGGTGAAGATGAAGGACGGCACACTGTCGTTCGCGATCGAACCCGCCGCACCCAAGAAGCCGCGGAAGAAGGGCAAGGCGGAACCCGCCGGCGCGGAATAAATCCATAACGGACGGAAAATGGTGCCGTTAGGTCCGTTTCCGTGTTAGCTCGGGTGTGTGACGACACCCGAGCCTCCCCTTCAAAGCAGCGATGACGACGACGGTGACGCCTTGGCGGCGCTCGCCGATGTGCGTGCCGGCCGGCTGGTCGACAGCGACCAGGTCGCAAGGCGCTTCGGCGGATGGCCGTTGGCGATGCTGGACAGCAGGGCGGCACCCGGCGCCGCTGCGTTCAGCGCAGCCCGTGATGGCGTCACCCCCGTCGCGTGGACCGAAAGTGCCGTCGCCGAATGCGAGCGTATCCGTGCGATCCTCGCCGGGATGAACGACGAGGCGGGACAGCGCTTCGCAGCGGTGCTGCTCGCCACGCTCATCCGCCTGATCGTCGATGGTCACCCCGGTCCGCCCGGCATCGCGACGATCCCGGTCTTTCCGACGCTGTCGCTGCGCCTTCTCACCGGGGACGGGCGGCTGATCGTGCTCGATCTGCACCCGACGGCGGCGATTACCTGAATTTCCGGCGCCCGCCGTTGGTGCGGCAGCGTCCGCAAACCGGGCTCAAGCCATGGCGCGGGACGGTCGCCTGGAAAGCCGGCGCGACGCTCCAACCGCATGGCAACGATATATCCATTATTGACCATCATGGTGCCGGCCCGGTAACGCATCGCGTTGGGAGAGCGGCGAATGTTCGGGAAACGGTGGACGGCGGTGGCGACGGCCATCGCGCTGACGGGATGCGGCGGGGGTGAGGCGCCGGTCAGCGCTCCCGCGCCTACGCCGTCGCCCGCGGCTCAGCCGTCGCCTTCGCCCGCCCCGACGTCGAGCGCCGCCTATCCGACGTCCAACGCGCAATGCGTGGCAGGCAGCTGGTCGGTCGTCGCGCCCGATCCCAACGACGGCGTCAACCGCGACATGCCGGTCCGCTTTGAGACGGCGCATTTCACGTTCCGCTGGTACGACGGCGTGGCCGACGAGGCAGCGGCCAAGGCGGCCGGTGACCATCTGGAGATGGTCTGGGGCCAGTTCATCACCACGCTCGGCATGCTGCAACCCTCCTGCACGCTCACTGCGAAGCGCAAGGTCAATGTGTTCGTCGGTGCCGGCTACGGCCTGTCGGGCGGCATCGATGGCGCCGGCAATCCCGGCATGTGGCTGGGGCCGGGCGGGCTGCGCGACCATTGGGGGCTGGCGCATGAATTCGGCCATGCGCTGCAGGGCGGCACCGGCGGATTGCAGGATTCGCCGTTCACCGGCTGGCTGTGGGAGGATCATGCCAATTGGATGACCCACCAGCTGCCCGAATTCCGTGGCGACACGCATTGTTCGGTCTTCCAGGTCAATTACCCGCATCTGTATTACGGCACCACGCGGATGCGCTACTGCAGCTGGCAGTTCCTCGAATATATCAAGGATATGTACGGGTATCAGGCGGTCGCCGACATCTGGAACAAGGCGCCGCGCTATGGCGACGCCGGCCAGCGCACCGCCGATCCGCTCGAAGTATTGATGACGAACCAGGGCTGGACGCTGGCCCGGCTGAACGACGCGTTCGGCGACTGGGCGATGCGCAACGCCAATTGGGACTATACCAATCCCGACGGCAGCGATCAGGGCATCGTCTATCGCCGCAACTACGGCGGCTACGAGCCGCAGGCGAACGACCGCCTGTTGCGCTCGACCATCCTCGATCCCATCGATCTCGCCGCCCGCCGCTTCGCCGTGCCCGCGGAATGGGCGCCGCAACGCTGGGGCTACAACATCGTCCGCCTGCACCGCGATGCTGGCGCCACGAGCGTGACCGTGGATTTCCGTGGCGTGGTGCAACAGGCGCCGGCGACGACGACGCTGCCGGGGCTGGACAACGAGCCGGCGGCGGTCGACCAGCCTTCCTCCGACTGGCGCTGGGGGATGGTCGCGGTCGGCAGCGACGGCCGCAGCCGCTACACGCCGCTGCAACGCGGCGCGGACGGCCGCGCGACGCTGGCGGTGCGCAGCGGCGACACCGGCCTGTACCTGATCGTGATGGGCACGCCGACCAGCTTCCACCACATCCGCTGGGATCAGCCCTATTACTCGCTCTATCGCTATCCCTGGATGGCGCAGTTCACCGGCGCGCTGCCCGAGGGGTATCAGCCGAACGCGCCGACGCTGGTCGCCAACGGGCACCGGCATGCCAACGGCGGCGGCTGGGTCGCCGCCGATGCCAGCGTCGATGCGAGTGCGTACGTCGGCCCCTATGCCCGCGTGCTGGCCGGCAGCGTGCGCGGCAATGCCCGGATCGAGGATCATGCCGTCGTCTATGGCGGCACGGTGCAGGATCGGGCGCGCGCGTCCGGCCTGTCGGTGATCCGCGGCAACACGCTGCTGCGCGACGATGCACGCACCGCGACCACCTTCCTGGGGATCGGCGAATACGAACAGGGCATCGTACTGTCCGGCACCGCCCGCTTGATCGGGGATGTCGAGGAACGTGGCGTCTCCGCTACGAAGGGCGTGTTCTACGGCATCGTCCTGGGCGACACGGTCACCAACCCGCGGGCCGGCGCCGACCTGACCGCGCCGGTGCCGGAGGTGACGGCGGCGCCGGATTATCGCTGGCGGCCGTAGCGCCGCCGGCGTCAGCCCCGTGCGGCCGGGAACCGCGGCGCACCGGCCAGCGCCGCCACGGCGACCCGCGTCGGCGTCGTCAGCCGGTCGGGCAACGCATCGAGGGCGAACCAGACGGGACCTTCATGCTTGTCGGGCTCGACGTTGCGCGGGCTGCCGGTGAAGGAGCGGACCAGATAGACCGGCGCCACCCAATGCGTGCCCGCGCTCCGGTCGATCTGGTCGACGAAGCACAGCAGTTCGGCCGCACCGACGACGATGCCCAGTTCCTCCGCCACCTCGCGCCGCATCGCCGCCTCGGCGGTTTCGAACAGGTCGATCTTGCCGCCGGCAAGGCCCCAATGGCCCGCCTCGGGCTCACGGAGGCGGCGCAGCAGCAGGATGCGTCCATCGGCGACGATCGCCGCGCCGCAGCCCGCCCGCGGTTCCGTCCCCGTCGCCATCCCAGTCGCCATGATGCCCCCGCTCGCCCGGATGGCTGCGATAGCGTTTACCAAAGCTTTGGACAAACCTGCCTAAAACCAACGTCATGCCGAACGGGTCCATCGTCGGGCGCGGCCTTGCCGTCCTGCTGCTGCTGCTGCTGGCGAGCCTCTGCGCGACGCCGGCCGCCGCCGTCGGCACCCCGCTCGCCGTCTGCATCCTGCCCGCCGCCGCGGGGCAGGCCCCTGCCGCATTGTTCGCCGCCCCTGCCCGCTTCGATTGCACGCGCAAACAGACCGATTACGGCGCCGGCGATTTCTGGGTGCTGTCGCAGCCGTTGCCCGGCGGCGTCGGCCAGGACACGCTGCTGCGCCAGGCGAGCCTGTGGCAGGATCGGGTCACGCTACACGTGCTATACGCCGATGGCGCCATCCGCCGCACCGGCTTCGACAGCGTCACCGCCGGCCGTCACCTGCAACTGGGCGCGGTCGTGCAAGTGCCGCTGCCGCGCCACCATGCCCGCGCGGTGCGCCTGCTGTGGCGGGTGGAGGGCTCGCTCAACCGCCGCGGCATCCTGATCGGCCCGACCATCGCCAGCCCCGCCGCCGCCGCACGTGCCGAGATCACGATGGCGGCGCTCTATGCGGCCTTCACGGGCATGTGCCTTGCGCTGCTGATCTACAATCTCGCGCTCTGGGCGGCGCTGCGCCAGGCGTTCCAGCCGGCCTATTGCCTGATGGTGCTGAGCCTGCTCGGCTATGCATTCACCTCGTCCGGCCTGCTCGGGCAGCTGACGGGCATCGACAACAACGACCGCCAGCGGCTGAACTACGTGCTGCTCGCCTGGTCGGCGGCAGCGGCGGTGGTGTTCGCGCGCGCCTTCCTCGAACGGCGCGTGTTCGACGGCTGGCTGCGCCCATACAGCACGGCGGTGATCGCCTGCCTGCTCGTCGCGACGGGCAGCTATGCGCTGTTCGCCCCGCACTTCGCCGCGATCACCGATACGCTCAGCACCGCCGGCTATCTGCTGGTGCTGACGCTGCTTGGGCCGGTGCTGTTCCGCGCGTGGCGGCGGCGCAGCAACTTCCTGTGGGTATTCGCGCTCGCCTGGGGCGCGCCCGTCGCGCTGGCGGGGGTACGCGTGCTCGCCGCGTTCAACCTTATCGGCTGGCAGCTGTGGATCGACAATTCCACCCTGCTGGCGATGGCGCTGGAGGCGGCGCTGTCGTCGCTCGGCGTCGCCTATCGCATCCGCCTGCTCAGCGTCGAGCGCGACGTGGCGCGCGAACAGGAGATCGCCGCCCGCCTGCTCGCCGCGACCGATCCGCTGACCGGCCTGCTCAATCGCCGCGCCTTCCTGGACGATGCGATCGGCCGGGCGGGCGAGCATCAGCTGGTCCTGGTCGATATCGACCATTTCAAGAGCATCAACGAAACCATCGGCCATGACGGCGGCGACGAGGTGCTGCGCGTGATCGCCCGCGCGCTGCGCGCCTCCGCGGCACCCGATGCGCTGGTGGCGCGGGTCGGCGGCGAGGAATTC
Source organism: Sphingomonas cellulosilytica (assembly GCF_052321755.1). Lineage (NCBI taxonomy): Bacteria > Pseudomonadati > Pseudomonadota > Alphaproteobacteria > Sphingomonadales > Sphingomonadaceae > Sphingomonas > Sphingomonas cellulosilytica. The sequence goes on from NZ_JBQRTT010000001.1 coordinate 284,549, forward strand.
GCCATGCTCGCCCCGCGCGAGGCGCCGCTCGACGCGCGTGCCGTGCTCGACCGCTTGCGCATGGAGCGCATGCCCTTCGACCTCACCGTCACCGCCAGCATCGGCACCTGCGTCGGCCCGCTCGCGCGCGAAACCGATTGGAAGGCGATGTACCGCTGCGCCGACCGCGCGCTGTTCGAGGCCAAGGCCGCCGGTCGCGATCGCGTGCGCAACGGCGAGCCACTCGCGCACGCAGCCTGACCGGTTGACCGCCACTGGCGGGGCGGACCGGTATATGCTACTGGGTCGCCACGAAAGGGAGCGGCATGACGGACCGTCGGAAATGGGCAATCGCGGCGCTGACCGCCGTGGCCATCGTCGCCATGCGTCACCCGACGCCCAATATCCGCCTGCTCACCCATGACATCGGCGATCCGCGTCCGCACCGCGTCCAGGCGGCGGTCGACCTCGGCCTCGTCGGCGTGTCGGTGCTCTACACCTGGACTGCGCGATAGGGACTGCACGATAGGGACTGTGCGACAGGCACGGCCTCACCGTCAGCCGAACACCGTCTTCAGGTTCATGAATTCGTGCAGGCCGTAAGGCCCCAGCTCGCGGCCGTGGCCTGACCGTTTGATCCCGCCGAACGGCGCCTCGGGGCTGGAGGCGAGCATCGCGTTCACCGCGGTCATCCCTGCCTCGATATCCCGTTCGAACCGTTCGCGCTCGGCGGGATCGTTGGTCCACACCGACGATCCCAGGCCGAACGGCACGTCGTTGGCGAGCGCGATCGCCGCGTCGATGTCCGCGGCCCGAAATACCATCGCCACCGGGCCGAACACTTCCTCCTGCGCCACCGGATGATCGATCGGCACATCGACCAGCACGCCGGCCGACATATAGGCGCCCTTCCCCGGCAGCGCCTCGCCGCCGAACAGCAGCCGCCCGCCGGCCTGCTGGATCGCCGCCAGCTGGTCGAGCGTCGTCTGCCGCTGCTCCTCGCTCGACAGCGGCCCCATGTCGGTGTCCGCCGCCATCGGATCGCCCGCCTTCACCGCGCGCATGGCCGTGCAGAACCGGTCGAGGAAGGCGTCGTAGACATCGGCATGGACGATCATCCGCTTGGCGCAGATGCACGATTGCCCGCTATTCTGGACGCGCGCCGTCACCGCCTGCTCCACCGCGCGGTCGAGGTCGGCGGAGGGCATGACGATGAACGGATCCGATCCGCCGAGCTCCAGCACCACCTTCTTGAGGTGGCGCCCGGCGGCCTCGGCGACCTTGATCCCCGCGCCTTCGCTGCCGGTCAGCGTCACCGCGACGATGCGCGGGTCGGCGATCAGCGCATCGACCTTGTCCGACCGGATGGCGAGGTTCTGGAACAGGCCGGCCGGAGCACCGGCGGCGGCGATCATCCGCTCGATCGCCGCACCGCAGCCCTGCGTCAGCGAGGCATGCTTGAGCAACCCGACATTGCCGGCGAGGATCGTCGGCGCCGCGAAGCGCACCACCTGCCAATAGGGGAAGTTCCACGGCATCACCGCCAGCACCGGTCCCATCGGCAGCCAGCGCGCGGTGGCCGGGCCGGCGGGCGTGTCGAAGGTGGCGGGGGCCAGCATCGCCGGGCCGTTCTGCGCATAATGGCGGAACGCGGCGGCGCATTTCTCCACCTCGGCCAGAGCGGACTTTAGCGTCTTGCCCATCTCCCGCGTCGCGATCGCGGCCAGTTCGCGGGCGTTCGCCTCGAACTGTTCGGCGATCCGTTCGAGCAGCGCGGTGCGCTCGTCCAGCGTCGTCGTCCGCCACGTGCGATAGGTGGCGGCGGCGCGCGCCAGCCTTTCCTCGATCTCGGCGGCGGTGAGTTCGGGGATGCTGGCGCCGGGCTTGCCGGTCGCGGGATCGATACTGGTGAACATCGCGCCCGAACGCATGGGCGGGGCCGCGCGATCCGCGTTCTTGCGCCTCGGCAGCCCGTGCCGCATAGCGCGCACATGGATACGCCGATCGAGAGCCTGTCGTTCGAAGACGCACTCAAGGAACTGGAACGCATCGTCAGCCGGCTGGAAAGCGGCGAGGCGACGCTGGATGAATCGATCGGGCTCTACGAGCGCGGCGACCGGCTGCGCCAGCGCTGCGCCGAACGGCTCGATGCGGCGCAGGCGCGGATCGAGGCGATCCGCCTCGACGGCGAGGGCAAGGCCGCCGGCACCCGCCCCTTTGCCGCGGGCTGAGCCGGTGACGACGCCGCTCGAAGACGCCCTCGCCCGCATATCGGGCGATATCGATGCACGCTTCGACCGGTTGCTCGCCGTTCCCGACGATCCGCGTGCCGACCTGTATCGGGCGATGCGCCATGCCGCGATCGGCGGCGGCAAGCGGCTGCGCCCGCTGCTCGTCTGCGCCACGGCCGACCTGTTCGGCGTCGCGCGCGATTGCTCGGGCGATGTCGCCATGGCGGTGGAGGCGATCCACGTCTATTCGCTGGTCCACGACGATCTGCCGGCGATGGACGACGATGACCTGCGCCGCGGCAAGCCCACCGTCCACAAGGCGTTCGACGAAGCGACCGCGATCCTGGCGGGCGATTGCCTGCACGCCCTCGCCTTCGAGATCCTGGCCGATCCCGCGACGCATCCCGACCCGTTCGTCCGCGCCGATCTCGTCCTCGAACTGGCGCGCGCCTCCGGCCCTTCGGGCATGGCGGGCGGGCAGATGATGGACCTCGTTGCCGAGCGCACGACGTTCGACCTCCCCACCGTCACCCGGCTCCAGCAGATGAAGACGGGCGCGCTGATCGGCGTGTCGGTGGAGCTGGGTGCGATCCTCGGCCGTGTGCCGCCGGAGGGGCGGCTCGGCCTGCGCGGCTATGCGCACGACCTCGGCCTCGCCTTCCAGATCGCCGACGACCTGCTCGATGCCGAGGGGGACGAGGCGGTCGTCGGCAAGGCGCTGCGCAAGGACGGGGCGGCGGGCAAGGAAACGTTCCTGTCGCTGCTCGGGCTCGAGCGCGCGCGCGAACAATGCCGCATGCTGGTCGACCAGGCAGTGCAGCACCTGCACGGCTACGGACCGGAGGCGGACGTGCTGCGCGCGGTCGCCCGCTACGTCGTCGAACGGGATCGATAAGGGGGCAGCGATGGCAGAGCGGATCGGCGTCTATCCCGGCACTTTCGACCCCATCACCCTCGGGCACATGGATATCATCCGCCGCGGCGCCAAACTGGTCGACCGGCTGGTGATCGGGGTCACGACCAATCCGTCCAAATCGCCGATGTTCAGCCTCGACGAACGGATGGCGATCGTGCGGCGCGAAGTGGCCGATATCGCCGGCGCGGTCGACGTCGTCGCCTTCGATTCGCTGCTGATGGACTTCGCCGAGCGTGAGGGCGCGCGGGTCATCATCCGCGGCCTTCGCGCCGTCGCCGACTTCGAATACGAATATCAGATGGCCGGCATGAACCAGCAGATCAATCCGCGGGTCGAAACCGTCTTCCTGATGGCCGACGTGGCGCTGCAACCGATCGCCAGCCGGCTGGTGAAGGAGATCGCGCTGTTCGGTGGCCCGATCGGCAAGTTCGTGACCCCGGCGGTGTGCGAGGAAGTGGTCGCCCGCGTGGCGGTGCTGGGCCGCAAGGGAAGCTGAGCGTCCGTTTGCTGGCGGGTGGCCCACCCAACGTTCAGTTTGGTGCAATCGCGGATTTGCTCTAAGCCCGCGCGGCATCACCTTGTTTGGGAATCCCATGCGCCCGTTCGCCCGTCTGTTCGCGTTTCTCGTCTGCCTGACCGCCACGCCGGCGCTCGCCCAAACCGCCCCGGCGCCCGCACCTGCACCTGCCCCGGCGGAAGCGCCTGCCGCGCAGACCGCCCCCGCTCCCGCCCCCGCCAAAGCGGCAGCGCCTGCGCAGGCCGCACCGGCCGCGGCGACCGATCCCGCAGTGCGCGCCACGCCGCCGCTCACCACCGACAAGGAAAACCTCTGGCTGCTCGACCTGTCGGACGGCGGACGGGTGACGATCTGGCTGCGCCCGGATGTCGCGCCCAAGATGGTGGAGCGGATCAAGACGCTGACCCGCCAGCATTTCTACGACGGCCTGCTGTTCCACCGCGTCATCGACGGCTTCATGGCGCAGGGCGGCGATCCGAAGGGCGACGGCACCGGCGGCTCGACGCTGCCCAACGTGCCGGCCGAGTTCAACTATCTGCCGCACGTCCGCGGCGCCGTGTCGGCCGCGCGTGCCGATGACGAGAACAGCGCCAACAGCCAGTTCTTCATCGTCTTCCAGCCGCGGCTGAACCTCGACAAGAAATACACCGTCTTCGGCCGCGTGCTGGACGGCATGCCCTATGTCGACGCGATCCAGCGCGGCGAGCCGCCATCGGACCCGACGCGCATCCTCCACGCCTATATCGCCGCCGACAATCCGCCGCCCTACACGCCTGCCGCCGCGCCGGCGCCGGTGACGCTCGGCGCGCCGGTGACGCTGCCGGGTGCGGGCCCGGCGGGCAAGGCCGCGCCCAAGAAGGCGCCTGCCAAGAAGTGAAGGTCGATCTGTTCGATTTCGTGCTGCCGCCGGAGCGTATCGCGCTTCGGCCGGCGGTACCGCGCGACTCGGCACGGCTGCTGGTGCTCGACGGCGCGGCGACACGCGACCTGACGGTAGGCGACCTGCCCGGCCAGCTGCGCGCGGGCGACTGCCTGGTCTTCAACGACACGCGCGTCATCCCGGCGCAACTCGAAGGGCGGCGCGGCGATGCCACGATCGGCGCCACCCTGCACAAGCGCGAGGGGCCGCGGCGCTGGCGCGCCTTCATCCGCAACGCCAAGCGGCTGCGCGACGGCGACTTGGTGGATTTCGGCGCCGGCGTCACTGCGAGGGCAAGCGACCGTGCCGAGGATGGCAGCTTCGCGCTCGATTTCGCCGGCGACGAGCCGGTCGAGTTGCTGCTCGAACGCGCCGGCCGCATGCCGCTGCCGCCCTATATCGCCGCCAAGCGCCCGACCGATGCGCAGGATGCCGACGATTACCAGACGATGTTCGCCGCCGAACCGGGGGCGGTCGCTGCCCCCACTGCGGCATTGCATTTCACGCCCGATCTGGTCGCCGCCCTCGCCGCCGCGGGGATCGGCCATGAGACGCTGACGCTGCACGTCGGCGCCGGCACCTTCCTGCCGGTGAAGGCCGAGGATACCGCGGATCACCGCATGCACGCGGAATGGGGCCGCATCGATGCCGCCACCGCCGACCGGCTCAACGCGGTGCGCGCCCGCGGCGGCCGGGTGATCGCGGTCGGCACCACCTCGCTCCGCCTGATCGAAAGCGCCGCCCGCCCCGACGGCACGATCGCGCCGTTCGAGGGGGACACGGCCATCTTCATCACGCCGGGCTACGCCTTCCGCGGCATCGACGGCCTGCTCACCAATTTCCACCTCCCCAAATCCACCCTGTTCATGCTGGTTTCAGCGCTGATGGGGCGGGAGCGGATGCAGGCGGCCTATGCCCATGCCATTGAGAATGGCTACCGTTTCTACTCCTACGGGGACGCCTCGCTGCTGTTGCCGTGACGGGTCGTCAGGCGGCCCGGCGCGGCCGTCGTCGTTCGCCGAGGTCACGTGCGAAACGGGCGATGGCGTCATCCAGCGGCAGCAGCGGTGCGCAGCGCGTGCTGGCGAGCCCGGCATAACGCGGGCGCGGCGCGGCGAGCCGCAATGAGGCCGTCGGCACCGCCTCGATCGCGCAGGGATCATGGCCGAGCGACACCGCGACGCGGGTGGCGAAATCCGACCAGCTCACGGTGTCGGTGCCGGCGAGATGACAGATGCCTCCCATTCCGTCGATCAGCAGGTCGAGCGCGGCATCGACCAGCGCCGGTACGAAGCTCGGGGTGACCATCTGGTCCGCCGCGGCGCGGAACGGGTGCCCTGCCGCCAGCGTATCCGCCACCGCCATCGCGAAATTGTGAGGATCGTCGGCGGAGAAGAAGGCGGCGGTGCGGATCACCAGCGCGCCGGGCAAAGCGGCGCAGCCTGCCTCCATCGCCGCCTTGCTGCGGCCGTAGGCATTGCATGGCGCGGGCGGATCGGCCTCCACGTGCGGCCGGGCTCCGTCGCCGTCGAAGACGAGGTCGCTCGAAAAGCCGAGGCTGGCGATCCCCGCGTCGGCACAGGCACGGGCGAGCGCGATCGCACCCACGGCATTGACGCGGTGACACGCCGCCTCCTCCGCCTCCGCTTCGTCCACCCGCACCCAGCCGGCGGCATTGACCACGCCCCAAGGTCGCAGTGCGCCAAGCGTCGCGGCGATCACCGCGGGCCGTTCGAGATCGATCGTCTCGCGCCCGACCAGGCGATGGACGATGCCGCGGCGCTGGCAGGCGCGGGCGAACGCCCGGCCCAGGGTGCCGGTGGCGCCGCAGATCAGCAACGGCCGGTCCACCCCCTCCCCGCGCAGTCCGCCAGGCGATCGGGCCGGATGGGGCAGCGGCGGATAGGACAGCCGGTCGGGTCGCCGCCACCATCCCGCCGCCCGGACCACCGGATGCCGCGCCGCCTCCACGGGCAGGCCCTGCCATAATCCGGCAAGCGCCGTGGCACGGGGCACGCCGGTGGCGACATCGAAGACGCCGGGCTCGTAAGCGCCGGGGCGGGTCAGCAGGGTATCCCAGCCGTGGCTGCCGAGCAGCGACCAGGCCGTCACCGCCCGCACCTCGACACCCTCTGCGCGCAGGGCGGTGCAGCTATCCCACGCCTCCGCCGCCCAGCGCAGCTGTTCCTCGCGGGTGCAGCCATTGTGCACCTCCGTCACCGCGAGCGGCGTCCCGTAGCGCTGCCACGCCTCGCGCAGTGCGCCGGCGAGGCCCGGCGGCGGCGGGTCGAGCACGCGCACCGCCTCCACATCGGCATAGGCGCGGCGCGTATTGCCGCCGTGGGTATGCGCGGGATAGCGCTGCAGCCGGTGATCGAGGAAGCGGTCGCTGGTGAGATAATGGTTCACGCCCACCACATCGGGCGGGCACGGATCGTCGGCGATGGCGCGCAGGCGGTCGCCGAGTCCGTAACCGGCAAGGCGCTGCCAGAGCGGATGGTGCGGCGTCACCCGGCCGAACAGCAGGTCCCAGCCTGCCCAGCGCCGCAGATTGTCGAACGCCGCCTGTTCGCCCAACACCGCCGTCGCATAGGTGCGGCCGAGATCGTCGGTCTGGATCAGGCGCGCGGTGGGCTGCACGTGCCGGATCGCCCGCATCGCATGCCGGGTGCCGTCCACCTGGTTGAGCAGCGCGCGCCAGAACAGCCCCTCGTCGCGCGCATGCGGATACCAATGGCCGTACAGCGCCGCGAAGCGGGCGGTGGTCAGGGGTTCGTTGACCGGGGTCCAATCCTCGATCCAAGGATAGCGCGCGGCGACCTGCGCGGCGTAATCGCCCAGGCCGCTCGCGAAGCCGTCGTCCAGCAGATGGGTGTGCGCCGGCCCGCTGCCGTGGTGGACCAGCCCGGCGATCGGCCGGGTGCCCAGCGTGCGCAGCCGATCGAGCCGCGCATCGGTCCACGCCCAGTCGGGCGTGACGCCGTCTGGCATCACCCGTTCCCACACTATCGGGTAGCGCAACGCCGCCAGTCCCATCTGCGCGAACAGGTCGAGGTCGGCGATCCGATCGTGGTGGCCGCTCAGCCGCACCTGATCGCCGAAGCCCGCGGCGGTCCGGTTGACCGTGCATTCCACGCCGCCCCACAGTTGCAGATCGTCCATCCGCGCCTCCCGTCCGGTCAACGGCCCCATCCCGGCAACGTTCCCGCGAAGTGACTAATTTACGTTGTATATCAATATCTTATGAGGAACTTGCCAAAGCGGCGGTGTGTTTCCCCTTGGTAAACAGCGATGAAGAGGGAGCATCCGTGACCGCCCAGCAGCCGACCGCCGCCCACCCGGATACGCCCGTCTACCATCACCGCGCGCGATCGACGCTGATCTGCTTTAGCCACCTGCGCTGGGCCTTCGTCTTCCAGCGTCCGCAGCATCTGATGACGCGCTTCGCCGCGAGCCAGGACGTGCTGTTCTGGGAAGAACCGGAATACCGCCCCGGCCCGCCCGCCTTGCAGCGCCGCACCTGCCCCGACAGCGGCGTGGTGGTCCTGACCCCGCAGCTCGATGCGGCCGCGCGGGAGGATGAGGACAGCGTGCTCGCCGCGCTGCTCGATGCCGAGCTGGCGGGCGTGAAGGGCGATGTGATCCGCTGGTATTACACGCCGATGATGCTGCCCTTTTCGGACCATGTGCCGGCCGCCTGCATCGTCTACGACTGCATGGACGAACTGGCCGCGTTCAAGGATGCGCCGCCCGAGCTGCTGTCCCGCGAGGCGCGCCTGCTCGAACGCGCCGATCTGGTCTTCACCGGCGGCACCAGCCTGTACGAGGCGAAACGCAACCGCCATTCCAATGTCCACGCCTTTCCGTCCAGCATCGATGCCGCCCATTTCGGCCGCGCGCGTGGCATGCCCGCCGAACCGGAAGATCAGGCCGCCTTGCCCCGCCCGCGGCTGGGCTTCGCCGGTGTGGTCGACGAGCGGATGGACCTCGACCTGCTCGCCGCGCTTGCCGATGCGCATCCCGACTGGTCGCTGGTCGTCATCGGCCCCGTGGTGAAGATCGCGACGAGCGACCTGCCGCGCCGGGCGAACATCCATTACCTCGGCGGCCGCCCCTATGCCGCGCTGCCCGACTATATGGCGGGCTGGGACGCCGCGCTGATGCCGTTCGCGATCAACGCGGCGACCCGCTTCATCAGCCCGACCAAGACGCCCGAATATCTCGCCGCCGGCCTGCCCGTCGTCTCGACGCCGATCGCCGATGTCGTACGCCATTACGGCGACCTTGCCGGCGTGACGATCGCCGACACGGCGGATGACTTCGTCGCCGCCTGCGAGACGGCGCTCGCCCTGCGTGCCGGCGATACCGGCTGGCGCGATGCGGCCGATGCGCAGCTGGCGCGCGGATCGTGGAGCAGCACCGCGCTCGAGATGACGGCGCTGATCGAGGCGGAGATCGCCGGCCGCCACCGCCACGAGCCCGTCGTCTCCCCGGTCACCTGGCCGCCGCAGCGGGCGCATTATGACGTGATGGTGGCCGGCGCGGGCTTTGCCGGCGCGGTGATGGCCGAGCGCCTCGCCGCCGATGGCGGCAAGCGCGTGCTGGTGGTCGACCGGCGCCCGCACGTCGCCGGCAACGCCTACGACCGGCACGATGCGGCAGGCATCCTGATCCACCAATACGGGCCGCACATCTTCCACACCAATTCGGGCGAGATATTCGACTATCTGTCGCGTTTCACCGCGTGGCGGCTTTACGAGCATCGCGTCCTCGCCGATGTCGACGGCAAGCGCGTGCCGATGCCGATCAACCGCACCACGCTCAACCTGCTCTACGGCCTCGACCTGGCCAGCGATGCCGAGGTGGAGGCGTTTCTGGCGAGCCGCGCCGAGCCGGTCGATCCGATCCGCACCTCGGCGGACGTGGTCGTGTCCAAGGTCGGGCGCGAACTCTACGAAACCTTCTTCCGCGGCTATACGCGCAAGCAATGGGGCATGGACCCGTCTGACCTGGATAAATCGGTCACCGCGCGCGTGCCGACCCGGACCGGCACCGACGACCGCTATTTCACCGACAGCCATCAGGCGATGCCGGCGGACGGCTTCACCCGGATGTTCGAGGCGATGCTGGATCACCCCAACATCGACCTGCTGCTCGGCGTCGATTATGCCGAGGTGCGCGATGCCTATCCGCACGACCATCTCGTTTTCACCGGCCCGATCGATGAATATTTCGGCTATCGCTACGGTCGCCTGCCCTATCGCTCGCTGCGCTTCGAGCATCGCACGCTGGATGTCGCGCAGCACCAGCCGGTCGCCGTCGTCAATTATCCGGACGAGGCGGTGCCCTACACCCGCATCACCGAATACAAGCATCTGACCGGCCAGGTCGCCGATCGGACCAGCGTGACCTACGAATATCCCAGCGCCACCGGCGATCCCTATTACCCGATCCCGCGCGACGAGAACCAGGCGCTCTACAAACGCTACGAGGCGCTGGCGCTGGCCGAGCCGCACGTCAGCTTCGTCGGCCGGCTCGCCACCTATCGCTATTACAACATGGACCAGGTCGTCGGGCAGGCGCTCGCCACCTGGCGGCGGCTGAAGGCGACCTGGGCAGAGGCCGCGCCGGCCGAGGCGGTGATGGCGGCCAGCCCGCACGCGGCCTGAAGCGGCGCGGCTGATCGCGCCCACTGGCGGTCGGGCGGGCATGCTGGCACACCGGTGCCATGCTGCTCGCCCTCCTCCTCCAGGCTGCCACCCCCGCGATTCCCGCCGTCCCCGGCCAGCCGCCGGCGACCTTCGTCGTCGAGCCGGTCGGCATGGCCATCGCGGGCTTCGACAGCGACGGCGACGCACGCACCAGCCGTGCCGAGCTGGAGGCGGGCGTCCGGCGCAGCTTCGCCGGCGTCGATCCGGGCAAGACCGGCGCGATCGGCTATATCGCCTTTGCCGACTGGGCGGAGCGCTGGCTGGGGGATCGCAACGCCCTGCCGAGCCCGTTCGAGGTGGATGCCGATGGCGACAACCGCATCACGCTCACCGAACTCGAAGCGGCTTTCGCGCGCATCTTCGCCCGGCTGGACGTGGATCGCGACGGCTTCGTCAGCCGCAAGGAACTGCTGACGATCCGTGCCACGGCCGGCCGCACGCTGGGGCCGCCGGGCAAGCGCAAGCGTTAGCCGCCGCCGATCCCCTCGATCACGATGCCGGTGCCGTCGCAGGTCGGGCAGCTGCCATCGTCGATCCGCCCGCTGCCGTTGCAGCGCGGGCAGACGTTCTCGCCGGTGCCGGGCGTGCCGGCGGGGGCCTGATCCCCCGGAGCCATCGAAGGGCTCGCCATGGGCTGGGTCATCGTCGCATCTCCTTCCCGCGTCCAACGCTCGACACCGCCCCAAGGCTTCGCCAAAGCGCGGCGGATCATGTCCGTATCCTCATCCCCGCGCTTCGCCTTCACCATCGCCGCCACCGACGGCCGCGCCCGCACCGGCCAGATCGCCATGCAGCGCGGGGTGATCCGCACGCCCGCCTTCATGCCGGTCGGCACCGCCGCGACCGTGAAGGCGATGAAGCCTGCCGACGTGGCGAATGCGGGTGCGGACATCATCCTCGGCAACACCTATCACCTGATGCTGCGCCCCGGCGCGGAGCGGGTGGCGCGGCTCGGCGAATTGCACCGCTTCATGGGCTGGGATCGGCCGATCCTCACCGATTCGGGCGGCTATCAGGTGATGAGCCTCGCCGACCTCACCAAACGGTCGGAAGAGGGCGTCTCGTTCAAGTCGCACCTCGACGGCACGCGCCACCTGCTCAGCCCGGAACGCTCGATCGAGATCCAGCGGCTGCTCGGCAGCAACATCGTCATGGCCTTCGACGAGCTGGTGCCGACCACTTCGACGCGCGAGGTGCAGGCGGCGGCGATGGAGCGGTCGATGCGCTGGGCCAGGAGGTCGCGCGACGCTTTCGATGCAGGCGGCGCCCATGCCGCCGACAATGCGATCTTCGGCATCCAGCAGGGCGCGCTCGACGAGGGATTGCGCAAGGCATCGGCCGATGCGCTGATCGACATCGGCTTCGACGGCTATGCCGTCGGCGGGCTGGCGGTCGGCGAGGGGCAGGCGGCGATGTTCGGCTGCCTCGACTTCGCGCCGGGCCAGCTGCCCGCCGACAAGCCGCGCTACCTGATGGGCGTCGGCAAGCCCGACGATATCGTCGGCGCGGTGGAGCGCGGCATCGACATGTTCGACTGCGTGATGCCGACCCGCTCCGGGCGGACGGGGCAGGCCTTCACCCGCGACGGGCCGATCAACCTGCGCAATGCCAAGTTCGGCGAGGACCAGGGGCCGCTCGATCCCGAATGCGGCTGCCCGGTGTGCGGCACCTGGAGCCGCGCCTATATCCACCACCTCGTCCGCGCGGGCGAGATCCTCGGCGCGATGCTGATGACCGAACACAACATCTGGTTCTACGAAGCCTTGATGGCGGACCTCAGGAGCGCCATTGCAGGCCAAGCGTTGACCCCGTTCGCCGACGCGTTCCGCGCGCGATACCAACGGGCCAAGGGAGAGTGAGCATGTCGGACCAGCCCAACGAGATCCTCGAAGCCGCCGCTGCCGCCAAGGCGCAGCAGGACGCCGTGGCCAAGACCAAGGACCCGTCGACCAAGAGCCACTGGCCGATGCGCATCATCGGCGTCGGCATCGGATCGGCCGCAGTGGCGGCGGCGGTGCTGTTCGCCAATTCGGGCAAGAAGAAGGACTGACGGGAATCACGCCCCCCTTCCGTCATCCCGGCGTTCGCCGGGATGACGATATCGTGATGCGCAGGTCGTAACGATTGACACCACCCCCAACCTCCGGTTCAACCCCGCGCATCCTTTCCGCCAGAGCCGGAGCCGAAAACCCATGCGCCTCGTTCGTGCCGCCCTGATGCTCGGGGCCGCGCTGCTGCCTCTCGCCGCCACCGCCCAGACGGCGCCTGCACCCGCTCCCGACGCTGCCGCGGTGATGCCGATCGCCTATACCGAGCGCACGCTCGCCAACGGCCTGCGCGTCTATGCGCTGCGCGACACCAGCACGCCCAACGTCGCCGTGCAGGTCTGGTACGATGTCGGGTCGAAGGACGATCCCAAGGGGCGTTCGGGCTTTGCCCACATGTTCGAGCATCTGATGTTCAAGGCAACGCGCAATCTCGTGTCCGAACAGATGGACCGGCTGACCGAGGATGTCGGCGGCTACAACAACGCCTCCACCAACGACGATTACACCAATTACTACGAGGTCGTGCCGGCCAACCACCTGCAGCGGCTGCTGTTCGCCGAGGCCGACCGCCTGGCGAGCCTGGTGGTCGAGCCCAAGAGCTTCGCCAGCGAGCGCGACGTGGTGAAGGAGGAGCTGCGCCAGTCGACGCTGGCGCGGCCGTACGGCAAGCTGTTCTCCACCTACCTCTCCGCCGCCGCCTACACGACGCATCCCTATGCGCGCTCCACGATCGGCAGCATCGAGAATCTGGAAGCGGCATCGATCGATGACGTGCGCGCCTTCCACGCGACCTATTACCGGCCCGACAATGCGATCCTGGTGGTCGCCGGCAATTTCGATCCCAAGCAGCTCGACGCCTGGGTCGACCGCTATTTCGCCGGCATCAAGCGGCCGACCACGCCGATCCCCCGCGTTTCCGTGACCGAACCCAAGCGCACCAGGGCGGTGAGCTACACCGTCTACGAACCCAATACGCCGCTGCCCGCGGTCCTGATGAGCTGGCACGTTCCCGCCGACCGCAATGCGGACATCCCGGCCCTCACCGTGCTCAACACCATCCTGTCCACCGGCGAGAGCAGCCGGATGTACGAAAGCCTCGTCTACCGCGACCAGCTGGCGCAGGATGCCTCCTCGTTCCTCGACAGCAAGCAGGCGACGGGCAACCTCGTCGCCTATGCGATCCTGGCGGGCGGCAAGACGGTGGACCAGGGCGAGGCGGCGCTGAAGCATGAGATCGCCCGCTTCCGCGATTCGACGGTGAGCGCCGCCGAACTGGCCGAGGCCAAGAACGAGATCCTGACCGCCGCCATCAAGAGCCGCGAGACGGCGGAGGGCAAGGCGCGCATCCTCGCCCAGTCGGTCATCATCGACGGCGATCCGCGCGCCGCCGATCGTCAGCTCGCCGAGATCGCGCGGGTGACCGCCGCCGACGTGCAGCGCGTCGCGCGCACCTATCTGCAGGACAGCGAATCGGCGACGATCCGCTACCTGCCCGACAGCGCCAAGCCTGCCGGCCAGAATGGCGACACGATCGCCGTCGCGCAAACAGTCCGCACCGAACCGCTGGCCACGCCGGCGAACATCGCGATCGTCACGCCCGCGCCCGAGGGCGAGCGGGTTCAGCCGCCCGCGCCCGGCACGCCGGTCAAGGCCAACCTGCCGCAGCCGGTCGAGACGCGCCTCGCCAACGGCCTGCGCGTCATCACCGTCGAACGGCACGACCTGCCGATCGCCACCGCCTATCTGGTCGCGACCGGCGGCGAGGTGCTCGATCCGGCGAACCGTTCGGGTGTCAGCAGCCTCGCCGCGACGCTGATGACCAAGGGGACGACCACGCGCTCGGCGACGCAGATCGCGCGCGAGGTCGAAAGCCTCGGCGGATCGATCGGCGCGGATGCGGCAAGCGAAGGCGGCAGTGTCGCGGTGACGGTGAAGTCCGATCAACTCGCGCCGGCGATGACCATCCTCGCCGACGTGGCGACGCACCCCGCCTTCGCGCCCGAGGAACTGGAGCGTGCCCGCGCGCAGCAGGTCGATGCGGTCACCGTCGCGTTCAAGAACCCCGCGCAGCTTGCCGCGCTGGTCGCCGATCGTGCGACCTTCGGCGCCTCGCCGTTCGGCGCGCCCGGCAGCGGCACGCCCGCTTCGCTGAAGGCGATCACCCGCGGCGACGTGACCGCCGCTTATGCCCGCACCTGGCGCCCGGATCGCGCGGCGCTGATCCTGGTCGGTGACGTGACGCCCGCGCAGGCACGCAGCCTTGCCGAGGCGCAGCTCGGCAGCTGGCGGGCACCTGCCGGTGCCGCCGCCGCACTGCCCGCCGCCGGTGCCCTGCCCGCACCGCGGACGGTGGTGGTCGACATGCCCGGCGCGGGCCAGGCCGGCGTGGTGGTCGAGCGGCCGGCGATCCCGCGTTCGGACGCGCGCTATTACCCGTTCGCGGTCGCCAACACCGTGCTCGGCGGCGGCTTCTCCTCGCGCCTCAACCAGGAGGTGCGGATCAAGCGCGGCCTCGCTTACGGCGCGAGCAGCGGCATCGACGCGGCCCGCACCACCGGCAGCTTCGCCGCGCGCACCCAGACCAAGAACCAGACCGCGGCAGAGGTGGTCACGCTGATGACCGCTGAAATGGCGAAGATGGGGGCAGCGCCCGTGCCGGAGGCGGAACTGGCGACGCGCAAGGCGGTGCTGGTCGGCAATTTCGGCCGCGCGGTGGAGACGACCGGCGGCATCGCCGATATCCTCGGCGAATATGTGCTCGATGGCGTGCCGCTGGGCGAGTTGCAGAGCTACACTGCCAAGGTGGAGGCGGTGACCCCGGCAGCGGTCCAGTCCGCCGCTGCGACCCTGCTCGATCCCAAGGCGGCGAGCGTGGCGGTGGTCGGCGACGCCAAACAGTTCATCGCGCCGCTGAAGGCCGCCCGCGCCGATGCGGAGACGCTGACCGAATCGCAGCTCAATCTCGACAGCGCAACGCTGCGGTAACCGGCAATCGCCTGTCGGGCGGTGCGCATCCCCGTGCCACGACGCACCGCCAATCCCTAACTCCCGCCCGCTCCGTCCCACGCCGGGACGGGGCGGAATCCCCGGCGGACGGTATGTCGCGTTTGCGCTATGCGGCGGACATGCGGGTGCCGATGCAGACGATCCGGACGATGACGCGCGTGTGGCTGGCGCTGGTCGGGTTGGGCCTGATCCTCACCCTCGCCCTGTCGACCGCCGCCGCCTGGCGGGCGATCGTCGCGCACGATGCACCCGGCGGGCCGCCGCTGCCGGCCGCTACCGGCTACGAGGCCGAGGAGCATTTCCCCGGAGCCGCGCTGCTCTATGCGAACGCCGCGCCCGACCCCGCCGTCGACACGGCCGCGCCCGCACAGGGGGTCACCGGCACCGCCGCGCTGCCCGCGCTGCCGGTGTCGGCGGCCGCCGCGAACGCCGCGATCCGCGCCGATGCCGGCATCGCCGCCGCCGCGCCCTTCGCCACCCGCCTGGCCAGCACGCTCGATCGCGACCGTGCGCTCCAATGCCTGACGGCGGCGATCTATTACGAGGCGGCGTCAGAGCCGGATGCCGGCCAATCCGCGGTGGCGCAGGTGATCCTCAATCGCGTGCGCCACCCCGCCTTTCCCGCCACCGTCTGCGGCGTCGTCTATCAGGGATCGGAGCACGCCGGCTGCCAGTTCAGCTTCGCCTGCGACGGGGCGATGGCCCGCATCCCGTCGCGCACCGCATGGGCACGCGCGGCACGCCACGCCGCGATGGCGCTCGCCGGCTATGTCTATGCGCCGGTCGGCCTGGCGACGCATTACCACACCTATGCGGTGACCCCGGCCTGGAACCGCAGCCTGGTCTTGACCGACGTGGTCGGCGCGCACCTGTTCCACCGGTGGAAGGGCTTCTGGGGCACGCGTGCCGCCTTCGCGCAGGTCTATCGCGGCGGCGAGCCCCTGCCCGGCCCGCATGCTCCCCCCGCCGCACCGGCTGTCACGCCCGCACCGACGCTGATCGCGGCCGCGGCACCGCTGCCCGTCGCGTCGGCGCCGGTCACCCGCGCCACCGACGTGCGCCCTGCCTATGCGGACAGCGGCACCCCCATCGCCCGGCCCCAGCCCGACAGCCTGCCCCCCGCCGCGACCGTGCTCGACAAGTGGAAGGATTCGGGCAAGCCGCTGTTCTGACCCCGCGCGCGACCTATCGCGCGTTCTTCACATAGCGATCGAACCACGCGACGGTCCGGCGCCGCACGTCGGGTTCGCCGGGCACGCAATGGCCCGCATCCGGATAGATCACCAGGCTGACCGGCACGCCATTGTCCTTCAGCGCGTGCCACCATTCGATCGATTGCGTCGGCGGCACCTCGATATCGCGTTCGCCGACGTAGATGAAGGTCGGCGTCTTCGCCTTCTTCGCCTGATACACCGCCGACACGTCCTCATAGGCCTTCATGTCGTCGTACATCGACTTGCCGAAGAACGGCAGCATCCACTGGTCGATGCCGTTGGTGCCGTAGTAGCTGACCCAGTTCGACAGGCCGGCACCCGCGACGATGCCCTTGAAGCGGTTGGTCTGGGTGTTGGCCCACATCGCCATGAACCCGCCGTAGCTGCAGCCGCTGAGGCCCAGGCGATTGTCGTCGATCGGCGCGATCCGCTCCACCGCATCGATCCCGGCGAGGATGTCGCGCAGGTCGCCGCCGCCGAAATCGCGCTTGTTGGCGGCGGTGAACGCCTCGCCCTGACCGAAGCTGCCGCGCGGATTGGGCATGAACAGATAATAGCCCGCCTTCACCATCTCCGCGATGCCCGATTCGGGTGCCACATAGGTCGGCATCGACACCGCCGACGGCCCGCCGTGCACGACGGTAATCATCGGTGCCTTGCCCTGCGCGGCCTGCGCCGGGGCGATCAGCCAGCCCTGGACGTCATAGCCCTCGTTCTTCCAGCTGACGCTGCGCGCATTCACCAGCGCGGGCGCGGCATCGTTGTCGTGGGTGACCTGACGCACATTGGCGATCGGCCCCGCGTAGATGGCAGGGGCGTGACTGAAATCCTGCACCACCGCCGCGGCGATGCGCCCGTCGGCCGAGAACACCGCGCGGCCATCGCCGGCGGAGGCGGTCGCGGGCTTGGCGAAGCCGGGGACGACGGGCTGCCCCGGCGTCAGCGTGCCGAACTGCACCCGGTCGCCCGCCACGGTGACCGTGCGCAGGCCGCCCCGTGTCCAGGCGATGGTGGTGACGGTGGATTTCGCCCCCTGGGTCACGTTGCGCGGCTCGCCACCGGCGAGCGGCACGGTGAACACGTCGCCGCCGATCGAGCCGAAATCGCTCATCAGCCCGCCGATATAGGCGACCGTCCGGCCATCCGGCGACACGCGCGGCTGGTTGATCTGCGTGGTCGGCCTGGCGATCTGGCGAACGGCGCCGCTTTGCGCATCGATCGCGTCCAGTGTCGCCACCCACCAATTGGCATCGCCGTTGCCCAAGGCCGTCGTCGCGACGAAGCCGCGGCTGTCCGGCGTCCAGTCATATTCGTAGACATAGCGGCCCGCCGGCGACAGCGGCGTCACCGCGCTCGTCGTGCCCGCGACGTCGAACACGGCGAGCCGCTGTTCGTCGTTCTTCTCGCCGATCTCGCCGACCATCCGCGCGCCGGCCTGGGTCGCGCCCGGCTGCTTGGCGGCGCCCAGCGTCACCAGCGCCGCGATCCGCTTGCCGTCGGGCGACACGCGCGGCGTCTGGACGATGCCGTCCACCGTCGCGACGGTGCGGGCGCCCTTCGCGTCGGCATAGAACAGGGTCGTGCCCTTTGCCGCGCCCCGCGCCAGGAACACGATGTCGCCGTTCGGCGCGAACGTCGGATTGCTGTACGAGCAGGTCTCGCACGGATCGATCGTCCGCAGCACGCGCCCGTCGGCGACGCTGCGCACCGTGACGAGGCCACGGCCGCCGGCATATTCGACATCGACGATCCGGTCGCCGGCCGGAGCCAGCGCCAGCCCGGCATAGGAGCGCAGATCCTGCGCGAAGGCGGGTGCGGCGGCGGCAAGCAACAGGGCGGCGGCAAGGGTCAGGCGCATCGGAACTCCGGCATGAGACGGTGTATCACCTTAGCGGCTGCCCATGTCATCGCAAGCGGAACGGCGCCACCGTCCCGTCCGTTGATCCGCCATGTTGCGATGGAGCCGACGATGAAGGACGATATCAAGCCGACGACGGAAACCGACAGCCCCAACCTGTCGACCGAGCATCAACGCCCCGGCGATGCCCGCCGCCCGAGCGAGACGCTCGACAAGGGCCAGCCCAAGGGCGAGACGATCCCTCGCAAGTCGTCGCTGCTCGATAACGACTGACGCCAAGAAACGATGCGGCGGTCGGGAGGCAAGCCGGCGCGACGGAAGCCGTCTGGCCTGTCCGGCCCACTTACCACTCCCGCTTGCCCTGAGCTTGTCGAAGGGCCGCCACCCACCGGCAGTGCGTTCGAGGGAACCGTGTACCTTTCGACAAACAGCCCAGCGTCGGCGAACGCCTGACTGTTCGCCAATGCCCCCCGACCGCCTCCCAGGTGATCGCATATGGCTAGGACGACTGCCGGGGTCGGGTGAAGGCGCATGCCAACCCGGTATCCTTCGTCACCCCGGACGTGTTCCGGGGTCCACCGTGCCGCAAAACCAACAGCGTATTGGTGTGCGGCACGGTGGATGCCGGACCAAGTCCGGCATCACGGATGTCAAAGAACATCGCCCCGGATCCAGAGAGCCCCGTGTGCGATAGCCCTACGGACGATCAGGGTTCGAATTCACCTACCGGCAGCGCACGTTGTTACGGTCGACCGAACGGCCGACCGCAGCGCCGGCCGCGCCGCCCAGCAGCGTTCCGAGCAGGCCCGAGCCACCCGGCGCGATGATGTTGCCGAGCACGCCGCCTGCGACGCCGCCGACGATCAGGCCGGTGGTGCCGTCGTTGCGGCGGCAATAATATTGCCCGTTCTCACCACGATAGATGCGGTCGCGGTTCGACAGGCGACGCTCGCGATACCGGGCATTGTCGACATAATAGCGGTCGGCATAATAGCCGCCATAGGCCGGATCGACCCGATCATAATCGTAGGACGAATAGCCCCGGTAGCGGCTGTCGCCGCCATAGGTGGCGCAACCGCTCAGCGTAGCCGCCGCGGCGATGGCGGCGATCAAGGGTGCACGCATCGGATCCTCTCCTGATATGGCTCAATGATCTGGAGAATGCGCGCGCACCGAAATGGTTGCGCCAAGGAAACGACGATGGTTCAGGCCGCGCCCGTCGCCTCGCTGAAGCCGCTGCCGCGATCGGCGACCAGCGTCGGCGCGGGGCCGGTGGCGGGGCGCAGCGCCTCCTTCTCCTCGTCGGTCGGCACCGCGGTGGGATCGGGGCGGAAGGCTTCGACCGCACGGGTATCGTTGCCCGGATGGGCATCGCCCATCAGGTCGGTCGGCACGTGCTCGGCGGCCGGATTGGCGGGACGCTCCTCGAAATGCTTGTCGGTTTCCGCCATGCCGACGGGCGCCGCCGCCATCGTCGCCGGACGTGGTGCGATCGGGCTCGTCGTGCTATCGCCGGGAACCGCGCCGACGCCGGAGCCAGCGCCGGATCCGGCATCGTCCGACCCGCTCCCGCCCTTGCGCGGGTTGGGGCCGAACGCCGCCGCCGCCGCGGTCCAGGCCGCCGCGCCGGCGACGAAAGCACCGAGGCCGAAGCCGATCTTCTTGTAATCCATCATCATTGTCCCGGTCTGCTGGCTTTGCCTTGCCCAACGGCAGGGCTTCGCCAGGGTTCCGATCAGCGCCGGGACGATGGCCGGGGCGGGCATCCACCGGCCGGTTCGCCGCCCAGACGCACCGATCGCCAGCCGGTGTCGGCGACGGGCGCGATCTGGCAGCGGCGCAGCTGGAACCGCACCTTGCGCGCGCCGAAATCGAGCGAGACGCGGCGGAAATTGGCCATCAGGTCCGTTCCCAGCATCATCGCCGGCGTGTCACGCAGCCCGAACAGGGCGAACGGCGGCAGGTCGGCGAACCCGACGGCGACGTTGCGCATGGTGATGCTGCCGACGCGCATCTCCGGCACGATCGCCAGCGGCACCACCATCGTCTCGCCCGTCACGCTGACCAGCGTCGCCGGCACCATGTCGGGCGGTGTGCGGCGGCGATACAGCGCGTCGCGCAGCGCGAGATTGCCGATGGTCAGCTGCGATCCGGTGTCCACCACCGCGCGGATGCCGACCCCGCCGGCGCGCGCCTGGGTCAGGATCAGCTGTCCGCCACGACGGCGCGCGGTGACGACGATCTCGTCGGCGCGTGCCTGCACCGGACGACGCGTATCCTCGACCGTGATCGCATTGGTTTCGAAATCGAGCATCAGCCGCTGCCCGCGCAACGCGTCGATGCCGATCAGCCCGCGGGCACCCAATGCGCTTTCGGGCAGCACCGGTGCCGCGATATCCTCCACCACGCTGCCACCGATCCCCAGCCGCGCGATCATGGCGGTGTCGCGACGGCTCGACCCGGCCATGCCGTGCAGCATCACGGACCGCCCCGCCGGCAGCTGAAGGGCACGTGCCAGCCGCTCGCCGATCACCGAGCGATCGGCTCCGCTGTCCACCACGAAGCGATACGGCCCGCGGCCATCCACCGTCACCCCCACCGCCATGCGCGTGTCCAGCTGTTCGCCGGCGATGCTGTCGCCCGTGATCTCCAGGGCATCGTCGATCTGCGCTTCGCCCGGCGCGATCCGCGGCGGCGGCGGCGTATCGGGCACGCGCTGCGGCAGCCGCGCCGCACCCAGCGACAGCACGCCGGCAAGCCAGACGAGGCGCCACGCGACCATGGCCGATCGTAGCACCGCCCGGCCGCCGACGCCAACCGGCGCGCCGATGGTTACCGCGTCAACCGGTTCAGCAGCGCCGCAACCTCCGCATCGCGAAACGGCTTGGCGATGGCGGGGCACGCGCGAAACCGTTCGGGCAGGTCCTCCGCCCGATTCGCCGTGATGAAGGCGAAGGGAACGCCGTCCGCCGCCAGCCGGTCGGCCACCGGATAGGAGAGGTCGTCCGCCAGCCGCACGTTGAGCGTCGCCGCATCGGGCGGCTCGGCGAGGCCGTCCAGCAGCGTCAGCGCCGCTTGAACGGTCGCCACCGGGCCGATCGCCGTGCCACCCGCATCCTCCACCACGTTGCGCAGATGCTCGGCGAGCAGCCATTCGTCTTCGACCACCAGCACCCTTTTACCCTGCAACCCGCCGGCCCCGTCCACCTCGACACTCCATCGCCACCGAAAAACCCGGCCACAACCGCCAAGCGGCAGCAGCGATCCCGCCGGATCAAGTCCTTGGCCCGATCGAGCCAAGCCGTGCATCGATCCATCGCGGCTTTGGTTTGGACGCCCCCCGCCCCGCCCCCTACCCAGCATGGCGAGACCCGCGTCGCAGCGACGGCGCCGACAGGAGAGACAGCCAGTGACGACGATGAGCCCCGCCGACATGGCGCGCCACCTGGGCGGCGGCCTGCTGTCCTTCCCCGTCACCCATTTCGACGCCGACGGGCAGTTCCTCGAGGGGCCGTATCGCGAACATTGCGCCTGGATGCTCGGCCACGAGCTGACCGGCCTGTTCGCCGCCGGCGGCACCGGCGAATTCTTCTCGCTCACCCCGGCCGAGGTCGCGACCGTCGTCGCTGCCGCCGTGAAGGAGGCGAACGGACGGCTGCCGGTGATCTCCGGCTGCGGCTACGGCACCGCGATCGCCACCGGCATCGCCCGCGACGCCGAGCGCGCGGGCGCCGACGGCCTGCTGCTCCTCCCTCCCTATCTCATCGGC
Organism: Sphingomonas cellulosilytica; assembly: GCF_052321755.1. Lineage (NCBI taxonomy): Bacteria > Pseudomonadati > Pseudomonadota > Alphaproteobacteria > Sphingomonadales > Sphingomonadaceae > Sphingomonas > Sphingomonas cellulosilytica. Next base: position 306,717 of record NZ_JBQRTT010000001.1, read on the forward strand.
GCCAAGCAGGAGGGACTGGAACGGCATATCGAGGCGGTGTGCCGCGCCACCGGCCTCGGCGTCATCGTCTACAACCGCGACAATGCGGTGGTCGACGACGAGACGCTCGCCCGGCTGTGCGAGCGCAACCCCAATCTCGTCGGCTTCAAGGACGGCGTCGGCGACATCGAGCTGATGACCCGCATCTATGCGCGGATGGGCGACCGGCTGACCTATATCGGCGGCCTGCCCACCGCGGAAACCTTCGCCACGCCCTATCTGACGATGGGCGTCACCACCTATTCCTCGGCGATCTTCAACTTCATGCCCGAATGGGCGCTCGCCTTCTACAAGGCGGTGCGTGCCGACGATCGCGCCGAGGTGCTGCGCCAGCTGCGCGATTTCGTGCTGCCCTATATCACCTTGCGCAACCAGGGCCGCGGCTATGCGGTATCGATCGTCAAGGCGGGCATGCGCATCGTCGGGCGCGACGCCGGCCCGGTGCGCTCGCCGCTCACCGACCTGTCGCACGACGAGCACGAGCGGCTGCGCGTCCTCATCGAACGGGTCAATCCGCAGGCCTTCGCCGCCGCGGCCTGACCTTTCGTCATTGCTAGCGCAGCGAAGCAATCCAGGGCGTCGCGCGTGGCTCTGGATTGCTTCGCTGACGCTCGCGATGACGGTGATTGCTACTGCGTCAGCCCCTTCTAGGGTGTAGCCATGTTCGAACTCAGCCAGCTCCGCTGCTTCGTCGCCGCCGCCGAGGAACTCCACTTCGGCCGCGCGGCGCAGCGGCTCAACATGACGCAATCGCCTTTGAGCCGGCAGATCCAGCTGCTCGAGCGCATCCTCGACGTGACGCTGCTCGAACGCACCAGCCGCAACGTCGCGCTCACCCCTGCGGGCCGCGTCTTCCTGATCGAGGCGCGGCGCATCGTCCGCCTCGCCGAAAGCGCGCAGCTGTCCGCGCGCCGCGTCGCCAAGGGCGATGCCGGCAAGGTCGCGATCGGCTTCACCGCGGTGTCGGGCTACAACCTCGTGCCCCAGATCGTCGCGCAGGCGCGCGCGGCGCTGCCCAACATCGATCTCGAACTGCGCGAGATGGTGACCACCGATCAGGTCGATGCGCTGCTCACCGGCCTGATCGACATCGGCTTCATCCGCCCGCCGATCACCCGGCAGGAATTCGACACCGCGCTGGTGCTGCACGAACCCTTGGTCGTCGCCTTGCCGGCGGGCGATCCGCGTGGCGCCAAATCGGTGCTGGAGCCCGCGGATTTCGACGGCCAGCCGCTCATCATGTATGCGCGGCAGGGCGCGGGCTATTTCCACGACATGCTGATCCGCCTGTTCGACGAAGCCGGGGTCAGCCCGCACTACGTGCAGCACGTGACGCAGATCCATTCGATGCTCGGCCTCGTCCATGCCGGGCTGGCCGCGGCGATCGTCCCCGAATCGGCGTCCGGCCTGCACCTGATGGACGTCCAGTACCGCCGCCTCACCACCGAGCCGGAACGACCGGTCGAACTGTTCATGGCGTGGCGGCGCGAAAATCATAATCCGGCGCTGCCGCCGATGCGGCGCCTGTGCACGGAGATGGCGGGATGATCGATCGTCGCAGCCTCCTCGCCGGCATCGCCGCGCTGCCGGCCGCGGCGGCGGGCGCGCGGGGCGGCGATCCGGTCGCCACCACCCGGCATGGTCGCGTGCGCGGCCTGCGCGAGGACGGCGTGCTGGTCTTCCGCGGCATCCGCTACGGCGCCGACACCGCGCCCCGCCGCTTCCGCCGGGCCGTGGCACCGCAGCCATGGCGCGATATCGCCGACGCCACCCATTACGGTGCCGCCGCGCCGCAGACGCGCGCGGACGAACCGACCAGCGAGGATTGTCTGTTCCTCAACGTCTGGACGCCCGCGCTCGACGCCGGGCGTCGGCCGGTGATGGTCTACCTGCACGGCGGCGCCCATGCGCACGGATCGGGATCGGACCCGCTGTATGACGGCGGCCGCCTCGTCCGCCGCGGCGACGTAGTGGTGGTGACGCTCAACCACCGGCTCGCCGGCCTCGGCTATGCCTATCTCGCGCAGTCCGGCGGACCGGCGGAGAGCGGCAACGTCGGCAATCTCGATATCGTCCTCGCGCTGCAATGGGTGCGCGATTCGATCGCCGCGTTCGGCGGCGATCCGAACCGCGTGATGATCTTCGGCCAGTCGGGCGGCGGCGCCAAGGTGGTGACGCTGATGGCGATGACGGAGGCCCGGCCGCTGTTCCACGCCGCCGCGACGATGAGCGGCCAGCACGTCACCGCCGCCGGCCCGAACCACGCCACCGCCCGTGCCCGCGCCTGGATGGCGAAGGCCGGCGCACGCGACGCCGCCGCACTCGCGACGCTGCCGATCGGCCGGCTTGTCGAGGCGATGGCGATGACCGACCCGCTGGAGGGGAAGGGCGAGATCAGCTTCACCTCGACGCTCGATCACCAGGTCCTCACCCGCCACCCCTTCTTCCCCGATGCCCCGCGCGAGGCGGCGCACATCCCGCTGGTCGTCGGCAACACGCATGACGAGACGGCGCTGTGGATCGAGCCGATCCTGAAGCGCGGCGACACGACATGGGCGAACCTGCCCGAACGCCTGCTCGCCCAGATGACCAAGGACGTCGGCGTCGACCATGTCATCGCGCGCTATCGCCAGCTGTACCCCGAACGGACGCCGGGGCAGATCCTGCTCGCCGCCTCCACCGCCGGCCGGTCGTGGCCCGGCCACCTCATCCAGGCGGAGGAGCGGGCGAGGATCGGCGCGCCGACGTGGATGTACCAGTTCGACTTTCCCGCGCCGGAGGCGGGCGGCGTGCTCGGCGCCTTCCACTCGCTCGATATCGGCCTCGTCTTCGACAACACGCGGCTGCCGAGCGCCCGCACCGGCAACGACGCGGCTGCGCAGGCGCTCGCCGGCCGGATGGCGGATGCCTTCATCCGTCTCGCCCGCACCGGCGATCCCAATGGCGGCACCCTTCCCGCCTGGCCGCATTACGATCTTGCCCGCCGCCCGACGATGATCTTCGATCGCCGCGTCCGCGTGGAGGACGATCCCCGCCGCGAGGAACGCCTGCTGTTCGCGGTCGCGCCCTATATCAAGCCGGGCGGCTGACGATCTTGTCTACGTGACCCGGACGCCATATACTGACACAATTGTCAGTAAGGAATCGAGTCCGATGGCGAAGCTTCCTCCCTTTCCCGGCACCACCGGCAAGCGCGCCTGGCGCACCGCCTTCGGCGCGCTGCGCAAGCTGCTCGCCAATGGCGACGATACGACGCAGGTGTTCCGCATCATGCGCGCGCTCAACGTCGGCGATACCGCGCAGGCCTATGGCCGGCTGCTCGCGACCAGCGACGGCGGGCGCATCGCCTACGAGCGGCAGGAACTGGCGCAGCGTTTCTCCGACCGCGCCTGGGTCGACGGCTTCGCGCCCGGCACGGTCGGCGCCGCCTATCGCGACTTCCTCGACACCACCGGCTATTCCGCCGATGGCCTCGTCGAGGTGAGCCGCATCGACCCGAGCGACACCGACGTCGTCCACCCCTATGCCTGGATGGGCCGGCGGACGCGCGACGTGCACGATATCTGGCATGTCCTCACCGGCTACAAGGCGGACGAGACGATGGGCGAGGCCTGCCTCGTCGCCTTCTCCTATGCGCAGACGCGCGGGCTCGGCTGGGCGTTCATCGCCGGCGGTGCGGCGCTGAAATCGCTGCGCGCGACCGGCGGCACGCTGTTCGCCAAGGCGGTGCGCGAAGGCTATCGCAACGGCAAGCGCGCGGCCTGGCTGCTCGGCGAGGATTACGAGGCGCTGATGCATGAGCCGCTCGATGCCGCGCGCCGGCGGCTGCGGATCGCCGACCCCGTGCTCTACCGGCAGGCACAGGTCGCGCTCGGCGCGCAACTCGCCTCTTATGCCTCCGCGCAAAAGGAACGGGCGCAGGCGAAGGCGGCACTCGCCTAACCCCTTGCGATGCTGCTAGGCGCAGGCGCAATGCTGTCGCGCCTTCGCCTCACCGATTTCCGCAACCATGCGGGGCTGGTGCTGGCGCCCGGCCCCGGCTTTGTCGTGCTGACCGGCGAGAACGGCGCGGGCAAGACCAACGTGCTGGAGGCGGTGTCGCTGCTCGCGCCCGGCCGCGGGCTGCGCCGGGCGGCGCTGTCCGACATGCAGCGGCAGGACGGGCCCGGCGGCTTCGGCATCGCCGCGACGCTGGCGGCGGCGGGCGGCGACGTGGAGATCGCCACCGGCACGCTCGCGCCCGCGCCCGAACGCCGCCAGCTGCGCATCCAGGGCGCCGCTGCCACCGCCAATACGCTCGGCGAATGGCTGACGGTGCTGTGGCTCACCCCGGCGATGGACCGGCTGTTCGTCGAGCCGGCGGGCGAGCGCCGCCGCTTCCTTGACCGGCTGACGCTGGCACTGGTGCCCGCGCACGCTCATCATGCCGCCCGCTACGAAGCGGCGATGCGCGCACGCAACCGCCTGCTCGGCGCCGAGGAACCCGCCGACCCCGAATGGCTGAGCGCGCTGGAGGCGCAGATGGCCGAGCATGGCGGCGCCATCGAGGCGGCACGGCGCGACACGGTGGCGGCGCTCTCCACCCGGCTCGCCGACCAGCCCGACGGCCCCTTCGCCCGCGCCGCGCTCGCACTGGAGGGATGGAGCGGCGATGCGGCGCAACTGTCCGCCGAACTGCGGCAGAACCGCGCCCGCGACGCCGCCGCCGGCCGCGCGCTCGCCGGACCGCATCGTGCCGATCTCGCCGTCACCCACCTCGGCAAGGGGCAGGCCGCCGCGCTCGCCTCGACCGGCGAACAGAAGGCGCTGCTGCTCGGCATCGTCCTCGCCCATGCCGAACTGGTCGCGGAGCGCACCGGCCACGCCCCCGTCCTGCTCCTCGACGAAGTCGCCGCCCACCTCGACCCGCTCCGCCGCGCCGCCCTGTTCGACCGCCTCGCCGGCCGCGGCCAGGTGTGGATGACCGGCACCGAACCCGCCCTGTTCGCCGCGATCGGCGAGGATGCGACGCGGGTGGCGTTGGGCTGACGGTGTTGCGGGACGGCCTGGACAGGCTGCCCATTTCGCTTTCGTTACAGCGTGCCAATCCCTATATCGTGCGCCATGGCAGAACCCCAGAATGCGAACGAATACGGCGCCTCGTCGATCAAGGTGCTGAAGGGCCTCGACGCGGTGCGCAAGCGGCCGGGCATGTATATCGGCGACACCGACGACGGATCGGGCCTCCACCACATGGTGTTCGAGGTCAGCGACAATGCGATCGACGAAGCGCTCGCCGGCCATTGCGACCGGATCGACATCCAGCTGAACGCCGACGGATCGGTCAGCGTCACCGACAACGGCCGCGGCATCCCGACCGGCATCCACCCGGAGGAAGGCGTATCGGCGGCCGAGGTCATCATGACCCAGCTCCACGCCGGCGGTAAGTTCGAAAACACCAGCGACGACAATGCCTACAAGGTGTCAGGCGGCCTGCACGGCGTCGGCGTGTCGGTGGTCAACGCGCTGTCGGAATTTCTCGACCTCACCATCTGGCGCGATGGCGAGGAGCATTACATGCGCTTCGCCCATGGCGATGCGGTCGCGCCGCTCAAGGTCGTCGGGCAGGCCGAAGGCAAGAAGGGGACGCGCGTCACCTTCCTCCCCTCGCCCGCGACCTTCAAGATCACCGAGTTCGACTTCGACAAGCTCGAACATCGCTATCGCGAGCTCGCCTTCCTCAATTCGGGCGTGCGCCTGTTCCTCACCGACGCGCGGCATGACGAGCCCAAGACGGTCGAACTCTATTACGAGGGCGGCATCGCCGCGTTCGTAAAGTGGCTCGACCGCGCCAAGACGCCGCTGTTCCCCGATCCGATCGCGATCATGGGCCAGCGCGACGAGGTCGGCATCGACGTCGCGCTCGAATGGAACGACAGCTATTACGAGAACGTCCTCGCCTTCACCAACAACATCCCCCAGCGTGACGGCGGCACCCATATCGCCGCGTTCCGCGCGGCGCTGACCCGCACGCTCAACAATTACGCGGAAAAGTCGGGCCTCCTCAAAAAGGAGAAGGTGACGCTGACCGGAGACGACATGCGCGAAGGCCTCACCGCCATCGTCTCGGTCAAGCTGCCCGATCCCAAGTTCAGCAGCCAGACCAAGGACAAATTGGTCAGCTCCGAGGTGCGCCAGCCCCTGGAATCGCTGATGGCGGACAAGCTCGCCGAATGGCTGGAAGAGAATCCGGCGCACGGCAAGGCGATCGTCGGCAAGGTGATCGACGCCGCCGCCGCGCGCGAGGCCGCCAAGAAGGCGCGCGAGCTGACCCGGCGCAAGGGCGTGATGGACATCGCCTCGCTGCCCGGCAAGCTCGCCGACTGCCAGGAAAAGGACCCCGCCAAGTCCGAGCTGTTCCTGGTCGAGGGCGATTCGGCCGGCGGCTCGGCCAAGCAGGGCCGCGATCGCCATTTCCAGGCGATCCTTCCCCTGCGCGGCAAGATCCTCAACACCGAACGCGCGCGCTTCGACCGGATGATCTCCAGCCGCGAGATCGGCACGCTCATTCAGGCGATGGGCACCGGCATCGGCCGCGACGACTTCAACGCCGACAAGCTGCGCTACCACAAGATCGTCATCATGACCGACGCCGACGTCGACGGCGCGCATATCCGCACGCTGCTGCTGACCTTCTTCTATCGCCAGATGCCCGAGCTGATCGAGCGCGGCCACCTCTTCATCGCCCAGCCGCCGCTCTACAAGGCGACGCGCGGCCGGTCGGAGGTGTATCTCAAGGACGATGCCGCGCTCGACGATTACCTCGTCGAGGCGGGCGTCGGCGCGATGGTGTTCGAGGCACCGGGCGGTCCGCGCTCCGGCGCCGACCTCAAGCATCTCGTCGATCACGCGCGCCGCATGCGCACGCTGATGCGCTACGTGCCGCGCCGCTACGATCCGGTCATCATCGAGGTGCTGGCGCTCGCCGGCGCGCTCGACCCGACCTTCACCCGCGAACAGCGCGCGGCGACGGTGGCGGAGGTGACGCGGCGGCTCGACTCGGGCGACGAGGAGGCACGCTGGACCGCGCGGCTGACCGAGGACGGCGGCATCCACTTCGAACGGCTGTGGCGCGGCGTCACCGACCACCATATCGTCGAGGCCTCGTTCATCGCCAGCGCCGAGGCGCGAAAGCTGCACGGCCTCGCCGCCGAACAGGCGGACAGCTTCGCCCATGCCGGCAAGCTGATCCCCGCCAAGGGTGCGGCCGCCGAGCCCGACGCGACGCCGGAGGGAGATGGCGCGATCGGCAGCGTCGCCACCACCCCCGCAACTGCCGTCGCACGCGGCGAGAGCTTGGTCGCACGGCCGTCGCAGCTGCTCGACGCGATCCTCGCCTCGGGCCGCAAGGGCCTCGCCATCCAGCGCTACAAGGGGCTGGGCGAGATGAACGCCGAGCAATTGTGGGAAACCACGCTCGATCCCTCGAACCGCACGATGCTGCGCGTCACCAGCGACGACGTCTCGGCCGCCGACATGATCTTCACCCAGCTGATGGGCGAAGTCGTCGAACCGCGCCGCGAATTCATCCAGGACAACGCGCTGAACGTCGCGAACCTGGACGTGTAATTGCGTCAATTCCTCCCTCGGCGCAGCCGGGGGAGGGGGACCGCCGCCGTAGGCGGTGGTGGAGGGGGCGTCTCCTCAAGCACGACGTGCGTTGCTTACCTCCCCCTCCGTCACGCCTTCGGCGCGCCACCTCCCCCTGGCGGGGGAGGAATCGGGTTTATCCGAACCACCCCCGCTGCGCGGCCACCACTCCCGTCAACCACTCGCGAAACGCCCGCACCCGCTGCGACCCGCGCGTGTCCTGGTGCGTCACCAGCCAGAACGAGCGGCGGATCGTGCGTTCGGGCAGCACCCGCCTGAGGCTGCGGTCGGCATCGCCGATGAAGCGCGGCAGCACCCCCAGCCCCGCCCCCGCCGCGATCAGCCGGTATTGCGCGTTGATGCTGGAGCTGCGGATACGCGGCACCAGCCCCTCGTCGATCTCGGCGAGGTAGCGCAGCTCGGGCGCATAGAGCAGGTCGGGGACATAGCCGATCAGCGGATGCTCGCGCACGGCCGCCGCGTCGCCCGGCAGCGGATGGCGCGCGGCATACAGGTCGGACGCATAGAGGCCGAGCGCATAATCGGTCAGCTTGCTGCTCACCAGCGGCCCGGTCTGCGGCCGGGCGAGCAGCACCGCCACGTCCGCCTCCCGCTTCGACGGGCTCAGGAACCCGCTGCTCGCGACGAGATCGACGGTCAGGTCGGGATGCGCCGCCGTGAAATCGCGCAGGTGGTGCGCGACGAACCAGGTGCCGAATCCCTCCGACACGCTGACCCGCAGCACGCCCGACAGCCGGTCCGGGTCGGCACCGATCGCGACGATGCCGGACGCCGCCCGCTGCATCGCTTCCGCTGCCGTCAGCAGCGCCTCGCCCGCCGCGGTCAGCGCCTGGCCCTCACGCGATTGCTCGAACAGCGTTTGCCCGAGCGTCGCTTCCAGCCGGCGCAGGTGTCGCGCCATCGTCGTCGGATCGACGCCCGCGGCGGCCGCCGCTCGCGCGATCTGCCCGGCACGCGCGATAGCGAGGAAATCCTGAAGGTCGTCCCAGCGCAGCTGCATATATGCAGGCCAGCATGGCAATATACGCCCTTGCCTGCAATCCTGATGGCGCCGATCCTGCCATGAAACGGAGAGGTTCATGCGCGACATCGACCATTACATCGTCGGCGGCAGCACCGCCCCCGTCGCCCGCTATGGCGACGTATTCGATCCCAACAGCGGCACGGTGCAGGCGCGTGTCCCGCTCGGCACCGCCGCCGACCTCGATCGCGCGGTCGCCGCCGCGCAAGCCGCGCAGCCCGGCTGGGCCGCGACCAACCCGCAACGCCGCGCCCGCGTGATGTTCCGCTTCAAGGAACTGGTCGAGGCGAACATGGACGCGCTCGCCCACCTGCTCAGTTCCGAGCACGGCAAGGTGATCGCCGATGCCAAGGGCGACATCCAGCGCGGGCTGGAGGTGATCGAATTCTGCTGCGGCATCCCGCATGTGCTGAAGGGTGAATATACCCAGGGCGCCGGCCCGGGCATCGACGTCTATTCGATGCGCCAGCCGCTCGGCATCGGCGCCGGCATCACCCCGTTCAACTTCCCCGGCATGATCCCGATGTGGATGTTCGGCGTCGCCATCGCCTGCGGCAACGCCTTCATCCTCAAGCCCTCCGAGCGCGATCCCTCGGTACCGGTCCGCCTTGCCGAACTGATGCGCGAGGCCGGCGCGCCGGAAGGCATCCTGCAGGTCGTCCATGGCGACAAGGCGATGGTCGATGCGATCCTCGATCATCCTGCGATTTCCGCGGTAAGCTTCGTCGGCAGCAGCGACATCGCGCATTACGTCTACCGCCGCGGCGTCGAGGCGGGCAAGCGCGTCCAGGCGATGGGCGGCGCCAAGAACCACGGTATCGTCATGCCCGACGCCGATCTCGACCAGGTCGTCGCCGATCTCTCCGGTGCCGCCTTCGGTTCGGCAGGCGAGCGCTGCATGGCGCTGCCCGTCGTCGTGCCGGTCGGGGACAAGACCGCCGATGCGCTGCGTGCCAAGCTGATCCCGGCGATCGAGGCGCTGCGCGTCGGCGTCTCCACCGATGCGGAGGCGCATTACGGCCCGGTGGTCAACGCCGCGCACAAGCAGCGCGTGGAAAACTGGATCCAGACCGGCGTCGACGAAGGCGCCGAGCTGGTCGTCGACGGCCGCGGCTTTACCCTGCAAGGCCATGAGAACGGCTTCTTCGTCGGCCCGACCCTGTTCGACCGCGTCACCACCGACATGAGCGCGTACCAGGAGGAGATTTTCGGCCCGGTCCTCCAGATCGTCCGCGCCCCCGATTTCGAGACGGCGGTGCGCCTGCCGAGCGAGCATCAATACGGCAACGGCGTCGCGATCTTCACCCGCAACGGCCATGCCGCGCGCGAATTCGCCGCGCGCGTCAACGTCGGCATGGTCGGCATCAACGTGCCGATCCCGGTGCCGGTCGCCTATCACACCTTCGGCGGGTGGAAGCGTTCGGCATTCGGCGACACCAACCAGCACGGTATGGAGGGCGTCAAGTTCTGGACCAAGGTCAAGACGGTGACGCAGCGCTGGCCCGACGGTTCCGCCCTCCCCTCCGGCAGCGAGGATGGTGGACCCAGCCGCATCCAGGATGCGTTCGTCATCCCGACCATGGGATGACCTGAGGATAATGACGATGCGTACGACCGTGATCCTTGCCGCCGCGCTCACCCTCGCCGCCTGTTCGGGCGGCGAGTCGGTCGACAACCAGAGCGGCGGCAGCGCCGCGGTCGAGCCGACGCCGAACAATCTGATGGACGATCCGCAGAATGCGGTGGTGCCGATCCCCGCGCCCAGCCCTTCGCCGATCGCGGCGATCCCCGCCGCCTTCCAGGGACGCTGGGGCATGGTCGGCGCCGATTGCGACCCGGCACGCGCCGACAACAAGGGGCTGCTGACCATCGCCGGCGACCGCCTGTCCTTCTATGAATCGCGTGGGCAGGCCGGCAGCATCCGCCAGCTCCGGCCCGCACAGATCGCCTTCGACCTGCCGATGAGCGGCGAGGGGATGACGTGGAGCGAGCCGACCACGCTTACCCTGCTCGACGACGGCAAGACGCTGGTGCGCGAAGCCAAGGGCTCGCCCGACCGCGCCGGCGCCTTCCGCTACAGCCGCTGCCCCGCCTGAGGACATGATGAACCAGTTCGACCTTACTGACGATCAGCGCGAGATCCAGGACCTCGCGCGCCGCTTCACCGCCGACCGGATCACCCCGTTCGCCGCCGAATGGGATGAAAAGCACATCTTCCCGCGCGACACGATCAAGGCGGCGGCCGAACTGGGCTTCGCCGCGATCTACGTGTCGGAGGACAGCGGCGGCATCGCGCTCGGGCGGCTGGAGGCGGCGCTCATCATGGAGGCGATGGCCTATGGCTGTCCCTCGACCAGTGCGTTCATCTCGATCCACAACATGGCATCATGGATGATCGACCGCTTCGGGTCGCAGGGGGTGAAGGACACATACCTCCCCAGCCTGGTCACCATGGACCGGCTGGCGAGCTATTGCCTCACCGAACCCGGCTCCGGCTCGGACGCCGCCGCGCTCAAGACGCGCGCGGTGCGCGACGGCGACCATTACGTCGTCACCGGTTCCAAGCAGTTCATCTCCGGCGGCGGCGAGAACGAGGTGTACGTCACCATGGTTCGCACCGGTGAGGAGGGGCCGAAGGGCATCTCCGCGCTGGTGATCGAAAAGGACATGCCCGGCGTGTCGTTCGGTGCCAACGAGCGCAAGCTCGGCTGGCATTCGCAGCCGACGCGGCAGGTAATGTTCGACAACGTCCGCGTGCCGGTGGAGAATCTGGTGGGTGCCGAGGGCGAAGGTTTCCGCATCGCGATGATGGGGCTGGACGGCGGCCGGCTCAACATCGGCGCATGCAGCCTGGGCGGGGCGCAGCGCTGTATCGACGAATCGGTCCGCTATACGAAGGATCGCAAGCAGTTCGGCAAGGCGATCGCCGACTTCCAGAACACGCAGTTCACGCTGGCCGATATGGCCACCGAGCTGGAGGCGGCACGCGCGCTCCTCTACATGGCGGCCGCCAAGGTGACGGCGAACGCGCCCGACAAGACGCGCTTTGCCGCGATGGCCAAGCGGCTCGCCACCGACACCGGATCGGCGGTGGTCGACCGCGCGCTGCAGCTGCACGGCGGCTACGGCTATCTGATGGACTATCCGATCGAGCGCTTCTGGCGCGACCTGCGCGTCCATTCGATCCTGGAAGGCACCAACCAGGTGATGCGGATGATCGTCGGCCGCGACCTGCTGCGGCAATAAACAACGAGAGGATTGGGCATGGCACGCGTCGCCTTCATCGGACTGGGCAACATGGGCGGCGGCATGGCCGCGAACCTCGCGCAGAAGGGGCATGACGTCCGCGCCTTCGACCTCAATGCTGAGGCGCTGGACAAGGCGGAGGCGGCCGGTTGCCTGCCCGCTGCCAGTGCGGCGGAGGCGGTGGACGGTGCCGAGGCGATCGTCACCATGCTCCCCGCCGGCAGCCATGTCGAAAGCGTCTATGCCGACGCGGTATTCGGTCGCGCGCCGGGCGGAGCGATTCTGATCGACTGTTCGACGATCGACGTCGCCACCGCCCGCCGCGTCGCCGAGGCCGCCACCGCACAGGGCCTGGCCGCCGTCGATGCGCCGGTGTCGGGCGGCATCGCCGCCGCCAACGCCGGCACGCTCACCTTCATGGTCGGCGGGCAGCAGGAGGCGTTCGAGCGCGCGCAGCCGTTCCTCGCCGACATGGGCAAGGCGGTGATCCACGCCGGCGCCAGCGGCGCGGGCCAAGCGGCGAAGATGGCGAACAACATGCTGCTCGGTGCCACGATGATCGCGACCTGCGAAGCGTTCCGGCTGGCCGAGCGGCTCGGGCTGGATGCCCAGACCTTTTACGACATCTCATCGGTCAGTTCGGGGCAGAGCTGGTCGATGACCAGCTATTGCCCGGTCCCCGGCGTCGGCCCGGAAACGCCCGCAGACCGCGACTATCAGGGCGGCTTCGCCGCGGCGCTGATGCTGAAGGACCTGCGCCTCGCGATGCAGGCGGCCAAGGATGCCGGCGCGGTCACCCCGCTCGGCCGCCACGCGACCGAGCTGTACGAGGCCTTCGTCGCAGAGGGCCAGGGCACGACGGACTTTTCGGGGATCATCCGGACGTTGTGATGAGCTGATTCGCCGTCTCTTCCCTCTCCCGATGGGAGAGGGAGGGAGCGCCGCAGGCGCGGAAGGGTGAGGGTGGCCGCGGGCCGGCCGGCGCCCCTCAGGCAGCCCGCATCCGCCGCACCGCCCCGACCGCCCCCGACCAGAGCAGCGTCTCCAACCCCGCATAGCCGAGCCCCAGATGCGGCGGCCGCGCCGCAAGCACATCGCTCAACCCGACGCTGCCCGAGCGCAAGCCCGCCCGCCCGATCCGCGCCCAGCGCCGCGCGGTTTCCCACCGGATCAGCTTGCGGCTCTCGGCATCGGGTCGCTCCTGCTGCAGGAAAGCGGTCTGCAACGCCGCGATCCCCTCCCCCAGCCGCACCAGCGTCGCGCGATCGGGCACGGGCAGGCCACCCATGTTGTGCAGCACCAGCAGCGTCGCGAGGTCGGCCGCGCCAGCCTTCCCCAGCAACGGCGCATGCCGCTCCGCCAGCACCCGCATCGCCGACGCGCGCATCGTGTCGGTGAACCGCTTCGACGCGCCGCCCGCATGCTGGCGGTAGAGCAGCAACGGCGTGTCGATCCGCGCGATCCGGCCGAGCGGGCGGATGCGATGGTACAGGTCGAAATCCTCGGCGTAGAGGATGTCGGGCCGGGTGAAGGGGTCCAGCCTCAGCGCGGCATCGGCACGGACCATCACCGTCGACCAGACGAGGGGATTCTCGATCCAGCTGAGCCAGACGATCAGGTCGGGCGTGGTGTGCGGCGCATAGTGCATCGCCGATACCTTGCGTCCGTGCAGCTGGTTCGCCTGTCCCCCCACCAGCACGACGCCGGGATGCGCATCGAGATAGGCGACCTGCCGCGCCAGCCGATCGGGCAGGCATAAATCGTCCTGGTCGAGCCCCGCGATATAGCGCCCGCGCGCCGCCGCGACGGCGCGGTTGCGCGTCCGCACCGGCCCGCCGTTTTCGGCGTTCTCGATCAGCCGGACGCGGGGATCGCTCCAGCCGCGCACGATCGCCCGCGTATCGTCGGCCGAACAATCGTCGACGACGATCGCCTCCCAGTCGGCCAGCGTCTGCCGTTCGAGCGATCGGAGCGTTTCGCCGATGAAGCCCGCCCCGTTGTAGCCGGGGATGACGACCGAGACGGTCGGCGCTGCGCTCATGCCGCCGCCTGTGCCTCCCGGTCGAGCAGCTGGTCGACGATCATCTGGCCGACGTCGTTCTGCCACAGCCACAGCCCGTTCGCCTGGCCGCGGAAGCTCGCCTCGCCGCCCAGCCGGCCCCAAGGCACGAAGCCCGCCGACAGGCCGATGCCATACGCGCCCGGCACCGGCCGGTCGGCGGCGTCGAGGATCCGGCAATGCCGGTCGACCATCGGCCGCCCGGCATGATGCGCCAGCGCGATCGGCGCGCCGTCCGCCGCCAGCAGCGGCACCGCGCGCGGGCGATAGCCCAGCGCGCCGATCACCAGGTCCGCGCCCGCGATGATCCGCTGCGCCGCTTTGTCCACGTCGCTCGCGATCCGGTGCGTCGCGACGCGCGGGTCGGGCGTGCGTCCGCCCAGCGCCAGCATCCGCAACACCAGCTCGCGCGATTCCAGCCGCAGTCCGGCCAGTCGCAGCACGAAGCCGCTGACCGGGCAGACATCGTTCTCGTCGAAATCGTGGAACCCATCGGCATGCGCCGCGGCGATGGTCGGGTAGAAGGGCTTGAGCGGCTGCCGGTGGAGAATGGTGATCGCCCCCGCCCCGAAGGCGAAGCCGGGCTGGTCCTTCAGCAGCAGCACCGCCGCGGCGATCGCGCTGGTCGATGCGCCGACGATCGCGACGCGGGGCGCCGGCACCGCGCGCAGCCGCGCGTGCACCGCCGCCATGCCGCCCAGCCGCAGCACCGCGTCCGACCGCATCAACCGCTCGCCCGCGAGGGTGCCGAGCGGCGCACCCCCGACCTGCGTGGCGGCGACCTGTTCGTCGGTCTGGTAGCCGCCCGTCGCCACCACGACGTTGGCCGACACCAGCTTGCGGATTGCGCCACCGGGGTCCTGCACCGTGGTGCGCCAGCGCCCGTCGCCGGTCCGCTGCACGCGTGTCGCCGCATGCCCGGTCAGCACCTCGCCCCCATGCGCGACGACGATGTCCTGCAACCGGTCGGCGGTCGCCGCGAGCAGCGGCGCGGTATCGACCAGCGGCGCACCCAGTTCGCCGACATAGCGCTGCATCAGCCGCGCCGCGGGATGATCCGCCAATGCGGCGAGTTCGGGGTGCGGATTGTCCTTCACCGCCGACAGGAACGTCTCGGCCGTCGTGTCGGAGCGAATCGCATAATGGCCGAGTTCGCCTGCGCCGAGGCGCGGCCGGCGCTCGACGATCGCCAGCCCCGCGGTCGCGAGCGGCACCAGCCGGCCCTGCTTGCTCGCCGCGGTCAGCATCGCGGTACCGGCCGGGCCACCGCCGATCACCACCGTCGCCAGATCGTCGCGCACCTGTGCCGCCCCCACGCGCGCCAATGCACCGTCCGCCACCGTCTCGATCGCGCGGACGAGGCGGGCGGCGATCACCGGCGCATCGGCGGCGGTCATCGCATCGGTGATCGGCAGGCTCAGCATCCGCGCGCCGATCGCATCGGCGACCGGCGTCGGCTCGATCACCGCGGTGTCACGGAACAGGGGCTGTTCGCCGAGATGCGGGCTGAAATACTGGCCGGCACCCACTCCGTCGGCGGCGAGCGCGGCGATGATCGCCGGGCGATGTGCGGCGAGGTCGCCGGGCAGCAGCACCGGCATGAACTGCGTCGCCTGCCGCCGCCCGCGCACCGCCTGCGTCGTAAAGCCGGCCAGCGCCGCGCGATAGGCGGCGTCGATCGCGGCGCGTGCCTCGCACACGGGTTCGATCCCGCTGAGCTTGGCGCGCGCCATCAGCGCGATCACCTCCGGCAGCTTGGCGTTGATGCCGGGCAGCGTCGCGCTCCGCCCCGCCTCGAAACCGAAATTGACCATCCCGCGCAAGCCGTCGATCAGGCCGGGGTCGCCGCTGTAGACGAAGCCGCCCTCCGCCACCGAAAAGGTCTTGGTCGCATGCATCGAATAGACGATCGTGAACGGCGCGCCGGTGCCGAAGCCGCGGCCCGCATCGTCGATCGTCCCCAGCGATGCGGCGGCGTCGATCACCACGCCGACGTCATAATGACGGGCGAGCCAGGCGTAGCGATCGAGGTCGATCGCCGTGCCGAAGGTCGCATAGGGCACGATCACCCCGATGCGATCCCCGTAACGGGCGAGCAGCGCCTCCTCTTGCGCCGGATCGGCCGTCCAGCCATCGGGCTCGATGTCGCAGATCAGCGGCGTCAATCCCGCCCATAATGCCGCCTGCGCCGTCGCGGCAAAGGTCAGTGCCGGCATCAGCGCCAGCGTCCCCGGCCGCGGATGCAGCCCCGCCGCCTGACGCAGCGCGACCATCAGCCCCAGCGTCGCATTGCCCACGGCAAGCCCTGCGCCGACGCCACCGAACATTCGCTCGACCATCTCGGCCTCCAGCGCGCGCACCTCCGGCCCGTTGTTGCTGAACACGCCCGACGCCTCGATGCGACGCAATCCGTCGGTCAGCGCGGACAGCCGCGGCGGATTGGGCGCGATCAGCGGATATTCCATGCAGCGGGCGTCCTGACGAAGTCCAGCCGCCCGCTTAGCCAGCCGCCCCTAAAGAACCGGTTAGCGCCCCTCCGCACGCGACATCCTCCCCGGCACGGAGAGGGGGACCAGCGAAGCTGGTGGAGGGGCAGCCCCAAACGGCGACCCTGCCCTGGCGATCATCGAAGTCCTCCCTCGGCGCAGCCGGGGGAGGGGGACCGCCCGCGTAGCGGGTGGTGGAGGGGGCGTTTCCCCAAGCACGACATGCGTCGCTTACCTCCCCCTCCGTCAGGCTGCGCCTGCCACCTCCCCCTTGCGGGGGAGGATGCGGGTTCCTTTCTCTTTCTCCCTTACGGATCAGGATAGGTCGCAATCAATCCTCCCCCGCCAGGGGGAGATGGCGCCGCAGGCGACGGAGGGGGAGGACTCCCAACCGTCGGTCGTCGCTTACCTCCCCCTCCGTCAGGCTGCGCCTGCCACCCTCCCCCTGGCGGGGGAGGAATGCGAGCGCACCCCTTTTGCTGGAGCGACGGGTTCGGCCAATATCAGCAACATACAGCAACAAACGATTGACTGCCTCGGCAACCGTTGCCATGGCAACCATATGTCCTTCTACTCCGACTCGAACTTCGACCCCGAGAATTCGATCGGCTATCTCATCCGCCGGTCCGAACAGCTCGGCAGCGCCGCGCTGGAGCCGGTGTTCGCCGCCGCCGATATCACCAAGACGCAATGGAGCGCGCTGGTCGCGCTGCACTTCAACCGCGCGACCACCTGTGCCGAGATCGCCCGCGACCTCGGCCACGACAAGGGCGCGACGACGCGGCTGGTTGACCAGCTGGAGGAGCGCGGCTGGATCACCCGCACCCGCGGCGAAGACGACCGCCGCCTGGTCCGGGTGGCGATCACCCCTGCCGGCAGTGCCATCGCCGCCGACGTCCGCGACAGCGTGATCCGCGTGTGGAACCGCTGGCTCGACGACTGGAACGACAAGGACATCGTCGAGCTGATCCGCCTGCTCGGGCGGCTGCGCGACACCCTGCAACAGGCCCCCGACGAAGGCACAACCGCGTGAAACCAGCCTCTCTTTCCCTGCTCGCCGCGCTGCTGGCGAGCGCCTGCGCCGTGCCGCACAGCCCGCCCGCGGTGGCGCCGGTCGCGCCCGCGACACTGGGCCTTTCCGGCGCGGCGGCGCCGGCGATCCGCGACGATTGGTGGACCGGCTTCGGCGATCCGCAGCTCGACCGTCTGGTCACCGATGCGACCGCGGGCAATCCGACGCTCGACGCCGCGCTCGCCCGTGTCGCCCAGGCACAGGCGGTGCTCTCCAGCCGCCGCGCCGAGGATGGGCCGGACCTGACGCTCGACGGATCGGGGCAGGTGCAGCGCCTGTCCGGCCGCTACATCATCCCCCCGCCCTATGGCGGCACCGTCCGCTTCGTCGGTCAGGCGCAGGCGAACCTCGCCTGGAACCTCGATCTGTTCGGCCGGCAGAAGGCGGCGATCGCAGGCGCGCGGGCCTCGGCCGAGGCGGCGGGGCTCGACCTCGCCGCCGCGCGGCTCGCCATCGCCGGATCGGTGGTGCAGACCTATGTCGACCTCGCGCGTGCCGAGGCGGAGGCGGCGATCGCCCGCCGCACGATCGCAACGCGCGAGGAATCGCTGCGGCTGGTCAACGTGCGCATCCGCAACCGCCTCGCCAGCAATCTGCAGGCGACCGCCGCGGGCACGCTGCTCGCCCAGGCGCGCACCGCGCTGGTCCGGGCCGAGGGCGCCCGCGCACTCGCGGTGAACGCGCTCGCCGCGCTCGCGGCACGCGGGCCGGATTATGCCGCCGGTATCCGCCCGGCGACGCTGCGGTTCGATGCCGCGCTGCCGCTGCCCGCCGCGGTGCCGGCCGACCTCCTCGCCCGCCGGCCGGACATCGCCGCGGCACAGGCGCGGATCGCCGCCGCCGCCGCGGGACGCCAGGTCGCACGCCGCGCCTTCTACCCCAACGTCAACCTGTCGGCGCTGGCCGGCTTCCAGGCGATCGGCCTCGGCAACCTGTTCAGCCTCGATGCCGGGACGGTCGGTGCCGGGCCGGCGATCCACCTGCCGCTGTTCGACAATGGCCGACTGAAGGCGGACCTCGCCGGCGCCACCGCCGCGCTCGACCTCGCCACCGCCGACTACAACGACCGGGTGATCGGCGCGGTGCGCGAGGCGGCGGACGGCATCGCTCAGGTCCGCAACCTCGCCGACCAGCGCGCACGCACCGCCGAGGTCGTGCGCGGCTTTGCCGAAACCAACCGCCTGAACGCGATCCGGGTCGAGAGCGGCCTCGATAGCAAGCTCGACCTCGTCGACAATGACGTCCGCCTGCTCGACGCCGAGCTGGCGCAAGCCAATCTCGCCGCCGAAGCGGCCCGCCAGCGCGTCGCGCTGGTGCTGGCGCTCGGCGGCGGCTTCTCCTCGCAGGAACCCCGCCGATGACCGACACGCAAGCCCCCACTCCGCAGCCCGCATCGTCGGGCGGCAAGCCCAGGGCACGCCGCCGCGCCTTCCTGATCCTGGGCGTGATCGTCCTGGTGGCGCTGATCGTCTGGGCGGTCTTCCACTTCCTGCTCGCCAAGCCCGAGCAGGAGACGGACGACGCCTATGTCGCCGGCGACGTCGTCGCGATCACCGCGCGCGACGCCGGGCAGGTCATCGCGATCCACGCCGACAACACCCAGACGGTCAAGGCCGGGCAGCCGCTGATCGATCTCGATCCGGTCACCGCCGATGTCGCGCTGGCATCGGCCG
This sequence comes from Sphingomonas cellulosilytica, assembly GCF_052321755.1. NCBI lineage: Bacteria > Pseudomonadati > Pseudomonadota > Alphaproteobacteria > Sphingomonadales > Sphingomonadaceae > Sphingomonas > Sphingomonas cellulosilytica. The sequence continues at coordinate 325,963 of NZ_JBQRTT010000001.1, forward strand.
AGGCGGAGCTCGCCCGTGCGGTGCGTGCGACCCGCGCCGATTTCTCCAAGGTATCCGAAAGCGGCGCCGCCGTCGTCCAGGCGCGCGCGCAGCTGAATGCCGCAACCGCCGACTACGCCCGCCGCCAGGGCGCCGCGGCGCAGGGTGCGATCTCGGGCGAGGAGCTCGCCCATGCCGCCGACGCGGTGAAGGTCGCACGCGCCAACCTCAACCTCGCGGTCAGCCAGCAGGCGCAGTCGCAATCGGCGGTCGAGGGGACCAGCACCAGCACCAATCCCGCCGTCATGGCCGCGATCGCCGCCTATCGGCGTGCCGCCATCACCCGCAGCCACATGCACATCATCGCGCCCATCGACGGCGTGGTGGCGCAGCGCACGGTGCAGATCGGCCAGCAGGTCGCGGCGGGCACGCCGCTGATGGCGGTGGTGCCGCTCACCCGCGTATGGGTGGACGCCAATTTCCGCGAAACGCAGCTGAAGGACCTGCGGATCGGCCAGCCCGTGCACATCACCGCCGACATGTATGGCGACGATGTGGTGTTCCACGGTCATGTCATCGGCGTCGGCGCCGGATCGGGCAACGCCTTCGCGCTGCTGCCGCCGCAGAACGCCAGCGGCAACTGGATCAAGATCGTCCAGCGCGTACCAGTGCGCATCGGCCTCGACCCCAACGAACTGGCGCGCAACCCGCTGCGGGTCGGCCTGTCGGTCAACGCCACGGTGGATACGGCCAACCTGTCCGGCGCCCGCCTCGGCCGCCCGGCGGCACCCACCTATGCGCGCCAGCCGACCGACGGCACCGATCCCGCCGTCGAGGCGAAGATCCGCCAGATCATCGCCGCCAACCGCTGATGCTGTCCCCCTCGCCCTCACCCTTCGCCGGCTACGCCCGAAGGGTGCGGGTGATATCCTGAAGGCATAAGATCATGCCCCCGCAACCTGCCCCCCTCACCGGCGGCAAGCTCGCGCTCGTCGCCTTCGCGCTGGCGCTGGGCACGTTCATGATGGTGCTCGACAGCACGATCGCCAACGTGTCGCTGCCGACGATCGCCGGCAATCTCGGCGTCTCCAGCGACAATTCGACCTGGGTCATCACCGCCTTTGCGGTGGCGAACGGCGTCGCCGTGCCGCTGACCGGCTGGCTGATGGGCCGGTTCGGGGTGGTGCGCACCTTCTGCACCGCGGTGGCGGCGTTCACCGTCGCCTCGTTCCTGTGCGGCATCGCCTGGGACCTGCCGTCGCTGATCGTCTTCCGCATCCTCCAGGGCGCGTGTTCGGGGCCGATGATGCCGGGCAGCCAGGCGCTGCTCATCTCGATCTTCCCGCCCGACAAACGGTCGACCGCGCTCGGCGTCTGGTCGATGACGACGCTGGTCGGGCCGGTGATGGGGCCGATCCTGGGCGGCTACATCAGCGACAATTACCATTGGAGCTGGATCTTCCTCATCAACCTGCCCTTCGGCATCTTCACCACCCTCGTCTGCTGGAACGGCCTCAAGAGCCGCGAGACGCCGACGCGCAAGCTGCCGATCGACACCGTCGGGCTGATGCTGCTCGTGCTGTGGGTCGGATCGCTCCAGATCATGCTCGATCTCGGCAAGAACGCCGACTGGTTCAACGATCCGGCGATCTGCGTGCTGGCGGTGGTCGCCGCGGTCGGCTTCGTCGCATGGATCATCTGGGAACTGACCGACGCCAATCCCGCCGTCGACCTGTCGCTGTTCCGCAACCGCAATTTCGCGATCGGCACGCTCGCCTTCTGCCTCGGCTATGCGGTGTTCTTCGCCAACACGCTGATCCTGCCGTTGTGGCTGCAGACCCAGCTCGGCTACACCGCCACCTGGGCGGGGCTGATCGCCGCGCCGAGCGGCGTCGTCGCGGTGCTGATCTCGCCGCTCGCCGCGCGCCTGTCGGGCAAGATCGATGCGCGGCTGCTGGCGACGGTCGCCTTCCTCGCCTTTGCCGTCTCCTACTGGATGCGCTCCAACCTCGTCACCGGCGCCGCGGTGTTCGACTTCATGGCGCCGCTGCTCGTGCAGGGCATCGCGATGAGCATCTTTTTCCTCGCGATGGTCACCATCCTGCTCGACGGCGTGGCACCACCCCGCATCCCGTCGGCGACGGGCATCTCCAACTTCGCCCGAATCGTGGCAGGCTCGTTCGCCGCGTCGATCATCACCACGGCGTGGGACCGGCGCGAGGCGCTGCACCAGACCCGCCTCGCCGAGGCGATCGGCCAGGGCGTGCCGCTCCAGATGGCGAGCGACACCCTGCAAAAGCTCGGCGCCACCTCGACGCAGGCCGCCGCCGCGATCACCCGGCAGATGGTCGGCCAGGCCTATCTGCTCGCCTCGACCGATCTTTTCCGCGTCTCGGCATGGCTATGCGGGGCGATGGTCGTCATCGTGTGGTTCACCCGCCGGCCCAAGGGCGGCGGCGGCCCGGTCGCGGCCGACTGATCGGCAGCGGCCCCCTCCTGCCGGTCAAAGGATGGAGGGAGCCGCTACCTTGCCGGGACGACGCGCGATGCACCCGCGATGTTCCCGGTCCGGTCATACCCAAGCCCCCCGCTCGGTTGACCGGCCGGGCGTCCTTGCCTACCCCATGCGACCATGACCGCGCCCACCATCCTCCTGGTCGAGGACGATCCCGCTCTCCGCACCCTCACCACCCGCGCGCTGCAGGAGAACGGCTACCTCGTCCGCCCCGCCTCCGCCGCGCCCGAAATGTGGCTGGCGCTGGAGGCCGGGCCCGTCGACCTCATCCTGCTCGACATCATGCTGCCCGGCACCAGCGGCATCGATCTGTGCCGCGCGCTCCGGCAGAAGAGCGAGGTGCCGATCATCTTCATCAGCGCCAAGGGCAGTGAGACGGATCGCGTCGTCGGCCTGGAACTCGGCGCCGACGATTACATCGCCAAGCCCTTCGGCAGCCGCGAACTCATCGCCCGCATCCGCGCCGTGCTCCGCCGCGGCACGCTCGAACGCCGCCCGGGCGAGCGGGAGGAGGGCGTGCTGACCTTCGACGATTGGCAGATTACCCTGCCCCGCCGCGAGCTCACCTCGCCGACCGGCGCGGTGGTCGACCTGACCGGCGCCGAATTCGACCTGCTGGTCAGCCTGGCCGAACACGCCGGGCGCGTGATCGCGCGCGAACGGCTGATCGAGCTGTCGCGCACGCGGCTGGGCGACAGCTCCGATCGCAGCATCGACGTGCTCATCAGCCGCCTGCGCCGCAAGCTGTCGAGCGCGGGCAAGGACGCGCCGATCATCACCGTGCGCGGCGTCGGCTACATGCTGAATACCGAGGTGACGCGGCGTTGACGCGCGGCCTCGCGCCCGCACATCACGCCGCTCGCCCTGAGCCTGTCGAAGGGCCGGTCGCTGCACGCATCGCCGCGCCGGTCACGACCCGTGCTTCGACACGCTCGGCACACACGGCGGCGGGGAGGTCTGCGCCTCTCCGACCATGAAGCGCTTCGTCCAGCCCTCGATCGGCCTGCTCGGCCAGATCGTCGCCATCCTGCTCCTCACCATGGTGATCGAGTTCGGCGCCAGCACCCTGCTGTACGAGCGCGCCAGCCAGTTCGCGGTGCGCGACGACGAGGCACGGCGGCTCGCCGAGCATCTGGTCATCGCCCGCCGCCTGATCGCCGAACAGCCGCCCGAGCGGCGCGGCGACATGGCGAACGATCTCACCACCGAACGCTATGCGCTGCACTGGCAGCGCGACCTCGCCGCACCGCCGCCGATCGCGCCCGCGCTCGACAACATGCGCCATCAGGTGGTCGACTGGGAGCCGTCGCTCGGCACCACCGACCTCAGGCTGAAGCTCACCTCGCCCGGCCGCAGCTCGGTGGTCACCGGCGGGTTGCAGCTGACCGATGGCAGCTGGCTCTATTTCCGTACCCTGGAGCCGCTGCAGAACCTCAATCTCGCCACCGAGCGCATCTTCCTCGCGCTCGTGCCCGCCGTTGCGCTGATGGTGATCGGCGGCCTGCTCATCCGCCGCGCGCTGACGCCGATGCGCCAGCTCGCGGTCGCCGCCGATACGTTCGGCGATGCCGAGCACGATCCGGTTCCCGAAGCCGGCCCGCGCGAGGTGCGCCACGTCGTCGCCGCCTTCAACCGGATGGCGGCACGCATCCAGCGCCTGATCGCCGACCGGACGCAGGCGCTCGCCGCGGTCGGCCACGACCTGCGCACGCCGCTCGCCCGCCTGCGGCTGCGCGCCGACGGCGTCGACGATGCGCCGACTCGCGAAGCCATCCAGCGCGACATCGGCGAGATGGAGGCGATGGTCACCTCGCTCCTCGCCTTCCTCGGCGGCGGCAGCGATCCCGAACGCCCGGTGCTGAGCGACGTCGCCGTGCTGTGCGCGACGCTGATCGACGATGTCGAGGACCGCGACCTGCCCGGCGTCTACGACGGACCGGCGCATTGCGAGGTCACCGTCCGCGTCTCCGCCCTCAAGCGCGCGCTCGGCAACCTCGTCGAAAATGCGCTGCATTACGCCGGCAACGTCGCCATCCGCCTGACCAGCGCGCAGGCCGGCGTCACCATCGCGGTGGAGGACGACGGTGCCGGCATTCCGGAGGACCAGTTGCGCCGCGTGCTCGAACCGTTCGTCCGGCTCGACACCGCGCGTCCGCGCGACACCGTCGGCTTCGGCTTGGGCCTGCCCATCGTCGCCCGCATCGTCGAGGCGGAGGGCGGCACCCTCACCCTGTCCAACCGCGCCAGCGGCGGCCTGCGCGCAGCCATCTTCCTGCCGCGCTGAACCGCGCCTCCGCGCGTGCCCGCAAAGGCGCGGCGCGGCGCCAGGTTCCTCGCGCCCCGCCTCAGACACACTTTAACACGAAGCCGCGGCGCGCCGGCAAAAACGGGTCGGTACACGGGTCCGTTCCAATGCGGCGTCCGCCGCATCCCAGGAGTGTCGTGCCGTGAACGAACCGCTCTGCCTCGATCGCGTAGCCGACCGCTTCCGCCCGATCCGCGAAGGCGCAGCCTTCCCGATCGTCCCCACCGCCTCGTCGCGTCAGGCTTCTGACGTCGTCTTCGCTCAAGCCGCGGAGTAGTCCCCATGTCGGGCGCCTTCAAACTGCCATCGGTCCCGGTCCTCACCCGCGACCTCACCGCCTCGATCGTCGTCTTCCTGGTCGCGATGCCGCTCTGCATGGGCATCGCGGTGGCGTCCGGCGTCCCCCCGGAAAAGGGGCTCATCACCGGCATCATCGGCGGCATCATCGTCGGTGCGCTCGCCGGCTCGCCGTTGCAGGTCAGCGGCCCCGCCGCCGGCCTTGCGGTGGTCGTGTTCGAACTCGTCCGCGACCAGGGCCTCAGCGCGCTCGGCCCGATCCTGGTCCTTGCCGGCCTGATCCAGTTCGTCGCCGGCATCGCCCGGCTGGGCGGCTGGTTCCGCGCGATCAGCCCGGCGGTGGTCCACGGCATGCTCGCCGGCATCGGCGTGCTGATCGTCGTCGGCCAGTTCCATGTCCTGTTCGACGCCAAGCCGCTGCCCAGCGGCCTCCAGAACCTCGCCGCCGCACCCGGCCGCCTGCTCGGCCTGTCGCCCGGCAACATCGCCGCGGCCGAACTCGCCTTCGGCATCGGCGTGCTGACCATCGCCGCGATGATCGGCTGGGAAAAGTTCCGCCCCGCCTCGTTGAAGCTGGTGCCCGGCGCGCTGATCGGCGTGCTCACCGGCACGGTGGTGGCGCTGGCGTTCGGCCTCGACGTGGCGCGCGTCAACGTGCCGCAGTCGATCACCGCCGCGGTCGCCTTCCCGGGGCCGGAGATGTTCGCCAAGTGGGTCGACCCGTCGATCATCGCCGCGGCACTCGCCATCGCCTTCATCGCCAGCGCCGAGACGTTGCTGTCGGCGGCGGCGGTGGACCGGATGCACGACGGCGTCCGCACCAACTACAACAAGGAACTGCGCGCGCAGGGCGTCGGCAACTTCCTGTGCGGCCTCGCCGGCGCGCTGCCGATGACCGGCGTCATCGTCCGCTCCTCGGCCAACGTGCAGGCCGGCGCCAAGACGCGGGCGTCGACCATGTTCCACGGCATCTGGATCCTGTCGTTCGTCGCCCTGCTGCCCTGGCTGCTGCGCGAGATCCCGATGGCGGCGCTGGGTGCGATCCTGGTCGTCACCGGCTGGCGCCTCGTCAGCCTCAGCCACGCACGCCACCTGCTGTCGCATTACGGCCCGCTGCCCGCCTTCATCTGGCTGGCGACGCTGGTGACCGTGGTCGCCGAGGACCTGCTCACCGGCGTGCTGGTCGGCATCGGCCTGTCGATGCTGGAACTGGTGCCGCACCTGAAGCGCCTGGGCCTCAAGGTGCAGGAAGGCGAGCTGGCCGGCGCGCACGCGATCAACCTGTCGGGCGCCGCGACCTTCGTGTCGCTGCCCAAGCTGTCCGACACGCTGGAGCGCGCGCCTGCCGGCACGCCGGTGCGGCTCGACGTGAGCAACCTTGCCACCGTCGACCACACCTGCGCCGAGCTCATCAAGGACTGGTTCCAGCGCCGCCGCGCGGCCGGGGATGCAGTCGAGCTGTTCGGCGCGCGTGGCAAGACTGCCGCACTGGCGCATTGATCGACAACCGCCTCACGAAAACGGTTGTTCGGGGCGGAATGCTGCGATAGCGAAGAAGCGTCCGGGATAGATCGGTGCCCCTCCCCTGCGGAGCGAGCGCACCGGCGGCCCGGACGCAGGAGGGACCCTTCCCATTGTTTCGAAAGGGGTCCCATGAAGTATCTGAGCCTGGCCGCGGCGTCGCTCGCGGCATTCGTCGCCCTCCCCGCCACCGCGCAGGAGACGGCGCCTCCCAAGCCGATCACCGTTTCGGGCAGTGTTGCCCTCGTCTCCGACTATCGCCTGCGCGGCGTGTCGCAGACCGACAAGGAAATGGCGGTACAGGGCGGCCTCACCATCGCCCATTCCAGCGGCCTGTACGTCGGCACCTGGGCCTCCAACCTCGCCGGCTGGGGCACCTTCGGCGGTTCCAACATGGAACTCGACCTGATCGGCGGCTACAAGACGCCGATCGGCGGCGGCGCACTGGACGTCGGCCTCACCTGGTACATGTATCCGGGCGGCGCATCGAAGACCGATTTCGCCGAACCCTTTGCCAAGCTGTCCGGCACCGCCGGCCCAGTCTCGCTGCTCGCCGGCGTCGCCTATGCGCCCAAGCAGCAGGCGCTCGGCAAATGGTACAACAGCGGCGCAGCCTATGCGACGGGCGTTCCCAACAATCCCGGCAAGGGCAACGACAACCTCTATCTCTGGGGCGACTTCGCCGCCGCCGTGCCGAATACACCGCTGACCGCCAAGGCGCATATCGGCCATTCGGACGGCAATTCCGGCCTCGGCCCCAACGGCACCTCCGCGGCACCGACGGGGCATTACTGGGACTGGCTGCTCGGCGCCGATTACGCGATCAAGGGCACCCCGCTGACGCTGAGCGCCTATTACGTCGACACCGACATCACCAAGCGCGAATCGGCCTACCTGCAGCCGAACTTCTCCTCGACCAAGAACGGCAGCTCCATCGCCGCGAGCCAGGTGGTGTTTTCGGTCAGCGCCGCGTTCTGACCTCCGTTCCTCCCTCGGCGCAGCTGGGGGAGGGGGACCGTTCGCCGCAGGCGAATGGTGGAGGGGGCGTTCCCGCAAGCACGACGTGCGCGGCTTACCTCCCCCTCCGTCAGCCTTCGGCTGCCACCTCCCCCTGGCGGGGGAGGACGATAGATCCTCCCCGTTCCGGGGAGGAATTCGGGGAACCACTGCGCCGCAGCGACGCTAACGCAGGATGCACGATGCGCTGATCTTCACCCCCGACGACGTCGACCTCACCCGCTCGCCGCTGCGCCGCGGGATCGCCGAGCCGACCTACGTCCTCGGCGCGTTCAATCCCGGCTTCACCCGCCTGCCGAGCGGCAACCTGCTGCTGATGGTCCGCATCGCCGAGGCATTGTCCGAGCCGGTGCGCGACGGCCACGTCCGCTCGATCCGCTGGACGCCGACGGGTTACGTGCTCGACGCATGGCCGCTCGCCGACGTCGACATGACCGATCCGCGCCAGTTCGACCTGAAGGGCAGCCGCCACCGCGTCCTCGCCCTCACCTCGTTGTCCTGGCTGCTGCCGGTCGAGCTCGATCCGGCGGGCGAACGGATCGTCGCGGTGCATTACGACGCGGCGATCGAGCCCGCCGCCACCTACCAGGATTATGGCGTCGAGGACGCGCGCATTACCCGCATCGGCGACAGCTGGTACATGACCACCTGTTCGGTCGGCGCGGAGCGGCATTGCACCACGCTCCACACCTCGCGCGATGGCCTCCATTACCGGCTGGAGGGGATCGTGCTCGATCACCAGAACAAGGACATGATCCTGTTCGAAGGCCTTGTCGGCGACAAGTTCATGGCGCTCACCCGGCCCCTCGGCGAGGTCTATTTCGCCTATCCGCCCGGCAGCCCCTATCGCGCCGGCCCGTCGATCAACCTTGCCCAAAGCCCCGATGCGCTGCACTGGAAGCCGCTCGACACCCCCGGCCTGCGCCCGCGCAAGGCGTCGACCTGCTCGGCGAAGATCGGCGGCGGCACCCAGCCGATCCTGACGCCCGAAGGCTGGCTGATGATCTATCACGGCGTCGAGGCGCGCGACACCGTCGGCATCTATCGCAGCTTCTGGGCGCTGCTCGACCGCGACGACCCGTCGCACATCCTGCGGCTGGAGGATGAGACGCCGCTGATGGAGGCGAACCCCGCACTCACGCAGCGGATCGCGCATCAGGTCTATCTGCCGACCCCGGTCGTCTTCTCCACCGGTCTCGTCGACACCGGCGACGACTATCTGGTCGCGAGCGGCGAGGCCGATCTCGCCTGCCGCATGACCCGCCTGCCCAAGGCGCGTTTCGTATGAATTGGTGGCAGACGGGATCGATCTATCAGGTCTATCCGCGCTCGTTCCAGGACAGCGACGGCGACGGTATCGGCGATCTCAAGGGGATCGAGGCGCGGCTCGATCACCTCGTCGCGCTCGGCGTCGATGCGCTGTGGATCTCGCCGATCTTCCCCTCGCCGATGCACGACTTCGGCTATGACGTCGCCGATTATTGCGGCATCGATCCGCGCTTCGGCACGCTCGCCGATTTCGACAGCCTGCTCGCCGCCGCGCATGCGCGCGGGTTGAAGCTGCTGCTCGATTTCGTCCCCAACCACAGCTCCACCGACCATCCCTGGTTCCGGGAAAGCCGGTCGTCGCGCGACAATCCCAAACGCGACTGGTACATCTGGCGCGATCCAGCCCCCGATGCCAACGGTTCTTGGGGCCCGCCCAACAACTGGATCAGCGACTTCGGCGGCTCGGCGTGGGAATATGACGCCACCACCGGCCAATATTACTACCACGCCTTCCTGAAGGAACAGGCCGACCTCAACTGGCGCAATCCCGACCTGCGGCAGGCGATGATGGACGTGCTGCGCTTCTGGTTCGATCGCGGCGTCGACGGGTTCCGCATCGACGTGCTCTGGCACATGGTGAAGGACGCCGCGTTTCGCGACAACCCGCCCAACCCCGCTTACCGGCCGGACATGGGCGAGATGCACAGCGTGCTCCAACTCCACTCGACCGATCAGCCCGAGGTGCATGCCATCGCCGCCGAGATGCGCGGTATCGCCGACAGCTATCCCGGCGACCGCGTGCTGATCGGCGAGATCTACCTGCCGGTCGAGCGATTGATGCACTATTACGGGCTGGACGCGCCGGAGGTGCACCTGCCCTTCAATTTCCAGCTGATCGACGCACCCTGGGATGCGCGCCACCTCGCCCGGCTGATCGGCGAATACGAAGCGGCGCTGCCGCCCGGCGGCTGGCCCAATTGGGTGCTGGGCAACCACGATCGCCCACGCATCGCGACCCGCGTCGGCCAGGAACAGGCGCGCGTCGCCGCGGTGCTGCTGCTGACGCTGCGCGGCACGCCGACGATCTATTACGGCGACGAGATCGGCCTGACCGACGTGGCGATCCCCGCCGACCGGGTGCAGGATCCGCGCGAGCTCCGCGAGCCAGGCCTCGGCCTCGGCCGCGACCCGGTACGCACCCCGATGCCGTGGAACGCCAGCGCCCATGCCGGCTTCTCCACCGCCGAGCCATGGCTGCCGCTCAACCCCGACTGGCCGACGCGCAACGTCGCCGCGGAGGGCGACGGATCGATGCTGGCCTTGTACCGCGCGCTGCTCCACCTGCGCCGCAAGCATGCCGCGCTCGCCATCGGCGACGTCCGCCTGATCGAGGCGGAGGGCGACGTGCTCGCCTACGAACGCCGGCAGGGCGACGAGCGGATCGTCGTCGCGCTCAACCTGGGAGCGAACGAGCAGCGCGTGCGGTTACCCGCAGGCGAAACGCTGCTGACCACGCACACGTCCTCTCACCCCAGAGGGGACAGCGAGTTCACCCTGATGCCGAACGAGGCTGTCATCCTGCTCGCCAGCCGCTAAGCCCACGCCCATGAAGATCGCGATGCTCGCCCCCATCTCGTGGCGCACCCCGCCGCGCCACTATGGCCCGTGGGAACTGGTCACCAGCCTGCTGACGGAGGCGCTCGTCGCCCGCGGCGTCGATGTGACGCTGTTCGCGACGCAGGACAGCCTCACCGCCGGCACCCTCGCCGGCGTCGTTCCCGCCCCCTATTCCGAAGATCCCGGCATCGATGCCAAGGTGTGGGAATACCGCCACCTCGCCCATGTCTTCGAACGCGCCGGAGAGTTCGACCTGATCCACAACCAGGCCGATTTCCCCGCCCACGCCTTCGCGCATCTGGTCGCCACGCCGATGGTGACGACGATCCACGGTTTCTCGTCGGACCGTATCCTGCCGATGTACCAGCCCTATCAGGACCGGGTGCATTACGTCGCGATCAGCGATGCCGACCGCTCGGCGCAGCTTCGCTATGCCGCGACGATCCACCACGGCATCGTGCTGGACGATTTCCCGTTCGATGCGCAAGGCAGCGACGACCTGCTGTTCTTCGGCCGCATGCACCCCGACAAGGGCGCGGCGGAAGCGATCGCGGTGGCCGAGGCGACCGGCCGCCGCCTCGCCATGTACGGCATCGTCCAGGATCAGGGCTATTACGAGCGCGCCGTCGCGCCGCACCTGTCGGCCACCATCACCCATCCCGGCGCGGTCGGCGGCGACGAACGGACGCGCGCGCTCGGCGCCGCCGCGGCGCTGCTCCACCTCATCAACTTCGACGAACCCTTCGGCCTGTCGGTGATCGAGGCGATGGCCTGCGGCACGCCGGTGATCGCGATCAACCGCGGCTCGATGCCCGAACTGATCGACGATGGCGTCACCGGCTTCCTGGTCGACAGCGTCGACGAAGCGGTCGCCGCGGTCGCCCGGCTGGGAGAGATCGACCGCGCCGCCTGCCGCCGCGCCGTCGCCGAGCGCTTCTCGGTCGAACGCATGGCCGATTCCTACATCGCGCTCTACCGCACCATCATCGGCGACTGAACCGGCGGCAGATTTGCGCGTATAGCAGGAACCATGTTCGCCCGGCTCCGCCGCTTCCTGTCCGAAGAACGCTGGGAGTTCCTGCCGCATGAGGTTCCCGCCATCCCCGGCTCGCCGGGATCGGTGGAGCACGCCTTGCGCTACCGCATCGCTTATGGCGCGATCGCGGTGCTGCTCGGCCTCACCGGCGGCCTCGGCAACGCCCTCATCTCGGCCAACACCTATACGCTGCAAGGGGCGCTCGGCCTCGATCCGGCGGAGATCGCCTGGCTGCCGACGATCTATGTGATGACCAACGTCAGCATCAACCTGCTGCTCATCAAGTTCCGCGCGCAATTCGGTCTCAGGCCGTTCGCGCTGATCTTCCTCGGCCTCTACGCCGCCTTCACGCTCGGCCACCTGTTCGTGCGCGAATTCGACACCGCGCTGCTGGTCCGCGCGGCGAGCGGCATGGCCGGCGCCGCCGTCTCCAGCCTGTGCCTCTATTACATGATGCAGGCGCTGCCGCTCAAATGGCGGCTGAAGGCGGTGGTGGTCGGCATCGGCATCCCGCAATGCGCGACGCCGCTCGCCCGCCTGTTCTCGCCCGACCTGCTCGCCATGTCGCAATGGCGCACGCTCTACCTGTTCGAACTCGGCCTCGCCCTGCTCAGCCTCGCCGCCGTCGCCCTCCTCCGCCTGCCGCCGACCACGCGGTCGAAGGCGTTCGAGCGGCTCGACTTCGTCACCTTCATCCTGTTCGCCGGATCGATGGCGCTGTTCGCCGCGGTGCTCGGGCTCGGCCGGATCGTCTGGTGGACCAATGCGCCCTGGATCGGCTGGGCGCTGGTCGCGGCGATCCCGATGCTCGCTGCGGCGCTGCTGATCGAGCATCACCGCGCCAACCCGCTGCTCAACACCCGCTGGCTGGGCAGCGCCGACATCGTCCGCTTCGCCGTGGTGACGATCATGGCGCGCATCCTGCTGTCGGAACAGACCTATGCCTCGGTCGGGCTGCTCACCGTGCTGGGGCAGAACAACGATCAGCTGGGGACGTTCTTCGCCATCATCTTCCTCGCCTCCGCGGCGGGCGTGACACTGAGCGCGATCACGCTGGACGTGAACCGGCTGGCGCATCCGATCATGCTGGCGGTCGGCCTCGTCGCGGTCGCCGCCTTCGCCGACAGCCACGCGACCAGCCTCACCCGCGCCCCGCAGATGTACTGGAGCCAGGCGCTGATCGCCTTTGCCGCGACCTATTTCCTCGGTCCTGCGCTCTTGTTCGGCATGACCCGCGCGTTGCAGCAGGGGTCGGGGCATATCATCAGCTTCGTCGCGCTGTTCGGCCTCATCAATTCGATCGGCGGCCTCGCCGGCACCGCGCTGCTCGGCAGCTATCAGGTGATCCGCGAAAAGGCGAACAGCGCCGCACTGGTGCAGAATATCGACCCGACCGATCCGATCGTCGCGCAGCGGCTGCAGGCGGGCGGCGCCGCGGTGTCGCGCGTCGTCGGCGATCCGGCGCTGCGCAGCGCGGAAGGGGGCGCCATCCTGTCGCAGGCCGCGACGCGCGAGGCCAACGTCCTTGCCTATGACGACGTGTTCCGGCTGGTGGCGGTGCTCGCCGCGCTCACCTTCTGCTACCTCGTCTTCCTCATCATCCGCCGTGCCCGCCGCGAACGGCGCGCCGCTTTAGCCGAGACGCCCGCATGACTGACGCCCGCAGCCCTGTCGATCCGGCGCCCGCCACGGAAGAGGCGCTGGCGGAAGCGGACGCGCCACCCGCCGCGCCGGCGAGTTCGGGCTGGCGACCGCAGCCGCCCGGCCGCACCGCGCTGATCGTCATCGTCCTCCTCGCCGTCGGCGGCGTCCTCGCGGTGCTCGCCGCGTGGCGGATGCCGCCCTTCGCCAACGCCTATCAGTCGACCGACAACGCCTATGTCCGCGGCCGCACCACGGTGATCGCGCCGCAGGTGTCGGGCTATGTCACGCAGGTGTTCGTCCGCGACTTCGACACCGTCGTCGCCGGCCAGCCGCTGGTGCGGATCGACGACCGCATCTACCGCCAGCGCGTCGACCAGGCGGCGGCGCAGGTCGCGGCGCAGGCGGCGACGCTCGCCAATGCCCAGCAATCGGAACGCAGCCGCACCGCCAGCTTCGCGGCGCAAACCGCCGCCGTCGCCAATGCCGAGGCGCAGCTGATGCGCGCGCAGGCGGACATGAACCGGGTCAACGACCTCGTCACCGATGGCTCGGTCAGCTTGCGCGAGCGCGACCAGACGCTCGCCGCGCTGCGTCAGGCGCAAGCCGGCGTGCAGCAGGCGCGCGCCGCGCGCGAGATCGCGGCGCAGGATATCCACACCGTGCAGGTCGGCCGCGGCGGCCAGCGTGCCGGTGTATCCGGCGCCGAAGCCGCCCGCCGCCTCGCCCAGATCGATCTCGCCAACACCGTCATCCGCGCACCCGAAGGCGGCCGCCTCAGCGAAGTCGGCGTCCGCGTCGGTCAATACGTCACCGCCGGGTCGCAGCTGATGTTCCTCGTGCCGCCCGAAACCTGGGTGATCGCCAATTTCAAGGAGGCGCAGACCGCGCGCATGGCGGTCGGCCAACCGGCGAGCTTCACCGTCGACGGTCTCGCCAACGCGCGCCTCACCGGCCGCGTCGAGCGCATCTCGCCCGCGGCGGGATCGGAATTCGCGGTGCTGAAGGCGGACAACGCCACCGGCAACTTCACCAAGGTGCCGCAACGCATCGCGGTCCGCATCCGCATCGACCCCGGCCAGTCCCTCGCCACCCGCCTGCGCCCCGGCATGTCCGTCCAGGCCCGCATCGACACCGCCACCGGCCCGGTGGTGCGGTGACCTCGCCTCCTCCCCTCCGTCACCCCGGACTTGTTCCGGGGTCCACCGATCAGCAGGCGTCACCGTCTGCGAATTCAGCCGAGCGGCGGCAACCCCAGGTCGACCGCCAGATCGGACCAGGCCGGATTGTCCCGCTCGATCAGGTTCTTCTTCCAGTCGCGCCGCCAGCCCTTGATGCGCTTTTCGCTGGCGATGGCATCGGCCATCGTGTCGGCGACCTCGAACCACACGAGCAGCACGACGCCATAGCGGCTGGTAAAGCCTTTAAACGTGCCATCCCGATGCTGAATGATCCTGCCGATCAGGTTCGATGTGACGCCAACGTACAGAGTTCCGTTGAAACCACTGGCCAGGATATAGACGCACGGTTGCCGGTCTCTCACGCCAAGCAGACTGGAGCATCACCGATGCGGGAACAAGCCGCGACAACGGTCGGGTCCGCTTCGCTTCCCCTACCCACCCCGTCACCCCGGACTTGTTCCGGGGTCCACCCTTCCCCACGCTCGCCGGCGTGTCAGTACGCGGCACCGTGGATGCCGGAACAAGCCCGGCATGACGGCGGGATCGGAGGAAACCTCGTCGTACCCAACGCCATCCGCGTCTTCGCGCGCACCCTCATCGCCATCGCCGCGAGCACCACGCTCGCCGCCTGCATCGGCCCCCGCCCCGCGCCGCCCGCCGCCAGTGCCGTCGTACCGCCGCCGGCATGGCGCACGGCACTCGGCCAGGGGCAGCCGGTGCGTGCGGACTGGTGGAACGCGTTCGGCGATCCGGTGCTGACCGATCTCGTCGCCCGCGCGCTGGCGAACAACGTCGACCTCGCCGCCGCGGCGTCGCGCATCGAGGAGGCACGCGCCGCGCTGCGCCTCGCCCGCGCGCAGCAGACGCCGACGCTCGGCGGCGCGCTGCCCGGCACCACCGGCCAGACGGTCAGCCCGTTCGGCACGCCCAGCGACGCCTTCGGCGCGCAGCCGGCGATCACCGCCAGCTACGATCTCGACCTGTTCGGTCGTTTGCGCCAGGCGAGCCGCGCCGCGCAGGCGCAGGCGCTCGCCAGCGTGGGCGCGCGCGACACCGTCCGCCTCGCCATCGCGAGCGGCGTCGCCAGCGGCTACATCACCTTGCGCGCGCTCGACCAACGGCTCGCCGTCGCGCGGCAGACGCTCGCCGCGCGTACAGAAGCGCTGCGCATCGCCCGCCGCCGTGCGGAGGCCGGCTACACCTCCAACCTCGAACTGCATCAGGCGGAGGCGGAATATCGCGCCACGCAGCAACTCGTCCCCGCCGCCGAGCTGGCGATCAGCCGGCAGGAGAATGCCCTCAGCCTGCTGCTCGGCGCCAACCCCGGCCCGATCCCGCGCGGCGCATCGCTCGACCGGCTGGCGACGCCCGCGATCCCCGATGGCCTGCCGTCCGACCTGCTGCGCCGCCGGCCCGACCTGTTCCAGGCGGAACAGGCGCTGGTCGCCGCCGACCGCACGCTCGACAGCGCGCGCGCGGCGATGCTGCCCAATTTGGCGCTGACCGGCTCGGCCGGCGTGGTGCTCTCGACCGCCCTCGCCAACCCGATCGGCGTCTTCTCGATCGGGGCGAGCGTGCTGTCGCCGATCTTCGACGGCGGCCGGCTGCGCGCGCAGAACGATGTCGCGGTCGCCCGCCGCGATCAGGCCGCCTTCGCCTATCGGCGCACCGCGCTCACCGCCTTTCAGGAGGTCGACAATGCACTTGCCGGCGTACAGCGCTCGGGCGAGCAGGCGACCGCGCTGGGGTTGCAGGTCGATGCGCTCGCCGCCGCGCTGCGCAACGCCAGCAACCGCTATCGCGCGGGCTATACCTCGTACATCGAACAGCTCGATGCGCAGCGCGGCCTGCTCACCGCCGAACTGGCGCTGGTGCAGGCGCGCGCCGACCGGCTGACTGCCTATGTATCGCTCTACCAGGCGATGGGGGGCGGCTGGACGCGCGAGGATGTGGCCGCGACGACACGCTGAGCCTCGCTTCGTCGCAGGGGGCAGGATCACTTCGCCGGACGGGACGTTGGCCCTTCCCCGACCCTAATCCATGCTTGTCCCCGCCTCATGAACGACTATGCCCGCCGCCATGGCCGATGAAGACCTGCAGAGCTCCGGCGCGATCAGCGTCGGCAGCTGGGATTGGGACGTGGCGGCCGATCGCATCACCGCCGATCCCGCCTTTGCTGCCCTCTACGGCGTCGATCCGGCGGAGGCACGGGCCGGCACGCAGCTGGAGCGCTTCTTCGGCGCCATGCACCCCGACGACCTGCCGCGGGTGCGCGAGGAGATCGCCGCCGCGCTCGCCAGCGGCGCCCCGTTCGAAAGCGACTATCGCCTGCTCCAGCCGGACGGCCGCGCGCGCTGGGTGGCGGCACGCGGCCGCGCGGTGCTCGACAAGCAGGGCCGCGCCGTCCGCTTCCCCGGCATCAGCTTCGACATCGACACGCGCAAATCGGCCGAGCTGCGCCTCCAGGCGCTGGTCCAGCTCAACGACCGGCTGCGCGATGCCGGCGACCCCGCCGATCTCGCTTATGCCGCGGTCGAGATCCTCGGCCGGCTGTTCGACGTCAGCCGCTGCGGCTATGGCACGATCGATCGCCATGCCGAGACGATCGTCACCGAGCGCCCCTGGTGCGCGCCCGGGATCGAGCCGCTGCCCGCGATCCTGCATTTCCGCGACTATGGCTCGTATATCGAGGATCTGAAGCGCGGCGAGACGGTGGCGATCGGCGACGTCTACCACGATCCCCGCACCCGCGACACGGCGGAGGGGCTGAAGAGCCTCGCCGCCCTGTCCTTCATCAACATGCCGGTGACCGAGCAGGGCGGCTTCGTCGCGCTGCTCTACCTCAACAACGCCGTTCCGCGCATCTGGCTGCCCGAGGAGGTGGCCTTCGTCCGCGACGTCGCCGAGCGCACCCGCGATGCGGTGGAGCGCCGCCGCGTCGAGCAGGAACTCAGCCAGCTGACCGCCAGCCTGGAACAGCAGGTCGAGGATCGCACCGCCGAGCTGATGATCGCCGAATCGCACCTCAGGCAGGCGCAGAAGATGGAGGCGGTCGGCCAGCTGACCGGCGGGCTCGCGCATGATTTCAACAACATGCTGACCGGCATCTCCGGCGCGATCGAGATGATGCAGGTCCGCATCCACCAGGGCCGCATCGGCGAACTCGATCGCTACGCCAATGCCGCGCTGGGCGCGGCCCGCCGCGCGGCGGCCTTGACCCATCGCCTGCTCGCCTTCTCGCGCCGGCAGACGCTCGATCCCAAGCCCACCGACGTCAACCGGCTAATCGACGGCATGCGCGATCTCGTCCAGCGCACCGTCGGTCCGTCCGTCGCCATCGAGGTGGTCGGCGCGGGCGGCCTGTGGCCGGCGATGGTCGATCCCAACCAGCTCGAGAACGCGCTGCTCAACCTGTGCATCAACGCCCGCGATGCGATGCCCGACGGCGGCCGTATCACCATCGAGACGGCGAACCGCTGGCTCGACGCCCGCGCCGGGCGCGAACGCGACCTGGAGCCCGGCCAGTATCTGTCGCTCTGCGTCACCGACACCGGCACCGGCATGACGCCGGAGGTGCAGGCCCGCGCCTTCGACCCCTTCTACACCACCAAACCGATGGGTGAGGGCACCGGCCTCGGCCTGTCGATGATCTACGGCTTCGCGCGCCAGTCGGGCGGCCAGGTACGGATCTATTCGGAACTCGGGCAGGGCACGACGATGTGCATCTACCTGCCGCGCCACTACGGCGACACCGCGGACGATGCCGACGCCGATGCCGCCCTGCCCGCCGCCACCGCGGCGGAGGGGCGCCACACGGTGATGGTGGTCGACGACGAACCGACGATCCGCATGCTGGTGGTCGAGATCCTGGAGGAGATGGGCCACACCGTGCTGGAGGCGGGCGACGGCGCCGGCGCGCTGCGGCTGCTGAACACCGGCGCCCACGTCGATCTGCTCATCACCGACGTCGGCCTGCCGGGGCAGATGAACGGCCGTCAGGTCGCCGACGCAGCACTGGCCCTGCTGCCCCAGCTGAAGGTGCTGTTCATCACCGGCTATGCCGAGAATGCGGTGATCGGCAACGGCCCGCTCGGCCCCAACATGGCGCTGGTCACCAAACCCTTCGCGATGGACGTGATCGCCGACCGCATCCGCACCATCCTGGAAGGCTAGGGCTACCCCGCCAGCGCCAGCAAGCGCTCCGCCTCGGCAAGGTGCAGCCGCTCCACCATCGCGCCGTCCAGCCGGATCGCCCCCAGCCCCGCCGCCGCCGGCGCGGCGAATGCGGCCACCACGCCCCGCGCCCAGGCCAGTTCCTCCGCGCTCGGGCCGAAAGCGGCATTGGCGGCATCGATCTGGCCAGGATGGATCAGCGTCTTGCCGTCGAAGCCCAGCATCGCGCCCTGCGCGCATTCCGCCGCCAGCCGCTCCGCATCGCCGATCGCATTGCACACGCCATCGAGCACGACGAGCCCCGCCGCCCGGCCCGCGATGACCAGCTGCGCCAAGGCCGGCACCAGCGGCATGCGATCCGCACCGGGGCGACAGCGCATCTCCTTGGCAAGGTCGTTGGTCCCCGCGATCAGCAGGGTGAGGCCCGTCTCCGCCGCCGCCTCGACGATCTCCGCCAGCCGCAGGATCGCGCCGCACGTCTCGATCATCGCCCAGATCGGCGGTCCATCGGCCCCGAGCAGCCCGCGTAGCGCGACGAGGTCGGCGGCGCATGCCACCTTGGGCAGCACCACGGCATCGACACCCGGTGCATCGGCCAGCGCCGCCGCATCCGCCGCGCCCCATGGCGTATCGAGCGCGTTGATCCGCACCGCGCATGCCCGCGCGCCGAAGCCCTGCGCCGCCGCTGCGATCGCCGCGCCGCGCGCGTCCGCCTTGGCCGCCGGCGCCACCGCATCCTCGAGGTCGAGGATCACCGCGTCGCAGCCCAGCCCCCGCGCCTTGGCCAGCGCGCGCGGGTTGGATGCGGGCATGAACAGCACGCTGCGGCGGCGGGAGGTGGGGCTCGGCTGGGGATCGTCGCTCATCGCTTCGCCTTACCGCGGCGATCAGGCGCTCACCAGCCGGGCAAGGTCGATCAGCGTCCGCGGCATCGCGGCGCCCGGCGGCGTCGCGACATAGCGCGACACCCACGCCGGCGCATATTTCGCCTTGAACGCGCGCAGGCCGGCAAAGCCGTACAGGCGCTCGCCATTGGCGAACAGGGCATGGCCCAGCCGCGCCCATACCGGCGCCAGCCGCCCGCTCGGCATGCCCGACAGCGGCGCCATCCCCAGGTTGAACCGCTCGTATCCGCCGTCGCGCGCCCATTCCATCAGGCGCACCATCATCATCTCCATCGTGCCGTACGGCGCCTCGGGATGGTGCCGCATCAGGTCGACCGACGCTTCCTCGCCGTCGCCCGACGTCCAGATGTTGGCAAAGGCGACCACCCGCCCCTCCACCCGCACCAGCGCGATCGGGAAGCGGGACAGATAGGCGGCATCGAACGCCCCCAGGCTGAACCGTTTCTCGCGCCCCGCCTTGTCGGCCAGCCACGCCGCCGACACCGCCTCCAGCTCGGGGATCAGCGCCGGCACCGCCGCGGCGCCTTCGACCGAAAAGGTCGCACCCGCCGCCTCGCTGCGCCGTACCGCGTGGCGCAGCGACTTCGCCCGCGGTCCGCTCGTGCTGAAATCGGCGAGCGCGACATGCGCCTCCTCGCCGTATTTGATCGCCTGCAATCCCAGTTCGACGAACAGCGGCAGCATCCGCTCGCTCGCCTGGTAGAAGCACAGCCGGCCGGCCCGCGCATCGCAGGCGCGGCGGATGCTCCAGGCAAGCTCGCTCCAGGCGGCGACCGGGCCGACCGGATCGCCCATCACCACCCAGCTCCTGCCCTGCACGCGGTACATCAGAAAGGCATCGCCCGCCGCCGACACGATGAAGCTCTTGTCGCCGGTGAAGGCCAGCGCCGCATCGGTGCGCGGGCTCGCCGCCAGTGCCGTGGCGATCACCGCCTCGGGCGGCAGCGCATCGGGCACCGATCGGGTGCGGCTGGCGGTGAGCAGCTGCCACGCCGATGCCGCGGTCAACAGCACGCCCGCCGCGAAGCTCGCCCGCAGGAAGCGCGGCGCATTGCCGTCGAGCGCGAACCGCCACCACAGATCGTCGCTGTACGGCGTCCGCTTGTAGGCGAAGAAGCCGGCCCAGATGCTCAGCGCAAGCGCCGCGGCGGCGGCGACCAGCCACGGCCAGCGCGGCCGGTCGGTCAGGATGCCGCCTTCGCGATAGAAACTCGCCCGGCAATATTGCAGCACGGCGGCGACGATCAGCTGGAGCGAGGCCTCCTCGTAATCCAGCCCCTTCAGCAGCGAGAACACCGCACCGCCGACCAGCAGCAGCCGCGCCGCCGCGAAGCCGGATCGCAGCCGCGCGTTCAGCGCCGGCGCGACCAGCAGCATCGCGGTGCCGATCAGGCTGCCCGCCATGTGCGATCCCTCGATGAACGGCAGCGGCAGCATATCGTCGAGGTCGGACAGGCGATCCTTCACCCCCGGCAGCGCACCCGACACCAGCAGCACGAAACCGGCGACGAACACCAGCACCGTCACGGCGCTCGGCGCCAGCCACTGGCCGGCGCGATCGACGTAGGACAGGCCGCGGCGGATCGGATGGCGCAGGCGCCACCCCTCCGCCGCCGCGATGCCGATCGCGGCGATCAGCAACGGCAACAGGTAATAGATCAGCCGGTACAGCAGCAGCGCCGCGAACAGCGCCGGCCGGTCGCCCGGCACCGTCGCCAGCACCACCGTCTCGAACACCCCCAGCCCGCCCGGCACATGCAGCAGCAACGCGACCACCACCGCCACCGCATAGGCGACGACGAACGCCGGAAAGGCGTGGGCCGACACCGCCGGCGTCAGCACGAACAACGCCGCCGAAGCGGCGGTCAGGTCCGCCAGCGACAGCGCGGCGAGCGCCGTCATCTGCGGCAGGCTCGGC
This sequence comes from Sphingomonas cellulosilytica, assembly GCF_052321755.1. Taxonomy (NCBI): domain Bacteria; kingdom Pseudomonadati; phylum Pseudomonadota; class Alphaproteobacteria; order Sphingomonadales; family Sphingomonadaceae; genus Sphingomonas; species Sphingomonas cellulosilytica. Next base: position 347,337 of record NZ_JBQRTT010000001.1, read on the forward strand.
AGGGCGACGCGCAGCCGCTCCGGCCCCAGCGAGCGGTAGCCGCACGCGCGCAGCACCGGCAGCACGGCGAGCAGTACCAGCAACCCGGCGCCGACCGCGCGGGCGATGGCGGCATCGAGCACCACCGGCCCCAGCGCCACCGCGCCGCCCGTCACCAGGCCGATCCCCGCCGCCCCGGCGACTCCCGCCCAGAAGGCGAGGCCGCAGATCGCCGCCACCTGCGCCACCTCGCCGAAGCCGAGGCCGGCGGCACCGTAAAGGCGCAGCCGCGCCGATCCGCCGGTGAGCAGCGACAGGCCCAGATTGTGGCTGAGCGTATAGCTGGTGAACGACCCCGCCGCCGCGATCCGCCACGGCAGCGGCCGGCCGACGACCCGCAGCGCGACCCAGTCGAGCCCGGTCAGCAACAGATAGCTGGTGGCGGTGAGCCCCACTGCCGCCGCGATCCGCGTCGCATCCACGGCATGCAGCGCCGCGCGCACGTCGCGCAGGTGCACCTCGCGCAGCACCAGCCGCAGCGCTTCGAAGCCGAACGCGGCGACCAGCAGCACCGCCGCGACCGTCAGGCTGCGGCGATACCGCGCCGCCAGCATCAGCGCCGCATCGATCCGCCCCGTCGTCACGCTCGCCCCCTCGCGGTCGCGAAGGCGTCCGGCGCGTCCCGCCGGATTGCCGCCATCACCGCCGCCGCCAGCGCGTCGTAATCATCGTCGAGGAAATGGCCGCCGGGCATCGCGATCACTTGTGCGTGCGGCTGGTGGAGCGCGGGGCAGGCGCTGTCCGTCTCCTGCCGGCCATAGATGCAGGTGAGCGGCGTCCACGTCAGCCGCGCGAGCGTCCGCGCCGCCAGGCTGTCCGGCGTGCCGCGATAGGCGATGCCGGACGGGTCGGCGCGAAAGAACACGGTGCGGCCCGGCACGATGAGCACCACGCCCGCGACATGCGCCCGCAATGCGGCCGGCAGCCCGGCGAGCCCCGTCTGCAGGACGTCGGCACCATAGGATTGCCCCACCAGCACCAGCCGCTGCCGGTGCGTCCGCACCAGCGCATCGGCCACGCGGTCGGCGATGATCCGCTCCACCTCGGCCAGCGTCCGCTGCGTGCCGAACAGGCCGGGCGTGCTGACCGCGACCACCGGCAGCCCCGCCGCGGCCAGCGCACGCGGCGTGTGCGGATTGGGTCCGAAGCGCAGTCCCATATCGCCCGACAGGTACAGCACGCCCAGGTCGCGCGGCGGCGCGGTCGGCGCCACCATCTCCACCGGGTCCGTGGCGAAGAAGCCGGCCAGCGCGGCGACACCGGCGATCGCCAGCAGCACGCCGGCCGCGATGCCGCCGATCCACGCCAGCCGACGCCGCGACAATCGGTGCGAATGCAATGCCATGGCTGACGCCATGCGCCGCCGCCGCTGTCCCGCGGATGGCGCGGCCATGAACTTTTCGTCACGCGGGCGATCGTGTTCCGCCCCATCGCCCCCTCTCGCGTGCCTCTTGCGCGCGGAGCATCTTGCGCCATGATACCGCTATCGATCCGCGAGCGATCGCACCGGGGAGGGGCCAATGACCGACGCAGAGCTTCAGCGGATCGCCGACGATCCACGCTATCGGCAACTGGTGCGCGCGCGCGGGCGGTTCGGCTGGCTGCTGTCGGCGATCATGTTCGCGGCCTATGTCGGCTTCATCCTGCTGGTGGCATTCGACAAGGCGTTCCTGGCGCAGCCGATCGCCGCGGGCGGTGTCACCTCGCTCGGCATCCTCATCGGCTTCGGGCTGATCCTGCTCGCGATCCTGCTCACCGGCCTCTACGTCCTGCGCGCCAATCGCGACTATGATGCCGCGCTCGCCACCCTGCGTGCGGAGCATGGCGCGTGAGGCGCTGGCTGCTCGCAGGCCCTTGCGCGCTGCTCGCCACCCCGGCCTGTGCCGATGCCATCGCCGGGCAGACCCGGCAGCAACCGACCAACTGGACCGCGATCGCGATGTTCGCCGCCTTCGCCCTGTTCACGCTCGGCATCACCCGCTGGGCGGCGCGGCGGACGCGCACCGCGGCCGATTTCTACACCGCGGGCGGCGGCATCAGCGGCTTCCAGAACGGCCTTGCCATCGCCGGCGACTACATGTCGGCGGCGAGCTTCCTCGGCATCTCGGCGCAGATCTTCGCCGATGGCTATGACGGGCTCATTTATTCGATCGGCTTTCTCGTCGGCTGGCCGATCATCCTGTTCCTGATGGCCGAACGGCTGCGCAACCTCGGCAAATACACCTTTGCCGACGTCGCCGCCTTCCGCTTCGCGCAAGGTCCGGTGCGCAGCTTCGCGGCGACCAGCACGCTCGTCGTCGTCCTCTTCTATCTCATCGCGCAGATGGTCGGTGCGGGGCAGCTCATCAAACTGCTGTTCGGCCTGCGCTACGAATATGCGGTCGGCATCGTCGGCGTGCTGATGACGCTCTACGTCCTGTTCGGCGGGATGACCGCGACCACCTGGGTGCAGATCGTCAAGGCGGTGCTGCTGCTCGGCAGCGCCACCTTCATGGCGCTGATGGTACTCGGCCACTTCGGCTTCTCGCCCGAGGCGCTGTTCGCCCGCGCCGTGGCGGTCAAGACCGATCTTGCCGCCGCCTCCGGCCTCGCACCGGCGCAGGCGGCGGCCAAGGGCGGCTCGATCATGGGACCGGGCAATTTCATCAAGGACCCGGTGTCGGCGATCTCCTTCGGCCTTGCCCTGATGTTCGGCACCGCCGGGCTGCCGCACATCCTGATGCGCTTCTTCACCGTGCCCAACGCCAAGGCGGCGCGCACGTCCGTGCTGTGGGCGACCGGCTGGATCGGCTATTTCTACCTGCTCACCTTCATCATCGGCTTCGGCGCGATCGTGCTGGTGGCGACCGATCCGGGCTATCTCGATGCCGGTGGCACGCTGGTCGGCGGCAGCAATATGGCCGCAATCCACCTCGCCCACGCAGTCGGCGGCAACCTGTTCCTCGGCTTCATCTCAGCAGTCGCCTTCGCGACGATCCTCGCCGTCGTCGCGGGGCTGACGCTGTCGGGCGCCTCCGCGGTCAGCCACGACCTCTACGCAACGGTGTTCCGCAAGGGCCAGGCGGACAGCGCAGCCGAACTCGCCGTCTCGCGGCGCACCGTGCTGGTGCTGGCGGCGGTGGCGATCCTGCTCGGCATCGTGTTCGAAAAGCAGAACGTCGCCTTCATGGTCAGCCTCGCCTTCGCGATCGCCGCCTCGGGCAATTTCCCGGTGCTGATCCTGTCGCTGCTCTGGCCGGGCTGTACGACGCGCGGTGTGGTCGCGGGCGGTACGCTCGGCCTCGTGCTGGCGGTGGTGCTGACGGTGCTGTCGCCGGCGGTGTGGGTGACGATCCTCGGCCACCCCGCCGCGATCTTCCCCTATTCCTCGCCGGCGATCGTCTCGATGCCGCTCGCCTTCCTGACCATCTGGCTGGTGTCGCTCCTCGACCGCTCGCCGCGTGCCGCGGTCGACCGGGGCGGCTATGCCGCACAGCGTATTCGGGCGGAGACGGGGATCGGCGCATCGGGAACGTCGGCGCACTGACGCTCCCTTCCGTCATCCGGAACGCACGCTACCTCGGCAGTGCATAGGCGATCACCGAATCGCCCAGCTTGGTGCCCAGCGAGCCATGGCCGCCGGCGACGACGACCACGAACTGCCGCCCGCTCGCTGCCGACCGGTACGACATCGGCGTCGCCTGTCCGCCGGCCGGCAGCCGTGCGCGCCACAGCACCTTGCCGGTCCGCGTGTCATAGGCGCGGACATAATTGTCGATCGCCGCCGCCATGAACGCGACGCCGCCCGCCGTCGTCATCGGCCCGCCGAGCGAGGGCACGCCCAGCTTGAAGGGCAAGGGCAGGATCGTCTCGTCGCGGATCGTGCCGTTCTTGTGCTCCCACACCTTTTTACCGGTCGTCAGGTCGATGCCGGCGACATAGCCCCAGGGCGGCTGCTGGCACGGCAATCCGGCGAACGACAGGAACGGGTTCATGTCCACCGCGAACGGGGCGCCGGTATTGGGGTTGTAGCCCTGCTCGTCCGACCCGCGGCGATCCGATCCGCCCGCCGGGCCGCGTTCATTCGCGCCGCCGGTATCGTCCTGGCGCGGCACCAGCCGGTCGACGAAGGCGACGTAGTTGGGATGCGCGAAGATCACCTGCCGCACGGGGTCGATCGATATGCCGCCCCAGTCCATCACCCCGAAATTGCCTGGGAAGACCAGCGAACCGCGCAGCGACGGCGGCGTGAACGCGCCCTTATAGTCCAGTGAGCGGAAGCGGATGCGGCACCACAATTGGTCCAGCATCGTCGTTCCCCACATATCCTTCTCGCGCGCCGGGGCCGGCATCAGCGAGATGGCCGAGAACGGCTGGGTCGGCGCCGTATGATCGCCGGGGGCCGCGCCGGACGGCACCGGCCGCTCGGGCGCAGGGAAGATCGGCTGTCCGGTGCGCCGGTCGAGCACGAACAGATTGCCCGTCTTGGTCGATTGCACCAGCGCCGGCACCCGCCCGCGGCCCGGCAGGTTGAGGTCGACCAGCGCGGGCTGCGCCGGTACGTCCATGTCCCACAGGTCGTGGTGCACCGTCTGATAGACCCAGCGCGGGCGCCCGGTGGCGATGTCCAGCGCCAGCACCGATGTCGCGAAGCGCTCGGTCGTCGCGGGCCGGTTGCCACCCCATTGGTCGACAGCCCCCATCCCCATCGGCAGGTAGACGAGGCCCAGCGCCTCGTCCGCCGCGGGCGTCGACCAGCTGTTGGGCGACGACGGGGTATAATGCCGGCCTGCGCCCAGCGGGGCGGTGTCGGTCGGATTGCCGGGATCGAAATTCCACACCAGCCGCCCGGTCGCCGCGTCATAGCCGCGGATCACGCCCGAGGGCACCTTGGTGGCGATATTGTCGAACACCGCGCCGCCGGTGACGACCAGTCCGCGCGCGACCAGCGGCGCCGAGGTCACCTGATACCAGCCCTGGTTGTAATGCGGCTGGCCCGGCAGCAGGCTCACCGTCCCGCCCTGCCCGAAGCTGCGGCACAGCGCACCGGTACGCGGGTTCAGCGCGATCAGCCGCGAATCGTTGGTGGCCAGGAAGATGCGCTGCGGACACTCGCCGAGCGGCGCACTGCCGCCCCGCCCATCCCAATAGGATACGCCGCGGCAGGTCAGGTGCTGCATGTTCTTGGACGAGGTGGCGATCCTGGGGTCGAACCGCCAGCGTTCGCGCCCGGTTTCGGCATCGACGGCGATCACCCAGTTATGCGGCGTGCACAGGTAGACGGTGTCGCCGACCTTGATCGGCGTCATCTCATAGGTCGTCTCGCCCGGATCGCCCTCACGCTTCACGTCGCCGGTCTGCAACTGCCAGGCGACCTTCAGATCGCCGACATTGGCGGGCGTGATCTGCGCCAGCGGCGAGAATTTGTCGCCGCGCCAGCTGCGCGCATAGGCGTGCCAATCGTCATCGGGCACGCCGCCGGCATTGGCGACCAGCGCATTGCGCGGCCCCGGCAGGGTGCCGTCGAGATTGTGCACGTCGCGCGCCAGTGACACCGCGCCGAACACCGCCGCCAGCGCCAGCGTAGCGGTCAGCGGCCCGGCGACCTGCGCCCAGCGCCCCCTCGGCACCAGGCGCCGCACCGTCCAGGGCAGTGCGAGCAGGGCGCCGAAGATGAAGATCAGGTCGCCGCGCGGCACCAGCGGCCACCAGTCCGCGCCGATCTCCACCCAGGCCCAGATCACCGTTCCCAGCACCAGCGCGGCGAACAGGTGCAGCGCCGCCGCCCGCCGCCCCCACAGCAGCACCGCCGTCGCCAGCATCGCCAGTCCGGCCACCGCATAGAACAGGCTGCCGCCCAGCACCGCCAGCCACGCGCCACCGGCGAGGTTGAGGGCACCGACCGCCCCGATCACGACGGCAAGGATATGGGGCCATCGGGCCGGATGGCGAACGTGGGTCATGCAGCGGCTCCGACTTCGAACTGTCCGAATACCGCCGCGGCGCAGCAATGTTCCGTTACACTGATCCAGGATGGCGTATTTTCAGCGGGATGCGCTCCTCACTCGCCCAGCCATGCCTTGCGGAACGCCAGCTGTCGTGGCGTCACCGTCGCCCCCGCCGTTTCGCTGCGCACGATCTCCACCGTCGGATCGGCAGCGAAGCGCAGCGTCGCCTCGCGTTGGTTGCCCCGCTGCATCCAGCGCAGCGTGACGCGGTCGTTGGGCTTGTGGCCGTCCAGTGCCGCCGTGTCGCCGACCGGCTTGCCATCGACGCTCAGCAGCGTGTCGCCGCGTTCCAGCCCCGCGAGATACGCCGGCGTACCCGGCGCCGGCGCCTCGGCGACCGTCACCGTGCCCCCCCCTGCCTGCAGGTTCAGCCCCAGCCAGCCGCTCGCCGCATCCGCCGGACGCAGCGTCAGCCCCGCCTGCGCGAGCAGCGGCGCGTAATCGGGCAGGCCGCTCGCATGCACGCTGGCGTCGAAGAACGCCTTGGCGAAGGCGGGATCGCGCGTCACCTCGGCCAGGCCCCGCTCCAGGTCGGCGGGGGTGTAGGGCCGCTCGGTATCGCCGCGCGTCTCCCACAGGTGGCGCATGTAGCTGTCGAGCGAGAGGCCGGGATAACGCTGCCGCAATTGCAGGTCGAGCGCCAGCGCCACCACCGCGCCATAGGGGTAATAGGAGATGAAGATGTTGGGGTTGGTCTGATCGATCGCCTTGGCCGCATCGACAAACGGCGCGCGCAGGCTCATCTCCTCCGGCCCGCCATACCGCCGCCCGGCGCGGTTCAGCACATAGTCCAGCGTGCCGCCCAGGCTGGCCAGATAGGCATCCACGCTCATCTCGCCGGCGCGGCGGATCATCAGCGGCCCGTAATATTGCGTGAAGCCTTCGGCGAACCACAGGCTGGGGGTGGGATTGGCGCGGGTGAAGTCGAACGGCTCGAGCTCGGCGGGGCGCAGCCGCTCGACGTTCCAGCTATGCACGAATTCATGGGACAGCGTGTTGATCTGCGCGAACTTGGCGTCGGCGAGGCTGCGTTTGTCGGTGATGATCGTGGAATTGCGATGCTCCATGCCATCGCCCGCGATCTGCGGCATGTAATCGGCGATGAAGGTATAGGTGCCGTAATCGTAGCGCGGCGCGCGGCCGAACAGGCGGTAATGCTGCGCGATGACCCGCTTCACCTTGGCCGTATAGGTATCGAGGTCCGCGTCCGTGCCGGTATGATGCACCGCCAGCCGCACCACGTAGCGCTTGCCGGTCGGATCGGTGACCGGCCATTCGCGCGTCGCGAAGTCGCTGATCTCCGTCGGGCTATCCATGAAATATTGCAGGTTGGGCGCCCAATAGGTGTCGGTCCCCTTCGCCGCCGGCAATTGCGTCGCGATCCGCCATTTGGGATCGTAGGGGCGGAAGCGAACGCGGATCGCCTTGTCGTCATACCCGGTCGCCCACAGGAAGGTCGCCGGCATGTTGAGATGCGCGTGGGTGGTGTCGATCTGCGCATAGGTGCCATCGCCCCAGTCGCCGAACAGCGTGTAGGTGACGACGACGGTGCCATCGTGCCCGGCGACGCTCCAGCCGTACGGATCGGTGCGGGTCAGCGCCAGCGGCCGCCCGCGCCCGTCCTTCGCCGACACCGCATAGACGTTCTTGGCGAATTCGTGGATCGCGTAGCGGCCGGGCGATGACCGTGCCATCTGCACGCGCAGCGGCCCCGCCGGCACGCCGCGGAACGTGGCGGTCACCTGCGCCTCGTGATGCACCGCATTGGGGAAGGACACGTCATACTGCACCGGCGCCGCCGCGCCGGGGTCCTGCGCCTGCTGCGCGCGCAGCGCCGCCGCCGCCAGGTCCCCGGCCGTCTGTGCCGCGGCGGGCGACCCCGCCATCAGCACCAGCATCCCCGCCGTCGTCGTCCAGATCGTCCGCATATCCCGCCCTTCGCCTCTTGCCGGCGACAATGCCTCCGCCGCCCCGGCAGTGGCAACCGCTCCCACCGGGCGAGCTCCAAAAAAAGGGCGGCCCGAAGGCCGCCCCAGGATGATCGAAACTGCGGAGAGCCTCAGAACTTGAAGTTCGCACCCGCGCTGAAATTGCGGCCGACGAGGCCCGCATAATGCCAGCTGCTCAGATAGTTCGGGTTGCTGGTATAAGCGCCCGCCGCGAGCGGCGCGCGTGCATTGGTGAGGTTCTGCACGTTGATGAAGAAACGGAACTGATCGTTCACCTGCACACCGGCGTTCAGATCGACGTAGATGAACGGACGCACGTAGCACTGGCTGTCACCGGTCTGGCCGGGCGACAGCGAGTTCTTGCACGACAGGTCGATAGCACCGGTGGTCTTGTCGGGCGTGATCTCGTCCGCTGCGACCTGCTTGATGCGCCCGACGTAATAGGTCGTCGCGGTCAGCGAGTAGGGACCGACCTCCAGCGAGTTCTGCCAGTTGCCACGGATCCGCGGCGTGCCGCCACCCGACGACAGCTCGTACGGACCAAGCGTACCGGCATACTTCTGCACCACGCGCACACCGGCTGCCGTCTGCGTCACCAGATCGAAGCGCAGCACGTCGGTCACGTCGAGACGGCTCGTGAAGCGCACGTCCTCGCTGATCGGAACCCGTGCGCTCGCCTGGAAGTCCAGGCCCGAACTCACCTCATAATTGGCATTCACATAGGGAACGGTGAACACCAGCAAGCGCGGCAGCGCATTGGGGTTGGACGGATCGACCGAGTCGATGACGTTGCAATTGTAGCCCGTGCCCACCGCAGCAAGCGCGGCGCAACCCGCGGCAGACGTGGTCTGGCCGTAATAGGCCGCGATGGCGTCGGCACGTTGCGGTCCACTGACGATCAGGTTCGACTTCTTGATGTTGTAATAGTCGACCGACAGGCTGAACCACCTGGTCGGCTGGAAGATCGTGCCGAGCGTCACGCTGCGCGACACCTCCGGGTTGACGTTCGGGTTGCCGGTCGCACCACTGCCGATGTTGTAGCTGGTCGTATACGACGGATTGCCCGGATGCGCGTTCACGAAGCTGGCCGGCGGGGTGAACGACGAGAAGCCGGCATAGCTGCTGCCCGGGTTGCTCTCGGCGAACGTCGGCGCACGGAAGCCCTCCGCGTAGGTTCCACGGAACGAGATCTGCTCGATCGGCGAGAACTTGATGCCGACCTTCGGCGAGAAGTGGTTGTAGCCTTCCGAGTAATGATCGTACCGGCCCGACACGTTGACGTCGAGTTCCTTGATGATCGGCGCATCGATCTCGAAGAAGCCGGCGGTCACCGTATGGCGACCCGTGGCCGACGAGGTGTTGAGCGCGTAGAAGTTCAGGCCCGCATTCTGGTTGCGGTTGAGCAGCGTCTCGCGACGCACCTGACCGCCGATCGCCACGTTAAAGTCGCCGCCGGGCAGCGCGAACAGCGCCTTGGTGATCGAGCCGTCGAGCGCCGCGGTCGTCGAATACGACTTGGTGGTGACGTTGGGCGAGATCTGGTTGCGGACCGCCGCCGTGTTGAGGGACGGGTTGACGAAATTGTAGGCGCCCGTGTTGATCGCGCTCAGCAGACCCTGGATGTTCAGGAAGCCGCGTTGCGTGACGCTGAAGTCGTCGCGGGCATAGACGCCATCGACGCGGAAGTTGAACCCGTCGCCGAACGTGCCCGATACCCCTGCCGTCGAGCGATAGACGTTGACGTAGCGGTCGCTGCCACCCGGGATGTCGCCGAACAGATAGAAGATGCGCGCCGCGCCCTGGCTGGGGTTGGCGGCGAAGGCGGCCGCATAGGGATTGTTCGGGTTGAGCTGGCGCCCCGCCGCGCCCGGCGTCGCGCAATTGACGCCGGAGGTGCAGATGTAGACCGGCAGCACGATTCCGGGATTGCTCGACGCGAGCGAGGCCGAGCCGCCGAACGGCTGCGTCTGGCGGATGTTGGACGGAGCGCCGGTGATGCTCACTTCAGAGCGCGAGAAGCTGCCAGTCGCATAGGCCTCGATCGTGTCGCTGAGGCGGACGCTCAGGCGACCGGTTGCCGAATAGCGCTGCTGGCGCGGCTGGATGATATTGTATTCGTCGGGAATGTTGTGCGCGCAGCCCGTGCCCTGTGCCGCACCGCTGGTCACCGTAAAGGTGCCGTAAGGGCAGCTGGTCGGGTTGAGCAACTGATACTGCGGCGTGATCGGCGTGCCGACACCGCCGGCGAGCGGGTTGTTGAGGTCGCTCTGCGTGACGCGGGTCACCACCGCCTGCGGGTTCGACGTGGTCAGCGAATCGTCATTGCGATTGCGGTCGGTCAAGCCGCTCGGACGCAGGTCCAGCGTGTTGAACGGATAACCGCGCGAGTGGTTGGTGATGTAACCGTCGTAGGTGTATTCACCGTTGAGGTAGAAGTTCCAGCCCTGCTGCTGATAGTCGCCGTAACCGGCGGTCAGCGTCGCGCGATAATGCGAACCGTCGCCCTGCTCGGTCGCGCCGCCTTGTGCCGAGCCTTCCAGGCCCTTGAAATGCTTCCTCGTGATGAGGTTGACGACGCCGCCGATCGCATCGGCGCCATAGGTCGAGGACGCACCGTCCTTCAGCACTTCGACACGGTCGACGATGCTGAAGGGGATCGAATTGAGGTCGACATAGGCGTTGTGACCGTCGTCGTTCAGCGGGAAGTTCGCCGAGCGCAGGCCGTCGATCAGGACCACTGTCGACGACACGCCCAGACCACGCAGCGACACCGCCGCACCGCCGGCCGAGAAACCGTTGCGAAACCCGGTCGAGATCGACCCCGCGCTATCCGCCGACACCGAACGGATCGCGTCGTTTACGGTAGTGATATTGGCGCGTTGCAGCGTCTCGGTCGTCAGCACCGTCAGCGGGGACAGCGAGGTCGCGTTCGAGTTGCGGAACAGCGTTCCGGTGACGACGATGTCGCCGCCCTGCGCGTTTTCGCCCTGATCGGACTGGCCCTGCGTCGTCGTCGGTGCAGCCGACTGCTGGTCGATTTCCAGCTGCGCCGGCGACTTGGTCTGCTCGGGCGTCGTCTGGGCGAACGCCGGCAGCGCGGTCAATGCCATGGCAAACGGCGTGGCAGCAGCAAGAAGCGCAGCCTTGCGCGTCGAACGGAGCGTCTTGGTCACCTGATCTTTTCCCCCGTGACGGCCGCCCTTTGCGGCCGCTCACGTCGAGCGGCACATGCCGTCCGACCCAGTCAGGGTGTATAACCTGCCCATTTCTGTAAAGAGTGGGCGGTGACGCTTACGTCATTTCAGAAAGATTGCGTTGCAATTCAGACACAATGCGGGTGCTTTGTTGTCCTTTTAATTGCGGCAGTCTTTCATACCTTCTTTGCACCGAACAGCCGCCCCAGCATTGCTTCCGCCGCCTTGCCCACCGCTTCGGCGATCGCCTGCGGATCGGGTTGCGTCTGCGTGCCCTGCGGCGGCACCGGAGCGTCCGGCGCCCGCGGCGCCTCGGGTGGTTCGGCGGCCGCGGCCGGTTCGCGCTTCGCGCGGCCCTTCGCCACGGCGGCGGTGGCTGCCGCCGCCGCCATCGTCAGCCCGGCCGCCAGCATCTCGCGCCCCTGCGGGCTGTTCGCCTTTTGGAGCAGCGCGCCGCCCACTTCGCGCACCTCCTTGGGCAGCTTCACGCCCAGCACTTCCTTGGGGAGTTTCGCCTTCTTGTGCTTCTTGCCCACGCCATCGCCTCCAGCCTGTGTACCAGCAAGGTAAGACACCACCCGGAAGCTTTCAATGTGCCTCGGGCGTTCCTACTTGCCAGGACTAGCCTCCGTTACAGAACAGAAGTAGAACCAGCCCCATGCTGACCAAGATAAGCGTCCGCGGCGCGCGCGAGCACAACCTCAAGGACGTCGACGTCGACATCCCCCGCGACACGCTGACGGTCATCACCGGCCTGTCCGGCTCGGGCAAGTCGTCCCTCGCCTTCGACACCATCTACGCCGAGGGGCAGCGCCGCTATGTCGAATCGCTGTCGGCCTATGCGCGCCAGTTCCTGGAGCTGATGCAGAAGCCGGACGTCGATCATATCGACGGCCTGTCCCCGGCGATCTCGATCGAGCAGAAGACGACGAGCCGCAACCCGCGCTCGACCGTCGCGACGGTCACCGAGATCTACGATTACATGCGCCTGCTCTGGGCGCGCGTCGGCATCCCCTATTCGCCGACCACGGGCGAGCCGATCGCCGCGCAGACCGTCAGCCAGATGGTCGATCGCGTCATGGCGCTGCCCGAGGGCACGCGCCTCTACCTGCTCGCCCCCGTCGTGCGCGGTCGCAAGGGCGAATATCGCAAAGAGCTCGCCGAATGGCAGAAGGCGGGCTTCACCCGCGTCCGCATCGACGGCGAGATCCACGAGATCGACGAGGCGCCGGCGCTCGACAAGAAGTTCAAGCACGACATCGAGGTGGTGGTCGACCGCCTGGTGGTGCGTGAGGATATCGCGACGCGCCTCGCCGAAAGCTTCGAGACCGCATTGAAGCTCGCCGAGGGCCTCGCCTATGTCGATCCCGCCGACCCGGTCGAGCCGCACACCCCCAAATCGGAGGTACTCGGCGACAACGCGCCCGCCGGCCGCATCGTCTTTTCGGAAAAATTCGCCTGCCCGATCAGCGGCTTCACCATCGCCGAGATCGAGCCGCGGCTGTTCAGCTTCAACGCGCCGCAGGGCGCCTGCCCGGCCTGCGATGGCCTGGGCGAGAAGCTGCTGTTCGACGAGGATCTCGTCGTCCCCAATCACGAACTCAGCATCAAGAAGGGCGCGGTCGTCCCCTGGGCCAAGTCCAATCCGCCCAGCCCCTATTACATGCAGGTGCTGGGCAGCCTCGCGCGCGAATTCGGCTTCAGCCTCGACACCGCCTGGGGATCGCTCGATGCCAAGGTGCAGGAGACGATCCTCCACGGCACCAAGGGCAAGGCCGTCACCCTCACCTTCGTCGACGGCAAGAAGAGCTACGACGTCAAGAAGCCGTTCGAGGGGGTGATCGGCAACCTCAACCGCCGCCTGCTCCAGACCGAGAGCGCCTGGATGCGCGAGGAATTGGGCAAATACCAGTCGTCGCGCCCCTGCGAGGTCTGCCACGGCGCGCGCCTCAAGCCGGAGGCGCTGGCGGTGAAGGTGGCGATGCGCGACATCGCCTATGCGACGCACCTGTCGGTGGTCGATGCGCTCGCCTTCTTCACCGATCTTCCCAACCACCTGGGCGACCAGCAGCGCGCGATCGCCGAGCGGATCCTCAAGGAGATCGTCGAGCGGCTAGGCTTCCTCAACAACGTCGGCCTCGACTACCTCAACCTCGACCGGACCAGCGGCACGCTGTCGGGCGGCGAAAGCCAGCGCATCCGCTTGGCGAGCCAGATCGGCAGCGGCCTGTCGGGCGTCCTGTACGTGCTCGACGAACCCTCGATCGGCCTGCACCAGCGCGACAACGACATGCTGCTCGCCACGCTCCGCCGCCTGCGCGACCTCGGCAACACCGTGCTGGTGGTCGAGCATGACGAGGATGCGATCCGCACCGCCGATTACGTCATCGACATGGGGCCGGGCGCCGGCGTCCACGGCGGCCAGATCGTCGCGCAGGGCACGCTCAAGCAATTGCTCAAGAGCAAGACCAGCATCACCGCCGACTACCTCAACGGCACCCGCGAGGTGCCGGTGCCGGCCAAGCGCCGCAAGGGCAACGGCAAGCAGCTGACCGTCCACAACGCGCGCGCCAACAACCTGACCGGCGTCACCGCCTCGATCCCGCTCGGCACCTTCACCTGCATCACCGGCGTGTCGGGTTCGGGCAAGTCGAGCTTCACCATCGACACGCTCTACGCCGCCGCCGCGCGTACGCTGAACGGCGCACGCATCCTCGCTGGCAAGCACGACAAGGTCACCGGGCTGCAACACCTCGACAAGGTGATCGACATCGACCAGTCGCCGATCGGCCGCACCCCGCGGTCGAATCCAGCGACCTATACCGGCAGCTTCACCCAGATCCGCGACTGGTTCGCCGGCCTGCCGGAGGCGCAGGCGCGCGGCTACAAGCCCGGCCGCTTCAGCTTCAACGTCAAGGGCGGCCGCTGCGAGGCGTGCCAGGGCGACGGCGTGCTCAAGATCGAGATGCACTTCCTCCCCGACGTCTACGTCACCTGCGACGTCTGCCACGGCGCCCGCTACAATCGCGAGACGCTGGAGGTGAAGTTCAAGGGCAAGAGCATCGCCGACGTGCTCGACATGACGGTCGAGGATGCCGCGGAGTTCTTCAAGGCCGTGCCGCCGATCCGCGACAAGATGGAGATGCTGGTCGAGGTCGGCCTCGGCTACGTCAAGGTCGGCCAGCAGGCGACCACCCTGTCGGGCGGCGAGGCGCAGCGCGTCAAGCTCGCCAAGGAACTCTCCCGCCGCGCCACCGGCAACACGCTCTACATCCTCGACGAGCCGACCACCGGCCTGCATTTCGAGGACGTGCGCAAATTGCTCGAGGTGCTGCATGCGCTGGTCGAACAGGGCAACACCGTGGTGGTGATCGAACACAATCTCGACGTCATCAAGACCGCCGACTGGATCGTCGACCTGGGGCCGGAAGGCGGCGTGAAGGGCGGCGAGATCGTCGCGACCGGCACGCCCGAGACGGTGGTGCAGGAACCGCGCAGCTTCACCGGCCGGTATCTCGCCCCGCTGCTCGACAAGGGCGCGTCGGCCCAGGCGGCGGAATAGCGGGTCCCCGGCAGCGCCGGGGACTCACAGCCAGCCGCAATCCTTGTCCCGCGCCTTGTCCTCGATGCGCGCGGTCTGGGCATCGCCAGCCTCGCGCAATTGCCGTGCGAGGTGGCGGCGGGCGATCGCATCCGGCGCGATGCGTCGCCGCCGTGCGGTCAGCGCGGCGAGGCTCTCGTTGGTCGGCGTGATGCCGACGCTGCGCATGATGCCCTGCAATCCCGATCGCGCCATCGTGCCGCGCGGGCTCGGTTTGCCGTCGGGCAGCGGCGGCGCCTGGATCTCGCGCCAGAACGCATCGTACATCCACCGCTCGCCGCTGCCGCAGGCGTAGAGATACGCCAGCGCGAACCGCAACGCGAAGGTCGGCCGCACCGGCCCGGCATCGGCCTCCTCCGCCGCTTCGTCCACGGCGCAGAGCGCTTTCCACAGCAGCTGTTCGCGAACCTTGCTCATGATTCGCCAGAACGTATAGAGAACAAAGGGAATTGCCCAGTCCCGCTGTGCACCGTCTCACCGGACGAAAGGTCGCCAGGCCGGTATCCGAAGCCGCCCGCCCCACGCTTCCAACCGCCGGTCGAGCACGCTATCTTGCGTGCATGGTCGAGCTAACCCCCATCGAGTCGGAATTCGCCACCAGCGAAGATGCCGCCGCCTATGATGCCTGGTTCCGCGCCAAGGTCGAACGCGCTATGGCATCCACCGCCCCCTGCATCCCGCACGATCAGGTCATGGCGGAAATGTGGGCTATCATCGAGCGTGCCAAGTCCAAGTGACATTTTCAGTTACTTGGCGTCCGGAAGCGCGCGAAGACCTGCATCAGCTCACCAGCTTCATCGCCGATCGCAACCCTGTTGCTGCCACGAAGATCGGTCATGCGCTCCAGCATGCCGCCGATCGCCTGCCCGATCATCCCTATATCCACCGGCCCGGCCGCGTGCCCGGCACGCGCGAGGCGATCGTGCACCCCAATTACATTCTCGTCTATCGGGTCGCCGCCGATGTGATCGAGATCCTGACGGTGCTCCACGCCCGCCAGCGATATCCCTGACCTCCACCGCGGCCGCCTCGCCCGCGCCGGCAGCGCTCACTCATACCGATAGGTCAGGCTCGCCGTGTCGCCCGGTGCGACGCGCACCTGCCATGTCTGCACCCCATCCACTTCGGTCAGGGCATCGCCGGGTGCCGTCACCTTCTGCCCCGCCCGGCCGATCGGCAGTTCCACCGCCACCGCAAAGGGATTGGCGTTGCTCACCGTCAGCACCATCCCCTTGGCGCCTTCGCTGCGCTGATCGACCAGCACCTGGCTGCTCGTGCCGGCACCGATCCGCACCCGCTGGCCGATCGCATGATCGGTCATCGTGCCGGTGCCGAGCAGCAGCCCGTCGCCGATCGCCGGCGTACGCCCGCTGCGCCCCGCATAGAGCGCGGTCGTCCCCGCCGGCAGCGGCAGGCCGAGCCCGGCATCCTTGACGTTGCGCAGCACCAGCACCACGCCCGTCGGCACCGCCGTCATCGTCTGCCCGGGATAGACCGGGCGCCGATACCGCCGCTCGAACGGCACGCCATCCGCCATCAGCAGCGCCACCTGCTTCTGCGCATTCGGCGCCACCGTCACCGCGCGCGGCACCGAATAGAGCTTCAGGTCGCCCAGATCCTCCGGCGGCGGCGGAGGTGGTGGCGGCGGCGGGGCCGGCGGCGCGGCCACGGGCATCAGCATTGCCGACGCCATCACCCGCGATCCCGTGACGACGATCTCGTCCGCCATCTCGAACGCCTCGTCGCGCAGGTCCGATGTCGTCGTGCCCAGCGGATAGCAGCGCAGCGACAGCGCGCCCGCCGGCCGCATCCAGTCATAGGTCGCCTGCCGGTTGAGCCGCCCCGCCACCGCCTTCACGTTCGCCCTGGCGAATGTTTCGGGGTTGGCATTGGCGAGCGTCAGCCAGGCGAACAGGTCGAGCTTGCCCTGCCCGCCATTTGCACCCGCTCGCACCGTCGCCACATAGCTTGCCGCCCAGTCGAACCCGTTGGCCAGATAAGACAGGGTGACCGTCACCGTGCGAGCCGACGGCGTATCGGTGGTGACGCTCAGCACCGGCTTCGCCGACAGGCCGGCGGGCACGCCGCGATAGCCGAGCGCTTCCGGCAGACCCGAACAGCGCAACGTCTCGATGCCCGCCGCCGTCTTCAGCACCACGCCCGGCTGCGGCCCCGCGACGATGGTCGCCGTCTCGCTCGTTCGCTTGCCGGTGGCGCGATCGGTGCGGGTCAGCGTCACCTGCCGCCCGAGGGTGCCGTCGACCAGCGACGCGGGCGACAGCAGCCGCGCATCGCGGTTCTTTTCCACCGTGCCGCCGGGCAGCCCCTCGATGATCGCGCTGACCGGCACGATCCCTTCCGCCACGCCCTCGAACCGCAGGGTCGCCCGCCCCTTGGGCAGGCGCACGATGCGGGTTTCGGTGACCAGCGCAAAGCCGCGCAGCCAGCGCAGGTCCATCGCCTCGTAGCGGCCGCGGGCGGGATTGCGATACACCGTCACCGCCACGTCGCGCGGCTTTGGCGAGGTCACCACCACCGCCTCCTGCGCACGGACCGGCAGCGCGGCCGGAGCGGCGGCGAGCACCAGCGCCGCCGCCAGCTGCCCCAGCCGGCGCATCAGTAGCGCGTGTCGAAGGTCGCCGTGACGATCGCCGAGCCGTTAGCCGGCACCGGCACCTGCCACACCGCGCGCCCCGCCTCCGGCCGATCGCTCTTGCGGCTTTCGTCGACCACGCGCGTATCGGCCCAGTCCAGGCCGCCCTGCACCAGTTCCACCGTCACCGGCACCGCGCGGGCGTTGGTGAGCGTATAGCGCATCGCGGTCCGCCAGCGGTCGCCGCTCATCCGCGTGCGGCTGACGACCACCGGCTGCACCTTCACGTCGAAGGCATCGCCGGTGGCGAGCGCGATTTCCGATCCCTGCGGCGTATGGTCGATGCGGTTCTCGCCGGTGAACTGCGGCTGGCCGCGCGCATCGCGAACGTAGACGCGCACCGTGCCGGCGGGCAACGCGTCACCCAGCCCCGCCGCGCCCGAGTTCGAGAAGCGCAGCACGCTCGCCGCGCTGCGTGGTTCGTCCGCGGTGCCGAGCCAGCCGTTTTCGAACCGGTAACCGGATCGGGCGGCCGCGCCCTTCACGTCGAGGAAGCTCACCTGCTTGGTCTGCTTGTCGGCGATCGTCGTGCGGCCGGGAAGCGGGTAGAGGTAGAAATCGCCCAGTTGCTCGCGATTGGCGCTTTCGGTGCCGGCGCGCACGGTCCGCCCCAGCCGGCGCGGCGGCCGCGGCCGATAGCCGGTCTGTTCGCCGTCGTCGCTCGCCACCTCGCCCGCGACCAACAGGGTGCGCGCGTTGTCGAAGGTCGTGCCGCTGGTGTTCTTGAGCGTCACCCAGCCCTGCACGTCCACCTTGCCGCTCTTGTCGTCGAACAGCGCGACGTAGTCCGCGCTCCAGCCGAGGCCGCGGCTGAGGTAGGACAGGGTCGCCGGGCGCGTGCCGGCGCGGCTGCTGTCGAGCGTCACCGACAATGTCGGCCGCGCCCGCAACGAGGCGGGCACGCGATCGAAGATCGCACGCACCGGCAGGCCGTCGTCGCGCAGCACCTCGATCCGGTCGCCGATCTGCAACACCACGCCGCCGTTCACCGCCAGCACCTTGGCCCGTTCGCGCGTCTCGGCGCCCGTCGCGGGGTTGGTGCGCAGCAGGGTGATCGTCTCCCCCACCGCCTTTTCCATCAGGCTCGACGGGCTGAGCAGATCGTAATCGAAATTCTGTTCGACGATCGCGGCGTCCGCCACTCCGAGCGACACGGTTTCGGGGCGGATGCTCGCGCTGACATCGGGAAAGTCCTGCCGCACCTGCCCGCGGCCGAGCGTGAGCTGGCGCACATCCTGGATCAGCGCGATGTCGTTGGTGTAGATCGTCGCCGACACGTCACCCTGCGCGCTGCGTCCGGCGGGAACCCCGGCTTGCGGCAGCGCATCCTGCGCCGGTGCTGCGCCCGACAGGCCGAGTGCCGCCAGTCCGATGATCGCCGTCCGCATGCTGCCTCTCCCCCATTATGCCGTCGGTTGTGCCGGTCCCCCGCCCGCTTGGCAACGCCGCATTACCCCTCGATGACGTGCGGCACGAAGCGCGCGGTATTGCCGGTGATGAGGCCGTCTTCGCGGATGCCGATGCCGGCGGGCGCGCCGTCGACGATCCAGCTGCCGATCACCGGGAAGCACCCGGGTGCCGCCTCCGGCAAGGGATAGATCGCCTGATAGACATAGCCTTCCTCGCCATAGTCGCCCGGCGTTTCGGCGACGATCTCGCCCGCCCGCCGGATCGAGACGTTGGCGCCCTCGCGCGACAGCAGCGGCTTGGCGACGGCATCGCCGTCCGGGATCGCAAAGCTTGCCGGCAGCAGATTGGGGTGATCGGGAAACAGGTCCCACAACACGGCGAGTACGCCCTTGTTGCTCCAGATCATCTTCCACACCGGCTCCAGCCACAAGGTGCCGCGCGACAGGCTTTCGAGCAGCACGTCGGCGAACGCCTCGTTGGCCAGCCATTCCCATGGATAGAGCTTGAAGATCGCCGCGATCGCCGCATCTTCGCCATCGACGAAGCACCGCCGCTGGTGATGCCAGCCGATCGCATCGATCAGCACCGGCGCAGTGGCGATGCCGGCAGCCTCCGCCGTGTCGCGCAGATAGGCGGTGGTGACCGCATCCTCGCCCGCCTCCTCCGCGGCATGGGCGAAGTGCAGCGTCGCGGGCAGGTGCGGCGTCAGGTCGCGCCATTTGGCGACCAGCGCGTCGTGCAGGCCGTTATATTGATCGAGATGCGGGAAGCATTGCTCCTTCCAGCTCCACTGGATCACCGCCGCCTCCAGCAGGGCGGTCGGCGTGTCGCAGTTGAATTCGAACAGCTTGGGCGGCCCCGCACCGTCATAGCCCAGGTCGAACCGGCCGAAGTTGAGCGCAGGCGGCTCCGCGTCCCAGGCGGTGCGGATCGCGTCGTGGAACGGGCGCGGGATGCCGAACCGGCGCAGCAGCCCCGCATCGGCGACGATCGCCTCGCCGGCCGCGAGGAACAGGCGATAGAGTTCGGCCGTCGCCGCCTCGATCTCGCCGATCTCGGCGGCGGTGAAGCGATAGCAGGCGGCCTCGTTCCAATAAGGCGCGCCATCGGCGGTATGCCAGATCAGGCCTTCGCGCTCGACGATCCCCTGCCAGTCCGGGCGCGGCACCATCGGCGTGCGGATCACGCGCGCGCTCCGCCGAAGCTGCGCGCCGACGCACCGAAGCCGCCGCGGCTGATCGCGCCCGCCCGCGTGACGTTGGTGGCACGCGGCGCAAAGCCATAGCTGCGCCCCGGCGCCCGGTTGTAGGATCCGCCCGCGACCCGCTCGCCATAGGGCGGGATGATCGCGCTGCGCGCGAGGAAGTACCACAGGAACGGGCTGGCGCCGGCATGGTTGCCGGCATGCGCCTGTCGCCGGCACTGATCGTCGGCGACGCGATTGCCCGCGCGGTCGGTGCACACCGCGGTGTCGCGCTGCGCCGTCCAGCCATCCGCCTGCGGACGATCGCACCCGCTCGCCAGCAGCGCGGCGGCCAAGCCGGTCGTCAGTCTCAGATCACGCTTCATGTCCCCTCCCTGCCGCCCTGGCGCGGCATCGGTCCGGTGACCTTACGCCGGGTCGCCGGCGCGACAAAGGACTATCGCAGGATGATGTCGGACCGACCCAGCTCTTGGCAAAATGGCATCCTTGCGTTCCTATGCTGCGGCTTTTCTTTGTCACATCGACAATTGTCGGCATTCGCAGGGTTGACGCCCGCTTGATCGTGATTACGGCAGGATTTGGTCAAAGGAGCAAACTATGTCTGATGAAACATCCGAACTGAACGCGGTCGAACTCGCCACCGAACTGACGATTGCTTGGCTCGGCAACCCCAACACCCGGACTTCGGCCGATGAGGTTCCCGGCTTTCTGGGCAAGATGCACGACACCGTGTCTGCACTGCTTGGCGCGACCGGCCCGACGGTGGAAGCACCGGCAGCGACCGAATATACGCCCGCCGTCTCGGCCCGCAAATCGCTGTCGTCGAAGGATCACATCATCTCGCTGATCGACGGCAAGCCGTACAAGACCTTGCGCCGCCACCTCGCGACTCATGGCCTTACCCCGGCGGAGTATCGCGAACGCTATGGCCTGAAGGCCGATTACCCGATGGTCGCCGAAAACTATTCGGAAAGCCGCCGCGCGATGGCGAAGAAGATCGGCCTCGGCCGCAAGCCCGGCGCGCGCAAGGGCGACGGCGGCAACGCAGCCGCCCGCCGCGGCCGCAAGGCGGAAACCGCGGAGGCATAAGCAGGGGGCAAGCGGGGCCGGCGTCGCACGGCCTCGCCCACAGCACGAAAGTCGCGCGGATGGTCATCATCCGTGCGACTTTTCGTTGGGCTATTGGCCGAAGATGCCCTTGCGATACAGCAGGGTGATCGCGACGCGGCGGTTGCGCGGATCGCCCGGATCGTCGGCGATGATCGGTTCGCGATCGGCCACGCCCTCGATCCGCTCGAACCGGCTTTCGGGAATGCCGCCCAGCGCCAGCCGGCGACGCGTCGCCTCGGCCCGCCCCGACGACAGCATCCAGTTGTTCATCGCCCGCGGGTCGCCATAGGGCACGCTGTCGGTATGGCCGCGGATCATGATCGTGTTGGGCGTGCCCGCGATCGTGCCGGCGATCATGCCGATCAGTTCGGATGCCTTGGCATCCAGCGCGGTCGTGCCGAGCGCGAACATCGAATAATCGGCATCGTCGACCAGGTCGATGCGCAGGCCGTCCTGCGTCGGCACGAAGCGGACGTGGCTGGCGAGCTTGGCCAGCCGCGCCGATCCGCTGATCTCCTTTTCCAGCTGCCGCCGGATCGCGTCGAACGCCTGCTTGTCCGCCGCGATCGCATTGGGATTGCGCAGCGAGCCCTTGTCGCCGGTGCCGCTGCGCTGCCCGCCCGACTGGCTCATCGGGATGCCGATCGAGGCGATCGGCGCGGACGCCGCTTTCGGCCCCAGCTTGTTGTTGCTGAGGATCGATTCGCCGCCGAGCACGCCGCTGCCGCCGAGGCCGGTCACCTTCTTGTCGAGCAATGTCGGCGCGAAATAATCGGCGATGCCCTTGCGCTGCTTCTCCGTGGTCGCGCCGAGCAGCCAGAGCAGCAGGAAGAAGGCCATCATCGCCGTCACGAAATCGGCATAGGCGACCTTCCACGCGCCGCCGTGATGGCCGCCGTGCCCGCCGTCGATGATCTTCTTGACGATGACGATCTTGGGCGGCTGGTTGTTGCCGTGCGGGGCTGCGCGGGCCATCGGAGCGGTCCTGCCTTACTTGCCGCGCAAGCCGTCGAAGACTTCGGCGAAGCCCGGCTGGTTCTTGTGCGCGATGCCGCTGCGCGCCGCCTCGATCACCAGCGGCTGCGGATGGCCGTGCAGCGAGGCGATGATGATCTGCTTCACCACATCGTAGATCGCGGCATCGGCATCGATCACCTGCTTCAGGCGCCCGGCGAGCGGCGACACCACGCCATAGGCGAGCAGCACGCCCATGAACGTGCCGACCAGCGCCGAACCGATCATGCCGCCGAGCACCGAAGGCGGCTTGTCGATCGAGCCCATCGTCTTGACGATGCCGAGCACCGCGGCGACGATGCCGAGCGCGGGCAGCGAATCGGCGAGGCTGGTCAGCGTCGTGTGCGGCCCCTCCACCTCGTGGTGGTGGGTCTTGATCGAATGATCCATCACCTCTTCCACCGCATGCACGTCGAGCGTACCGGACGAGACGACGACCAGCCGCAGCGTGTCGGCGATCAGGTTGACGAGCGTATGGTCGGCGAGCAGGCGCGGATATTCGCTGAACACCGCCGACGACTTCGGGTCCTCGACATGCGGCTCGAGTGCGATCGGCCCGTCCATGCGCAGCATCTTCATCAGCTTGCTGACGAGGAAGATGACGTCGAGATAGTCCTGCTTCTTGTACTTCGGCCCCTTGAACACCTTGGCGAGGCCGCCACCCATCGCCTTCAGCTCGGAGCCCGAATTGCCGATGATGAGCGCGCCGGCGGCGGCACCGCCGATGATGAGCATCTCGTGCGGGATCGCCTCCATCACCGGGCCGAGCGCGCCGCCGGTGATGGCGAAACCGCCGAACACCATGGCGAGAAGGACGACGAGACCGATGGCTGGAAACACTGTGGGACACCCCGCTTGCGTGCCAGCACCGCCGGCAATCCGATCATGCCGGATTAACCGGATTTCCTAGACAAGTGGTTACCAAGCCGGCGGTTTGTTGAGAGGAGTTCCTCCCCGGCACGGGGAGGGGGAACGCTCGGCGCTGCCGAGTGGTGGAGGGGCAGCCCCAGGCGACAGCCCTGCTTGGCTGCCCCTCCGTCAGCCTGCGGCTGCCACCTCCCCGTTCCGGGGAGGAGCGTTTACTTCAGGTAATCGAACAGCGAGAGCTGCGACAGCTTCGTGAAGCTCGCCTGCGATGCCGACAACGCGGTCATCATCTGCTGGAGCTGGACCACCGCATCGGTGATATCCACCTGTTCCAGCTTGCCGCGCAATTCGCTGCGGTCGGTGTTGGCAGTGGTCAGCAACTGCTGCTGCAGGTCGATGCGCGCGCCACGGGCGCCGACCGAGGCGGTGACGTCGGCGACCTGATCGACCGCCTTGCTGATCGAATCCAGCGAACTCGACATGGTGGCCGAGATATCGCCGCCCGTGGACAGGGCCGTGGCCAGCCGGCTCAGCATGGCCAGCGTGTTGTCGCCGCCGCCCAGGTCGAAGATGCGCTTGGCGCTTTCGGTCGCCTGCACGCTCTGCCCGTCGCTGATCGGCACTTCCGATACCGGCGCATCGTCGGGGATGGTGAAGGTGCCGTCCTTGTTGTCGGTCACCGCAAGGCCGCCGGTGGCCGACCCGAACAGCGGCTGCCCGCGCACATTGCGCGTGTTGGCCAGGCTGACCAGCGAATCGACGATGGATTTCAGCTCGGTGCCGATCACCTTGCGCGTCGCATCGGTCTGCGTGCCGTTCGCCGCCTGCGTCGCCAGCGTCGTCGCCTGGATCAGCTGGTTGTTGATCTGGCTGAGCACGCTGCTCGCCTGATCGAGCAGCGATCCCGCCAGGGTCATATTGCTGCCGTAGACGGCGGCGTCGGCATCGCGCCGGTCGAGTTCGGCGAGCTGCTGCGCGGCGGCGGGATCGTCCGACGGCTTCAGGATCTTCTTGCCGGTGGAGATCTGCGTCTGCAGTTCGGATGCGCGCGCGCCCATCTGCGACAGGCGGTTCGACGCGGTGCTGTAGAACAGATTGGTGGAGATCTGCATGGCGCGCCCTAGCGGATATCGAGGATGGTCTGCATCGTCTCGCGCGCGATCTGGATCACGCGGCCGGACGCGGCATAGGCCTGCTGGAAGCGGATCAGGTCGACGGCTTCCGAATCGAGATTGACCCCGGTCGACGCCGACAATGCCGCAGCGGCGCCGTCGCGGATCGCGGTCTGCGCATCGGCGATCGTGTTCTTCTGCTTGTAGGCGGTGGCATTGTCGGTGACGAGCGTGGTCAACGTCGCCTCGAAGCCTTTGCCGACGCGAGTCGCCTCCAGCGCGGTGAGGTTCGACGCATCACGCACGCCGCCGCCCTTGCCCGCGGCGATCTGGCTGCCGGCGGTGAAGTTCGCCGCGATGCCGATGTCGGTCGGCGATCCTTGCGGATCGACTGTGAACAGCGCGATGCCGGGCTTGCTGTTCTGGTCGACACCTGCCGTCTGATTGTCGTTCACCGCCTTGACGAAGGCGGTGGCGACCGCGTTCAGTTCCTGGCGGTTGGCGGCGACGCGTTCGGCGCCGTCGGTGATCGCGGCCAGCGTGCCGCCGTTGGGCGTGATCTGCGTCGTCGTGCCGCGCACCGTGACCGAGAAGGCGATCTTGCCGTTTTCGTCGCGGCCGTAGGACACGGTGCCGGTCGTCGCGCCCTGGACGAAGGCGGCGCCGGACGATCCGCCGAGACTGACCGTCGCGCGGCCGATCGAGTCCATCTTGACGTCGATGTCGCTGATGTCGCTCATCTGCGACAGGATGGAATCGCGCTGGTCCATCAGCTGCGCAGCGGTGGTGCTGCCCGGCTGGGCGCGGCTGATCCCCTCGTTGACCTTGGTCAGCGAATTGCCCAGCGAGGTCAGCGTCTGCGCCGCCTGATTGCCGGCGGTGTCGATGTCCGCATCGACCTGGTCGAACGCCTTGCCGGTCGCGGTGAAGGCGATGCCGGCGGAGGTGGCGGCACTCAGCATGCCGGTGCGCAGCGCCGTCGAATCGGGTTCGGCGGCGAGGCTTTGCGCCGCGGCGAAGAAGGACGTGACGCGGGTCGTCAGCGCATTGCCGGTGAGCGCGCCCTGGATACGATCGAGCCAGTTCGCACCCTGGGTGGTGCGCGACAGATCGCTGGTCGAGGCACGCAGCGCGGTGCTGGAATAGACGTCGGTGGAGCGGTTGACGCCGGTCAGCGTCACGCCGTTGCCGGCACCATAGCCGTTGGTCGAGCCGCTGCCGCCCGGCACCTCGTTGAGGGTGACGGCACGGCGCGTATAGCCGGTCGCGCCCACGTTGGCGATGTTCTCGCCAACGGTCGCAAGCGCGGTCTGGTACGCGCGGACGCCGGACGCGCCGATCGACAGCATATCGCTCATTGGGGCGGATCTGCCGTGGAGTCGTTAAGATCGGATTGCGACTTCGCCAGGAACGCCGTCATCGCCTTGCCGATGCCGAGCGGCGTCGCCTCCGCCATGGTCTGCGCGACGCGGGCGTCCTGCATCTCGGTGAAGGTGTCGAGCGCCTTCGAATCGAACAGCGGATCGGCGAGCTTCGCTTGGCGCATGCTCTTCAGCATCATGCCGGTGAACACCGCCTCGAACTGCTCGCCGGCCTTCTTGAGGTTGTCGGCGGATTTCAGGCGCGAGGTGTCGGCGGAAATCCCGCCCGTGCTGCCGATCGGGAGCGTCGTCATAGCACGATCAGCTCGGCCTTGAGGCTGCCCGCTTCCTTCAACGCCTCCAGGATCGCGACGAGATCGGCGGGCGATGCACCGATGGCGTTCACCGCCTTCACCACATCGGCCAGCTTGGGGCCGGGGTTGATGAGGAACATCGGCTTCTTCTCCTCCTCGACCGACACGTTGGACTTGCGCTCCAACGCCGTCTGACCCTGGCTGAACGGACCGGGCTGGCTGATCCGCTGGTTCTCGTCGATGCGCACGGTCAGCTTGCCGTGCGTCACCGCGGCAGGACCCACCCTGACCGCAGAGGATATAACGACCGTTCCGGTGCGCGCATTTACAACAACTTTTGCAGGCGGCTCGGCGGAGGTCACGTCGAGGTTCTCGATCATCGACATCAGCGTCGCGCGCGTGTCCGCCCCCGGCGGCGCGCGCACCGCGACCGACACGCCGTCGACGGCCTGCGCGGTGCCGGAGCCAAGCTTCGCATTGATCGCCTGCGCGACGTTCTGCGCCGTGGTGAAATCGGCGCGCGCGAGGTTGAAGGTCAGCATCGGCGACGAATCGAACCCGGTGGACACCGCGCGTTCTACCGTGGCCCCTTCCGGGATACGGCCGGTGGAGGGCACGTTGACGACGATCCGCGATCCGTCGGCGCCTTCCGCGCCGAGGCCGCCGACCGCAAGGTTGCCCTGCGCCATCGCATAGATCTGGTTGTCCGCACCGAGCAGCGGCGTCAGCACCAGGCTGCCGCCGCGCAGGCTCTTGGCCTTGCCCATCGAGGCGACGGTGATGTCGAGCCGCTGACCCGGCTTGGCGAAGGGCGGCAGTTCGGCGGTGACCATCACCACCGCGGCATTCTTCATGCCCGGATTGGCGCCGGGCGGCAGCTGCAAGCCGAAGCGCGAGGCGACGGCCTTCAGCGACTGCACGGTATATTCGAGGTTGTCGTCGCCCGTGCCGGGCAGGCCGACGACGACGCCATAGCCGGTAAGCTGGTTGGAGCGGATGCCCTGAAAACCGCCGAGGTCCTTGATCCGGTCGGCGCCCGCAGGCGCGGCGACCGCCAGAGCGGCGAGAAGCGTGGCGAAGAGAAAGCGGATCATGGCGGCGAGCCTGCGCAGAATGTGGTTAACAGCGCGTCAAAACGGGCTGATGACGGAGAAGAAGCGGCTGAGCCAGCCCTGCCGCGCGGCACGCGCAACATCGCCCTTGCCGGTATACGCGATCTGCGCGTCGGCAACGCGGGTCGACAGCACGCGATTGTCGGCGCTGACGTCCGCGGTGCGCACCAGCCCCTTGATCCGCACGAATTCGTCGCCGCGGTTGAGCGTCACGCGCTTCTGCCCCTGCACCATCATCGTGCCGTTGGGGTAGACTTCGGCAACGGTGACGGTGATCTCGCCCGACAGCGAATTGGCCTGGTTCGCCTGCCCCTGGCCTGCGAAGTTGCGCGCACCGCTGGCCGAGGCATCGGTGGTGCCGAACAGGCCGAGCGGCCCGGTGGATGGCGGGGTGATGCTGCCCGACCCGCTCGAATCGAGCTTGGAGCCCGACGATTTGGACGCGGCGGTATTCTCGACCAGCACGATGGTCAGCGCATCGCCGACGCGGCGGGCACGCCAGCCTTCGTACAAGGCGGCATAGCCGTCGTTCGCCTGGAAGATCGAACCGTTGGCGGGCGCAGGCGCAGGCGCCACCGGCGCGCGGATGACGGTGAAGTCCTCCGGCGGCTTCTTCTTGCCGAAGATGCTGGCATCGGCCGGTGCCGGCGCGAAGGCGGCGAGCACGAGCAGGCCGGACGCCGCGGCGAGCGCGATCTCGGCCCAATGGCCGACGACGAAGGCACCAGTGCGGGACGGCGCGCGGAAGGGGTTGGGTACGGAGGCCATTACAGGTTCTGGTTCACGTATTTCAGCATCTCGTCGGACGACGAGATCATCTTGGAATTGACCTCGTAGGCGCGCTGCGTCTCGATCATGTCGACGAGTTCCTCGACGACGTTGACGTTCGATGCTTCGAGATTGCCCTGGCGGATGCGGCCGCGGCCGTCCTGCCCGGCGATGCCGAGGTTGGCGGCGCCCGAGGATGCGGTTTCCTTCAGGTAATTGTCGCCGGTCGATTGCAGGCCGGTGGGGTTGGGGAAGCCCGCGACCTGGATCTGGCCGAGGTTGGTGCCCTCAGTCTGCCCCGGCACCTGCGCGGTGACGGTGCCGTCGGTGCCGATCGTCACCTGCGTCGCGTTCGCCGGCACGGTGATGCCGGGCATCACCTGATAGCCTTCGGAGGTGACGAGCAATCCTTCCGGGCTGCGATTGAAGTTGCCGGCGCGGGTATAGCCCAGTTCGCCGCCGGGCAGCTGCACCTGGAAATAGCCGTCGCCGTCCAGCGCCAGGTCGAAGCTGTTGCCGGTCTGCTGCATCGACCCCTGCGTGTCGATGCGGGCGGTGCCCTGCACGCGCACGCCGGTGCCGAGGTTGAGGCCGGTCGCGTATTTCGTCTCCGCCGTGGACGCCGCGCCGGGCGCGGTGATCGTCTGGTAGGCGAGCGTTTCGAACGCGGCGCGATCCTTCTTGAACCCCGTCGTGTTGACGTTGGCGAGGTTGTTCGAGATGACCCGCATGCGCGTATCCTGGGCATCGAGCCCGGTGCGCGCGATATGCATGGCTGAGGATGACATGCTCTTCTTCCCTTAGCTCGGCAGGCGCATCACGGATGTGCTGCTCTCGTCCATGTCCTTGGCCGATTTCATGAGGTTGGCCTGTACCTCGTAGCTGCGCTGGTTCTCGATCATGTCGACCAGCGCCTGCGTCATGTTGACGTTGGAGCCTTCCAGCGCGCCACCCTGCACCTTGGCGTCGAGGTTCGCGGGCAACGCGCCGCCGCCCTTGACGCGCAGCAGGTTGTCGAGGCCCTTCAGCGTCTGCGTGCCCTTGGTATCGACCAGCTTCAGCCGGTCGACCACCTGCGGGTTCTTGGCATCGCCACCCTGTGGCACGATGCTGATCGTGCCATCGGGTGCGATCGTCAGGCTGTCGTGCGGCGGGATGGTAATCGGCCCCGACTGACCCTGCACGATGAAGCCGTCGCCGGTCTGGAGCACACCGGAAGCCGCGACCTCCAGGTCGCCGCGACGGGTATAGGCCTCGCTGCCATCGCCCGCCTGCACCGCCAGCCAGTCGGTGGTGCCGGTGATCGCGACGTCGAGCGCGCGGCCCGTCGCCTGGATCGAACCGGGCGCGCGATCGGCATCGGTCACCTCTTCGCTGGTCGGCATGCGAGCCTCCAGCCGAGCACCGCCGCCCTTCAGCTCGATCCGGTCGAAGACGACGCGGTCGGCGCGGAAGCCGGTGGTGGACGCGTTCGCCATGTTGTTGGCGATCGCCGCCTGCGCCTGCATGTGCGCACGCAGGCCGGTCGCCGCCGTGTAGACCAACTTGTCCATCTAACCTCTCCGCGCCGCCGGTTGGATCAGTTGCGGATCTGGATGATCGTCTGCGACACCTGGTTCGCGGTATCGAGCGCCTTCGAGTTCGCTTGGAAGTTGCGCTGGGCCGAGATCAGGTTGACCAGTTCTTCGGTGATGTCGACGTTGGATCCCTCGATCTGCCCCGACATCAGCGAACCGAAACCGTCCGCGCTCGCCGAACCCATGGTCGCGACCCCCGACAGGCCGGTCGCCGACCAGTAGCTGTTGCCGATCTGGCGCAGGCCCGTCGGCGTCGAGAACTTGGCGAGCGCCACCTTGCCGAGCGGCACGATGTCGCCGTTCGAGAAGCTCGCCTGGATCAGGCCTTCCGAATTGACGGTGACGCCGGACAGCTGGCCGACGGCGACACCGTCCTGGCTCTTGCTGTTGACCGCGAATGCGGAGGACAGCTGCGTCGAATTGGCGAGGCTGAGCGTGACGTCCTGCGGCGCGGCGCCCGACAGCGGGATGAACTGGTCGTACTTGATCGGCGTCGCCGGCGTGGCGATCGCGCCGGTCGAGTTGAACGTGATGCTGACCGGATCGGTCTTGCCGCCGACTTCCAGCTGCTTGTCGCCGATGAAGGTATAGACCTTCCACGTGCTGGGCGTCGCCGGGGTGGTGGTCGCGTCCGGCAGCTTGTCGCGGACGTAGTAATTGGTCATCGTCATCGGATTGCCGTTGGCATCGTAGATGCGGGTCGCGACCGAGTTGTTGTAGGTGGTCGTGTCGGTCCGGTCGAAGGCCACGGTCTTGACCGTCGAGGTCGCCGACAGGTTGACCGCGGTCGCGATGTCCTTGGTCGCGACGGGGGTACCGCTGGTCTGCTGGAGCTGCAGGTTGGTGAGGCCGTCGACCCCCGTCGCGGTAACGTTGCCGTCGCCGTCGACCGGATAGACCATCAGGAAGCTGCCCTGCGCATCGACGACGTTGCGGCTCGAATCGACCGAGAAGGCGCCGTTACGGGTATAGGCGATCGCATCGCTGGCCCCGGTGGTGCGCACGGTGAAGAACCCTTCGCCCATCACGGCGAGGTCGAGCGCGTTGGTGGTGCCCTGCAGATTGCCCTCGGCGAACTGCTGCTGCGTCGCCTTCACGACCACGCCCGATCCGACCATCTTGCGCGGATCGGTCGACACGCTGGAGGCGATGACGTCCGAAAATTCGACGCGGCTCTTCTTGAAGCCGGTGGTCGAGACGTTCGCCAGGTTGTGCGAGATGGTGTTCATGTCGGTCTGCGAGGCCTGGAGACCGGAAAGCGAGGTGTAGAAGGACATCGGGTGACTCCTGGAAAATGCGAAAAAGCGGTGGCGGGATCAGGCGGCGGAACGGACGTCGGAGGGCTGGACGTCGCCGACCCCCACGACCTTGAGGACGGGCGTGCCGCTCGACGGCAGCGACACCGATTCGACCGGCGCCCAGACGAGCGTGCGGCTGGTGACGGCGCTGTCGCCGTTGGTGGCGAGTGCGGTGATCGTGAACGGGCCGGAACCGACGCTGTTGCCGGCGCTGTCCTTGCCGTCCCATTCGAAGCTGGCGGTGCCCTTCTTCTGGGCGCCGAGTTGCAGCTGGCGCAGCGTGCCGCCATTGGCATCGGAGATCGAGACGGTGACCTGCGTCGCCACATCGTCCAGCTCCACCGCGGCATCGAGCCCGCCGGAGGATTTCGGATAGGCGGTCGACCCTTCGGTCAGCACCGTCTTGCCGACGTAGCTCATCGCATCGCTGGCCGTGGTCGAACCGAGCTTGGTCGCGACGGTCGACAGCGTCTTGTTCATCTCGCTGATGCCGGCGACCGACGAGAATTGCGCCATCTGGGCGACCATCTGCGTGTTGTCCATCGGCGCCAGCGGGTCCTGGTTCTTGAGCTGCGTGGTCAGCAGCGTCAGGAAATCGGACTGGTCGAGCGTCGTCTTGTTGGTCTTGGCCGTCGTCGACGCGCCGCTGGCAGTCGTGGTGCCGCTGGTCGAGTTGGCCCGCGAGATGCCGAGATTGGCGAGGGTGTTGTCGAAGGTGGAGGAGGTTGTTGTTACCATGGTCAGCGGCCCAGTTTGAGGGTATCGATGGTGAGCTGCTTGGCAGTGTTCATCACCTCGACGTTGTTCTGGTAGGAACGGGCCGTCTCCATCATGTCGACGAGCTCGCGGCTTTCATCGACGGCGGCCTGGTAGATATTGCCGTCCTTGTCGGCGAGCGGGTTGTTCGGATCGTAGACCTTGGTCGGCGATTCGCCGGCGGTGACGATCTTTTCCACGTCGACGGTGGCAAGGCCGGTCGCAGCATCGAAGCTGGTGCGGAACACCGGCTTCATCGTCTTGTACGCCGTCTCCGCCGATCCGGTCGTCCCGCCGACGTTGGCGAGGTTCGACGCGGTGGTGTTCATGCGCACGAGCTGCGCGCTCATCGCGCGGCCCGCCACCTGGAAGATGTTCATCGGGTCGGCCATCGGCTTACTCCCCCTTCAGCGCGCGGGTGATCTGGCCGATGCGACCGTTCAGGAACGACAGCGTCGTCTGATACTGGACCGCATTCTCGGCAAAGGCGGTCTGCTCTTCGTTGAGCTCCACCGTGTTGCCGTCCATCGAGGTCTGCAGCGGCACGCGATACTTGGTCGCCGCGGCGATGCTGCCGTTACCCGCGTCATTCTCCATCGACGCGAGCGCCGACTTGAAATCCACGTCCCTGGCCTTGAAGCCCGGCGTCGAGGCATTGGCGATGTTCGACGCGAGCACACCCATGCGCTGCGCGCGCACTTCCAGGGCGGCCCCGTGAACTCCGAACAGACTGTCTGCGGCCATCGGCCCACATCTCCCGCGCACCATTGCGCTGCCGAGGTGATAAGCAACCGGCGTGCCAGTTTTCGATTCCGGCGGTTCGGGATGCGATTTTTCGCCGTTTGGAGGGGCCTGCCGGGCGGGCGGCAAGCCGGGCGGCAACCGCTTGCCGCCCGTTGCCGCCGCTTGCCGGGAAGCGGCAAGGAACCGGTCCCCTGTTCATTGTCATCCCCGCGCAGGCGGGGATCCATACTGGCTGACGGGGCGGCTCCATTGCAGAGACTTGCGACTATGGATTCCCGCCTGCGCGGGAATGACGGAGATTATCGATGACGTGGTGCGCGGCATCTGGCCCGCCCCTTGCAGAGCATTCGCGCATGATGCTCGCCCAGCTCTTCGATCCCGTCGCGTGCGCCATCGTCGGTGGCGGCACGCTGCTTGCCACGATGCTGCGCGCACCGGCACGCGATGCCGTGCGGGCGGTGTCCGCGCTGCGGGTGCTCGTCCGCCGGCGCTTTACCGCGGACGCGCTGCTCGAACAGATCGCCGCCCAGTCGCGGATCGCCAAGCGTCACGGCATCGTCGCGCTCGACCGGTCGGTGATCGCCGATCCCGATGTCGCCGCTGCGATCGCCGCCATCGTCGACGGCGCCATCCCGCGCGAGGTCGAGGCGCTGCTCCGCTACCGCCGCCAGGCGCGGATCGAACGCCACGTCGCCGCCGCCGACGTCTGGTCGGGCGCGGCGGATGCCGCCCCGGCGATGGGCATGGTCGGGACGCTGGTCGGGCTTGCCGGCATGTTCGCCAATCTGACCGACCCCAAGGCGATCGGCGGCGCGATGGCGATCGCGCTGCTCGCCACCCTATATGGCGCGCTGCTCGCCAACCTCATACTGATGCCGATCTGCCACCGCCTGCGCGCCGCCGGCCGGGCCGAGGCGTTCGAGCGCATCCGCCTGGAGGCGCCGCTGGTCGCGCTCGCGCTGCGCGAGACGCCGCGCCACCAATTGCAGAGCGTCGCATGACCGACGCTGCGATCTGGCCCGATCCCGCACCGTCCAAGCCGCTGTGGCTGATGACGCTCGCCGATCTCGCGCTGCTGCTGGTCGGCTTCTTCGTGCTTCTCCAGGCGAGCGAACGTCCGCGCGCGGTCACCGACGCGCTGCGCCAGAGCTTCGGCGGTGCTGCCGCGCCCGCGCCGCAGGCGCTGCCGGTGATGGCCGCCGGCCTGCTCGACTTCGCGCCGGGTTCGGCCGTGCTGCCCGACAGTCCGGCGGCCGCCATCGCCTGGGCGCGTGAAGCCGTCCGCGACCCCCGCGTCGCGCTGACCGTGACCGGCTCCACCGACGGCAGCGCCGCCGACGTCGACCCGGCGACCGGCAGCGCCCCGATCCTCGCCGCCGATCGCGCCCGTGCCCTTGCCGCGGCGCTGGCGCCGGTCAGCCGCCGCATCACCGTCACCACCGCCACCCATCCCGGCCGCCGTGCCGCCATCGTCACCCTCGCCTTCGCCGGCGAGGCCGCATCCCCCAAGGGACACCTGCCATGATCCTCCTGCCCCTGCTCCTTGCCGCCGGTGGCGCCACCGCCTTTCAGGATACCGCCGGCCTCGACCGCGCCGTCGCCGCCTTCACCAGCCGCCCGATCGGTGCGGAGGGCGGGGCGCGGACCGCGATCGACACGCGGTTGCGGCTGGCGCAATGTTCGACGGTGGCGCTCGCCTGGCGCACCGAGGCGCATGACGCGGTCGTCGTGTCCTGCTCCGGCCCCGACTGGCGCATCTTCGTGCCCGTGATCCGCCCGGCCGGTGCGCCGCCGCCGACCGCCGCCGCTCGGCCCGCGGTGTTGGCGCCGACCAAGGCCGAACCGGTGATCCGCCGCGGCGACCCCGTGGTGATCGAGGCGGGATCGTCCGGCTTCTCGATCAGCCGCGAAGGGGTGGCGATGGGCGATGCCCCGCCGGGCGGCCGCTTCATGGTGAAGGTGGACGATGCCAAGACCCCCGTACAGGCGATCGCGCTGGAAACCGGCCGCGCCACCCTGCCCGGCTGGGACTGATCGCGCGGCCGCAGCCACGAGGAATCTTTTTTTGCTAAACCTGCGTCGCAAGCGGTCGTTTATCCCCCTGTCAGGCAACACGGACAGGTGCGGACATGGTGGACTCGATCGGCGCAACGCCGCCGCAGGCAAGTGGAAGCGTCTCGCGCGTCGCCGCACCCGCGGCGACGCCGACGGTACAACCCGCGCTGCAACAGGCCGCGCAACAGGCGCCCGCTCCGGTCGCGACGACGCAGCTGAGCGGCCTGGCCAAGGCGCTGGCCGCCGAACCGCCGGTCGACAGCGACCGCGTCGGCGAAATCCGCAAGGCGATCGCCAGCGGCACCTTCCCCATCCTGCCGGCGACCATCGCCGACCGGCTCCTCGCCCTCAAGATGAATTGGGACGGCCATGACGCGGCGTGATGCCCTGATCCGCGTCATCGACGCGCTGCATGCCGAGATCGCCGCGCTGAAGGCGAACGACTGCGCCGCGCTGGAACGCGCGACGCAGGACAAGCTCGCCGGCATCGAACAGGTGGCGGCGCTCGGCACCGGCCCCGCGGGCGACGAGATCCGCGAACTGGCCGACGAAGCCAACCGGCTGAACGAGACCTGCCGGATCTACGTCAACCTGATGGCGGCAAATGTTCGCCGCCGCCTGCAAATCCTGACCGGCGATGCCGGCCACGGCTTCCGCCCGACGCTGGTACAGGCCTACGCGTGATCCTCATTCCTCCCCCGCCAGGGGGAGGTGGCACCGCGTAGCGGTGACGGAGGGGGAGGTAAGCGGCGTCTTCTCCCATGACGGACGCCGCTTACCTCCCCCTCCACCATTCGGCTGCGCCGAACGGTCCCCCTCCCCCTGGCGGGGGAGGAATTTGGAAGAATTTGGCACGGCTCTTGCTGATCGCACACCGACAACAGGGGTGTGTTTTCGTCGCAATGACCGTCAATCCGATTTCAGCCGGACGGGTGCAATCCGCCATCCAGCTTGCGAGCAGCAAGACGGGGGTGGATTTCGACTATCTGCTCGGCCAGGCCAAGATCGAGAGCGGGCTTAACGCCAATGCGCGCGCCGGCACCTCGTCGGCATCGGGCCTCTACCAGTTCGTCGAACAGAGCTGGCTCGCCGTCGTCAAGAAGCATGGCGCCGAGCATGGCATGGCTTGGGCCGCGGACAGCATCGGGCAGACCGCAGGCGGCCGCTACACCGTCACCGACGGCGCGACGCGTTCGGCGATCCTCAACCTGCGCAACGATCCCACCGCCGCCTCGCTGATGGCGGCGGAGCACGCTTCCGATAACGCCGACGCATTGCAGAGCACGCTCGGCCGCGCCGCCAACGGCACCGACCTCTACATGGCGCATTTCCTGGGGATCGGCGGCGCCAAGAAATTCCTGTCGGCGATGCAGACCAACCCCGGCGCGGCGGGCGCCGCGCTGTTTCCGCAGGCGGCGGGATCAAACCGGTCGATCTTCTACGCTTCGAACGGCCAGCCGCGCTCGCTGTCGGCGATCTACCAGCGCTTCGCCGACAAGCTCGGCGCCGCTGCGGACAGCACCGTCGAAACCCGCAACGCCAACCTCGCCTTTGCCGCGCAGGCGCTCAGCATGGGCGATGCCACCGTCGTCACCGGCAACAACGAAAGCGCGACCGACGCGCTCGCCTGGGCGCGGCAGGCGATGACCGGCACGATGTCCTCGGCCAACAGCCTGCTGCGCCCGTCGCCACAGAATGCGCAGCTCGCCTATATGATGCTCGCCAGCATGGGGGGCCGCTGAGATGGGCAAGCTGCTCAGCCAGGGTCGCGGCGCGGCGCTGCCGCTCGCCATCCTGCTGCTCGTCGTCGTGATGGTGGTGCCGATCCCGGCCTTCCTGCTCGACATCTTCTTCGTCGCCAACATCGCGATCAGCCTTGCCGTGCTGATGGTGTCGCTGAACGCGCAGAAGCCGCTCGATTTCAGCGCCTTCCCCACCGTCCTCCTGTTCGCCACCCTCTTCCGCCTCGGCCTCAACGTCGCCTCGACCCGCATCGTGCTGGTCCACGGGCATGAGGGCGAGAGCGCGGCGGGTCACGTCATCGAAGCGTTCGGCAGCTTCCTGATCGGCGGCGATTATGTCGTCGGCATCTTCGTCTTCGCGATCCTGATGATTATCAACCTGATCGTCGTCACCAAGGGCGCGGGCCGCGTGTCGGAAGTCTCGGCGCGCTTCACCCTCGACGCGCTGCCCGGCAAGCAGATGGCGATCGACGCCGATCTGAACGCCGGCCTCATCACCCCCGACGACGCCAAGAAGCGCCGCGTCGAGGTGGCGACCGAAGCCGATTTCTACGGATCGATGGACGGTTCGTCCAAGTTCGTGAAGGGCGATGCCGTCGCCGCCATGCTGATCCTTGCCGCCAACGTCATCGGCGGCCTGATTCTCGGCCCGGTCAGCCACGGCATGACCATCGCCGCGGCGGCGAAAAGCTATATCCTGCTCGCGATCGGCGACGCGCTGGTCGCGCAGCTGCCGGCGCTGATGCTGTCGATCGCCGCCGCCGCGATCGTCACGCGCGTCAATTCGGACAAGGACCTCGCCGGCCAGATCGGCAGCCAGTTCGGGTCCCCCCGCACCTGGACCCCGGTCGCCGTCATCCTCGGCCTGCTCGGCGTCTTCCCGGGCATGCCGCATCTCATCATGCTGCCGGCTGCCGGCATCGCCGGCTTCACCGCGTGGAAGCTGCGCCAGATCGAGAAGCGCCCGGTCGCCGTCGCCGCCCCCGTCGCCGCCGCCGAACCCGCCGACCCGTCCAAGATCGGCTGGGACGAGGTGACCGACGGCATGCAGGTCAATTTCGACATCGGCTACGGCCTGGTGCCGCTGGTCGATCCGCGCCGCGGTGCGCCGCTGATGGGGCGGATCACCGGCGTGCGCCGCCAGCTGTCCCGCGACCTCGGCTTCGTCATCCCGCAATGCCGGGTGCGCGACGACATCAACCTTGCGCCCTATACCTATCGCATCCTCGTCAACGGCGTGGTGATGGGCGAGGATCAGGTGTCGCCGGACGAGATGCTCGCGCTCGACACCGGCCAGGCCTATGGCGAATTGCACGGCAAGAAGGCGAAGGATCCGACCTTCGGCCTCGACGCGACGTGGATCCCCGCCGGCGATGCCGATGCGGCGACCGGTGCCGGCTTCCTCGTCGTCGACGCCGGCACGGTCATGGCGACGCACCTCAACCATGTGCTGGGCGCACACGCCACGGAACTGCTCGGCCCGGACGAGGTCCAGGCGCTGCTCGACGGCCTGAAGGAGCGTGCGGCGCAGCTCGTCGCCAGCCTGACGCCCAATCCGCTGCCGCTCACCACCCTCACCCAGGTCCTGAAGGGCCTGCTCGCGGAGAACATCCCCTTGAAGGAGTTCCGTCGGATCGCGCAGGCGATCGCCGTCGCCGCCACGCGCAGCGCCGATGCCGAGGAGATCATCGAACTGATCCGCCCCGAACTCGGCCCGCTCATCATCCAGAAGCTGTGCGGCGTGCGCGAGCCGCTGCGCGTGATGACGCTGGAGGGGCAGCTGGAAGGGCTGCTCGGCCAGGCGGCACGCGCCGACCAATCGCGCCGCCACGTCATCGAACCCGATCTCGGCCGCCGCATCGTCGATGCGCTGCAACAGGCGGCGCAGCCGCTGATCGCCGAGGCCAAGCCCTTCGCGCTCGTCGTCCAGCCCGCGATCCGCATCGCGATCCGCAAGCTGGTGCGCACCGTGCTGCCCGACACGCCGGTCCTCTCCTTCTTCGAAGTCCCCGAGGAAAAGGCGGTCGAGGTCGTCGCGGTGATCGGCGCCAACCAGCAGCAGGCGCTCGCAGCATGAGCGCCGAGCCGATGAAGCTGGCGTTCGCCGACGCGCAGCCTGCGCCCGCGGGCATGATCCCCAATGCCCCCCTCACCTATTCGCCGCGGCAGCGGCCGGGCGGGGATGGCGAGGCGCTGGTCCGCCAGTATCTGCCGCTCGTCCGCCGCATCGCCTGGCACGTCCATGGATCGATGAGCACGATCGTCGAGGTCGAGGATCTGGTGCAGATCGGCCTCGTCGCCCTGGTCGAGGCCGTCGGGCAAGCCGCCGAACAGGGTGCGCAGTTCCGCGCCTATCTGACCACGCGGCTACGCGGCGCGATGATCGACGAGCTCCGCCGGCAGGCGACCAGCACGCGCGGTGCGATGCGGCGGCGGCGGCAATATCATGCCGCGATCGCCGCGTTGACGGCAAGGACAGGCCGCGCGCCCGACGAGGTGGCCATCGCTGCGGAACTCGGCGTGAGCGTGGAGAAGCTGCGCGCCGATTACGAGACCGCCGACGCGATCCGCTTCGAATCGATGGATGAGGTCTATGCGGACGACCTGCCCTGGTTCGCCGACGACACGCCCGACGCGTTCGAGCAGCTGGCGGACAGCGACCTGCGCGATACGTTGATCGCGGCTATCACCGCGCTGCCCGAACGCGAGGCGCAGGTGATCCAGCTCTATTATGTCGAGGAACTGAACCTCGAGGAAATCGGGCAGGTGCTGGGCGTGGGGTCGGCGCGGGTATGCCAGATCAAGGCCGCCGCGCATGCGAAGCTGAAGAAGGCGCTGGCGCGTAAATTATAGGTCCTCCCCGGCACGGGGAGGGGGACCGCCCGGCACAGCCGGGTGGTGGAGGGGCAGTCACGGGCGAGATCGCTTGGGGCTGCCCCTCCACCATTCGCTGCGCGAACGGTCCCCCTCCCCTGCGAAAGCAGGGGAGGATTGGGAGCTATGCCGCCGCCTTCGATCGCGCGGCGAAGCTCTTGCGCAGCTTCTGGAGCTTGGGCGGGATCACCGCCATGCAATAGGGGTTCGACTGACCCGAGGTTTCCCAATAATCCTGATGGTAGTCCTCCGCCGGATACCATTCCGCCATCGGCTCCACCGTGGTCACGATCGGCTTGGCCGAATCCGCCTGCGCGCGTTCGATCGCGGCGCGCATCTCGGCCTCCTGCGCATCGTCCGCCGGGAACACCGCCGAGCGATATTGCGTCCCCACATCGTTGCCCTGCCGGTTCAGCTGCGTCGGATCGTGCGTCGCGAAGAAGATGTCGAGCAGGTCGCCCAGCGCCAGCTGCTCCGGATCATAGCCGATGCGGATCGCCTCGGCATGGCCGGTGTCGCCGCCGCAGACCTGCTTGTAAGTCGGGTTGGGCACCGATCCGCCGATATAGCCGCTCTCGACGCTTTCCACGCCGATCACATCCTTGAACACCGCCTCGGTGCACCAGAAGCAGCCGCCGGCGACCGTCACATA
The DNA here is from genome assembly GCF_052321755.1 of Sphingomonas cellulosilytica. Classification (NCBI taxonomy): domain Bacteria; kingdom Pseudomonadati; phylum Pseudomonadota; class Alphaproteobacteria; order Sphingomonadales; family Sphingomonadaceae; genus Sphingomonas; species Sphingomonas cellulosilytica. The sequence goes on from NZ_JBQRTT010000001.1 coordinate 386,730, forward strand.
GTCCGTCATCATGATCTCCTTTGCCCCCATGTAGGAAGGCGCTAGGGCGGGCAAAAGGCGGGAGCAGAGCGATGGCATTCGACGGTACGGTGATGGTCACGGGCGGGGCCGGCTATATCGGCAGCCATGCCGTGCTGGCCTTGCTCGATGCGGGCTACCGCGTGGTGGTGGTCGACAATCTCGTCACCGGGTTCGACTGGGCGGTCGATCCGCGCGCGACACTGGTGGTCGCCAACGTCGCCGACGACGATGCGGTGCGCGCCGCGATCCGCGAGCACCGCGTGCGCGCGATCATGCACTTCGCCGGATCGGTGGTGGTGCCGGAATCGGTCAGCGACCCGCTCAAATACTACCGCAACAACACCGCCGCGACCCGCGCACTGATCGAGAGCGCGGTGGTGGAGGGCGTCCCGCACTTCATCTTCTCCTCCACCGCCGCCACCTATGGCACCCCGGTCAAGGTGCCGGTGCAGGAGGGCGATCCGACCGTGCCGATCAATCCCTATGGCATGTCGAAGCTGATGACCGAGGCGATGCTGCGCGACGTCGCAGCCGCGCATCCGATCAACTATTGCGCGCTCCGCTATTTCAACGTCGCCGGTGCCGATCCGCAGGGCCGCTCGGGCCAGTCGACGGTCGGCGCGACGCACCTCATCAAGATCGCGGTCGAAGCGGCGATCGGCAAGCGCGAGGCGGTATCGGTCTTCGGCACCGACTTCGACACGCCCGACGGCACCGGGGTGCGTGACTACATCCACGTCCACGACCTCGCCGCCGCGCATGTCGCCGCGCTGGAACTGCTCGTCGCCGAACCGGCGCGCAGCCACACGCTCAACGCCGGCTACAACCGCGGCTTTTCGGTCAACGAGGTGCTCGACGCCGTCGACCGCGTCACCAACCTGACCATCCAGCGCCGCTACGAGGGCCGTCGCGCCGGCGACCCCGCCGCGCTGGTCGCGGACAACAGCGCGATCCTCGCCGCCCTTCCCTGGCGCCCGCAGCGCGACGACCTCGACATGATCGTCCAGGATGCGCTCGCCTGGGAACGCAAGCTCGCCGAACGGGGCTAACGCTCGCCGCCGATCGCCTGCCGTGCGCCGGCGGTCGCGGTCCACCAGCCGAGCGCCCAGAGCGTGCCGAAGCTCCAGCCGGCGAGCACGTCGCTCGGCCAGTGCACGCCCAGGTAGACGCGGCTGCACCCGATCGCGCCGACCAGCAGCACCGCGACGACGAGCAGGTAGCGGCGGCTCGCCCGGTCGCGCGTCACCTGCCCGGCGAGCGCGGCCAGCGTCAGGTAGACGATCGCACTGGACGTCGCGTGGCCGCTCGGAAAGCTGTACCCGCTCGCATCGACCAGATGGGGGACGAGGTCGGGCCGCGCCCGCAGCACCATCCCCTTGATCAGGTCCACCGCCCAACCGCCGGTCAGGCTGGCCAGCGCGACCGCCAGCGCGGTCAGCCACAGCCGCTGCACGATCAGGAAACCGGCCGCCACGACGACGACGATGGTCAGCACCACCCCGCCGCCGAGCGCGGTGACGTCGCCCGCCACCTTGGGCAGCCACCCCGGACCGCCCCATTGCCGCAACCCGACGATGATCGCGCGGTCGAAGGCGAAGGGGTAGCGGCTCGTCGCGAACGCGCCGACCAGCAGCACCGCGAGCCCGGCCGCGATCAGTGCGAGGCCGGCGAGCAGCGGCGGCAGGCGCCGCCTGGCTACATGCGCATCGGCGGGAGGCACCGTCATCGCGTCACGGTTGTCAGCCGGCGGAAGCGGCGGCGGGCCGGCGGCCTGCCGTATACGATCTGGTCCATGGCGGCAGTGTCCCGACAGTGATGCACGCGCCAACGGGACCTGCCCGTCGTTGCGCCGTCCCTGCCACTACATCGCCCGTCAGGCCGAGGCCAGCATGCCCGCCGGCGTCCGGGTGTGCCGTTCAGCCGATCGCGGCGGCACGCGCCCGGCGCCGGCCGCCGGGATGGTCCGCCTTCGCCCGCGCCCGCTTCGCCTCGTAGAGCGCTGCGTCGGCCCCGGCGAGCAGCGCCGCGGTCTCGCCCGCCGCCAGCATGCCCGACGCCACGCCGATGCTGACGCCGACACCGACCGCGATCTGCTGGCCACAGATACGCACCGGCTGCGCCACCGCATCGCAGACGGCGGTGACGACCTGGTCGACCAATTCGGCCTCGTCGCCGAACAGGATGGCGACGAATTCGTCGCCACCGAGTCGCGCGATCGGCTGCGTGCCGAAGATCAGGCGCAGCCGGCCGGCGATCGCGACGAGCACTTCGTCACCCGCCGCATGGCCGTAGCGATCGTTGACCGCCTTGAACCGGTCCATATCCAGGAACAGCAGCGACACGGCGCGGCCGGCATGCCGATCCAGCGCCGCCTCCAGACCGGACCGGTTCAGCAGGCCGGTCAGCACATCCGTTTCGGCGAGCCGCAGGGCGCGGCGTTCCGCCGCCAGCAGCGCCAGCAACGTCTTGTTGTTCTGCAGCGTCAACACCGCCGTGCCCACCACCAGCACCAGGAACAATGCGGCTAGGAAGCCGCTCAGCAGGCCGATCGCCACCGCCATGGGTGCCGAGACGACCACGATCATGGCGGTCGCGAGGCGCGGCAGGGCAGCCCAGCGCGTCGCCAGCCCGGCGAGCAGCCCCATCGTCGCCAGCGCCGATGCGATCCGCAGTTCCTCCAATCCGGTCAGGAAACTCGCCGCGCAGCCCAGGCCGAAGGTCGCGAACATCGCGCAGGCGGCGAGCAGGATCGCACAGGCCGTGCGCCGGGGCACACGGCGCTGCGATCGCCACGCACGCAGCGCGGGAACGAAGCGCGCGGTCAGCAGCAGGATATCGATCGAAAGCCACACCGCCGCCCAGTGCGCGCGGGTGAACCACACGGCGGCCGCACTCATCATGAGGAAGCCCATGCTGGCGGTCAGCACGCCGAGCGGGCGCAGCATCGCCGTATCGAGCAGGTCGGTGCGCAAGCCGGGATCATCCTGGGGGATGCCCGCCAGCCGTTCGAAGCCATCGAAGAACGCGCGCACCAAGGCCATGGCCGAACCGGTAACCCCCTGTTCAATGGGGTAATGACCCTGATCCATTAAGAATTGGTGGCATTCGGCGGACGTTGCATCCGGGATGGCGGAAAGTCAGATGGTCTTACGTTCCATCGCGCAGGAAGCGTGGCTCCGCCTGTCCTCCGGAATTGCTTCCAGCGCTTTTCCCGAGCCGATCGTTCATTAACTATATCAGTACGTTGGCTTACCCCCAAAATGGGGCGACATTGGCGTGCATGAACACCAATCTCACACCGGAACGGGTCGAGCGCTGGATCGCGGATCAGACGCAGCTTGCAACGCTCGCCACCTGTCCGGAGGTGAGAGCGATGCACCTCGACCTTGCGAGCCTCTACCGTGCGCAGCTGGGGTATCTGATCGCGGCACACCAGCTGAACCATGCGCCAGCCCTGCCGATGGCGGCCTGACCACACGGGGCGACAGCCTCGTCGGTGGCACATCCACTGACCCGCTGCACGATGGCGAAGCAATGCTCGGCAACCTCAAAACTTGACGGCATGCCCGCTGCGGCCGCAACCCGATCGGCGTCTGTCGTTCACCGGAGGGAACAACGGCGGCGGCCGATCGATGGGATGGGCGCAACAGGACCGTTTATGACGCACGAGCCGCTGAGTTCCGCCGCCCATGTCATCCAGCTCGCCCTCACCCCCATTTTCCTGCTGACCGCGGTCGGATCGCTGCTCAACGTCTTCGCCACGCGCCTGGGCCGGATCAGCGACCGGATTCATGTGCTGAAGAAGGACGGGCGGCGAAGCGGCGCGGAGATGCAGCGCCTGCGGGTCCGTTCCAAGATCCTCGATGTCGCGGTGACGCTCGCCGCAGCAGCAGGCGCAATGACCTGCTGCGCCGCGATCACGCTGTTCCTGGGCACCCTGCGGGATTCGGGTCACGTCGTCACGCTCTTCACCTTCTTCGGCGGCGGGCTGGTCTGTGCCGCCGCCGGCCTTGCCTGCTTCGTCGCCGAGATCACGCTCGCCGGCCGCACGTTGCGCGACGAAGACGAACCGGACTGACTGGCCCGCAGGGAGGCGGTCGCATCGCCGCCGCCCGCGACCATCATGGGATAGCACGATCGTCAGGGCCCATTCCCGACGGGCCTTCGTTGGGGCCGGACACGATGAAGGACAGCACCATGACCGACGATCGAGCGAATGCCGACGAGGGATCGGACCCGACGGGCGACATCAAGCGCCAGAACCCCGGCGAAACCACGACGGGCGATATCACCGGCGGCGGTGAAGACCGGGCCGGCGCCGGCGAAGGCCCTGACGCGGACGATAGCGCAGGCGACCACACGACGCAGGATGCGGCAAAGGCCGGGCGCCGCGACTTCGATCCCAACGCCGGTCAGGAATAGCCGGGCGCCTTTCCCGGTCGGCGTCGCGGCAGCGGAACGACGCTGCGCGCCTGCCGTTGACATGACGAGGAGACGATGATGACCGACGCACCGCCAAGCACCACCCCCGATATGTCACCGCGCACGGGCGGAGTTAGCAGCGAACCTTCCGTCACGACGCGTTCCGGCAGCGGCGGCGCTGGAGCAGCCGTGACCGGCGACAATGCCGACGCCGGCGCATGGCCGGACGACATCTCGCCTGACCGCGGCGGCGCGGCGGACGGTGGTGCCGTTGCGCCGCCTACGTCCCCCCAGCCCGAACAGGCACCGATGGACGATGATGCCGGCGGCCCGACCGTGCCTTCGCCGGAGGAAGACGAGGCGGCGAAGCTCGGCGACTTCGCCTGACGCGCCGGCCCGACGCGCGACTCAGCTGGAGACGATCCAGTTGAGTTCGTCGGCGGCCGCTTCGGCGGTCCTGCCCAGATGCTCGACGTAGGATTGGAAGATCGGCACGGTGAACGTGACCAGCACCGGGTCGGTGTCGGGCTGCTTGAACGTCAGCACGACGAACCGGGTGCCGGTCTCATCGATCATGAGCCCGGTTTCCATCGCGCCGGGTCCGCTGGGGCTGATGACGATTTCGGCCATCGCTCAGCTCGGGTGCGCTTCGCTTTCGGCCGCCGCTTCGCCGCCCTCGGTCGGCACGGCCGCTTCCTGCGCCGTGCCGTCGCTGCCCACGGAGGCACCGTCCTTTGATGCGGCTTCGGCCGATGTATCGCTGTTCGGTTCGGCCATGTCAGCCTCCTGCCACTGTCGGATGCCCATGTGGATGGCCCGCTCAGGCGGCGAGCGCATCCTTGCGCATCATCGCCTCCGCAGCGGCGCGCTCGACCGGGGTCAGCCCGGACAGATGCTCCTGGCGATAGGCGTCCACGACGCTGTTGTCGTTCGTACGATCGTCGGCGGCCGACTGGCGCGCGGCGCCGAACAGGCCCAACTTGATGCGGCTCATAATGTCCTCAGGCAGCAGCCGGGTGGATCCCTGCGCTGTTGCTGCATCAATTCCGTGGGCTGCCTGCGGTTCCCTGCGCGGTGTGCGGATCGGTTGGGAAACGTCGATGGTGGGTCCGCCGGGGCTCGAACCCGGGACCTCTCGATTAAAAGTCGCTTGCTCTACCGACTGAGCTACGGACCCCCGCCATCGATGGGGCGCACCTAGGGGCGGGCGCGTGCCCGGTCAACCATATGCGCCAATTGACGGATCGTGCGGCCACGCCGGGGTACGCGCCAGCCTGGTGCGATGGCGGCAAGCGGGGTGAGCACGAACGCCCGCTGCGCCAGCGCGGCATGCGGCACGACCAGCCGCCGCGTCCGCCACGTGCCCCCCGACCACAGCAGGATATCGAGGTCGATCACCCGCGCCCCCCAGCGCCGCCCACGCCGACGGCCGAAGGCGGCCTCGATTCTCTTGAGACGAGCGAGCACATCCGGCGGCGCCGCATCGCTCGCGATCAGCACCGCGGCATTGGCGAAGCGGCGGATCGAGGGGCCGAGCGGCGCCGAGGCGATGATCGGCGAGGCCGCGACCACGTCGCCCAGCGCCGCCATCGCCGCACGGACCTCGTCGGCGGGGCCGCCATGCCGACCCCGCCGGTTCGATCCGATACCGATCGCGTAGATTGTCTGCGCCATGGCAGCGCTCTAGGCGATTGCGATGACCTTCGCACCCGGCGCACTGCCCGCCACCGAACCGCCCCACGATTGCCCCCGCTGCCCGCGCCTCGTCGCTGCGCGGATCGCGTTGCGGGAACAGAACCCGACGTGGTGGAACGCGCCCGTCCCCGCCTTCGGCGATCCGGACGCTTGGCTGGCGATCGTCGGCCTCGCGCCCGGCCTGCACGGCGGCAACCGCACCGGGCGCGCCTTCACTGGCGATCATTCGGGGGCGCTGCTCTACACCACGCTGGCGACGTTCGGCCTTGCCACCGGCACCTTCGCCAACCGGGTCGGCGACGACCTGGCGCTGAGCGGCGCCATCATCCTCAATGCGGTGAAATGCCTGCCGCCCGCCAACAAGCCGACGCCCGAGGAGATCCGCACCTGCCGCCCGTTCCTGGACGATCAGATCGCGGCGCTGCCCAACCTGCGCGTCGTCGTCGCGCTCGGCCAGATCGCCCATCAGTCGGCGGTGAAGGTGCTGGGCGGCCGCCTGCCCAAGGCGCAGTTCGCGCATGGCGCCGAACATCGCATGCCCGACGGCCGCATCCTGATCGATAGCTACCACCCGTCACGCTACAACCAGAACACCGGCCGCATCACCGATACGATGTTCGAAGAGGTTTTCGCGCAGGCGATCGCGCTGCGTCAGACGTCCTGAACCAGCCGGCCGTACAGCTCCGGCCGGCGATCGCGGAAGAAGCCGAAGGCGGCGCGATGGCGCCTGATGCGGGCGAGGTCGAGCGTCGCGACGATCACGCCTTCCTCCTCGCGGCCCAGTTCGGCGAGGATGTCGCCGCGCTCGTCGGCGATGAAGCTGGTGCCGTAGAAGGTCTGGTCGTGCTCGGTGCCGATACGGTTGGCGGCGATGACGGGAACGACGTTGCTGACCGCATGGCCGACCATCGCCCGCCGCCAGAGTCGCGCGGTGTCGAGGCTGGTGTCATGCGGCTCGCTGCCGATCGCGGTAGGATAGAAGAGCAGTTCCGCCCCCATCAGCATCATCGCGCGCGCCGTCTCGGGATACCATTGGTCCCAGCAGACGCCGACGCCGAGCGTCCACCCCGGCGCCTGCGGCGGCGCCGGCCACACCTTGAAGCCGGTGTTGCCGGGGCGGAAATAGAATTTCTCTTCATAGCCCGGCCCATCGGGGATGTGGCTCTTGCGATAGACGCCCTGCACCTCGCCATCGGGACCGATCATCGCCAGGCTGTTGTAGTAATGCGGCCCGTCCGCCTCGAAGAAGCTGGTCGGGATCGTCACCTTCAGCGCCTCGGCAAGCGCCTGCATCGCCAGCACCGCCTTGTGCTCGCCGACGGGCGCAGCATTGGCGAACAGCCCCTCATCCTCGACGCGGCAGAAATATTCGCCCTCGAACAGTTCGGGCGGCAGGATCACCTGCGCCCCCCGCCCCGCCGCCTCGCGCACCAGGCGCGACACGTTGGCGATGTTCGCATCGATGTCGTTCGAAAAGGCGAGCTGGAGCGCGGCGACGGTGATCTGGGTCATGCGCGCGCATGTAATGGCGACGGGGCGGATCGTCACCCCTCGGCGGATGGAGTGGCTCCGGTTCGCTAGGCCGGAATCTGCTGGCTGATGCAGTGGAAGCTGCCGCCGCCGGTCAGGATATGATCCGCCCGCAGGCCGATGGCCTCGCGATCCGGGAACAGCGCCTGGATCGCCGCGACCGCCGCGGCATCATTGTCGGTGCCGTACACCGGCACCACCACCGCGGCGTTGCCGATGTAGAAGTTCATGTAGCTCGCCGGCACCACCTCTTCATCGCGCAGCACGCGGCCGGGCGACGGGATCGTCACCACCTCCAGCCCCGCGGCGCGCGCGGCGCGCTCGGCGTTCTGATAGACCTGCCAATTGGGGTCGTTCTCCGCCGCCTCGGGCAAGGCGACCCAATTCTCCCCGACGAAGCGCGCAAGGTTGTCGACATGGCCGTCGGTATGGTCGTTGAGCAGCCCGTCGCCCAACCACACCACGCGGGTGAAGCCCAGGTCCTCGCGCAGCCGCGCCTCGATATCGGCCTTGGTCAGCGTCGGATTGCGGTTCGGGTTGAGCAGGCATTGCTCGGTGGTCACCACCGTGCCCGCCCCGTCGCCGTCGATCGCGCCGCCCTCCAGCACCCAGTTGCAATAGCCGACGCGCGCGCCGATCGACTGGCCCAGGCGCAGCCCGATCGTGTCGTCGCCGGGCAGGTCGTATTTGCCGCCCCAGCCGTTGAAGTCGAAATCGCGGGCTTCGCCATCGGCAAGCAGGATCGGCGCGGTGTCGCGCAGCCAGATATCGCCGAACGGCTCGACCACCACCTCGGCGAACGGCGCCAGCCGTTCGGCGGCGAGCCCCGCCTCGGCATCGGCGGCGACCAGGATCACGCGCTCGCCGCGGCCATCGGCGTGGACGGCGCGGGCAAAGGCGACCACCTCGTCGCGAGCGGGATCGAGATCCTCCTGCCACAGGTCGGCATGGCTCGGGAAACCGATCCACACCGCCGCGTGCGGTGCCCATTCTGCGGGAGGGGTCATGCGGGTCATCGGGCGGCTCCGGTCGCGTTGGCACGGCTCTTGTCGCGGATGGCACGGAATTCGTCGCCGGCCACCCAGTTCGGCCACGCACGCCCGTCGGCGAGGTCGCGCGCGATCATGTAATAGAGCTGGACGTCCTGCTGCACGCCGCGCCAATCCCATTTGGGATCATATTCGTCGGACGGCGCGTGGTAGCGGTGCTCCTCGTAATCCTTCGCCGCCGCCTGCCCTGCGGCAAGGCCGCCCGTCACCAGATCCTGCCCCGTTTCGAAATACACCATCGGCACGCCGTGCTTGGCGAGGCTGAAATGGTCCGAACGATAGTAGAAGCCCTTTTCCGGCGTCGGTTCGGGGGTGGCGTGGCGACCCTGCCGCTTCAGCGCGGCGGTGAGGTAGCCATCGAGGTCCGACTTGCCCGGTCCGATCACGATCACGTCTTTGGACGGACCGTACATGGCGAGCGCGTCCATGTTGGCGCCACCCACCGTCTTCGCCAACGGGTAGATCGGGTTCGCCCCGTAATAAGCGGAACCGAGCAGCCCCGATTCCTCCGCGGTCAGCGCCACGAACACCATCGAGCGGCGTGCCGCCCCCGCCTTGGCATTCGCCTGTGCCAGGGCCACCAGCGCGGCGACACCATCGGCATTGTCGACCGCACCGTTGCAGATGTCGTCGCCGTTCACCGGCGTGCAACGGCCCAGGTGATCCCAATGCGCCGACAGCAGGACATATTCGTCCGGCGCCTCGCGCCCCGGCAGGATACCGACGACATTGTGCGACACCTGCCTGGTGATGGCATTGTCGAAGCTGACCGACGCCTTCACGCCCAGCGGCACCGCCTTGAAGCCCTTCACCTTGGCGGCGGCCGCGAGGCTGTCGAAGTCCTTGCCCGCGCTGGCGAACAGCGCGCGGGCCTTGTCGAGCTGCATCCAGCCGTGCGCGGCGGTATCGTCCATATGGCCGTTGGCGGCGTCGGCGACATGCGCGGCGCCGGTGTTGCTCGACTGGACGACGTTCCAGCCATACGCCGCCGGCTCCGTCTGGTGGACGATAATGACCGCGGCGGCGCCCTGCCGCGCCGCTTCCTCGTATTTGTAGGTCCAGCGGCCGTAATAGGTCATCGCCCGGCCGCCGAAATCGCCGGCAAGGCCCTGCGTCTGCCAATCGGGATCGTTGATGAGGACGATCACCGTCTTGCCCTTCACGTCGAGCCCGGCATAGTCGTTCCAGCCCTTTTCGGGCGCGACGATGCCATAGCCGGCGAAGACGACGTCGCTGTCCTTCACATCGATGTGCGGCGTGACGCGATAGGTGCCGATGACCATGTCGGGTCCATAGGCGAGGCTGACCGGCGTCCTGCCGCCGGTAAAGGTCAGCGGCGTCACGTTCTTCGCGGTGATCTCGACCAGCGGCACGTCCTGCAGCCACTTGCCATGATTGCCGGGCTTGAGGCCGGCCTGCTCGAACTGCTGCTGCACATAGGCGAGCGTCTTGGTTTCGCCCGCGCTGCCCGGCGCACGCCCTTCGAACGCGTCGGACGAGAGGGTCTTCGTCACCGCCTTCAGCGTATCGACCGAGATCGGCGGGGCGGCGGTTTGCGCCGCGGCCATGGCAGGCGCGGCGAGCAGGGCGGCAAGGAGAAGGCGGCGCATGAAAACTCCGTAAGGACGGCTGCCGCGCCTTGTGGCGCGCGGTCGGGCGCTTGTCCACGGGGGCGGAAGGTCTGTGCGGGGCAGATGCGGAGGAACTGGCCGCTTGGGCACGCGGCGCATCACCTCCAACCGTTCGTGCTGAGCCTGTCGAAGCACAGGTGAGACTTGAGGCGCTTCGACCGGCTGCCGGTAGATGGGGACGGCTTACCGCTTTGTCGGCCAACCGGTCCGAAAATCGCCATACCCGAACGAAGTCCGCCTCTGCCGAATCAAAAAGGGCGGCCCCGCAGGACCGCCCTTTTCAAAACCTTCGGACCCGACGCGGGAGTAAATCCCGCGTCGTCGGACGGCGCTGGTGCGCCGCCGGCCGTCCGGTGGTGTTCTTCCTCGCGCTTAGCGCGAGTAGAATTCCACCACCAGATTCGGCTCCATCTTCACCGGATAGGGCACCTCGTCCAGCGTCGGCACGCGGACGAAGGTCACCTTGGCATTGCCGTCCTGCGCGACATAGTCGGGAACGTCACGCTCGGCGAGGTTCTGCGCCTCGAGCACCAGCGCCATTTCCTTGGCCTTGTTGCCCAGCGTGATCTCGTCACCGACGAAGCAGCGGCGCGAGGCGATGTTGCACTTCACGCCGTTGACGCGAATGTGGCCGTGGCTGACGATCTGGCGCGCGGCGAAGATCGTCGGCGCGAACTTGGCGCGATAGACGATCATGTCGAGGCGCTGTTCGAGCAGGCCGATCAGGTTCTGGCTGGTGTCGCCCTTCATGCGTGCCGCCTCGGTGTAGCAGGCCTTGAACTGCTTTTCCGTGACGTCGCCGTAATAGCCCTTGAGCTTCTGCTTGGCGCGCAGCTGGATGCCGAAGTCCGACACCTTGCCCTTGCGGCGCTGGCCGTGCTGGCCCGGACCGTATTCGCGCTTGTTGACCGGCGACTTCGGACGGCCCCAGATGTTCTCGCCGAGACGACGGTCGAGCTTGTGCTTGGCGCTATGGCGCTTCGACATTCCAAATTCCTTGCAACGGTAACGACGTAATCCCATCCCGCGGACAGGCCGCGGGGCGGGGTTGGCCCCGGTATCGCTCTGCTGGTCTCGAAAGAGGCAGGCCCACCGCTTCACCGGGATGCGGGGGCTGTTGCGAAGGCGCGCGCCTAGCGGGCGCGCGGCCGGCTGTCAATCAGCGCGATGGTGCCCGGTTCCTCACGGCGTCCACGTTGCGGGCATTGTCTGACTCGATCTGCGCCCACTCTGCCTTGGTATGGCAGATCCGCTTCGGAATGGTCGATCCGGTTGCCGTCTCGCTGCGGCAGACGCGCTTTTCCGGTTTGGGTGCAGCATCGGTCGGCGCGGGCGCCGGGGCCGTTTGCGCTGCGGTGGCAAGAAGGCCGGCGATCAGGAACACGATCATGGTGCACATCCGTTGGGCAGGAGGGGCGTTTGGGCAGGAGGGGCCGCCAGCATGGCGCAGGTGCAACGCGCTGCAAAGCCCCGATCGCTCGACAAGATCGTTCATCGCGCTAAGGAGGCGCCATGTCCTTCGATCCCCTGCCCGGCCCCGATTGCACCACGATGAGCGAGGTCCGCGCCGGCGTCGATCAGGTCGACCGCGAACTGGTGGCGCTGTTCGCGCGGCGGTTCGCCTATATGGACGCCGCCGCGCGCATCAAGCCGGAGCGCAGCCACGTGCGCGACGAAGCGCGCAAGGCGCAGGTCATCGCCAACGCCCGCGCCGCCGCCGAAGCCGCCGGCCTGCCGGGCGCGGTGATCGCCGATCTGTGGGAACGGCTGGTCGAAGCCTCGATCGCCTATGAATTGTCGGCGTTCGACCGCCGCTGATCGGGGCGCTGATCGGGGCGCCGATCCGCGCCGCGGCGCTCCTTCGCCCCGTCCAGCGCCGACAGCACGCCGCGCAGCGTCCGCACCTCCTGCGCCGACCAGCCGGGCTTGGTCAGCAGCGTGCGCAGCGTGCGCCGCGTCGCCGGCACCCGATCGGGCGGGAAGAAGAAGTTGGCGCGCTCCAGCATGTCGTCCAGCTGCGCGATCATGCCGTCGAGGTCGGCCTGCGACGCCGGCGGATCGATTGCGGTCAGCGACGGCTGGGCGAGCGCCTGCCCCTTCGACCATTCATAGGCGACGAGGATCACCGCCTGCGCAAGGTTGAGGCTGCCGAACTCCGGGTTGATCGGCACGGTGATGATCGTGCGGGCGAGCGCGACATCGTCGGTTTCCAGCCCCGAACGCTCCGGTCCGAACAGGATCGCCGAACGTTCGGCGGCGGCATGGATGCCGCGGGCGGCGACCTCCGGCGTTTCCACCGGCTTGGTGATGCCGCGCTTGCGCACCGTGGTCGCATAGACGTGCGCGCAGTCCGCCACCGCCTCGGCGACGCTGTCGAACACCTGCGCACGCTCCAGCACCACATCGGCGCCGCTCGCCGCCGGCCCCGCCTGCGGATTGGGCCAGCCGTCGCGCGGCGCGACGAGGCGCATGTCGGTCAGGCCGAAATTGAGCATGGCGCGCGCCGCCTTGCCGATATTCTCGCCCAATTGCGGGCGGACCAGAACGATGACCGGATTCATTCGACGCGCCCTGCCTGTTCGACCGTACCGGCGAATTCCTCGAAATCGCGCGCCTCGCTGAAATCGCGATAGACGCTGGCGAAGCGGATATAGGCGACCGAATCGAGGCCTTTGAGGCCATCCATCACCATTTCGCCGATCCGCTTCGACGAGACTTCGCTCTCGCCCTGCGTCTCGAGCTGGCGCTGGATGCCGCTCACCAGCTTTTCGATCCGCACCGGCTCGATCGGCCGCTTGCGCGTCGCGATCGACACCGACCGGAGGAGCTTCTCGCGATCGAACGCCTCGCGGCGGATCCCGCCGGCGGCATTGCTCTTCAGCACCCACAGGTCGCGCAACTGGATGCGTTCGAACGTCGTGAAGCGCGCCGCACAGCCTTCGCACTGGCGCCGACGGCGAATGGCCGCCCCGTCTTCGGTGGGGCGGCTATCCTTTACCTGACTGTCTTCATGGCCACAAAAGGGGCAGCGCATTCAGCCGATCAATCGTTGCGCTTGGCGTAGGCGACGCTGGCGCCGACGATGGCACCCAGCACCGGGCCGACGAAGGGCACGGGGATCGCGATCACCGCGCCGATCGCGCCGTACTTCGCCATCTTCTTGCCGAGGCCGGGCGTGTTCTTGACGTTGGACTGGACCTCTTCGATCTTCGACATGACTTATCCTTCGTAGATGGGGAAGCGTGCGCACAGCGTGCGTACCCGCTGCCGAACGTTCGCCTCGACCTCCGGGTCCCCGTGCTCGCCTTTCCGGGCGAGGCCGTCGAGCACGTCGGCGACCATGTTGCCGATCTCGCGGAACTCCGCCGGGCCGAAACCGCGGGTGGTGCCGGCGGGCGAGCCGACGCGGATGCCGCTGGTCTTCACCGGCGGCAGCGGATCGTTGGGAATGCCGTTCTTGTTGCAGGTGATGCCGGCGCGCTCCAGCGCCTCGTCGGCGTCCTTGCCGGTGATGCCGAGCGGCGTGAGGTCGATCAGCGCCAGATGCGTGTCGGTGCCGCCCGACACGACGTTGGAGCCGCGCTCCTTCAGCGTGGCGGCCAGCACCTTGGCATTTTCCACCACCGCGGCGATGTAGCTCTTGTAGCCGGGCTGCAGCGCCTCGCCGAACGCCACCGCCTTGGCCGCGACGACGTGCATCAGCGGGCCGCCCTGCAGGCCGGGGAACACCGCCGAGTTGATCTTCTTGGCGATTGCCTCGTCATCGGTCAGGATCATGCCGCCGCGAGGCCCGCGCAGCGTCTTGTGCGTGGTGGTGGTGACGACATGGGCGTGGCCGAACGGCGTCGGGTGCAGGCCGGCGGCGACGATGCCGGCGAAATGCGCCATGTCGACCATGAAATACGCACCGACCTTGTCCGCGATCGCGCGGAAGCGCTCGAAGTCGATCACCCGCGGATAGGCCGAGCCGCCGGCGATGATGAGCTTGGGGCTATGCTCGACGGCCAGACGCTCGACCTGGTCGTAGTCGATCAGGTGCGTTTCTGGGTCGACGCCATATTGCACCGCGTTGAACCACTTGCCGCTCATCGCCGCGCGCGCGCCGTGGGTCAGGTGGCCGCCGGCATCGAGGCTCATGCCGAGGATCGTCTCGCCCGGCTTGACCAGCGCCAGCATCACCGCACCGTTCGCCTGCGCGCCCGAATGCGGCTGGACGTTGGCGAATCCGCAGCCAAAGATCTGCTTGGCGCGATCGATCGCGAGGCTCTCGACCTCGTCCGACGGCGCGCAGCCCTGGTAGTAGCGCTTGCCGGGATACCCTTCGGCATATTTGTTGGTGAAGACCGAGCCCTGCGCCTCCAGCACCGCCTTGGACACGATGTTCTCGCTGGCGATCAGTTCGATCTGCGTCTGCTCGCGCGTCAGTTCATGCGTGATGCCGGCGAACACCGCGGGATCGGCGTCGGCGAGGCCGCGGTTGAAGAAGCCGTCGGGGCGGATGTTACCAAGGTTGGCGGGCTGGGTGCTCATGGGTCAGTCCTTCTGCGACAGTTTGTCGACACGATGCTGGTGGCGGCCGCCTTCGAAAGCGGCGGCGAGAAAGGCGTCGAGGCACGCCTTGGCGAGATCGGGACCGATCAGCCGCGCGCCCATCGCCACGACATTGGCATCGTTGTGCTGGCGGGCGAGCGCGGCGGCGAGCGGTTCGGTGACGAGCGCGCAGCGGCATGCGGGATTGCGGTTGACCGCGATCGAGATGCCGATCCCCGATCCGCACAGGGCGACGCCCAGCTCCGCCTCGCCAGCGGCGATCGCGGCGGCAAGCCTGTAGCCGTAATCGGGATAGTCGACCCGCGCGTCGCCCTGCGGCCCCAGATCGATCGTCTCGTGCCCCTGCCCCCCGGCGTGCTCGATCAACAGCGCCTTCAGCGCGACGGCGGCATGATCGGAGGCGAAGGCGATGCGCAAGCGTAGCGTCCCGTGGGCTGATGGGCGGGTCGGCTGCGCCTTAGCGGGGGCGGCGGCAGAATGCCACACTTGTGACGGATGTGACGGATGTGACGGAACGTTGCGCGCCGTTCGCGCGCTTCTGCCCGGACCATCTACAAACCTGAGGCAAAAACATGGCTCAAGAAACGCAATTCCGTTCCGCGCCGTGAGTGATTCCGCCAGCCTCTACGGCCGTGGCAGCGTCGGCGAGTCGCCGCTGATCCTGGGCTATGCCGGCCTGCTGCCGCAGGTGGCGGCGACGGCGACCTGCCTGTTCGGCGGCAGCGGCGATCTCGGCCCGATGTTCGCCTTCGGCTATGCGACGCTGATCCTCAGCTTCCTGGGCGGGATCTGGTGGGGTTTCGCCATGCGCACGTCGGAGGGCCAGGGTCGGATCGCCACATGGGCGGTGCTGCCATCGCTGTTCGGCGCCGGGCTGATCCTGCTGTCGATCGCGCATATCCTGACGCTGTCATGGGCGCTGGTGCTGCTGGGATCGGCGGTGATGATGACGCTGCTGATCGATCGCCGTCTGGTGGAGCGCCACATCGCGCCGACCGGATGGATGGCGTTGCGGATCCCGCTGTCGGTCGGGCTCGGCGTGCTGACGATCCTGTGCGGCATCGTCGGCGAGGCCGTCGGCCACTGAGCCTCAGGCGGCCTTGCGCAATTCCAGCCGGCTCCAGATCTCGACCAGCGCGTCGGTCAATTCGCGCATCATCTCGGGGCTGTGGCTCGGTCCGGGTGTGAAGCGCAGCCGCTCGGTGCCGCGCGGCACCGTCGGATAATTGATCGGCTGCACGTAGACGCCGTATTCGGCGAGCAGGATGTCGCTGATCCGCTTGGCCTTGACCGGATCGCCGACCAGCACGGGCACGATATGCGTCTCGCCGAGCATCACCGGCAGTCCGGCCTCGTCGAGCATCGTCTTGAGCAGGGCTGCGGACGCCTGCTGCCCTTCGCGCTCCTCGTTCGATTGCTTCAGATGACGCACGCTCGCCAGCACGCCCGCGACCAGCACGGGCGACAGCGAGGTGGTGAAGATGAAGCCGGGCGCATAGGAGCGGATCACGTCGATGATCGTCTGGTCCGCGGCGATATAGCCGCCCATGACGCCGAACGCCTTGCCGAGCGTTCCCTCGATGATCGTCAGCCGATGCGCGACACCGTCGCGCTCCGAGATTCCGCCGCCACGCGCGCCGTACATGCCGACCGCATGCACCTCGTCGAGATAGGTCAGCGCATTGTAGCGATCGGCGAGGTCGCAGATCGCCGCGATCGGCGCGACGTCCGCCTCCATCGAATAGACGCTCTCGAACGCGATCAGCTTGGGCACCGAGGAGTCCTCGGCGGCGAGCAGTTCCTCGAGATGCGCAAGGTCGTTGTGGCGGAAGATGCGCTTCTCACACCCCGCATTGCGGATGCCGGCGATCATCGAGGCGTGATTCAGCTCGTCCGAAAAGATCACGCAGCCGGGCAGGATCTTGGCGAGCGTCGACAGCGTCGCCTCGTTCGACACATAGCCGCTGGTGAACAGCAGTGCGCCTTCCTTGCCGTGCAGGTCGGCGAGTTCGTGCTCCAGATCGACGTGGTAATGGGTGTTGCCGCCGATGTTGCGCGTGCCGCCCGATCCGGCACCGACGTCGTGCAGCGCTTCCTCCATCGCCGCGATCACCTTGGGATGCTGGCCCATCGCGAGATAGTCGTTGGAACACCAGACGGTGATCGGCTTCGGCCCGTTATGCCCGGCGAAGCAGCGCGCATTGGGGAACATCCCCTTGTTGCGGAGGATGTCGATGAAGACCCGGTATCGGCCTTCGGCATGGAGGCGATCGATCGCCTGGGTGAAGACACGCGAATAATCCACACGCGCGTCCGTGCCGTCGCTGCTCATGGCTGTGCCGTGTACCTGCGCGCGCGGCGGGTTGCCAGTGGGTAAAAGCGCTCAGGGTGATCGAAGGGGTTGGGCATTTTGTCCCACCCGCGCGATAGCGGAAGCGGTTCCCGTGCCTGCAAGGGCTTAGAGCGCCTCGACCGCCTCGATCCCATAGCCGGCGAGCGCCGGTGCCAGATCCCGTTCGGCGTCGCCCAGCCGCGTGAACACCGCACGATGCACGGGTCGCGCAGGCCAGGCCTGCCCCTGCGTCAATGCCGCGATGCGCCGGGCGATGCCCGGCCCGCCATCGACGAAGCGCACGCCCGGCGCCGCCCGCGCCAGTTCGGCCTCGACCAGCGGGAAATGCGTGCAGGCATTGACGATCACGTCGATCGCCGCGCCGCCCGGCTGGCCGAACAGCCCGTCCAGCACCGCCGCGATTCGCGCCGGGTCGGGCGCCGCACCGGCCAGCTTCGCCTCGGCCAGCCGCACCAGCTCCGCCGATCCATGGCGCAGCACCGTGCAGTCGCCCGCGAACCGCGCGGCGAGATCGTCGACATAGGCCTGGCGCACCGTCGCTTCGGTGCCGAGCACGCCGATGACGCGGCTGCGCGTGAGGGCCGCGGCGGGCTTGATCGCCGGCACGGTGCCGACCACCGCCACGTCCAGCGCCGCACGCACCGCCGGCAGGGCGATCGTCGAGGCGGTGTTGCACGCGATCACCACCAGTCGCGGGCGATAGCGTTCCACCAGCCGGCCGAGCAGCGCCGGAACCCGCGCCGCGATCTCCGCCTCGCTCTTGATGCCATAGGGAAAGCCGGCGGAATCGGCCGCGTAGACGATCGGCGCGTGCGGCAGCAGCGCCTGCGTCGGCGCGACGACGGAAAGGCCGCCGACACCGGAATCGAAGAACAGGATCGGCGCGTCGTGCATGGTAGCGCTCATAATAGCGCCGCCGCGTTCCGCAAACGCCACGTTCTCGCGCCGCGGGCGCCAAGTCGGCACGGAGGCATTGGCGTCTTCGCGATAAAGACGCTATGGGTCGTGGCAAGACGAAGGGGGCGGCTTGCACACCGAAGTTCTTTGGATCGCACCGGCATGCGCGCTCGTGCTCGGCTATCTGCTGGGTTCGATCCCGTTCGGCGTCATCCTGACGCGTCTCGGCGGTGCGGGTGATCTGCGCGCCGTCGGTTCGGGCAACATCGGCGCCACCAACGTGCTGCGCACCGGGCGCAAGGGCCTGGCCGCGGCGACGCTGCTGCTCGATCTCGCCAAGGGCGCGGCGGCGGTGTGGCTCGCCGAATGGCTGTTTCCCGGCGACGGGGCGGTCGCGGCGGCGGCGGCCTTTATCGGCCATTGCTATCCCGTCTGGCTGCGCTTCCGGGGCGGCAAGGGCGTCGCGACGCTGATGGGCATCGTGCTGGCCCTGCATTGGCCGATGGGCCTCGTCTATGCGGTGGTATGGCTCGGCCTGCTCGCGGCGGTGCGCATCTCGTCGGTCGCCGGCATGGCGGCGGCGGTGAGTGCGCCGGTCAGCGGCGCGCTGTTCGGCCGGTTCGATCTCGTCATGCTGCTGCTCGCGCTCGCCGCCATCGTGCTGTGGAAGCATCGCGAGAATATCGAACGGCTGGCGAACGGCACCGAACCGCGCATCGGCCGCAAGGGGGATGCCGGGGCCGGCGCGCTGCAGGATGGCTGAGCGGGACACCGCGCGCCTCCGCCTGATCCGCACCGCCGGCATCGGTCCGGTCACCTATCGCCATCTCATCGCGCGCTTCGGCACCGCCGATGCCGCGCTGGAGATGCTACCGACGCTGGCTCGCCGCGGCGGCGGCGGTGCCCCCAGGATCGCCGATCGCGCCGTGGTGGAGCGCGAGATGGCGGCGACGGCACGGCTCGGCGCACGCTATCTGTTCCTCGGCGACCCCGAGTATCCGGCGCTGCTGGCGGAGATCAATACCGCCCCGCCCGCGCTGATCGTCCGCGGCGACGTGTCGCTCGCCGGCGGCGTGACGATCGCCATCGTCGGCGCGCGCAACGCCTCGGCCGCCGCCTGCCGCTTCGCCCGCACGTTGGGGCATGCGCTGGCCGGCGAAGGCGTGACGGTGGTGTCGGGGCTCGCCCGCGGCATCGACACCGCGGCGCACGTCGGCGCCCTGCCCCGCACCATCGGCGTGATCGCCAGCGGCATCGACGTCGTCTTCCCGCCCGAAAACGCCGCCTTGCAGGACCAGGTGGCGGAACAGGGCCTGCTGATCGCCGAACAGCCCCCCGGCACGCAGCCGCTGGCGCGGCATTTCCCGTCGCGCAACCGCATCATCGCCGGCCTCGCGCTCGGTACGGTGGTGGTGGAGGCGGCGCCGCGATCGGGTTCGCTCATCACCGCGCGGCTGGCGACGGAGGCGGGGCGCGAGGTGATGGCGGTGCCCGGCAGCCCACTCGATCCGCGCGCCCAAGGCTGCAACCTGCTGATCCGCGACGGCGCCACCCTGGTCCAGACCGCGGCCGACGTGCTGGAACAGGTCCGCCCGATCGACCCGCGGGCCGTCCGCGCGCCGACGCAGGGCTATGGCGCGCCCCCGCCTGCCGACGCCAGCGACGCCGAGCGCGCCCGGATCGTCGGCCTGCTCGGCCCGGTTCCCGTGCCCGTCGACGAACTGATCCGCCAGAGCGGCATCGCCCCCGCCATCCTGCAGACCGTGCTGCTCGAACTCGAACTCGCCGGCCGGCTGGAGCGGCATGCGGGCGGGCGGGTGAGTCTGACGGCCTAGCGCCCCGCCGGCCTGCGCGACCGAAGGGTATTCGCCTGTCCGCCAACCGCATCACATGCTCGCACGAGCTGCCCGGCGGCTGACGGCGATGCTGATGATCGGGCTCAATACGACCAGCACCACCAGCGCCGCGATCCATGTCACCATGCCGGCGGCAAAGGCGCAGACGCCGATCAGGATGGGGATCCAGCTGCGATGCAGCAGCGGCGCGACATCGTGCCGGCCGATGTCATCCTCCAGCAGCTGCGGCGCGCCCGCCACCACCCGGATCACGTGCCGGTTGAGCACGCCGAGCAGGATCAGCCAGCCCGTGTAGAATCCGATGCCGACACGCAGGTTGACGTATTCGCTGATGATCGCGGTCGGAAACGGCATGAACGCGACGCCGAGCAACAACAGCAGATTCGCCATCACGAGCCGCGCGTTGGCCGCCTTCAACAGCCCCATGACATCGTGATGGATGATCCAGAAACGTCCCAGCACCAGGAAGCTGACCAGGAAACCGACGTAATTGGGCATCAGCTGCCACAATGCCTGCCCGAGTTCCGGGCCTGTCGCATGATGTAGTCGGGGCAGCTTCACCTCGACCACCAGCAGGGTCATCGCGATCGCGAAGATCGCATCGGAAAAGAAGGTCATCCGTTCGAGCTGCACGCGGGCGCGGTGCGCACGTCGCTCGACGGCGTCCGCAGCGCTCACGCCTTGTCCTCGTGGCCGGTCGATCCCCACATCGGTTCATCCCCCTGTTGACAGTCACCCGCCGGGCTTTCCACCCTCGCGCGTACACGTAAGGACCCTAGTCGATCCCCATGCAGCTCGTCATCGTCGAATCGCCGGCCAAGGCCAAGACCATCGAAAAGTACCTCGGCGGGGACTATCGCGTCCTCGCCTCCTACGGCCATGTCCGCGACCTGCCGGCGCGTGACGGGTCGGTGAACCCCGACGAGGGGTTCGCGATGGAATGGGAGAATTACGCCGACAAGTCGAAGCAGCTCAAGGCGATCGCCGACCTCTCCAAGACCGCCGACCGCCTGATCCTCGCCACCGACCCCGATCGCGAGGGAGAGGCGATCAGCTGGCACGTGCAGGAGGTGCTGCGCGGGCGCAAGGCGCTGCCCAAGGACGTGGCGCGCGTCACCTTCAACGCGATCACCAAGGCGGCGGTGACGACCGCGATGGCGAACCCGCGCGAACTCGATACCGACCTGATCGACGCCTACCGTGCCCGCCGCGCGCTCGACTATCTGGTCGGCTTCACCCTGTCGCCGGTGCTGTGGCGCAAGCTGCCCGGCGCCAAGTCGGCAGGCCGCGTCCAGTCGGTGGCGCTGCGCCTGATCGTCGGCCGCGAGCGCGAGATCGAGGCGTTCAAGGCGCAGGAATATTGGTCCGTCACCGCCGCCCTCGAACAGGACGGCACGCCCTTCGTCGCTCGGCTGGTGCAATGGGAGGGCAACAAGCTCGACCGGCTGTCGATCGGCAACCAGGGCGATGCGGAACGCGCCAAGGCGGCCGTCGAGGCGGGGCGCTTCTCGGTCCAGTCGGTCGAGACGAAGCCCGCGACGCGCAACCCGCCGCCGCCCTTCACCACCTCGACGTTGCAGCAGGAGGCGGCGCGTAAGCTGGGCTTTTCCGCCGATCATACGATGCGGATCGCGCAGGGGCTCTACGAGGACGGCGCGATCACCTACATGCGCACCGACGGCGTGCAGATGGACGGCAGCGCGATCTCCGCGGCACGCAAGGCGGTGGCGAGCCGCTACGACGCCAGCTACGTCCCCGATTCGCCGCGCCAATACCAGACCAAGGCCAAGAACGCGCAGGAAGCGCACGAGGCGATCCGCCCGACCGATTTCAGCAAGGATCGCGTCGGCGGCGGCGATCATGCGCGCCTCTACGACCTGATCTGGAAGCGCGCACTCGCCAGCCAGATGGCATCGGCGCGGATGGAGCGCACCACCGTCGAACTCGCCGACGGCACCGGCCGCAACGTGCTGCGCGCGACCGGTCAGGTCGTGCTCTTCCCCGGCTTCCTCGCGCTCTACGAGGAAGGATCGGACGACGCGCAGGATGAAGAGGCGCGCCGCCTCCCCCGCCTGCGCGAGGGCGATGCGCCCGCCAAGAAGGGCGTCGAGGCGGAGCAGCATTTCACCCAGCCGCCGCCGCGCTTTTCCGAAGCCTCGCTGGTCAAGCGGATGGAGGAACTCGGCATCGGCCGCCCCTCCACCTATGCCTCGATCATCAAGACGCTGAAGGATCGCGCCTACGTCCGCGTCGAGAAGAACCGTTTCTTCGCCGAGGAATCGGGGCGGCTGGTGACGGCGTTCCTCGAACGCTTCTTCGAAAAGTACGTCGGCTTCGATTACACCGCCGAGCTGGAGGAGGAGCTGGACGACGTGTCCGGCGGCCGCGCGCAGTGGCAGGCGGTGCTCGACGCCTTCTGGCGCGACTTCAAGCCGCGCACCGCGGAGGTGATGGAGCAGCAGCCCAGCGCCATCACCGCGGAGCTGGACCAGTTCCTCGCCCCCTATCTCTTCCCCGACAAGGCGGACGGGTCCGACCCGCGGCTGTGCCCCAAGTGCGAGGCGGGCAAGCTCGCCTTGCGCGGCGGCAAGTTCGGCGCGTTCATCGCCTGCTCCAACTATCCCCAATGCAAATACACCCGCCGCTTCGCGCAGCCGGGCGGCGAGGCCGGTGAGGACAGCGGGCCGGAGGGCCTCGGCAAGGACCCGGCGACCGGCCTGGAGGTCGAGCGCAAGTCCGGGCGGTTCGGCCCCTATATCCAGCTGGGCGAGGGCAAGGAGGCGAAGCGCGCCTCGATCCCCAAGGACCTGCCGGGCGAACTCGACCTCGAATGGGCGCTGAAGCTGCTCAGCCTGCCGCGCACGATTGGCAACCACCCCGAAACGGGCGAGCCGATCACCGCCTCGATCGGCCGCTATGGCCCGTATCTGGCGCACAGCGGCAAATATGCCCGGCTGCAATCGACCGCCGACGTGTTCGAGACGGGGATGAACGCGGCGGTGGTGAAGCTCGCCGAGGCGGCGGCCGGCGGCGGCCGACCGGCCCGCGGTGCGCCACGCGCGCCGTTGCGCGAACTCGGCAAGCATCCGCGGACCGAGGCGGAGATCAAGCTGATGGAGGGTCGCTACGGTCCCTATGTCACCGATGGCGAAACCAATGCGACGCTGCCCAAGTCGGTGACCCCCGAAGCGCTGACGCTGGAGGAAGCGGCACAACTGATCGACGCGCGCGCGGCCGCCGCACCGGCCAAGGGCAAGAAGAAGGCAACCGCCAAGAAGGCGGCCGCGAAGAAGCCGGCGGCGAAAACGGCGGCGAAAACGGCGGCGAAAACGGCGGCGAAGCCTGCGGCGAAGAAGGCGCCGGCAAAGAAGAAGGCGGACTGACGCGCGTCACCCGCGGCGTGTCCATCTTGCCTTATTCCGTCATCCCCGCGTAGGCGGGGATCCATACTGGCTGCGGCTTCGGCTTCATCGTCGACGGTCGTGATTATGGATCCCCGCCTCCGCGGGGATGACAACGATGGGTTCCCAAGCCTGGCCCATGTTCCCCACACCCCCGGTCATCCCCGCACGCCTCGGCATTGCCATCAGGAACGACAAAACAGTTGCGGCCGGCAGTTACGCCGCGCGGCGCTGCGTCATACCCAGCCAGGCGCGCGCCTGGCGCTGTGCTTCGGCGATCTCGCGGGCGGTCATGTCCTCGGCGACTTCGGCGCGGGCATCGGCGGCTTGCAACAGCCCGGCCACCGCGGCGAGATTGAACCATTTGTGCGCTTCGATCAGATCGATTCCCGCCCCCGCGGTGCCGGTCTGGTAGCAGACGCCGAGATCGAACAGCGCTTCCGGCCGTCCGCGCATCGCATCGGCGATCCGGCTGTCTAGAAGAAACTGCGCACTCTTGAAGCTATTGCCCATGTTTTGCCCCCATATATCATGGGAACAGCTTGCCGCGATTCGTACTACGAAATGGTTAACGCAAATAAAACCAATCTGATCAGGAATTTGACCCGATAGCGACATTGTCGATCAACCGTGTCGCACCCATTCGCGCCGCCGCCAGCAGCCGCCGCGGGCGGTCCGCGGAGGGAGAGGCAGCCAGCGTCTCAGCGTCGGCGAGCGCCACGTAATCCACCTCAAATCCCGCGGCGACCAGCGCGACGCGCGCCTCCGCCAGCGCTGTCTCCGGATCGTCGCCGCGCCCGATCGCCCGCGCCGCCACACCGAGCGCGCGCGGCAATGCCGTCGCCTTCGCCCGCTGTTCCTCGTCGAGGTAGATGTTGCGCGACGACAGCGCGAGGCCGTCGTCGTCGCGTTGCGTCGGCACGCCGACGATCGCGATCGGCATGTCGAGATCCGCGACGAATCGGCGGATCACCGCAAGCTGCTGATAATCCTTTTCACCGAAATAGGCGGTGTCGGCGCCGGTCTGGTTGAACAGCTTGGTCACCACGGTGGCGACTCCGTCGAAATGCCCCGGCCGCGCCGCGCCGTCGAACCCTTCGCTGACGCCGCCGACGCTGATGTTAGTGGCGAATCCCCGCGGGTACATCACCTCGACCGGCGGCATCCAGAGGAGGTCGCAGCCCCCTTCGGCGAGCAGGCGCGCATCCGCCGCCTCGCGGCGCGGATAGCGGGCAAGGTCCTCGTTCGGGCCGAACTGCCTGGGATTGACGAAGATCGAGGCGATCACCTTCGTGCCCGGCCGCCGCGCCGCCTCGACCAGCGCCATGTGGCCGGCGTGCAACGCGCCCATCGTCGGTACGAGGGCGATCGAGGCGCCGTCCGCCCGGAACGCGGCCACCGCCTCGCGCAAGGCCTGCAAATCCCGAACTGTCAGCACCGTTTACCCCCTCGAACAATGAGCGCGCGGCTTCTATGAAGAGGGGGAGAACGGGGCAACCCGGTACAACGGATTAAGGAACACGCCGTGCCCGCAGGGCCACACGTCATTGTCTTCGCCAACGAAAAGGGCGGCACCGGCAAGTCGACGACCGCCGTGCACGTCGCCATCGCGCTCGCCGCCAAGGGGGCGAAGGTCGCCTGCTTCGATCTCGACCACCGCCAGCGCACCGTCGGCCGCTACCTCGACAATCGCGCCGCGACGATCAAGCGCACCGGCAGCGACCTGCCGATGCCCGTCCACGACACCCACGATGGGGTGAACGAGGACGTATTCGAGGACAAGTGGCAGCGGCTGAGCGACGGCGCCGACTTCCTGATCGTCGACACGCCCGGCCGCGACGATCATTTCGCGCGCACCGCGGCGGCGCTGTCGAACACGTTGGTGACGCCGATGAACGACAGCTTCGTCGATTTCGACCTGATCGGCCAGGTCGATCCGGAAACCTTCAACGTCACCCGGCCGAGCTTCTATTCCGAACTGATCTGGGACGCGCGAAAGCAGCGCGCCCGCGCCGACGGGACGCAGATCGACTGGGTCGTCCTGCGCAACCGCCTGCAGCATATCGAGGCGCGCAACATGCGCCGCGTGTCGGACGCGCTGGGGCAATTGGCGAAGCGGGTCGGCTTTCGCATCATCCCCGGCCTCGGCGAGCGCGTGATCTATCGCGAACTGTTCCCTGCCGGCCTCACCATGATCGATTCCAAGGAATTCGGCGCGATGGGCCTCGGCCATGTCGCCTCGCGGCAGGAACTGCGCGAGATGATGAGCGCGCTGCAATTGCCCGAAACCGCCATGCCCCTGTTCGCGGCATGAGGGCGTTTCGCGCATGAAGTGGCTCGTCGCGATCGCGCTGATCTGGTTCGCCTGGCATTACCTGCGGCCCAAGCCCAAGCCGCCCAAGCCGAATGCGGAACAGCGTGCCCGCACCGTGCTGGGCGTGGCGCGCGATGCCGACGAAGGCGATATCCGCGCGGCGCACCGCCGGCTGCTCGCCGATCTGCATCCCGATCGCGGCGGATCGGGGGCGGCGGCGACGGAGATCAACGCCGCGCGCGACCTGCTGCTCGCGACGCTGCGGCACGAGGGATGACGCACAGCTTCGCCCCCGAGATCCTGCGCGAATACGACATCCGCGGCACGGTCGGGCGCAACCTGTCGGTTGCCGATGCCATCGCCGTCGGGCGCAGCTTCGCCACCCGCGTCCGCGCGGCCGGCGGCACCCGCGTCGCGGTAGGGCGTGACGGGCGATTGTCCTCCCCCGACCTCGAAGCCGGATTGGTCGAGGGACTGGCCGCCGGCGGCGTCGACGTGGTGCGGATCGGCATCGGGCCGACGCCGATGCTCTATTATGCCGAGGCGACGCTGGAGGTGGATGCCGGCGTGCACGTCACCGGCAGCCACAACCCGCGCGACGACAACGGCTTCAAGATGGTGCTCGGCCATCGCGCCTTCTACGGCGCCGACGTCCTCGACCTCGCCCGCATCGCCGCCGATGGCGCCTGGAGCGAGGGACGGGGCAGCGTGTCGGAGGCGGAGGTGCTGGACGCCTATGTCGGCCGGCTGCTGGCGGGCTATGCCGGCGGCAGCTTCCGCATCGCCTGGGATTGCGGCAACGGCGCCGCCGGCCCCGCGGTCGAGCGACTGGTCGCGCAGCTGCCCGGCGAGCATCACCTGCTCCACACCGCGGTCGACGGCCGCTTCCCCAACCATCATCCCGACCCGACCGAGGAGGCCAATCTCGCCGATCTCCAGGCGCTGGTTCGGGCGAAGGGCCTCGATTTCGGCATCGCCTTCGATGGCGACGGCGACCGGATCGGCGCCGTCGACGGCGAAGGCCGGGTGCTGTGGGGCGACCAGCTGCTCAGCGTGCTGATGGTGCCCGTGCTGGCCGAGTTGCGCGGCGCAACCGTCGTCGCCGACGTCAAATCCTCGCAATTCGTCTTCGACCGCATCGTCGAGCTCGGCGGCAAGGCGGTGATGGGCGCCACCGGCCACAGCCTGATGAAGGAGGCGATGCTGGCGCACGATGCCCCGATCGCCGGCGAACTCAGCGGCCACATCTTCTTCGGGGCGGGGGCGAACGGCGGCTGGTATGGCTTCGACGATGCGCTGCATGCCGCGGTACAGCTGATCCGCGCGGTGCTCCTGTCGGGCCGCTCGCTCACGGCGCTGCGCAGCGCGATGCCGCCGCTGGTCAACACCCCCGACCTGCGCTTCCCCGTCGATCCCGCCCGCAAGTTCGCGGTGATCGACGAGGTGCGGGCGCGGCTGGAGGCGCGCGGGGTGCCGGTGGTGGCGATCGACGGCGTCCGCGTCACGACGGCGGAGGGCTGGTGGCTGCTGCGCGCGTCCAACACACAGGACGTGCTGACCGCGCGCGCCGAGGCGGGCAGCGAGGCCGAACTTGCCGCGTTGCTGGCCGCGATCGACGCCGAACTCGCGCTGAGCGGCATCGCACGCGATTGACAGCGCGGCGCCGCCGGATAGGGTCGGGCCATGGTGGGGACCTATAGCGCCGAACGGCAGGTGGACAGCTTCCGCTCCAGCACCAACCGCTGGCTGCTCGGCAGCTTCGGCGGCTGGCTGACGATCCTCGCCTGCGCGATCGGCGTCGGCCTCGTCATCATCGCCATCCGCTGGCTGCAGAACATGTCGGCCGCCTATGAGGTCACCGACCAGCGGCTGATCGTGCGGCGCGGGCTGATTATGAAGTCGATCGACGAGATCGAGCTTTATCGCATCAAGGACGTGCGCGTCGATTTCTCGGTCATCAACCAGATCGCCGATATCGGCACGATCACGATCACCTCGTCCGATCGCACCACCCGCAATGCCAGTTTCGTGCTGCGCGACGTGCCGGCGGCGCGAGAGCGGCGCGAAGGCCTGCGCAAGCTGGTCGACCGCGCGCGCCAGCGCCGCGGCGTACGCGAACTGGATGTGGACGACGAGGACGATTACCGCTGATCCCCGTCCCCCGCGAGGAAAGATCGGGACGCTGGCATAAATCCCCGCGCTACCCCATCTAGGGCGCAATGCGTCCCCAGCCCCAGATCATCCGCGTCATCGACCTCGAAACCACCGGCAGTGCGCCGCCCGCGCATGGCGTGTGCGAGATCGGCTGGCAGGATGTCGCGCTCAAGGCCGACGGGCGCTGGGAACTGGAAGGCGAAGGGGGCGCGATCCTGGTCAATCCGGGCCGACCGATCCCGCCCGTCACCCAGGCGATCCACCATATCCCCGACGAGGATGTCGCCGAGGCGCCCTGGTGGCACGATGTCGCGCGCCGGGTGCTCGATCCGTGGCCGCGCCGCGTGGCGCTCGCCGCGCATCGTGCCGATTTCGAGCAGCAATTCTGCACGGCCAGTCTTACCCATGGCGCGGAATGGATCTGCACCTGGAAATGCGCGCTCCGGCTGTGGCCCGATTCGCCGAGCTTTTCCAATCAGGTGCTGCGCTACTGGCGCAAGCCCGAGGGGCTCGACCAGCAGCGCGGCCTGCCCGTCCACCGCGCCTTTCCCGATGCCTATGTCACCGCGCATCATCTGCGCGACCAGCTGAACGAGGCGGGTGTCCAGCAGCTGCTGGAATGGTCGCGCGATCCGGGCCTCATCCCCCGCGTCCGCTACGGTCCGCACCGCGGCAAGGCGTGGAGCGAGCTCGACCACGACAGCCTGATGGCGTTCCTCACCGATCGCGATCCCGATATCCGCTTCACCGCCAATGCCGAGATGGACCGGCGCAGCGGCGGCGGCCCGATCGTGCGCAGCAATCCGCAGGAATTGCTGCTGTAGACAAGTAAGTCAGCCTGTCTGGTGTATCTGCGCGCACTCGCCTAAGGCAGCGGCCGTGCTCGCCACCATTCGCAACCGGTTCGTCGTTTCGGAAGGCCGCTTCGGCCGTGTCCTGATCGCCTTCATGGCGGTCGGCTTCCTGGCGCTCGTCGCCGCCGGCGTCGCCGCCGCACTCGCGACCATGCGCAACCAGGATCATACCGCTGCGGTCAACCACACCTACGAGGTCGAACTGGCGGTCAGCAACGCCCGCCGCCTGATCGAACAGGGCGAGGCGTCGCGACGCGGCTATCTGCTCACCGGCAACGTCGAATATCGCGATGCCTATCGCCGCTGGGCGGCGGCGCTGCCCGGAGCGATCGGCAGCCTGGACCGGCTGACCCACGACAATCCCCGCCAGATCGCGACGCTGGCGCTGCTGCACCGGGAAATCCGCGCGTTGCTCCAGCAGCGCGCGCGCACCATCACGCTGATCGACACCGGCCAGATCGGCCGCGCCATCGCCGCGTTCCAGGGCGAGGCGAGCGTACGGCGGCTGTCGGTCATCCGCGACGCCTTCGGCCGCATGGCCGCCGAGGAGCGCCGCCTGCTCGCCACGCGCGATGCGGCACAGCGCGACAGCGTCCGCGCCTTCTATGCCATCCTGGCGCTCGCGGGCGTGCTGCTGGTGCTGGTCGCCATCGCCTCGCTGCTGACGGTGATGCGCTACACCCGCGATCTCGCCACCTCGCGCGATACCCTGCGCGACTTCAACGAGCGGCTGGAGGAAACCGTCAACGAACGCACCGCCGACCTCAGCCGGGCGAACGAAGAGATCCAGCGCTTCGCCTACATCGTCAGCCACGACCTGCGCTCGCCGCTGGTCAACGTGATGGGCTTCACCGCCGAACTGTCCGCCGCCACCGCACCGCTCGCCGACCTGATCGACAAGGCCGAGGCGGAATGCCCCGCCATCGTCACCGACGATGCGCGACTCGCCGTGCGCGAGGACCTGCCCGAGGCGATCGGTTTCATCCGCACCTCGACGCAGAAGATGGACCGGCTCATCAACGCCATCCTCAAGCTGTCGCGAGAGGGCCGCCGCGTCATCACGCCCGAACCGATCGATCCCGCCGCGGTGGTCGACACGATCGCCGGATCGATCCGCCACCTGCTCGACGATCGCGGCGTCACCCTCACCGTCGCGCGGCCGATGCCGGCGCTCTCCACCGACCGGGTGGCGATCGAACAGATCCTGTCGAACCTGATCGAGAATGCCACCAAATACCTGCAACCCGGCCGGCCGGGCGCGATCGCGGTGTCGGGCGAAACGCGCCGCGACCGCGTGATCCTGTCGGTCGCCGACAACGGCCGCGGCATCGACCCGCGCGATCACCAGCGCATCTTCGACCTGTTCCGCCGTTCGGGGCAGCAGGACCAGCCGGGCGAGGGCATCGGGCTGGC
The DNA here is from genome assembly GCF_052321755.1 of Sphingomonas cellulosilytica. Lineage (NCBI taxonomy): Bacteria > Pseudomonadati > Pseudomonadota > Alphaproteobacteria > Sphingomonadales > Sphingomonadaceae > Sphingomonas > Sphingomonas cellulosilytica. The sequence goes on from NZ_JBQRTT010000001.1 coordinate 416,871, forward strand.
GCACGTGCGTGCGCTGGCCTATCGCCTGGGCGGCACGATCGACGTCGACAGCGAACTCGGCCGCGGCTCCACTTTCCGCATCAACCTTCCCAAGACCTATCAGGACGGTAACCCATGAACGCCCATCAATCCGTCGGCATCGTGATGATCGAGGATGACGAGGGCCATGCGCGGCTGATCGAAAAGAACATCCGCCGCGCCGGCATCCTCAACGACATCAAGCATTTCACCGACGGCGGCCAGGCGCTGCACCATCTGTTCGAGGCCGCGGACGGCCCGGCGAAGAACGGCCCGGCGCTGGTGCTGCTCGATCTCAACCTGCCCGACATGAGCGGCACCGACATCCTCGCCCGGATCAAGGCGGAGGACAGCCCGCTCAAGCGCACGCCCGTCGTCGTGCTGACCACCACCGACGACAAGATCGAGATCCAGCGCTGCTACGATCTCGGCTGCAACGTCTACATCACCAAGCCGGTGAATTACGAAAGCTTCGCCCAGGCGATCCGCCAGCTCGGCCTGTTCCTGTCGGTGATCCAGGTCCCCGAGGTCGAGGAACACTGATCTGTCCGACGCGCTCGCCCCTTCCGTCCTCTATATCGACGACGACGCCGGCATCCGCCGGCTGGCGGCGCGCGCGCTAGAGCGGCGCGGCTATCGCGTGACGCTGGCCGAAGGGGGCGCGGAGGGGGCGATGCTCGCCGCATCGCAGGCATTCGATCTGGTCGCGGTCGACCATTACATGCCCGGCATGGACGGGCTGGAGACGCTGGAGCAGCTGAACGCCCTGCCCGCGCCGCCGCCGGTCGTCTACGTCACCGGATCCGACGAAGGCCGCATCGCCGTCGCCGCGCTGAAGGCCGGCGCCGCGGATTACGTGGTGAAGACGGTCGGCGACGATTTCTTCGACCTGCTTGCCGCCAGCTTCGTGCAGGTGCTCGATCGCGCCCGCTTGTCGCGCGAGAAGGCGGCAGCGGAGGAAGACCTGCGCGCCAGCAACGCCCGGCTGGAGGCGCTGCTGGGAGAGGTCAACCACCGCGTCGCCAATTCCTTGCAGCTCGTGTCGGCGATGGTGCGCCTGCAGGCGAGCGCGCTGGCCGATCCGACCGCACGCGCCGCGCTGGACGATACCCAGCGGCGCATCGGCGCCATCGCGCAGGTGCATCGCCGTCTCTATTCGGCGAACGACGTCGAGAGCGTCGACATGCGCGACTATCTCGGCTCGCTGATCGAGGAACTGACCGAGACGCTGACCTGCGACACCGCGCCGCATGCCTTGCGCCTCGCCGCCGAGCCGATCCGGCTGCCGACCGACAAGGCGGTGTCGCTGGGCGTCATCGTCACCGAACTCGTCACCAACGCCTGCAAATACGCCTATCCGACCGGCGCGGGCGGCGAGATCCGCGTGCTGCTGGCGGCCGAGGGGGCGGACGTGTTCCTGCTCGCGGTGGAGGACGACGGCTGCGGCATGCCGGCCGAGGCGACGCCCAAGGGCACCGGGCTCGGCACCAAGCTGATCCGCGCCATGGCGCAGAGCCTGCAGAGCATCGTCGAATACGAACCGTGCGAACGCGGCGTCCGCGCGACGCTGCGCGCGTCGCTGCAATAGCTCAGGCGAGCGCGGCCAGCACACCGCGGCGCGTGCCCTCCAGCGCCAGGCCGAACACGGCGTGACTGGCGAGGCCATAGGCGTGGGTCGATGCCGGCGTTTCGGTCGGCGACGGCCCCCAGCCCAATGCCGGCACCGCCGCATCGTCCAGCAGTGTCGCGACGCCGATGCCATAGGCGAGGCCGAACCCCGCCGTGCTCTCCGGCCAGCGTCGCGCCGCCAGCGCATAGCCGACGCCGAGCGCCGCGCCCGTCGCATAATGGACGAGGTTGCCGGCAGCCTTGCGATGATCGTCCGCGACGGGGGCATCAGCCACCAGCTGCTTGGCGCTGTCCGCCGCCTTCACCGTCGCCGGCTCGTCGTCGCTGTCGCCATCCTGACCGAAGGCGGAGGCGGCGACCGACTGGAACAGGTTCATCGCCAGGCTGGCGGCGAGCCCGCCGGCGAGGCCGGCGACGAGGGTCTTGGCGAATGACGACACGAGGGCTTCTCCCGTTGATCCGCCCGTAACGCGCCGGGCGGGCCGACGGGCGCACCGCGCCCGCGTCCGGAAACGTACATCCGGTGCGGCCGTGCGCCTGCCCTATGGCCTGCGGAACTTCAGCACGAACTGGTCGGTCCGGCCGCGGATCGCGGGATCAAACACATTCCTGGTGTGATCGTCCGCCGGATTGGCCAGCGCGTTGCTCGCCCCGACATAGCGGAAGCCGGCGGCCTCCACCTGCCGCCGCACCGCCGCCGGATCGATACGATGCCGGGTCTCGGTGCCCGTCATCTCGCTGCCCGGCGCATCGGCATGGTCGATCACCACATAGGTGCCGCCCTTCTTGAGCAGCTTGAACACCGCGGCGTCGAACGCGCGCAATGCCGGCTCTCCCGCCCCCTTGTTGGGGATGTCGTGATAGTTCTGCACCGTCCAGAACAGGTCGGCCGGCTGCGGCAGCGTCGGCAGGTTGGTCGGCTGCACCTCGGCGACGACATTGGCGAGGCCGCGCGCCTTCAACGCCGGCAGCGTCTTCTCGGCATATTTGGCGCCGGCCGCGGGCCACAGCGCATAGACCTTGCCCTTCGGCCCGACGACCTGGGTGAAGATGCGCGTCCAATAGCCGGCGCCGGGCAGGTAATCGACCACCACGTCGCCGGGCTTCACCCCGGCAAAGGCGAGCACCGCCGCCGCCTGCCGCCGCGCATCGTCGCCGGCCTGGTCGGCGCGGGCGGGATCGGCGAGCGCGCGGGTGATGGCGGGGCCGGCCTTTTCCTGCGCCACGACGGCGGTGGTCATCGCCGCCGCTGCGATCATCGACACCATCAGGCGCATGCGTCTTCTCCCTCATGTTTCGGCGGAACGCCGCACTATATCAGCAGCATGACCGATCTACGCGATACGATCCAGACCGAGGTTCACCGTTTGGTCGGTTTCGGGGACGGGGCGGTCGACCTCACCCGCCCGCCGGGCGACGACGGCCTGTTCGGCCCCGGCTCCGCCGCATGGGTGGTGCATGGCGACTTCACCGCGATGATGGCGGGCGGCGTCGCCGCGCTGCTGCTCCAGATGCTGCATCCCGGCGCGCTGGCGGGCGTGTGGGATCATTCCAACTTCCGCCGGGACATGCTCGGCCGCCTGCGCCGCACCGCGCAGTTCATCTCCGGCACCACCTACGGTGCCACCGCCACCGCCGAGGCGCTGATCGCCCGCGTACGCACGATCCACGATTCCGTCGCCGGCACCCTGCCCGACGGCACGCCCTATAGCGCCAACGATCCCGACCTGCTGACCTGGGTGCATGTCGCCGAGGTGGCGAGCTTCCTTGCCGGCCATCGCCGCTATCGCGACCCTGCCTACCCTGCCGCGGAGCGTGACCGCTACCTCGGCGAATATGCCATCGTCGCCGAAAAGCTCGGCGCCACCGGCGTGCCGCGGACGGAGGCGGAGGTCGCCGCCTATTTCGCCCGCGTCCGCCCGCAGCTGCGCGCCGACCACCGCACGCGCGAAGTAGCGCGCGCGCTGCTGCGCCAACAACCGGCCAGCCTCGCCATGGCACCGGCGCAGGCGCTGCTGATGCAGGGCGGCATCGACCTGCTGCCCGATTGGGCCGCCGGCATGCACGGCTTCGCCACGCTGCCGATGCGTCGCCCGGCGGTGCGCGCCGGCATGGCGGGTGTCGGTTCGGTGCTGCGCTGGGCGTTGCGCGACGGTTCGGCGACCCGCGCCAAGCGCCAGGGCTAACCTGCACGGAATCTGCACGAAAGCCGGACCGCACCACCACCGCTTGCCCCGTCGATCCGGCATCCTGCGGGTCCATCACGCTCCGACCTGATGGAAGGAGCGATCCGATGACCAACCCTGCCGCCCGCGCGCGCCGACCGATGCCGCTCTTCGCCAAGCTGGCGGCGACCGCGACCGTCATCCTGGTGGCGGAGGTGATCTTCGATACCGGCAGCGAGATCGGCAGCACGTTGGGCGGGCTCGCCCTTGCCTGGCTTGCCGCGCTGCTCCTCACCCGCCCGCTCGTCCGGCGCGATCCGGCGGCACGCATCGCGGCGGCGCTCGCCTGCGCCTATGCGCTGATGCTGATCCACGATCCCGGTCCGCTGGCGCTGCTGCTGTTTGTGATCGCCGTGTCGCTCGCCGCGCTGCTGCCGCGTGCCCGCTTCGGCCATGCGCTCGCCTGGGTGCCGCGCCTCGCCTGGCATGGCGTGACCGGCCTTGCGACACCGCTGCGCGATCTCGCCCACGCCGCCGCTGCCCGGCAGGCGCGCGGCGGTACGCAGGGCCTGCGCGCGATGCTGGGGGTGCTGGCGATTCCGGTCATCGGCGGCGCGCTGTTCGTGATGCTGTTCGCCGCCGCCAATCCGCTGATCGGCAATGCGGTCGACCGCATCGTCCTGCCGGACTGGACGACGACCGCCTGGCGCCTGCTGCTGGGGGTCGCCGTGTTGCTGCCGGTCTGGGCCTCGCTCCGCCCGCGCGGGCTGGGCCTGCGGGATCGGCACGACACCGGCCGGCGCATCGAACTCGGCACCACCACGCTGGTGCTGTCGCTGGCGACGTTCAACCTGATCTTCGCCGCCCAGAACGCACTCGACATCCTGTTCCTGTGGAGCGGCGCGCCGCTGCCCGGCGGCGTCACCATGGCGGATTACGCGCACCGCGGTGCCTATACGCTGATCGCGACCGCGCTGCTCGCCGCGCTGTTCGTGCTGGTGACGCTGCGTCCCGGCAGCGCCGCGGCGGCCAGCCCGGCCGCGCGCCGGCTGGTGACGGCATGGATCCTCCAGAACCTGCTGCTCGTCGCCTCCAGCGCGCTGCGCCTGTTCGACTATATCGAGGCGTTCGGCATGACCGGGCTGCGCCTCGCCGCCTTGCTCTGGATGGCGCTGGTCGCGACGGGGCTTGCGCTGATCCTGTGGCGGCTGCTGCGTGGGCGGTCGGCAGCCTGGCTCATCAACGCCAATGCGCTGGCCCTCACCGCGGTGCTGAGCGTCACGGGCGTGGTCGATCTCGCCAGCATCGCCGCGGCGTGGAACATGCGCCACCGACCAAGCCCTGACCTCTGCTATCTCGAGCAGATCGGCCCCTCCGGCCTCGTCACCTTGGCGCGCATCGAGCGGCAGACGCGCGATCCGGCGGCTCGCGAGGCCGTCGCCGCCCTGCGTTGGCATGCACAGACGGCTCTCGCGGCGCGGCAGGACGACTGGCGCAGCTGGACATGGCGCGGTGCGGATCGCCTCGCGCAGATCGCCGCGCTCGTCGGCTCACAGGCACCGCGCCTCCGCCCTGCGCCCGCCGGGCGAGCCTGCGGACGGATCATGCCACCCCCCACCCCCTTGACCGAGGCGCCGCAACGATGATCCTGTGTCCGATGCCGCGCACCGTTCTCGTCGTCGACGACGATCCCCACATCCGCCAGCTGCTGGTCTTCGCGCTGCACAAGGCGGGGCTCGACACGCTGGAGGCGGAGGATGGCGAATCCGGCCTGGCGCTCGCCCTCGCCCGCACGCCCGATCTCGTCATCCTCGACATCAACATGCCGCGCATGGACGGGCTGGAGGTATGCCGCCGCCTGCGCAGCACCAACGACGTGCCGATCCTGTTCCTGTCGAGCCGCGACGACGAGATCGACCGCGTGCTCGGCATCGAACTCGGCGCCGACGATTATGTCGTCAAACCCTTTTCCCCGCGCGAGGTGGTGGCACGGGTGATGGCGGTGCTGCGGCGCACCGCGGCGCGCCCGCCGGCGGTGGAGGACGGCCGCGCGCTCGACCATGGTCGGCTGCGCATCGACCTCGACGGCTGGCACGCGGCCTGGGACGGGCAGGAGGTGACGCTGACCGTCACCGAATTTTCCATCCTTCGCCTGCTCGCCTCGATGCCGGCCAAGGTGTTCAGCCGCGATGCGATCATCGACCGGCTGCACGGGCCGGGCTTCGCGATCACCGACCGCACGATCGACAGCCACGTCCGCAACCTGCGCCACAAGTTCGCACACGTCGGCGCAGGCGACCTGATCGAGACGCGCCCCGGCATCGGTTATCGCCTCGGGCCTTGCACCGGCGCGTGATCGGCGGGGCCAAGGCCTGGGCGAAACGCCACTGGCCGCGGCTGCGGCTGCGCACCATCCTGTTCGCGACGCTGTTCCTGGTCGCCGCGCTGCCCGGCTTCGGCGCGGTGTTCCTGCGCGTGTACGAAAATACGCTGGTCCGCCAGACCGAGGCGGAACTCGCCGCGCAGGGCGCCGCCCTCGCCGCGGCAACCGCCGCGCAATGGCCGGGGGCTGGCGGAGCCCCGCTGTCGCCGGCCCGCATCGTTCCGCCGGGCGAAGGCGTCGACCTCAGCCTCACCCCGATCCTTTCGGAACGGCCGCCGCCGGTTCCCGCCGGGGCGGTTGCCCCGGACGCCATGACGGCAGCGGCGCAGCTCGCCCCCATCCTGCGGGCGACGCAGATGACGACCCTCGCCGGCATCCTGCTGCTCGATTCCGACGGACGGATCGCTGCCGGCACGCGGGCGCGCGGCAGCTACGCCCGCCTGCCGGAGGTCGCCGCCGCGCTGCATGGCCGCCCGATGACGGTGCTCCGCCGCAACGGCGCCTATCGCGCGGTATACCGCTTCGAATGGCTGTCGCGCGCCGCCGCGATCCGCGTGCATCACGCCCGACCGATCGTGGTGAACGGCCGCGTCGTCGGCGTGCTGCTGCTGTCGCGTTCGGCCCGCGCGCTGTTCCGCGGCCTCTACGAGGATCGCGGCAAGATCCTGATCGGTATCGCCGCGATCCTGTCGGCGCTGGTGCTGCTCAGCGGCATCATCTCGCGCGGGGTGACCCGCCCGATCGAGCAACTGGGCCTCGCCACCCGCGCCGTCGCATCCGGCCGCGGCACCGTGCCGGAGGTGCCGTCCACCGCCGCGATCGAGATCCAGGGCCTCTATGCCGATTTCGCCGCGATGACCGCCGCGATCGACCACCGATCGCGCTACCTGCGCGATTTCGCCTATGCGGTCAGCCACGAATTCAAGACGCCGCTGGCCGGCATCCGCGGCGCGATCGAGCTGTTGCAGGACCATCCCGACATGGCCGCCGCCGATCGCCACCGCTTCCTCGCCAATGCCGATGCCGACGCCGATCGGCTGGCGCTGCTCGTCACCCGCCTGCTCGAACTCGCCCGCGCCGATATGGCCGCGCCCGCCGACGATGCCACGGACGCCGGCGCCATCGTCGCGCGCGTGGCGGACGCCTGGCGCGGCGAGGCCTTCGCCCTCCACGTCGTCTGGGCCACGCCGCCACCGCCCGTCGCGCTGCCCGCCGCGACGATCGAAACCGCGCTGGCGACGCTGTTCGACAATGCGCGTCAGGCCGGCGCGCGCAGCGTGGAGGTCACCGGCACCGTCTCCGCGCAGCATGTCGCGCTCCGCGTCGCCGATGACGGCCCCGGTATCGTCGGCGGCGACGCGGCTCGGCTGTTCGAACCCTTCTTCACCACCCGCCGTGCTGCGGGCGGCACCGGCCTGGGCCTCGCCATCGCGCGATCGCTGCTCGAAGCGGGCGGCGGCACGATCGCGCTCGCCGGACCCGGCGCGACGTTCGTGCTGACCCTGCCGCGCTCACCCGCCTGACGGCATCCGCTTGAGCCAAAGCTGAGGCACCACCCTATCGTGCCTGCGGCTGCTCCACCGGCACCACCGGCAGCAGCACCGCGCTGGCGCTGTCACCGCCGCGGCGGAGCGTCACCGTCGCCTTCCGGTAATCACCCGGCTTGGCGAAGAAGATGTTGGGCACATAGGTCTGCGGATTGCGATCGTAGAGCGGGAACAGGCTGGACTGCACCTGCACCATCACCCGGTGCCCCGGCTGGAAGACGTGGTTCACCGTCGGCAGGCGGAAGCGATAATGCTGCACCTTGCCCGCAGGGATCGCGCTCGGCTTCGCGAAGCTGTTGCGATAGCGGCCGCGGAAGATGTCGAGGCTGATCGGCAGCTGGTATCCGCCCATCTTGGGGTCGGTCGCATTCTCAGGCGGGAAAACGTCGATCACCTTGACCACGAAGTCGCCATCGGTGCCGGTCGTCGCCGCATAGAGGTCGGCGATCGGCGCGCCGGAGACGCGCATCGGGGCGGTCAGTACCGGCGTCGTATAGGTCATCACGTCCGGCCGCCCATCGGCATGGCGCTGGTCGCTGACCAGCCAGTCGCCCCAGCGCCCGTCCTTGAAATTGACCGGGCGCGGCAGGTGCGGCACCGGCTTGGCGGGATCGGAGACGTAGCTGTCGCCGCCCGCCGCGCCCTTCGCGAAGCCGAGGCCGCCGTCCGCCTGCAGATAGATCGGCTTCAGCGGCGCCGGGCAGCCGCTTTCGCACGCGAGCGGCCATTGGCCCAGGCGATCCCAATGGTTTTCGCCGGTGTTGTAGATCGCCGCCTGCGGCAGGTTCGCGGCCGGCCCGTCCTTCAGATACTGGTCGAACAGCGGCAGCACCATCTGCTCGCGGAATTGTTGCGCGGTGTCACCATCCCACTGGAACGGCCCCAGGCTGCGCCCCTCACGATTGACCTGGCTGTGCCGCCATGGCCCCATCACCAGGAAGTTGTTGCCCGTCTTGCCCTTGGCCTTCAGCGCCTCCCACGCGGTGATCGCGCCGTACATGTCCTCTTGGTCCCACAGGCCCTGTTCCCAGATCGTCGGCACGTTCGAAGGATTGGCGGCGAGCAGCTTGTCGAGCGCCTGCCCCTGCCAGAAATCGTCATAGGCCGCGTGCTGCGACATGCGTGTCCAATAGGGCAATTGGTCGTAGCCCGACTTCTTCGCCCAATCGCCCGCCGAGCCGACCTCGCGGAAATTGTCGTAATCGTCCCAGCCGCCCGTCGGCGGCACGGTGCCGCCGCCCTTATAGCCGGTCTGCCCGCCCAGCCAGGCGATGTTGGCGAGCCGGAACGCGCCATAGTGGAACCAGTCGTCGCCCATCCAGCCGTCGATCATCGGGCTTTCCGGCGCCGCGACCTTCAGCGCCGGATGCGGGTTCAGCAGCGCCATGACGACGGTGAACCCCTCGTACGACGATCCGATCATGCCGACGCGGCCGTTCGATTGCGGCAGGTTCGCCTTGTTCACCAGCCAGTCGATCGTGTCATAGGCGTCGGTGACATGATCGACCTTGGTCGGATTGAGCGGCCCGATCACCGGCCGCGTCACCACGTAATCGCCCTCCGACCCGTATTTGCCGCGGATGTCCTGATAGACGCGGATATAGCCGCCCTTCACGAACATTTCGTCGGCGAGCGGCAGCGTGTTGAGCATCGAGGCGCTGTCCGATCGATTGGCGCGCGCCTTGGCATTGTAGGGCGTGCGGGTCAGCACGATCGGCGCATTGGTCGCGCCCTTGGGGATGACGATGACGGTATAGAGCTTCGTCCCGTCGCGCATCGGGATCATCACTTCGCGCTTGATATAGTCGTTGGCGGTATCGACCAGCTTGAAGGTCGCCGGAATGTCGCCCGACGGCGCCGGCTGCTGCTGCTGCTGCTGCTGCTGCGCATGCACGCCCACGGACAGAAGGGCGATCGACGAAAGCAACAGGAACGGACGGCGCATGGTCATCTCCGGCAGGAACAATGACCTATGCTAACGCCAGCGGGCCAGCCGGCAAGGGGGCGTTGCTGCGTTCGGGGTTCAACGCCCCAGCGCGTCGACGTGGACGCGCGCTGCCTCGGGGATCAGCGCCTCCAGCACCGACCAATAGCCCGCGACGGCATCCTGGCCGGCATGCGAATAGGCCTTGGCCATCCGTTCGCGCTGTTCCTGGTAGAGCGCGGTTTCGAGTTCCGTACCGCGTGCGGTCAGGCGCAGCAGGCGATGGCGACGGTCGAGATCGCCATGACGCATCTGGACGAGGCCGCCATCGACCAGATCCTTCATCACGCGCCCCAGCGATTGTTTGGTGACGCCGAGCAGGGTGAGCAGTTCGCCGACGGTGATGTCGGGTTTGCGGGCGATGAAATACATCGCGCGATGATGCGCACGTCCCAGGCCCATCTCGGCAAGCTTCTCGTCCGCACTGCGCACGAAACGCGACTGCGCGAAGATCATCAGTTCCATGCCGCGACGGATGGCGGCATCGTGCAGGAACAGCGCCGAGGAAAGCTTATGTGCGTCCATAACGGACGCACTACCGCAATGGATATCCTATGTGAAGAGGATAAGGGTTATTACCTATCCGAAAAGATCGCCTAAACGCCTTTTGACGATCAATCCTTCCATGCCCAATAGAGCTGGGCCGGCGGGACGTTCCACCATTCCATGTCATGGTCGATCATCTGGAAGTGCGGGGTGAGGAAGTCCTTCACCTTGGGCGAGAATTGATAGACGAGGAACGCGCCGCCGGTGCGGATGATCCGATGGGTGGCCGATGCGATCGCCGGGCCGATGCCCGCCGGCAGCGTCGAGAAGGGCAGGCCGGACAGGATGTAGTCCGCATGGTCGTGGCCATGTTCGCGCACGATCCGCTCCACGTCCGCCGCCGATCCCTCCACTGCGACGAAGCGCGAATCGGTGATCGTATGGTCGAGGTAGCGGATGAAGTCGGCATTGGTGTCGATCGCGATCAGCATCGCATCGGGTGCCATCCGCTCCAGGATCGGGCGGCAGAAGGTGCCGACCCCCGGGCCATATTCCACGAACAGCTTGCATGCGCCCCAGTCGACCGGCGCCAGCATCTTGCGGATCAGCTTGTCGGACGACGGGATGATCGATCCGACCATCACCGGGTGCTTCAGAAAGCCCTGGAAGAACATCGCCACCGGGCTCGGCACGCCAGCAGGACGGGTACGGCGCCTGGCGGCGGTGGTCGAACTCGGCATCGGTTTCCTGTCGTTTTCGCGTGATCGTCCCGCGTGGGCATGCGGGTGACACCCCGTGCCACGTTTCCGGAACGCGTTTCAAGACGTGCGGTTGCGTAAAAGGATGCGGTTCATCGCAGCGAAGCACCGCGAACCCCCGCTTGCCCTGCGATCGGAGACGCTTAGGAGGGAGGCGAAGGGACAGGCGCATGGGGCAACGGCAAGGCGAAACCGCGGTGATCTTCGCATCCGTGCGCAACGGCGACGACGCGGCCGGCTATGACGCGGCGGCGATCGCGATGGAAAGGCTCGCCGCCCGTCAGCCGGGTTATCGCGGGATCGAGAGCGCGCGCGGCGCCGACGGGGCGGGAATCACCGTCAGCTATTGGGCGGATGACGCGGCGGCGCTCGCCTGGCGCGATCAGCCCGATCACGTCGCGATCCGCGAGGCCGGGCGGCGGCGATGGTACGACAGCTATCGCGTCACCGTCTGCACGGTCACCCGCGCCTATGACTGGAACCGCGCATGACACGGACGGCCAGCGTCATGGATCGCCGCTTTGCGCTGATGTTCCTCGTCATGCTGACGATCGCGGCGGGCAATACCGCGCTGCAATCGATCCTGCCTGCGCTCGGCCGCTCGCTCGGCGTCGCCGACCGCGCGGTGGCGGCGGCATTCTCCCTGTCCGCCCTGCTGTGGGTGCTCGCCGCGCCGTTCTGGGCGAACCGGTCGGACCGCCACGGCCGGCGGACGATGATCCTGCTCGGCGTCGGCGGCTTCGCGGTGTCGCTCAGCCTGTGCGGGCTGTTCCTCGCCGCCGGGATCAACGGCTGGATCGGCGGCACCACGGCCTTCCTGCTCTTCATCGGCGGCCGGCTGATCTACGGCACCTTCGGCTCGGCCGCGCCGCCCGCGGTGCAGGCACTCGTCGCCGGTGAGACGACGCGCGAGGATCGCACCAAGGCGCTGACGCTGCTCGCCAGCGCCTTCGGCCTCGGCACCATCCTGGGGCCGGCGATCGCGCCCTATCTGCTGCTCGGCAGCGTCGGGCGGATCGAGATCGGCCTTGCCGGCCCGGCCTTCGTCTTCGCGGTGTTCGGCGTCGCGGTGTGGATCACCGTGCGCACGATGCTGCCCGACGATCGCCTCGGCGGCACGCGCGCGCACGGCGCCTCCTCCGCCTATCCGTCGATCGGCGGCGCCCCGACCGGCGCCACCGTCACCGCCGCGACCGAGCCGCACGTCGAACATATCGGCTATCTCGACGCCCGCGTGCGCGGCTGGATGATCGCCGGCCTCGTCATGGGCCACGCCCAGGCGATGACCAGCCAGGCGATCGGGTTCCTGGTCATCGACCGGCTGGCGATCCCGCCGGCGCAGGCGCTGGAGCCGACCGGCATCGTGCTGATGATGGGCGCGGGCGCGGCGCTGCTGGTGCAATGGGGCGTGATCCCGCTGCTCGGGCTCAGCCCGCGGCGGCTGGTGCTGGTCGGGCTGGTGCTGGCGGCGGCGGGCGTCGTGCTCACCGGCATCGCGACCTCGCTCTACGGCATCGCCACCGCCTATGCGCTCGCCAACCTGGGCTTCGGCTTCACCCGGCCGGGCTTCACCGCCGGCTCCAGCCTCGCGGTCGGTCCCGCCGCACAAGGCTCGGTCGCGGGCAAGGTGACCAGCGTCAACGGCGCCAGCTTCGTGCTCGGCCCGTCGATCGGCGTCGGCCTGTACGAGATCGCGCGGCCACTGCCGTATCTGGCTGCCGCCGCCGCCCTGCTGCTGCTGTTCGGCTACGCCTGGGCCACGCTCAAGGAACGCGCGTAGATCCTCCCCGGTACGGGGAGGTGGCAGCGCGCCGGTGCTGGCGTAGGGGCAGCCGCACGCGACGTCGCTTGGGGCTGTCCCTCCACCACCCGGCTGCGCCGGGCGGTCCCCCTCCCCGTTCCGGGGAGGATTGCTATGCGTCCCCTCTCTTCGGAAAGGCGAACCCGATCGGCTGGATCGCGGCGGCATCCTGCTTTAGCCGCGCGGCGATCTGCTCGTAGTCCTTTTCCATCTCCGGCGTCACGCTTGCCCGCGATTCGGTCAGCGCCTCTTCGAAATCCGCCATGGTGACGTGGGTCGATTGCAACGACCGGCGCAGCGCGACGAGGCCCGCACGCCGTACCACATCCTCCAGATCGGCACCGGTGAAGCGATCGGTCCGCCGCGCCACTGCGTCGAGGTCGACGTCGCGGTCGAGCGGCATCTTCTGCGTCTGGATCGCGAGGATGCGTCGCCGCCCCTCGGCATTGGGCACGCCGACGTAGATCAGCTCGTCGAACCGCCCCGGCCGCAGCAGCGCCGGGTCGACCAGGTTCGGCCGGTTGGTCGCGCCGATCACCACCACCGATTGCAGCTCCTCCAGCCCGTCCATCTCGGCAAGGATGGTGTTGACGACGCGTTCGGTCACCTGCGGCTCCCCCAGGCCACCGCCGCGCGCGGGGACGAGGCTGTCGAGTTCGTCGATGAAGATCACCGTCGGCGCCACCTGCCGCGCCCGCGCGAACAGCCGGCTGATCTGCTGCTCGCTCTCGCCATACCATTTGCTCAGGAGGTCGGAGGATTTGGTGGCGATGAAATTTGCCTCCGCCTCGCGCGCCACCGCCTTGGCGAGCAGCGTCTTGCCCGTTCCCGGCGGCCCGTAGAGCAGGAAGCCCTTGGCCGGGCGGATGCCGAGCCGGCGGAAGGCATCGGGGTCCTTGAGCGGCAGCTCGACGCCCTCCTTCAACCGGTTCTGCGCCGCGTCGAGGCCGCCGACGTCCTCCCAGCGCACCCGCGGCGCCTCCACCATCACCTCGCGCATCGCGGAAGGCTGGACGCGCTTCAGCGCCTCCAGGAAATCCTCGCGCGTCACCGATAAGGTATCGAGCACCTCGGGCGGGATCGTCCGCTCTTCGAGGTTGAGCCGCGGCATGATCCGCCGCACCGCCTCGATCGCCGCCTCGCGGGTCAGCGCGGCAAGGTCGGCACCGACGAAGCCATAGGTGGTCCGCGCCAGTTCGGCGAGGTCGACGCGGTCGCCCAGCGGCATGCCGCGGGTATGGATGCCCAGGATCTCGCGCCGCCCGCGCTCGTCCGGCACGCCGACGACGATCTCGCGGTCGAAGCGGCCGGGCCGACGCAGCGCCTCGTCGATCGCCTCCGGCCGGTTGGTCGCGGCGATGACGACGAGGTTGGCGCGCGCCTCCAGCCCGTCCATCAGGGTGAGCAGCTGCGCGACGACGCGCTTTTCCGCCTCGCCCTGCACGTTGCCGCGCTTGGGCGCGATCGAATCGATCTCGTCGATGAAGACGATCGACGGCGCCGACTTAGCCGCTTCCTCGAAGATCTCGCGCAGCCGCCCTTCGGACTCGCCATAAGCGGAGCCCATGATCTCCGGCCCGTTGATGAGGAAGAACGACGCATCCGATTCGTTGGCCACCGCACGCGCCAGCCGCGTCTTGCCGGTGCCCGGCGGCCCGTAGAGCAGCAGCCCCTTGGGCGGATCGACGCCGAGGCGCTGGAACAGCTCGGGATAGCGCAGCGGCAGCTCCACCATCTCGCGCAGCTGGTCGATCGTGCCCGCCATGCCACCGATATCGTCATAGGTGACGTCGGCGCGCCGCTGCGTCGGCTCCTCATATTCGGGCCGCAGCTCGATCTCGGTATTCTCGTCGATATGGACGATGCCCTTGGGGCTCGCCGACACCACCGCCAGGCGGATCTCCTGCAAGGCATAGGCCGGCGCGTTCATGAACTGCTGGATGCCCGGCGGCATGTTGCCGACGCGCTGGTGGCCGGCGGTCGCGACCACGTCGCCCTGGCACAAGGGTCGCCCGAAGAAGGTCCGCTTCAGCGCCTGCGGCTGGCCCTGCAGGCGCAGGTTCGCCTGCGCCGGTGCGAAGACGACGCGCGTCGCCGGCTTCGATTCGACCTTGCGCACCTCGACGAAGTCGCCCGCGCCGACGCCGGCATTGGCGCGTTGCAGGCCGTCGATGCGCAGCACCTCGATCCCCTCGTCCTCCGGATAGGGGCCGACCGCGCGCGCCGGCGTCGATTGCTTGCCGACGATCTCCACCACGTCGCCTTCGCCGACGCCGATCGCCGCCATCAGGCTGCGCGGCAGATGCGCGAGGCCGCGGCCGGAATCCTCGGCCCGGCTGTTTGCCACCTGGATCTTGCGGGTGGGGGTATCGGTATCGGCCATCAACTCGGATCCTCGCGGCAACGCGTTCGAAGCGCGCGAGATAGGATGCGGGTTCCGGCGCCGCCACGGCCAACCCGCCGACCGACGGACAAAAAAAGGGCCGGTCCCGAAGGAGCCAGCCCGTGAAAGTTTTTAGGAGAGGATGCCTGAAAGGCCCGTTCCTTCTGTCCTTGGCAGCTTTATGTTGCAAGTGCGAAAAGATGCGATACGATTGCACAATCTGCACGCGTTAACACAGGTCGGCGCCACCGCGCCCCCAGGCCAGAGGGAGGATCGTCATGCGCAGGCTGCCACCGCTGGGTGCGATCGAAGCCTTCGTCCAGGTCGCCCGCCTGGGCTCCGTCAAGGCCGCCGCCGCCGAACTGGCGCTGTCCGCGCCCGCCCTCAGCCGCCGCGTGCAGAGCCTGGAGCGGTTCATCGACCGCCCGCTGTTCGAACGGCGCCACCAGGCGATGGTCCTCAATGCCGACGGCGAGCGCCTGCTCGGCCTGATCGCGCCGGTGCTCGACAGCATGTCCGACGCGGTCGAGGCGATGACCGGCACGGTCGAGGTGCTGCGCCTGCGGCTCGGCATCCTCCCGCTGTTCGCCTCGCAGCGGCTGTTCCCGCGACTCGGCGAATTGCGTGCGGCGCATCCCGAACTCCACCTCGACATCGACACCGCCGGCCATGGCGTCGCCCGTCTCGGCGAGGGCCTGGACGCGGTGATCGCCCTGTCGCGCGAGATCGATCCGACGCTCTACGCCAAGCGACTCGATCGCAATTCGGTGTATGTCATCGGTGCAAGGACGTTGCTGGAGGGGCCGGACCCGATCACCCGCCCGGAACAGCTCACCGGCCTCACCGCCCTGATCCACCGGGAAATGCCCGACAATTTCACCGCCTGGCGCGAGGCGGCGGGGATCGATCCCGGCATCGAGCCGCTGGCGATCGACTATTTCGATTCGGGTGCACTGATGCTGGAGGCGGCGGCGCAGGGCCTCGGCGTCGCCTTCATGCACGAAAGCCATTTCCAGGACGCCCGCGACCCGCGGCTGGTCCGCCTGTTCGATATCGTGGTCGAGAGCCCGTACAGCTATTGGTTCGTCTGCCGCCCGCGCGCGCTGCAACAGCGGCCGGTCCGCATGTTCCACGACTGGCTGATCCGGACCCTGGGCGAAGTCTGAACAACCAGGTCCTCCCCGGTACGGGGAGGTGGCAGCGCGCCAGCGCTGACGGAGGGGCAGCCAAGTAGCGCAACGCCCGCGGCTGCCCCTCCACCACGCCTGCGGCGCGGTCCCCCTCCCCGTGCCGGGGAGGAATTACCGTTGTTACTCCGCCTTCGCCTTGACGATCTTGCCCGGGTTGCGCGGCGGCTCGCCCTTGGGCAGCGCGTCGATCAGCTCCATGCCGTCGGTCACTTCGCCCCACACCGTATATTGGTTGTCGAGGAAGCGCGCGTCGTCGAACACGATGAAGAACTGGCTGTTGGCCGAATTCGGATCGCTGGTGCGCGCCATCGAGCACACGCCGCGCACATGCGGCTCCGCGTTGAACTCCTGGCGGAGGTTCGGCTTGCTCGACCCGCCGGTGCCATCGCCGCGGCCACCGTCGCCGCCCTGCGCCATGAAGCCCGGAATCACGCGGTGAAAGGGCACGCCGTCGTAGAAGCCCTCGTTCGCCAGTTCGCCGATGCGCTGGACGTGGTTGGGCGCCAGGTCGGGGCGCAGCTTGATCGTCACGTCGCCGTCATCCAGCGTCAGCGTCAGGGTGTTGAAGGTATCGGCCATGATCTGTCCTCTTGTGGTGACGGGCAGGTAGTGTCGCCGATGGCGAAGGGCAAATTTCCGGGTGTGGCCATTCCTGCCGCAGCGCGGTAGAGCGCCCCCGGATCCACGCCGGGAGGAGGCAGCGATGAGCGAGACCGAACTTCCCGAGGCGCCCGCGCCCGAGCAGGACGAGCTGGACGAGGACGACCGGCTGCGCCCCGAATTCGTCGACGCGGTGCTCGATGCCGCGCACGAGGGCGACGACGAAGCGGCGCGCGCGCTGGTCGAGCCGCTGCATCCCGCCGATATCGCCGACCTGTTCGAGCTGACCCCGCACGAGGATCGCGGCATCCTCGCCAAGGCGCTCAAGGACCTGCTCGACGCCGACGTCTTCGCGGAGATGAACGATTACGTCCGCGAGGACCTGATCGATGCCTTGACCCCGACCGAGGTCGCCGATCTCGCCTCCGAACTCGATACCGACGATGCCGTCGCGATCATCGAGGACATGGAGGAAGCGGACCAGCGCGCGGTGCTGCGCGCCCTCGACCCCGACGATCGTGCCGCGATCGAGGAAGCGCTGTCCTACCCCGAGGAAACCGCCGGCCGCCTGATGCAGCGCGAGCTGATCGCGGTGCCGGACCATTGGACGGTCGGCGACACGATCGACTTCCTGCGCCACCACGAGGAACTGACCACCGATTTCTGGGAGGTGTTCGTCGTCGATGCCGGCCACCATCCGGTCGGCACCTGCCAATTGTCGTGGATCCTGCGCACCCCGCCCGAGATCGCGATGGCGGACGTGATGAAGCGCGAACAGACGCTGATCCCGGTCGACATGGATCAGGAGGAGGTCGCGCTCCGCTTCCAGAAATATGCGCTCATCAGCGCCGCGGTGGTCGATGCCTCCGATCGGCTCGTCGGCATGATCACCGTCGACGACATCGTCCACATCATCCAGCAGGAGGCGGGCGAGGACGCGCTGCGCCTGTCGGGCGCGGGCGAAGGCGACATCAACGAACCGATCCGGCTGACCGTGCGCAGCCGCGTCGCCTGGCTGGTCGTCAATTTGGGCGCGACGATCCTCTCCGCCTCGGTGGTCGGCATCTTCCAGGGCGAGATCGCGCGCTTCGCGCTGCTCGCCGCGCTGATGCCGATCGTCTCGGCGCTGGGCGGCAATGCCGGTACGCAGACGCTCGCGGTGGTGGTGCGCGCGCTCGCCACCAACCAGCTGACCAGTTCCAACACCGTGCGCATGCTGTTCCGCGAATTCCGCATCGCGCTGTGCAACGGCGTGGCGCTCGGCCTGGTCGGGGCGATCGGCAGCTGGGTGATCCTCGGCAACCTGCAACTGTCGATCGTGTTCGCCATCGCGATGATGATCAACAGCATCGTCGCCGGGCTGGTCGGCGTCGTCGTGCCGGTCGCGCTCGACAAGGCGAACGTCGACCCGGCGGTGTCCTCCGCGGTGTTCGTCACCACTGCCACCGACGTGATGGGCTTCTTCTCCTTCCTCGGCCTCGCCACCGTCTGGGGCTTGAGCGGCTGACCACCTTGCGGCGGCTGGGCGCTTGACCGCCTTGCGGCGGCTGGGCAGTCCACCCACATCGGCGACCCGATGCTGCACCTGACGAAAGTGGCCTTCGGCGCGACCAGCGCCGATCATCTTGCCGAACGCCTCCAGCTGCGGGCGCAGGACGGCCCCGTGTTCCTGACCACCCGCTACCTGCCCAAGCGGCACGAGGAGGTCGCCGGCCGGGGCTCGCTGTTCTGGATCCTCAAGCACCAGCTCGTCGCGCGATCCCCCATCCTGGGCTTCGGCGAGGCGGAGGGCGGCCGCGTCGCCATCCATATCGATCCGGCACTGGTGCTGGTGCAGGCCCGCCCCAAGCGCGCGCACCAGGGCTGGCGCTACCTGGAGGCCGCCGACGCCCCGCTCGATCTCGGCGGCGAAGCGGACGGCCTCGCCGCCATGCCGCCCGCGCTGGTCGGCAAACTCGCCGAACTGGCGCTGATCTGATCGGCTCGCTCCACATCCGTTCGTGCTGAGCCTGTCGAAGCACAGGTGAGACTCACACCCTTCGACACGCTCAAGGCACACGGCGAGCATCGACCCAACCGACGCTCAGCCGCTAGCTCCCCGAACCGCAGGTCACCGGCGCGCCCGCCGCGGCGGTGACCCGGCATTTGGGGCGTCCGGCGACCGTCACTGTGCCCAAGCCGCTGCTCGACACCTGTGCCGTATAGCGCGCCCGCGCCGCGATCGTCCCCAGCCCTTCGAGATGCGCGGTAAGGTCGCCCGCATCCAGCCCGGCGGCGTCGATCGTCCCCGCCCCATTGGCCAGCAGCCGCGCGGTCGCGACGCGGCCGGCGACGCTGACATTGCTTTCGCCGACCAGCTGCACGGCGATCTGGTCGCCGTCGATCGCCGCGACGGCGATGCCGCCCGAGCCGCTGGCGGTCACCTCCATGCGCGGCGCCGCCAGCCGCGACACCGCGACGCGGCTGCCGCCGATCATCGTGACGCTCGCGAGGCGCGGCGTGGTCAGCACGATCCGGATCGGCGTCGTCCTGCCGCTCGACGGCTGTTCGCCCCAGCGGCCGCTGCTCGTGCCGCGCACGGTTAGCGTCATGCCCTCGGCGTGCAGGTCGACATCGCCGATCGCGCCGGAATCGCCGATCACCGTCGCTCCCGGCGATCCGCCCGTCGTCACCGTCACGTCGAACGCGCCCTGGACCCGCAGCCGCTCGAAGCTGCCGAGCGCCACGCGGCGCTCCGCCGCAGAGGCCGCGGCGGGCAGGATGAGCAGCAGCAGCGCGATCAGACGAACCATGCCGTCAGCCTCGCATCCCCGGCGCGTCGCGGCAAGGGCACGATGCCGGCTTACCGAGTGCCGCAGCGCACCGAGCCCGATCCCGTCTTCGACACGCGGCAGCGCGCCTGCGCGCCGAGATCGACGTCGCCCGATCCCATCAGCTCGACCTTGGCCTCGCCGGCGACCGCGGCCCGCACGTCGCCCGAACCGGCGACGGTCACCTCGGCCCGCTCCGCGCGCAGGCCGGCGGCATCGAAGCTGCCCGATCCGGCGACATCGACCTCCAGCCGCTTCACCGCGCCGCCGGCGCGCACGTTGCCCGATCCGGCGATCGACACCTCCGCCTCGTCCACGGCCAGCGCGGCGATGTTGAGGTCGCCCGATCCGGCGATATTGCCCTCGAACGATCCGCCTTCGATCCGGTCGACCGCCATCGTGCCGGACCCGGCGATGCTCGCCTCCGCGAGGCGCGGCAGCGTCACGAACACCTTCACCTTGTCGTGACGGCCCCAGCCGAAGGCGCGATGCCTGCGGCCGATCGACAGCGTGTCGCCGTCACGGGCGATGCGCAGCTGGTCGAGTTCGTCCGCAGGCCCCTCGGCCCGGACGGAGAAGGCGGTGCCGGCGCGCACGTCGACATCGTCGCTGCCGGCGAGTTCGATCTTGCTGAACCCGTCCGCCGCATAGCTGCGGGTCGTGCCGCTGCCCGTGGGCGCGATCCCCGGCCCGTCGTCGTTGCCGATCGAACAGCCGCCGACCGCCACCGCCGCCAGCATCGCCAGACCCACCGTACGCCCCGTGCCGTGCATCGCCCGTTCCTCCTTCGTGTATTGCCAAACTAACACACGAAAGCGCGGCGGACAATGTCGCGTCAGCGGCTGCAGCGTACCGTGCCGCTGCCGACCTTGCTTACCCGGCAACGCGCCTGCGCGCCGAGGTCCACGGTGCCGCTGCCCGCCATCGAGACGTCGGCCGGCCCCGCCACCGCGGCGCGGACGCTGCCCGATCCGCCGACCGACACCGATGCGCGCGCCGCCCGCAAGCCCGGCGCCGCGATCGAACCCGATCCGCCGACGTTCGCCTCCAGCGCCGCCACGCTGCCCGCCGCGACGGCCTCGCCCGATCCCCCGACGCTCAGGTCGACGGATTGCGCATCGAGTCGCGCGATGCGCAGCGATCCCGATCCGCCGACCGATCCGGCGAAGCGCTGGCCCGCAGCGCGGTCGACCACCATGCTGCCCGATCCGCCGACGCTCGCCGCGGTCAGCGCCGGCAAGGCGACATGGACGACGATGCGGCGCTCCAGCGGGTTCTCCGGTCGCCCTTCGTAGCGGCGGCCGACCTCCAGCGTGCGTCCGTTCTGCGCGACGCGGAAATTGGTGAAGGCCGCGGCGGGGCCGTCCGCGTGCACGGCAAAGGCTGGCCCCGTTTCCACGATCACCCGCGCGCCGCCCGACAGGCTGACCGCGTCGAACCCCCGCGCCCGATAGCTGTAGCCGCCGCCTTGCGGCTGGCCGGCGATCCCCGGCCCCTTGTCACGCTCGGCCGCGAGCGCGGCGGTGGCAAGGACGGGGATCAGGACGAGCGCGAGCGGCTTCATGGGGCAAATCCTCTGCTGGTGCAGGCGGATGGTAAGCCGCATCGTCTACACTTGTAAACATGGCTCGGACCGAAAAGGACGGGTGCCCCAACGAAAAAGGCGGCCCCTCGCGGAGCCGCCCCTTCGTATCACCGGATGTGGCGCCAGGCGTCAGGCCGGCACCTTCTCCTTGTTGTAGATCGCCGCAGCGGCGCGGAGGATATCGAGGATCTTCTCCTGCGCCTTGGGCTCGTCGATCTCTTCCATCGCCGCCAGTTCGCGGGCGAGGCGGCTGCATGCCGCTTCGAAGATCTGGCGCTCCGAATAGCTCTGCTCGGGCTGGTCGTCGGCGCGGAACAGGTCGCGGACCACCTCGGCGATCGACGCGAGGTCGCCCGAGTTGATCTTCGCTTCATATTCCTGCGCGCGGCGCGACCACATGGTGCGCTTGACCTTGGGCTTGCCCTTCAGCGTCTCCATCGCCTCGCGCATCGTCTTGTCCGACGACAGCTTGCGCATGCCGACCGACTCGGCCTTGTTGGTGGGAACGCGCAGCGTCATGCGCTCCTTTTCGAAGCGGAGCACGTACAGCTCCAGGCTGGTCCCGGCGATCTCCTGCTTCTGCAGTTCGATCACACGGCCGACACCATGCTTCGGATAAACAACGTAATCACCGACATCGAAGGACAATGCCTTGGCAGCCATGAACGGGCCTTTCTCAGGTCGCATCGCTCGTCGCGGACGATCCCTCTGGCGGCAGGCCGCCGAACAGGACCGACGAGGATGGTTGGTACGAACGTCATCGACGGGCGCGACGCATCGCGCCCGTCGTGGACCCTTTTAACACGTTCGCAACAAAATTACCAGCGTGGATGAGACAGATACGCTGCCTTATCAGGGCTTTTGGCCGTCGCCGCGCCCGCGCCCCGACCCACTCAGTCGCCGGTGCCGGGCTCGGGCGAGAAGAACTTGTCGTACTTGCCCTCGACGCCCTTCATCGCATCGGCGTCGGGCGGCGTCTGGTCCAGCTTGCGCGTGACGTTGGGCCATTGCGCGGAGAAGGTGGTGTTGAGCTCCAGCCACTGCTCCAGTCCGCTCTCGGTATCGGGCAGGATCGCCTCGGCCGGGCATTCGGGCTCGCACACGCCGCAGTCGATGCATTCGCTGGGGTTGATGACGAGCATGTTCTCGCCTTCATAGAAGCAGTCGACCGGACAGACCTCGACGCAATCCATATACTTGCAGCGGATGCAGGCATCGGTGACGACGTAGGTCATGGGAGTTCCTTGCGGCCTTTGGCACGGTTGCGACGGAGCGAACCGGGTATGAACGCGAGGCTGCTATGCCGCGTTCCTCTCCGCGTCAATCGGAGGCGGGCGGTTGCGAGACGTTTGCAACCAGTTCCTGGTAGCAACCCTGCGCTTCGGGAGCGGGTCCGCGCCGCGCCGGCAGCGCCTCGATCCGCAGCACCCGCACCCGCGGCCCTTGTGCGAAGGTCAGGATATTGCCGACCCTGACCGGTGCATGCGCACGGTCGATCGGCCGCCCGTCGATCCGCAGCCGCCCCTCGCATGCAAGCTCCTGCGCCCGGTCGCGCGTCTTCACCAGCCGCGCGAACCACAGGAAGCGGTCGAGGCGCATCGTCGGTTCAGCCATGATTCTTCTCGAGATTCCCCCACGCCGCGAGCGCCGCGAACGCGCCGGTCGGCGGCGGCGCGGGACGATCGTCACGGCGCGGCGCCCGCCGCCCCTGCCAGATCCAGGCGGCCGCCTGTTCCCCGCCCGCCCGGACGGTGCGGAACCCCAGCTCCGCCATCAGCCGCTCGAAGGTCGCCGGCTCCACCCCCATCGAGGTGGCGAGCGCCGGATCGGGGGCAAAGGGCTTCCTGCCCTGCCGCGCATCATGCGCGGCGCGTGCGATCCGCTCGACCAGGTCGACGCGCACCGCCTGGGCGGCGAGCGGGCGGAAACCGGTGGCGATCCGCGCGCCCGGCGCACCGCGCGGCAGGACGGTCGCGCCCTCGCGCGGCAGATCGGTCGACTGCCCCCGCACCGCCAGCAGCGCCTGCCGCCAGCGCGCCGCGGCCGGCTTCATCAGCCGCGGATCGAACAGGTCGAGTGCGCCGATCGTGATGCCGATCCGCCGCAGCCGCTTGCGCTCGTCGGGCGACAGCGCATCCACCGCCTCACGCAGGGCGAGCCGCGGCGCCAGGCCGCCCGCCGCCTCCAGCTCGCCCGCCACCACCCGCAGGCCCGGTGTCGCCGCCGGATCGCGTGCCGCTTCGGCGAGCGCCGCCAGCACCGGCACGTGGCGCGCGACCATGCCGCCCAGCCACCGCATCAGCCGCTCGCGCACCGCCTCGCGCTGCGGCTTGGCGAGGCAGTCGAGGTCGCGATGCAGCGTCACCTGCGGGCGCGCCAGCGACGGACCGGGCTTCAGATCGGCGACGCCATGTCCGTTCCACAGGATGGCCGGTCCGCTGACCGTGAACGCCGCGTCCTCCGCCGAAACCAGCGCCTCGGCGCGGCGGCTGCGCTCGCCCGCCAGCCGTTTCTCCGCCGCGGCGAGCAGCAGCCGGCGATCGGCGGCGCGCGCGGCGGGATCGACGGTGAAGCGGAACCCGTCGAGGCGCCCGATCGCATGCTCCTCCACCAGCACCTCGCCCTCCGCGCCGATCGTCACCGGCAGCAGGCTGGCGTCCGCGCCGATCTGGCGGATCAGCGCGGTGGTGCGCTTGTCGACGAAGCGCTGGGTCAGGCTGGCGTGCAGGCCGTCGGACAGCCGCTCCTCGATCGCGCGGGTGCGTTCGGCCGCCTGCGCCGGGTCGGCGAGCCAGTCCGCGCGCTGCGCGATATAGGCCCAGCTGCGGATCGCCGCGATCCGTCCGGCGATCGTCTCGACATCGCCCGCGATCGTGTCGAGCCGCGTCACCTCGTCGGCGAACCATTGGTTGGGCACCACCATCCGCCCCTCCGACAGGTGGCCGAAGATGCGGCTGACGAAGCGGGCGTGCGGGTCGATGCCCACTTTCCGGAAATCGGGCAGGCCGCACGCCGCCCACAGCCGCTTGACCATCGCAGGCCCCCGCGCCCGCTCGCGCACCCAGGCCTCGTCCGCCAGCCGCTTGAGCACGAGCAGGTCGGTCGCCGGCGGCGCAGGCAGCAGCACGCCCGGCTCCGGCCGCCGCTCCAGGCTGGCGATCAGCGCATCGATGCTGGAGACATCGGGCTCGCCGTTGCGCCAGTAGAGGTGCTCGATCGGCGGAAAGCGATGTTCCTCGATCGCGAACACCTCTTCGGGCAGGAACGCGCCCGGCCCCTCTTCGGTCACCGCGCCGAACGTGCCGTCGCGCTGGTGCCGCCCGGCTCGCCCGGCGATCTGCGCCATCTCGGCGACCGTCAGCCGCCGGTTGCGCCGCCCGTCGAACTTGTGGAGGCTGGCGAAGGCGACGTGCGCCACGTCCATGTTGAGTCCCATGCCGATCGCGTCGGTGGCGACCAGATAGTCGACCTCACCCGCCTGGAACATCGCGACCTGCGCGTTGCGCGTCCGCGGCGACAGCGCCCCCATCACCACCGCCGCGCCGCCGCGCAGGCGCCGCAGCATCTCGGCGACGGCATAGACTTCCTCGGCGCTGAACGCGACGATCGCCGATCGCTTGGGCAACCGGCTGATCTTCTTGGCGCCCGCATAGGTCAGGCGGGAAAAGCGCGGCCGGCCGATGATCTCGGCATCGGGCACCAGATCGCGGATCATCGGCCTCAAGGCTTCGGAGCCGAGGATCATCGTCTCCTCGCGCCCGCGCCGACGCAGCAGGCGGTCGGTGAAGACATGGCCGCGCTCGGCATCGGTGCCGAGCTGCGCCTCGTCGAGCGCGACGAAGGCGGCGTCATGCTCGGGCATCGATTCCGCCGTGCACAAATACCAGCGCGCGTTGGGGGGAACGATCTTTTCCTCCCCCGTCACCAGCGCGACCTGTTCCGGTCCCTTCAGCCGGACGACCCGATCGTAGACCTCGCGCGCCAGCAGCCGCAGCGGAAAGCCCATGATCCCGCTGGAATGCGCGCACATCCGCTCGACGGCGAGATGGGTCTTGCCCGTGTTGGTCGGCCCGAGGACCGCGGTGACCGCCGCTTTCATCACACCAACATCGGGGTTCCGGCGGCTTCGCGCAATGATGCAGATCGTCGGCAGGCGGCATGCCCCGCAGCGCACCCGCCGCAGCGAGGAAACGCCTCGTCGCACCGCGAGTCGTACAGCCCGGCGGTTAATTTGACTTTAGAACTTTGCCCCCACAACGCTGCGACCCGACGCCGGGGGGACGACACGGCGACACGATCGAAAGAGGCGCCGTTTCCGCGTGTTCCTACGCAACGATCAGGGATGGGAACTGGCCGGCGGCACCGCCGCGCGGCCGTTCGGCCGTGCGCCCGCCGTGCCGCGGGACTTGGGCCGGATCGAGCGCCTGCGCGGCGCCGCCGCCGGGGTCGACTGGGTGCCCGATCTCGGCGCGCAGATCGGCAGCCGCGACTGGTGGCGCGGCCTCGCCACCTTCACCGCACTCGCCGGCGCCGCCTGGGTGCTCGCGCCGGGCCTTCGCCCGCTCATCGGCGCCACCCCCGCGCCGCTCACCGGCACCGCCTGGGAAGAGTCCCGCGCCCAGAGCATCGCACCGCTCGCCTGGGGCGGGGATACCGGCCACCACATGGCGGCGAACGACCTCGTCGCGCCGCTGGCCGAGGCGCCCGAACGCCCCGTCGTCGAGCTGGCCGCGACATTGGGCGAGGGCGACGATTTCGGCCGCATGCTGATGCGCGCCGGCGTCGGCCGTGGCGACGCGCGTGCCGCCGCCGATCTGGTCGGCCAGGCGGTCGCGCTCGATCAGATCAAGCCGGGCACCCGCATCGCCCTGACGCTCGGCCGCCGCCCGGCCAAGACGGTGGCGCGCCCGCTCGACAAGCTGGCCTTGCGCGCCCGCTTCGACCTGGCGCTGACGCTCGACCGCGCCGGCAGCGGGCTGGTGATGACGCGCCAGCCGATCGCCGTGGATGCGACGCCGCTGCGCATCCAGGGCCTCGTCGGCTCCAGCCTCTATCGTTCGGCGCGCGCCGCCGGCGCACCGGCCCGCGTCGTCGAAAGCTATATCAAGGCGCTCGCCACCCGGCTGTCGATCGGTCGCGACGTCGGCGCCGCCGACACCTTCGACCTGATCGTCGAACAGGAACGGGCCGCCACCGGCGAAGTGCGCCTCGGCGACCTGCTGCTTGCGGGCATCGATCAGGGCCGCCGTCAGGTGCAGCTGGTCCGCTGGG
Organism: Sphingomonas cellulosilytica; assembly: GCF_052321755.1. Classification (NCBI taxonomy): domain Bacteria; kingdom Pseudomonadati; phylum Pseudomonadota; class Alphaproteobacteria; order Sphingomonadales; family Sphingomonadaceae; genus Sphingomonas; species Sphingomonas cellulosilytica. Next base: position 443,481 of record NZ_JBQRTT010000001.1, read on the forward strand.
ACGACGGCGGCAAACCCGCCTGGTTCGATTCCAGGGGCGAAAGCGAGCGGCGCGGCTTCATGGGCATGCCGGTCGCGGGGCGGATCACCTCGTCCTTCGGCTATCGCATGCACCCGCTGCTCGGCTACCTCAAGATGCACAAGGGCGTCGATATCGGCGCGCCCTACGGATCGCCGATCTACGCCGCGCTCGACGGCGTCGTGCAGGGCGCGGGGCGCTTCGGCGGCTATGGCAATTTCGTCAAGCTCGCGCACAGCGGCGGCCTCGCCAGCGGCTACGGCCATATGAGCCGCATCGCGGTGGCGCGCGGCCAGCATGTCCGCCAGGGGCAGGTGATCGGCTATGTCGGCTCCACCGGCATGTCGACCGGCCCGCACCTGCACTGGGAAGTCTGGCGCAACGGCCAGACGATCAACCCGCGCTCGATCAGCTTCGCCAGCGTCCAGACGCTGTCCGGCGACACGCTGCGCCGGTTCAAGGCGCGCGTCGCCAGCCTGCTGTCGGTGAGGGTCGGCCACCCCTGACGTCCTCCCCCGCTGTGGGGGAGGTCGTGCCGGGTCACCGCCCTTGCGCGCGCCAGCGCATGATCGTGCGCTGGATGATCGCATCCTCGCCGCCCACGTCGCGCCACAATTTCGAGAACAGCGGGTCACCCGATGCGGGCCGCTTGGTTTCCTCCAGCCCGTCGAAGCTCACCCGGATCGGCACCGCGACGCCTTCGCCGCAGATGATGCATTCGCGGTTGCGCAGCGCGGGGATCGAATCGAGGAACCCACGCGCGCCTTCGGGCATCGCGGCGCGCACGAACGCCTGGTCGCGCTCGTTGTTGAGGCGCATCGCGATGATCGTGCCGCATTGCGACAGCACGCCTTCTTCCAGATCGGACGGCCGCTGGGTGATGAGACCCAGGCTGACGCCGTACTTGCGCCCTTCCTTGGCGATCCGCCCCAGGATGCGCCCGACCGAGGCACTGCGCCCGCCGCTGGCGTTGCCGCTCGGGATATAGCGGTGCGCCTCTTCGCAGACGAGCAGGATCGGCCGTTGCGGCTCGTTGCGCGACCAGATCGCGAAATCGAACGTCATGCGGCTCAGCACCGCCACGACCACCGACGTGATCTCCGACGGCACGCCGGACACGTCGACGATCGAGATCGGCCGCCCGTCGCCCGGCATGCGGAAGATCCGGCCGAGGAAATCGGCCATCGTGTCGGCGACCAGCATGCCGGAAAACATGAAGCCGTAGCGCGGATCGGCCTTGATCTCGTCGATCTTGGTCTTGAGCCGCAGGTAGGGCGCGGTATCGCCCGCCCGGTCGAGCTTGCCCATTTCGAGGGTGAGGAAGTTGGTGAGATCGCTCAGCAGATACGGGATCGGCGCATCGACGGTCAGCTTGGCGATTTCCTGCCCCAGCCGGTTCTTCGCGCGCGCCATCAGCAGGCATTTGGCCAGGATGTCGGCGTCCATCTGCCGGTCGGAACCGGCCGAGGTGACGAACACCTCGCAATGCTCCTCGAAATTCATCAGCCAATACGGCATCTGCAGATTGCCGACGTCGTAGATCGCGCCGTTGCCGCGGAAGGCGGCGGCATATTCGCCGTGCGGATCGATCATCACGACATGGCCCTGCGGCGCCAGTTCGCAGATGCGATGCAGGATCAGCGCGGCGCTGGTCGATTTGCCGGTGCCGGTCGATCCGACCAGCGCGAAATGCTTGCCCAGCATCGCATCGACGTAGAGCGAGGCGCGCACGTCGCGCGTCGGATAGACGCTGCCGATCTGGATGTGCGGCTGGTCCGCCGCCGAATAGATCTGCTTGAGGTCGGCGGTGGCGACCGGAAACACCTCGCAGCCGGGGATCGGATAGCGGGTCACGCCGCGCCGGAAGTTATAGAGCTTGCCGGTCAGCCGCTCCTCGTCGCCCTCGCCGAGGAAGTCGATATCGGCGCCCACCCAATCACCCTGCCCGTCCTGCAGGGCAAGGTTGCGGATGTTGGCGACCAGCCACGATCCGCCGACGCGCATCTTGATCTGTCCGCCGACTTGGCCCGCCGAAGCGACCACCGGATCGCCATCCTGCGCCATCAGGTCGAGCGCGTTGCGATCGAACATCACGCGGCTGCTGCCGCCGCCGATCGCCAGCACGCAGCCGATCGGTGTCAGGCCGGCGGCGCCGCCACCCAGAGCGGCGGCAGCGAGCGGCACGGCATCGGCGAACGCGCCCGGCCTCGGCATCTCGGTCATCACGGTCGATCCTTGTCCATTCCGGACAGGTCATAGGCATCGAGCCGTTAAGATACGGTAATTGCTGGCCTCACACCCGCCGCGCGATCCATCCCGCCGCCAGTCCCAGCCCGACCGACAGCGCGACGGCGACAAGGCCGTAGAGGATCGATTCGCGCTCGGCCGCCCGCGCGACGAAGCGTTCGAAGCCCGATTTGCGGATATCGATGTCGCGCACCGCCGCCGCGAGCACCCGCCCGTCGCGAATCAGGAAGGTTTCGGCGGTAAACCGCCCCACCGGCACCCGCGCGGGAATCGTCAGCCGCGCGCGGTAGAGGACGCCGTCGGTGATCTCCACCGCGTGCGGCGCCTCGACATACAGGCCCGCCCGCTCGCGCAGGTCGACCAGCCCGCGCTGGAAGCGCTGCTCGACCGCGCTGACCGCGCTCGACCCGGGCGACAGTTGCAGGCTGCCGAGCCCCAGTTCGTAGATCGCGCGGGTGCGCTCGTCGACGATCCGCCCGATCGGCCGCGACGAGGCGAGCGCATAGAAACTGGGTGCCGAGCTGTAGCGCAGATGCTCGGCGTTGACCCAGATGCCGGCGACCTTCTGCTTCTCGCGCACCACCACCGGCTGCGTCGGCCCCTTCACCACCACCACGATGTCGGTCGGCGATTCGCCGCGCGGCAGCCGCCCGCCGGGGTAGAGGATCGCACCGAACAGCAGCAGCTCGGCGCCGGTGAAGCTGTAGGCGATCTCGATCGAGCGTTGCGACACGTCGGGGACCAGCACCGGCTTGCCCGTCGATGCGGGCGCCTGCCCCATCAGCAGGGGCGCGAGCAGCAGCGGCGCCGCCCGCTTCACGTCAGCTCCACCGTGAAGATCTCCTCCGGCCGCCAGACGAGGCCGAGCAGGATGCGCAGGCCGACCAGCAGCACCATCACCGCCAGCGCGAGGCGGAGATATTCGGGCTTCACCTTGGTCGCGAACCGCGCGCCGAGCTGCGCGCCGACCACCGATCCGACCAGCAGCAGCCCGGCGAGCACGATATCGACCGCCTTGGTCGTGGTGGCGTGCACCATCGTCGCCACCGCGGTGACGAACAGCGTCTGGAACAGCGAGGTGCCGACCACGACGCTGGTCGCCATGCCGAGCAGGTAGATCATCGCCGGCACCAGGATGAAGCCACCGCCGATGCCGAGCAGGATGGTGAGGATGCCCGTCCCGAAGCCGAGCAGCAGCGGCGCCAGCGGCGAGATGTAGAGGCCGGAGGCGTAGAAGCGCGTGCGCAGCGGCAGCGCCGCGACCAGCGGATGATGCCGCCGCCGCCGCGGGCGGGGCGCGCGCCGCCCCTTGGCGACGCCGATCGCGCTGATCGATTCGCGCGCCATCAGCGTGCCGATAGACCCGAGCAGCACGACATAGACGACGCCGATCACCGTATCGATCTGCCCGCTCGCCTGCAGCAGGCGAAAGATCCAGGCGCCGGCGAAACTGCCCAGGATGCCGCCCGCGACGAGCACGCCGCCCATCTTGATATCCACGCCCTTGCGGTGGAAATGCGCGACCACGCCAGACACGCTCGCCCCCGTCACCTGGCTCGCCGAAGAGGCGGCAGCGACGGTCGGCGGAATGCCGTAGATGATGAGCAGCGGCGTCGTCAGGAATCCGCCGCCGATCCCGAACATGCCGGATAGCAGCCCCACGCCGCCACCGAGCAGGATGATGACGAAGGCGTTGACCGACAGGTTGGCGATGGGAAGGTACAGGTCCACCCGCGCGTTATACGCCGCTCGGCGAAGGGGACCAGAGCGGAGCCGCCGATCCCCGCCCGATGCTCAAAAGTCGGTGCCGAGCGACAGCGCCGGCCCCGAACCGGGTCGAGAATCCCCGGCGATACGCTGGCGCCAATCGGCGGACAGGCGGAGGCGGCGCCCGCCCACGGGCAGGACCAGCCCGAGCGTCGGCCCCACGTCGAGCCGCGCCGCACCCCGCTGCGCCCCGCCCCATATCCCCGCCCCGATATCGATGCGCACGCCCGCCAGCGTGGCGAGCGGATGCGCCGCCCGCAGCGCGCCGTCGGCAAAGCCCTCGCCGCCATCGCGCGCGATCACGCCCGCCTGGCCATAGCCCTCCAGCACCACGCCGCGCGTCACCTCGGCCGGACCGAAGCCGCCGATCGCCGCCAGCGTCGGCCCGCCCCGCCCGCCGTCCAGGCCGATCCTGTGTTCGGCAAGGACGTGGACCGGCAGCCGGGTCGGTTGCCAGTCGATCCCCGCCGCCGCCTCCCGACCGCGACCGGAGAGCGGCGCCGACAGGCGTGCAGCCAGCGCCAGCCGCCGGTTGGCGGTGAGGCCATAGGTGACGCGCGCACCCGCCTGCGATCCGCCGAGCTGGCTGCCGGGCAGGCCGATCGCCGACCCGTTGCGCGCGATCAGCCAGGCGCTGCCTGCCCACCGTCCCGGACGCGCTGCCGGCGGTGGGCCGGGGGCGGCAACGGCAGGCACCGGCGCCATGATGACGCCGGGCAGCAACGGCGGCGTGCCCGCCGATCGCACCTGCGGTTCATCCCGGGCTCTCGGCTTGGCCCGACCCGGCGCGACGGCTACCGGTGGCAATGGCCTCTGCCATGCCGCCGCTGCCACCGGAGGCGACGCGGGATGGCGAACCTTCGCCACCAGTCCGGGGGCCGGCGCGGCAGCGGCGGGCGTGATGCCGATCGCGGCGGCCAACGCCCGGAGCGGTCCGCCCCCGGCAGCGCCCTCTCCCTCGGCAGCACCGTACAGGTCGACACCGCGCGCCGCCGTCCAGCCGCTCAGCACGATGACGAGGAACCACAGCGGCCGCCCTCCCCTCATACCGGCGCGATGCCCTCGATCGCGGGGAAATCGTGGCGCGTCTTGTCCCACACCAGCGGCTTGCCGCGCAGCACCCGCAGGTAGCGGCCGATCGCGCGCGGCGCGGCGATCAGCGAGACGATATTGCCGACGAAGAACCGCGGCACCGACCAGCAGGCCTGCCGCCAGCCATAGGCGCAGCCGGTGCAGACCACCCGCATCAGCAGCCGCCAGCCGAGCAGCAGCGAGGTGGCGAGCAACAGCCAGTCGGCCAGCCGGTCGTCGGGATGCGCGGTCAGGCTCCACCAATGCAGCAGGATCGTCACCGGCCACAGCAGCACGGCGAGGTAGGCGACCGCCAGCACCAGCACCGACAGCGGCGCGCGGCGGTCGCGGAGGCGCATCCAATGGTCGGCCACCGCCCCCGCCCGCGCCCAGCCGGTGCGATCCCAGCCGGCGAGCGCGATTCCGGTCATCCACCGCGCCTTCTGGCGGGTCGCGGCGGGGATCGTATCGGGAAAATAGGCGCGCACCGCGACCAGGCTGCCGTCGCGCCCATCGCGCACCCGCGCGAACCGGCTGCGCCCGCCCCGTCCGGCGACGTGCAGGCCCAGTTCGTAATCCTCGGTCAGGCTGGTGGCATCGAACGGCGCGCCGTCGCGCTCCGCCGCGATGGCGGCCAGCATCGGCATGGCGATCGCACAACCGGTGCCGGCAAGCGGCAGGGCGGCGCCTAACATCGCGCGCACCGGCTGCTGGATGCTGTGCGCATAGGCGAATTCGTCGGCATAATGGCCGGACACCAGCGATCCCGGCCGGATCAGCGGCAGCACCGGCAATTGCACCACCGCATGCCCGTCGATCAGCGCGTCGAAGACGGTCAGTTCGGCGGGGTGGACGACATCCTCGGCATCGTGCAGCACGACCGCGCGCGTCGCCCGGCCGGCCGTCGCATCGTCGGCGACCAGCGCTCGCCACAAGCTATTGAGGCAATCCGCCTTCGTCGTTGGCCCGTTGCGCGGCCCCACGATCATCCGGATGCGCGGGTCGGTCGCGGCGACGGCGCGAACCGCGGCGATCGTGCCGGGATCGTTGGGGTAGACGCCGACATAGAGCCGGTAGTCGGGATGTTCGATCCGCGCGACCGCGGCGGACAGCATACCGCCGATCACCGCTTCTTCATCCCAGGCGGCGACGAAGACGGCGAAGCGGCCCGGCATTTCGGGCGCAGCCAGCGCCTCCACGGTCAACCGCTGCCGCGTGCCTCGGGACAGGCGATGACCCATGAAGCAGAGGTCGACCACGCCATCGTCGAGCCCGCCGATCAACAGCCCCGCCGCCGCAAACAGCATCGTCTCGCGCGCGGCAACATCGACGATGCCCGTCACCTGTTCCAGCATGTGCCCCCCGGCCTCTCGAGCCCCGGCCATTATGTCCGAAATGGATTAAAGAAAGTCAAATATGTCCGGAAAGGCGTGAATGCGAACCCAGATGGTTCGGCCTACAAGGCCCGAAACGGTGGCTAACCGACCGTCCCAGCCGGTTTTCCTCGCCACTGGATTTGACCGGTCATCGCGCTTACGCTCCGCCTGCGGCGGGGAGACGGCGAATGCGTGCGGCGATGCGATGGGCAGTGCTGGCTCTGGCGCTGGCTCCGGTAGCGGCCTTCGGCGACGACAGCCCGCAGGTCGTGCTTGCCCAACCCGGCATCGGTGGCGCCGCGGGCGCGGTGGAGCGCTATACGATCCGCTTCAACCAGCCGATGGTGCCGCTCGGCGATCCGCGCGCGCCGGCTCCCTTCACCACCGGCTGCGCCGGCAGCGGCCGCTGGGTCGACCAGCAGACCTGGGTGTTCGACTTCGCCGCCGCCCTGACCGGCGACGCCAAGTGCCGGTTCGACGCTGCCAAGGGGCTGAAGAGCGTCGCCGGCTACGCGCTGAACGGGCGGGCGAGCTTCGCGGTCGATGCCGGCGGCCCGCGCGCGGTGGCGGTGTTGCCGGCGAACGACGGCGACGGGATCGAGGAGGACCAAATATTCCTGGTCGCCGCCGGGATCGCCCCCACCCGCGCCTCCGTCGCGGCCAACGCCTATTGCGCGATCGACGGCGTGGGCGAGAAGATCCCGGTCGACCTGCTCGCCGCCGATCTGCCGGCCAGGCTGATCGGAGGGATGGGGACGCGGAACTGGGCGGTGCGCAGCTTCCTCGACAGCGCCGGACTGCCCGAGGCGATCCCCGCCAGGCCGGCCGAGGCGCAGGCGCTCTACGCCGGCATCACCGCGCTCAAATGCCGCCGGGCGCTGCCGCCGGGACGCGACATGGCGCTGGTGTGGGGCAAGGGGGTCGCATCCGCCGCCGGACGGCTGGCGGGGGCCGACCAGCGCTTCGACTATACCGTCCGCAAGCCCTTCACCGCGCGCTTCGAATGCAGCCGCACCAATCCGCGCGCCGGATGCAGTCCGGTGGAGGCGGCGCACGTCCGCTTCACCGCCCCGGTGCCGATGAGCCAGGCCGCGGCGATCCGCCTCGCCTTTGCGGACGGCAAGGCGATCGCGCCGACCTTCACCGATGACGAAAAGTCACAAGCGACCGTCTCCGACGTGACTTTCAAGGCGCCGCTGCCCTTCGATACGACCGCAAAGCTGACGCTGCCCGCGGGCATCAAGGACGAAAGCGGCCGCGCCCTCGCCAATGCCGAACGCTTCCCGCTCGACGTCCGGTTCGATGCCGCGCCGCCGCTGGTCAAGTTCGCCGCCACCTTCGGCATCCTCGAATCGACGCAAGGCGGCGTGCTGCCCGTCACCGTCCGCAACGTCGAGCCGGCGTTGCAGGGCCGCAACCTCGCGATCGGCGGCCGGACGCTGAAGGTCGGCGATTCGGATGCCGCCGTCGCCGAATGGCTGCGCACCGTCGATGCCGCGGACGACGAGAACGTCGAGGAGGTGAAGCGCGGCGACGACGTGGTGCGGCGGATCAATCACACCGGCGATCGGTCGATCCTCGGCAACCAGGGCGCCGGGCTGAAGCTCGGCCTGCCGGGCAAGGGCCGTGCCTTCGAGGTGGTCGGCATTCCGCTCGGCACGCCCGGCTTCTACGTCGTCGAACTCGCCAGCCCGGCGCTGGGCCGCGCGCTGCTCGGCCGCAACGCCCCCCGCTACGTGGCGAGTGCGGCACTCGTCACCAACATGGCGGTGCATTTCAAATGGGGGCGCGAACGCAGCCTCGTCTGGGTGACGGCGCTCGACAGCGGCCGGCCGGTGGCGAACGCCGCCGTGCAGATCAGCGACAGCTGCACCGGCCGCGCCCTCGCCCGCGGCGTCACCGACCGCAGCGGCGGCCTGATGGTGCCGGCCGGCCTGCCCGCGCCCGAAACCTACGGCAGCTGTGAAAGCACGGGCAGCGCGCACCCGCTCATGGTATCGGCCCGCGCCGGGGACGATTTCAGCTTCGCGCTGACCAGCTGGGGCGAAGGCATCCGGCCCTATGATTTCGAACTGCCCTACGGCTATGCCGCGCCGGCCGAGACGTTCCACACCGTCTTCGACCGCGCGCTGGTGCGCCAGGGCGAGACGATCCACATGAAGCATATCGTCCGCCGCCAGAGCGGCACCGGCTTCACCATCCCGGCGGGCTTCACCGGCACCCTGCGCCTCGCGCACCGCGGCTCCGACACGCAGTTCGACCTGCCGCTGACCATCGACGCGCGCGGCATCGGCGAGACGAGCTGGACCGCGCCGCAAGGCGCCCCCATGGGCGATTACGACCTGCGCATCGTGCACGGGGACGACGTCACCTTCACCGACCAGTCGTTCAAGGTCGACGAATACAAGCTGCCGACGATGCGCGCGACCGTCACCGGGCCGAAGGGCGCCGCGGTACGCCCCAGATCGCTGCCGCTCGACCTGTACGTCGGCTACCTGTCCGGCGGCGGAGCCGCGGGCATGCCGGTCGATGTGCGGGTCGGCTGGTTCGCGCACACCGCCACACCGGAAGGCTATGACGGCTATACCTTCGGCGGTGCCAGGGTGGAGCCGGGCGTCAAGCCGATGAACGGCGACGGCGACGATCAGCCGACCCCGCTGCCCCCCACGCAGACGCTGCCGGTGACGCTGGGCGCAGGCGGCACCGCGCGCACCAGCGTCGACGTGCCGGCGCTCGACGGCCTTGCCGACATGCGGGTCGAGATGGATTACCAGGATGCGAACGGCCAGGTGCTCACCGCCACCCGCACCCTTCCCGTCTATCCCGCGGCGGTCCAGCTGGGCGTCAGGACCGACGGCTGGCTGATGCGGCAGGACGATCTGCGCCTGCGCTTCGTCGCGCTCGGCACCGACGGCAAGCCGCGGGCGAACCAGCAGGTGTCGGTCGCGCTCTATAGCCGCCAGATCCTCACCGCGCGGCGGCGGCTGATCGGCGGCTTCTATGCCTATGACAACCAGATGCGCACGACGCAGCTCGACGCCACCTGTACGGCGACCACCGATGCGCAGGGCCTCGCCCAATGCAGCGTCGATCCGGGCGTGTCGGGCGAGGTGTATGTCGTCGCCACGACCAAGGACGCCGACGGCAACGTCGCGCGTGCGGTCCGCTCGGTGTGGCTGGCGGGCGACGATGCCTGGTGGTTCGGCGGCGACAATGGCGACCGGATGGATGTCGTCCCCGAACGCAACGCCTACCAGGCGGGCGAGACGGCGCGCTTCCAGGTCCGCATGCCGTTCCGCCAGGCCACCGCGCTGGTGACCGTGGAGCGCGAAGGCGTCCTGTCGAGCTTCGTCACCGAACTCAGCGGCACCGACCCGGTGGTCGAAGTGCCGATGCCGGGCAGCTACGCGCCCGACGTCTTCGTGTCGGTGATGGCGGTGCGCGGCCGGATCGAGAGCGGCTGGACCGGCTGGCTCCGCGGCATCGGCGCGAAGCTGGGGCTGGTGAAGGCCGAGCCCGCGCCCGAGCCGACGGCGCTGGTCGACCTCGCCAAGCCCGCCTACCGACTGGGCATCGCCAAGGTGAAGGTAGGATGGGAAGGCCATAGCCTCGCCGTCGCGGTGAAGGCGGATCGCGAGCGCTTCGCCCCGCGCGGCACCGCCGCCGTCGCGCTGCAGGTCAGGCGGCCGGACGGTCGCCCCGCCGCCGGTGCCGACGTCGCCTTCGTCGCGGTGGACGAGGCGCTGCTGCAACTCGCCCCCAACGACAGCTGGGACGTGCTCGGCGCGATGATGGGCGAACGGCCGCTGTCGGTGCTCACCTCGACCGCGCAGATGCAGGTCGTCGGCAAGCGCCATTACGGTCGCAAGGCGGTGGAGGCCGGCGGCGGCGGTGGCGGCGACCTCGCCGCGCTCAACCGGGAGAATTTCCAGCCGGTGCTGCTGTGGCGCGGCCATGTGCCGCTCGACGCGCAGGGGCGTGCCGCGCTGTCGGTGCCGCTGTCGGACGCGCTGTCGTCGTTCAAGCTGGTTGCCATCGCTACCGATGGCGACGGGCTGTTCGGCACCGGCTCCACCGCGATCCGCACCGCGCAGGACCTGTCGATCTATGCCGGCCTGCCGCCGCTGGTGCGCAGCGGCGACTGGTATGGCGCGGGCTTCACGCTGAGGAACGGCAGCGACCGGCCGATGACGGTCACCGCGCGCGTGGAGGTGTTCCCGCGCATCGCCACCGGCAAGCCGCTGACCGTCACCATCCCCGCCGGCGGCGCCGCCCCCATCGCCTGGAACCTCACCGCCCCGCAAGCGAGCGGCACACTGCGCTGGCAGGTGACGGCGACCACCGCCGACGGCAAGGCCGCCGACCGGATCACCGCGATGCAAACGGTGGTGCCGGCGGTGCCGGTCGAAACCTGGGCCGCGGCGTTGACGCGTGTCGGCGATACCACGCTGCCGATCGCACCACCGGCAGGCGCACTGCCCGGCCGCGGCGCGGTCGACGTGCAGCTCGCCGATACGCTCGCACCGCCGCTCACCGGGGTGCGGCGCTACATGAGCGACTATCCCTATGATTGTTTCGAACAGCAGCTGAGCCGCATCGTCGCCCTGGGCGACACCGGGCGCTGGACGGCGCTTGCCGGCGCCATCCCGACCTATCAGGCGCCCGACGGCCTGCTCCGCTACTGGCCGAGCGAGTCGCTCGACGGCTCCGAGGCGCTGACCGCCTACGTCCTGTCGATCACCTCGGAGGCCGGCCTGCCGCTGCCCGCCGCGCCGCGCGCGCGGATGATCGAGGGGCTGAAGGCGGTGCTGGACGGGCGCGTGCGCAACGAAAGCTACGGCGATCCGCGCCAGCAGCGGCTCGTCGCCTTCGTCGCGCTCGCCCGCGCCGGAGCGGCCACCCCGGCGATGCTCGGCCAGATCGGCCTGTCCGCGGCCGAGATGCCGACCGCACTATTGGCCGATTACCTCGCCGCGCTCGACCGCGTCGGCTTCGCCAATGCCGCCGCGCTGAAGGCGCAGGCGGAGGGCGTGCTGCGCAGCCGGCTGGTGTACGAGGGCACGCGGCTCGACCTGTCCGATGCGGCGAACGCGCCCTGGTGGCTGATGTCCTCCGCCGACGAAGCGGCGATCAAGGCGCTGCTGGTGACGCTCGGCCGGCCGGGCTGGCAGGACGAGGCGGCGAAGATGATGGTCGGCGTCGCCTCGCGCCAGTCGCGCGGCCATTGGGACACGACGACGGCCAATGCCTGGGGCGCCGTCGCGGTGCGCAAGTTCGCCGGCCTGTACCCGGCGCAGGCGATCGTTGGCACCACTACGCTCCAGCTCGGCGGCACGGGCGTCTCGCGCGCGTGGCCGCTGGCACCCGACGCGCGGCTGGTCAGCCTGCCGCTGCCGGCCGGCCCGACGCCGCTCGTGCTGCGGCAGAGCGGCGGCAGCGGCCCCTGGGCGACGGTGTCGATCCGTGCCGCGGTGCCGCTCAAGGCCCCGCTGTTCGCCGGCTATCGGGCGACGCGCACCGTCGCCGTGGTGCAGGCGCGCAAAGCCGGTCAGTTCACCCGCGGCGACGTGCTGCGCGTGACGATCACCGTCGATGCCACCGCCGAGCGCAATTGGGTGGTGGTCAACGATCCCATTCCCGCCGGGGCGACGATCGTCGGCGATCTCGCCAACCAGTCGCAGATGCTGGGGGCGGATGGCAGTGGCGAGGGGGTGCAGCCCTCCTACGTCGAGCGTGGCAACGACAGCTGGCGCGGCTTCTACGCCTGGGTGCCGCGCGGCCACTTCACCGTCAGCTACGCGCTGCGGCTGAATGCCGCCGGCCGCTTCAGCCTGCCGCCGACGCGCGTCGAGGCGATGTATGCGCCAAGCGTGCGGGCGCAGCTGCCCAATGCACCGGTGGTGGTGGCGCAGCGGTGAGTGGCCAGCCTTGTGCACACCCCATCGTCATTCCGGCGGACGCCGGGATGACGGTTGGGAAAGGTGTGGCCTCCGCTCCCTCCGTCGATCCCGCGCCCGCCCCGCTCGCCTCGTGGGAAGCCTGACATGGCCTTCACCCCCGCCCGCGCCATCGCCCTCGTCGCGGCGCTCGCGGTCGCCGGCGGCACGCTGGACTATGCCACGCGGCCGCCGCTGCTGCCCGACTATGCCGCCGTCCGTGCGCGCTGGCACCCATCCGAATCCTGGCTCTACGATCGCCATGGTCGGCTGATCGACAGCGCCCGCGTCGACTTCGCCGCGCGCCGGCTCGCCTGGACGCCGCTCGCCGCCGTGTCGCCCGCGGCGCGAAACGCGATCGTCGCTGCGGAGGATCATCGCTTCTTCGACCATGGCGGCGTCGACTGGCTGGCGACCGGTGGCGCCGCGCGGGCGCGGATCGACCGGCAGCGGCCGCGCGGCGCCTCGACGCTGTCGATGCAGGTCGCCGCCTTCCTCGACCCCGCGCTCGCCCGCCCCGGCGCGCGCGGCTGGCTGGACAAGCTGCGCCAGATCCGCGCCGGCCGGGCGATCGAGGCGCGGTGGAGCAAGGAGCAGATCCTCGAAACCTATCTCAACCTCGCCGGCTATCGCGGCGAGGCGCAGGGGATCGGTGCTGCCGCGCTCGGCCTGTTCGGCAAGACACCCGCCAGCCTCTCCCGCGACGACGGCCTGCTGCTCGCCGCGCTTTTGCCCGACCCACGTGCCGATGCCGGCCAGATCGCACGCCGCGCCTGCGCGCTGTCCGGCGGAGGCGACTGCACCCGCTTCCCCGCCGCCGCCGCCGCCATGCTCGGCCCCGCGCGCAGCCTGGCGCTCGATCCTGGCCTGGCGCCGCACCTGTCCGACCGCCTGCTCACCCGGCCCGGCCTGCGTATCGCCACCACGCTCGATGCCGGGGTGCAGCGGCTCGCGATCGCCGCGCTGCGCCGCCAGCTGCTCGGCCTGGGCGGCACCCGCGCCCGCGACGGCGCGGTGGTGGTGGTAGACAATGCGAGCGGCGACGTGCTCGCCTATGTCGGCGGGATCGGCGGCGCCTCCACCGCGCCGGCGGTCGACAATGCCAATGCCTATCGTCAGGCGGGCTCGACGCTGAAGCCCTTCCTCTACGCCCAGGCGATCGAGCGGCGGTATCTCACCCCCGCCTCGATCCTCGACGATTCGCCGGTGCAGCTCGATACCGCCTCCGGCCTCTATGTGCCGCAGAATTACGATCGCGGGTTCAAGGGGCCGGTATCCGCGCGCACCGCGCTGGCGGGATCGCTCAACGTGCCCGCCGTGCGCACGCTGCTGCTCATCGGCGTCGAGCCGTTCCGCGACCGGCTGTGGGACCTGGGCTATCGCGGCCTCGTGGAGGATGGCGACTACTACGGCTTCTCGCTGGCGCTGGGATCGGCGGAGGTGACGTTGCTGGAACAGGCCGCCGCCTATCGCGCGCTGGCGGACGGCGGGCGCTGGCGCCCGCTGCGGCTGACGCTGGCGCAGCCGCGTGCCGCACCTCGCGCTATCGTCGCCCCCGCGGCGGCCTGGATCGTCGGCGACATGATCGCCGATCCCAATGCCCGCGCCGCCACCTTCGGCCTCGATTCGGCGCTGCGCCTGCCCTTCTGGGCCGCGGTGAAGACGGGAACGTCCAAGGCGATGCGCGACAATTGGTGCATCGGCTATAGCGACCGCTTCACCGTCGGGGTCTGGATCGGCAATGCGGAGGGCGATCCGATGCGCGCGGTGTCCGGCACCAGCGGCGCGGCGCCGGTCTGGCGCGACGTGATGATGGCGCTGCACGCGCACACCGGCAGCCGCGAGCCGGCACCACCCGCCGGCGTGGAGGCACGCCGCATCGCCTTCGCCGACGGCATCGAGGAGCCGCGCCGCGACTGGTTCCTCCACGGCACCGCGCAGACGGTGATCGCCGCCGCGCCGCACGCCGCGCGCCGCCCGCGCTTCACCAACCCGGTGGCCGGCAGCGTCTATGCGCTCGACCCCGACATTCCGATCGACCGCCAGCGGCTCAGCATCGGCGTCAGCGGCGCGGCGGCGGCGCACCGCGTGGTGCTCGACGCGCGCGACCTCGGCCCCGCCGACCACCCGCCGCTGATCCTGCCCGGCCCCGGCGCGCACCGGCTGCGGCTGATCGACCTCGCCGGCCGCGTGGTGGATCAGGTGATCTTCACCGTGCGCTGAACCGCGCCCCGGCACGGTACCGGACATTTAAACTTGCGGCCGTATAGAACCAATGCGGCGGCGGCGCGTTGCGCCACCTGATCCCTTCCCCTTTCGGGATCAGTGCCGGTCCAAGCACGGCACGGCCGCGCCGATGCGTAGCAGGCGGCGCGGCCAACAGGGGGTATCATACGCCGTCAGATGCAGACCACCCGCCCGGATCAGGGCGTGTCGCGACCGCCGCCGGTGTTGCTGCCGCCACCCGGACCGCCGGCGCCCGCTGCGCCCACCGTACCGATATTGCCGAACAGATCCTCAAAGAAGCCGCGCTTGCGGCCCAGTGTCGGCGTCGTCTTGCCATAGGGGCTGACGCTGGCGATCTGGTCCAGCCCGGTCCGCGTCACCGATTTCACGGTGCCATTGGGATCGAAGCTGATCTTCAGCGCGATCTGATCCTTCGCCTTGGGCTTCTGGAAATTGAGGTTGCGGCTGTCGCGCGCGACATAATACCAGTCATAGGGCGCGAACTGGCTGGCGATGGTCGGGTGGCCGAGCGTGCTCGATACCGACTGGCGGTTGTCGACGCCGGGCTGCACCGAGTTCACCAGATCGGTGTCGATGATATAACCCTGGTGCGAGCGCAGCGGCGCACACGCCCCCGCGGCAAGGGTCAGCCCAAGACCCGCAAGAACGGCGGTGCGGGCAAAGGATACGCTCATCACTATCTCCAGCGGCGAAGGCGCGCATGGCCGATTGCATCGCCCGCCGATCGCCTCGATATGCGAAGGGCAGGCCGGCATCAAGCGCCGGGGTCGAATGGGGACGTGCAAGTGGGCTGGTGGGGACGGTTGTTCGGCGAGACGCGTGAAGAGGCCTTGCCGCTCTACAATGCGGTGGTGACGCGGGGTCGCGAGGAACATTGGTACCTCGCCGGCGCGGTGCCGGATACCGTCGACGGCCGCTTCGACATGATCGCCGCGGTGCTGGCGATGGTGCTGCTGCGCCTCGAAACGCAGCCGGAGGCGGCGCGCCTGTCCGCGCACCTCACCGAACGGTTCGTCGACGACATGGACGGGCAGCTGCGCCAGATGGGCATCGGCGACATCACCGTCGGCAAGCATATCGGCAAGATGATGAGCATGCTGGGCGGCCGGCTCGGCGCCTATCGCGACGGGCTGACGGCGGGCGACCTGCGCCCGGCGCTGGTCCGCAACCTCTATCGCGGCGCAGGCCCTGCGCCCGCAGCGCTCGACCATGTCGCCGGCGCGCTCACCGCCCTGCACGCCGCGCTGGGCGCCGTGCCGCTCGACCGACTGACCGCAGGAGACCTGCCGTGACCCCCGAATTCAGCCGCCCCGAGCGCCTCGATGCCATCGGCGAACGCGAGCGCGAGGTGCGGATCGCCGCCGATCCGGCCGAGCGCACGGCGCTGGCTGCCCGGTTCGGCGTCCTGTCCGTCGACCGGCTGGAGGCGGTGCTCGGCGTCCGGCGCGAGGCGGCGGGGATCGCCGTGCGCGGCCGGGTGACGGGCGCGGTGGTGCAGGCCTGCTCGGTCACCGCCGTGCCGCTGCCCGCGAGCATAGACGAACCGGTCGCGTTGCTGTTCGTCGAGACGCTTGAGGGCCAGGAAGAGGTGGAGCTCGATGCGGGCGCGCTCGACACGGTGGAGATCGAAGGCGGCGTGATCGACCTCGGCGAAGCCGCCGCCGAGACGATGGCGCTGGCGCTCGATCCGTTCCCGCGCAGTCCCGACGCCGAGGCGACGCTGCGCGAGGCAGGCGTCGTCGGCGACGACGAGCACCGCCCGCTCGGCGCCTTGCAGAACCTCAAGTCGCTGCTGGAGGGGCGTTAGCCGCGGCATCCGGGTCGCCGTCCACCCGTCGCCCCTGGCGCTCCTCGGTCAGGATCTGCCAGCCGGCGATGAACAATGCGGCGACCAGCGGACCGACGACGATGCCGCTCAATCCGGCGACCTCGATCCCGCCCAGCGTCGTCACCAGCACCAGCCAGTCGGGAATCCCGGTGTCGCGCCCGACCAGGATCGGCCGGAGGATATTGTCGGCAAGGCCGATCACCGCGACGCCGGAGACGATGACGACCACCCCCTGCCATACCGCGCCGGTGGCGAGCAGATAGATGGCGACCGGCACCCAGACGATCGCCGGCCCGACCGCCGGCAGCAATGCGACCAATGCCATCAGCAGGCCCCACAGCAGGGCCGCCGGCACGCCGACGATCCAGAACGTGATCGCCCCCAGCGCACCCTGAACCAGCGCGACCACCACCGAACCCTTGATCGTCGCACGGACCACCGACACGAACTTGCCGAGCAGGCGGTCGGCGACGCTGCGCTCCAGCGGCAGCGCGTCGCGCACCGCCGGCGCCAGGCGCTCGCCGTCGCGCAACAGGAAGAAGGTGACGTAGAGTCCGACGCCGAACGCCAGCAGGAAGGCGGCGGCATTGCGCCCGATCGACAGCGCCTGCGCCGCGATCGACTGGAAGCTGCTGCGCAGCCCCTGCGCGATGCGCGCCTGCGCAAGGTCGAAACTGCCGAGGCCGGCACGATCGAGCGGGTGCCGGACCCAATCGGGCAACGCGTCGTGGACCTGATCGAAATAGCGAGCGAAATCGATCTGGCCGCTCTGCACCTTGGCATAGACGCCCGCGGACTGATCGACGACCATGCCGGTGATGGCAAGCGCCGGCAGGATCACGGCGACGAGGATGATGAGCAACGTCGCCGCCGCGGCGAGATTGCGCCGCCCAGGCCATCGGGCGAGCAGCCAGCGGAACAGCGACTGGAACAGGATCGCCGCCAGCACGCTCCACAGCAGCGCGCCGATGAAGGACGACACGACCAGCAGCAGCGCGACCGAAATCAGCACCAGAAACAGGATCAGCCCGCCCGATTCGAGCCGCCGCTTGTCGATCACGTCTTTCCCCCTTGGCCCCACTTCGCCAAGCACTTAACCCGTCACGGCCGTTTCGGGTCCAAGCGGTTGCGCCGTGGCGGTGTGGAAGACTACATGCGCTCGGGCACAGCAGCGAGCCGAAGGTCCTATTCCTCGTCCGGTCCCAGCGCCGGGTCGAGGTCACGCGGGCGCACGTACCGGGTCAGCGACGCGCCACCCGCCGCCACGGTGTTCCAGCGTTCGGCATCCAGCGTCATTTCGGCCAGCGTGGCGGTCGGATATTTCTGCTCGACCAGCAGGCGCAGGTCGCCGACGCCTTCCGGCACCAGCATCAGCACCAGGTCCTCAAGGCCGGGATTATGCCCGACCATCAGCACGCGTCCCGCCGTGTCGGGGAGTTCGTGCACCACGTCGAGCAGCGTCGCCGCCGAGGCGAGATAGATGCGCCGTTCCCATACCGGGCCGAGCTTGCGGCCGTAGCCCGCCTCGATCGCATCCAGCGTCTCGCCGACGCGGATCGCCGGTGACGCGACCACATGGTCGAAGGCGAGGTCGAGATCGCGCATATGCCGCCCGACCGTCTGCGCGGCGCGCCTACCCTTGGCATTGAGCGGACGATCGAAATCGCGGGATACGGGATCGTCCCAGCCGGACTTGGCGTGGCGCAGCAGCGTCAGCGTCTTCAACCGGCCTCTCCGTGGTGCATCGCGGGAGCCGCCTCATGCCCGAAATGGTCGGACAAGGAAAGCCGCGCACGCACCCGCGCCACCGCCTCGTCCAGCGTCACTCGTGCGATGCCGACGCCCGGCGGAAAGGCGGCAAGCAATCGCGACGGCATCGCCGCCGACAGCATCACGAACGCCCCGCGATCGTCGGCACGACGGATCAGCCGGCCGAACGCCTGCGCCAGCCGCGCCCGCACGATGCGGTCGTCATAGGCCGATCCGCCGCCTGCGAGCCGTCGCGCGGCGTGCAGCACGCTCGGTTTCGGCCAGGGCACACCCTCCATCACCACCAGCCGCAGCGACCGGCCCGGCACGTCGACGCCATCGCGCAGCGCGTCGGTGCCGAGCAGCGAGGCGGCGGGATCGTCGCGGAAGATATCGACCAGCGTGCCCGTGTCGATCGGATCGACGTGCTGCGCGTGCAGCGGCAGCCCCTCGCGCGCCAGCCGATCCGCGATGCGGCCGTGCACGCCGCGCAGTCGCCGGATCGCCGTGAACAGCCCGAGCGTGCCACCGCCCGCGGCGACGATCAGCCGCGCATAGGCGTTGGCGAGCGCGGGCAGGTCGCCACGCTTGACGTCGGTGACGATCAGCACCTCGGCGAGATCGGGATAGGCGAAGGGACTGCGCGCCTCGAACCGCGACGGCGCGCGGGCGAGATGCGGCGCGCCGACCCGCGCCTCCGCCGTGTCCCAGTCGCCACCGCCGGTCAGCGTCGCCGAGGTGACGAGCGCGCCATGCGAAGGCTTCAGCACGATCTCGGCGAAGGGCTTGGTCGGATCGAGCCAGTGGCGGTGCAGGCCGATGTCATATTCGCGCCCCTCCACCCGATCGACCGCCAGCCAGTCGACATGCGCCGGATCGACCGGGCCGCCGATCCGGGCGAGCAGCGCCAGCCACGCCGCCACCGTCTCCGCCCGCCAGCCGATCGAGGCGATCGCGCCTTCCACCCGCGCCCGTGCCGGGGCATCCATCCAGTCGGGCGCCTCGGCCAGCACCGCTTCCAGCCGCCGCCCGAGCGTGACGAGCGGCCGCACCAGCGCATCGAGCGCTGCGGCGGCGGGCGCCGCCGCCTCGATCAATTCGGGCGTCGGCTCGGCCAGTTCGGTTTCCAGGCCATAGCCGGCGTCGCCCGGCTGCTCGGCGCGCGCATAGGTGAGGCCGCGAACGGCGGCGAGCAGATGCTCGACCGGCCCGAACGGCGCGCCTTCCGCGATCCGCCCCAGCCAGCCGTCGCCGGCGAGGTGGCGCGCCGCCGCCACCGCATCCTGGATCGCGATGCCGCCCTGTTCGTCATAGCTGGCGACGTCCGACAACCGCGCCTGAAGCCCGCGACGCCGGCCACGACCGCCGCTTTCCGGGCCGAGGATCCAGCGCCTGAGCTCGATCGTCTCCTGCCCGGTCAGCGCGGTGGAGAACATCGAATCGGCTGCTTCGAACAGGTGATGACCTTCGTCGAAGACATAGCGCGTCGGCCGCGTCGACGTTTCCCGCCCGCGCGCCGCATTGACCATCACCAGGGCATGGTTGGCGATCACGACGTCCGCTTCCGCGCTCGCCCGCGCCGCGCGTTCGATGAAGCATTTCCGGTAATGCGGGCAGCCCGCATAGACGCACTCGCCGCGGCGATCGGTCAACGCCGCAGGACCATTGCGGCGGAACAGGGTGGGCAGCCAGCCGGGCAGATCGCCACCGACCATGTCGCCATCGGCGCTATACGCCGCCCAGCGCGCGACCAGCTGCGCCAGGATCGCGGCGCGGCCGGCAAAGCCGCCCTGCAGCGCATCCTCCAGGTTGAGGAGGCACAGGTAATTCTCGCGGCCCTTGCGCGTCACCACCTTGTGCCGGCGCACCGCAGGATCGGGGAAAAGCCGCTCGGTTTCCTTGGACAGTTGGCGTTGCAGCGCCTTGGTGTAGGTGCTGATCCACACCGCACCGCCCGCCCGCTCCGCCCAGAGCGAGGCCGGGGCGAGATAGCCCAGCGTCTTGCCGATCCCCGTCCCCGCCTCGGCGAGCACGAGGTTGGGGGCGTCGCGCATCGCCCGCGGCGCAAAGGCATCGGTCGCCGCGGCGGCGAAGGCGCGCTGCCCGAGCCGCTCCTCGGCGCCATGGCCGGTGAGGTCGGCGAGCCGCGCCTCGGCGTCGGCGGGCGGGATCGCGACGGTCAGCGGCGCCGGGCGGGCGGCATGCTCCTCCCATTCGGGCAGCGTGGCGAACAACCAGCGTTCGTTGACCTTGGGCTTGGCGAGCAACGGCGCGATCGCCGGCGCCCAGGGCCAGCGCAGCCGGGTGAGCGACTGCGCCGCCGTCCAGGCGCCTTCGCGCTCGCGCCACTCGCCCTCCGGCACCGCAAGCAACGCCGCCGTCGCCTCACGCAGGAAGGCGGCGACATCCTCGTCCGCCTCGGGCGGCGACAGGTCGACGGCGCGCGCCAGCCCGCGGGGCGTCGGCACCGCAAAGCGGGCAGGATGCAGGAAGGCGAACAGTTCGAGCAGGTCGAGCCCGGACAGCTCCGGATACCCCAGCCGCTGGCCCACCAAGGGCGCATTGAGCAGGATCACCGGCGTATCCGCGGCGATCCGGATCGCCTCGCCCCGTCCGATCGGCCGCGTGCCCTCGGCATCGGCGATCCAGATGCCGCCGTGGCTGGCGTGGAGGGCGGGATAAGGGATCACGCCAAGGCCCATACCGCGGAACGAATCGCAAACGCCAGAGGCGGAATCAGAGGATGCCGGCGCCGTTCACCATCAGGTCGGGCAGCGTGATGCTGCGGATATCGCCCGCGAGCGGCACGATCCGCGCGTCGGCATAGTCCCCGTCGCGGGGCGTCCAGAACTGGTGGACTTCACGCCGGCTCACATCGGCAACCCAATATTCCGGAATGCCGTGTTCGGCATATAGCTGCTTCTTGACCGTCAGGTCGGTGCGCAACGATGACGCCGCCACCTCGATCACGATCGCGATGTCCGCCGCTTCCCAGTAGCGGCCCTGCACATCCGGCCGCGCAACGAGGACATCGGCGTCGGGCATATTGTGCGGAGGAAACGACAGGCTTGCCTCGACATAGGCATCGAGGGGCGAGGCGATGCCGCGCAGCGCCAGCCTTAACCGGAACATCAACTCGTTCTTCAAACGGCCATGCGGCACGTGCTCGGAATTCACGGTGACGATGACCCCCTCGATCAGCTCGACGCGCTGCATCGCGAACGCACCTGCCTCCCCGAGCAGTTCGTAGTCCTCGATGCGCAGCTTGAACGGCTGCAGTTCGCCGGGCGCCAGCATGTTCATGGCACCACCATAGCATTTGCGCTTCGCGCCCCAAAGCGGCAGATGCGCGGCGCTATGACTGACACCGACCTGCGCTCCGCCGCCCTCGAATCCAAGGCCTGGCCCTATGAGGAGGCGCGCAAGCTGCTCAAGCGCTATCCGGACGGCAAGCCCGGCGGTGCGCCGATCCTGTTCGAAACCGGTTACGGCCCATCGGGCCTGCCGCATATCGGCACGTTCAACGAAGTGCTGCGCACGACGATGGTGCGCAACGCCTTCCACGCGCTGTCGGACCAGCCGACGCGGCTAATCGCGTTCAGCGACGACATGGATGGCCTGCGCAAGGTGCCGGATAATGTTCCCAACGGCGACATGCTGCGCGAACACCTGGGCAAGCCGCTGACCCGCATCCCCGATCCGTTTGGCAAGTTCGACAGTTTCGCCGCGCACAACAACGCCATGCTGCGGCAATTCCTTGATCGCTTCGGCTTCGACTACGAGTTTGCCTCCTCCACCGACTATTACGAGGGCGGCCGGTTCGACGATGCGATCAAGGGCGTGCTGCGCCACTATCAGGGCATCCTGGACGTGATGCTGCCGACGCTGCGGGCGGAGCGGCGCGAGACCTACTCCCCGGTGCTGCCGGTCAGCCCGGTCAGCGGCGTCGTGCTACAGGTGCCGGTCGAGGTGGTCGATGCGGAGGCGGGCACGATCGCCTTCACCGACGCGAGCGGCGAACGGATCGTCCAGTCCGCGCTTGGCGGCCAGTCCAAGCTGCAGTGGAAGGTCGACTGGGCGATGCGCTGGGTCGCGCTCGGCGTCGATTACGAGATGGCGGGCAAGGACCTGATCGATTCGGTGACGCAAAGCTCGAAGATCGCGCGCGTGCTCGGCGGCCGACCGCCGGAGGGCTTCAACTACGAGATGTTCCTCGACGAAAAGGGCGAGAAGATCTCCAAGTCCAAGGGCAACGGCCTCAGCCTTGACCAGTGGCTGACCTATGGCCCCGAGGAAAGCCTCGCCTTCTTCGCCTATCGCGAGCCCAAGAAGGCGAAGGCGCTGCATTTCGGCGTCATCCCGCGCGCGGTCGACGATTACTGGCAGTTCCGCGGCAACTACCCGACGCAGGAAGTGGCGCAGCGGCTCGGCAATCCCGTCCACCACATCCACGACGGCAAGGTGCCGACGGCGACGCTGCCGGTCACGTTCGGCCTGTTGCTCAACCTCGTCGGCGTGATGGGGGAAGCGAGCAAGGAGCAGGTGTGGGGTTACCTGCGCAACTACGTGCCCGAGGCGAATGCGGAGCGCGACCCCGAACTCGACCGGCTGATCGGCTATGCGCTGGCCTATGCGCGCGATTTCGTCGCGCCGACGCTGAAGCGCCGGGCGCCGGAGGGTGTCGAGGTGGAGGCGCTGCGCCGCCTGGACGCCGACCTCGCTGCGTTGCCCGGGGAGGCGAGTGCGGAGGATATCCAGAACGTGGTCTACGAGATCGGCAAAACCGCCGGATTCGAGTCACTGCGCGACTGGTTCAAGGCGCTGTACGAGACGCTGCTCGGGTCCGAGCAAGGCCCGCGCATGGGAAGCTTCATCGCGCTATATGGCGTGGACAACAGCCGCCGATTGATCGCCGAGGCCCTGGAAAAGGCGGCTTAACGCCTCCCCGACCAAGGGGGAGAACATCGGGAACTCCCCCTTGCCCGAACCATTGATCTTGCTGCAATGCAGCAAGGCCGGTTAGGGCATTCATCATGACATTACGACAGACCGCCGAGGCGCATCCCGGCCTCGTCCATCTCGCGCTGGCGGTGGGCGGGTTCGCGATCGGCACCACCGAATTCGCCGCCATGAGCCTGGAGCCCGACCTGGCGCGCGGGCTCGGCGTCGATGCGCCGACCGCGGGGCATGTCATCAGCGCCTATGCGCTGGGCGTGGTGGTCGGCGCACCGACGATCGCGGTGCTGTCCGCCAAGATGGCGCGGCGCACGCTGCTGATCGTGCTGATGGCCTTGTTCGCGATCGGCAACACGCTGTCGGCGCTGGCCCCCTCCTATGGCTGGATGCTCGCCTTTCGCTTCCTCGCCGGCCTGCCGCATGGCGCCTATTTCGGTATCGCCTCGCTGGTCGCCGCCTCGCTGGTGCCGGAGGGCAAACGCACGCAAGCCGTCGGCCGCGTGATGCTCGGGCTGACCGTCGCGACGATCGTCGGCGTACCGTTCGCGACGCTGCTGGGACAGGTCGCCAATTGGCGCTGGGTGTTCGCGCTGGTGGCGGTGCTGGCGCTGACCACCGCCACGCTGGTCGCCTTGCTCGCGCCCGTCGACGCGCCGGATCGCGATGCCAGTCCATTGCGCGAGCTGGGCGCGTTGCGGCGCAAGCAGGTGTGGCTGACGCTCGCCACCGGCGCGATCGGCTTCGGCGGCATGTTCGCTGTCTACACCTATCTCGCCGCGACCCTGACCGACGTCACCGGCCTTTCCCCCCGCATGGTGCCAGCGATGCTCGCGGTGTTCGGACTGGGGATGACGATCGGCAACCTCGTCGTGCCGCGCTTCGCCGACCGCGCGCTGATGCCGACCGCGGGCGTGCTGCTGCTGTGGTCGGCGGCGGCGCTGGCGCTCTATCCGCTTGCTGCCGGGCATGTCGCGACGATGACGCTGGACGTGTTCGCCATCGGCCTCGGCGGCGCACTCGGCACCATCCTCCAGACGCGGCTGATGGACGTCGCCGGCGATGCCCAGGCGCTCGCCGCCGCGCTCAACCATTCGGCGTTCAACACCGCCAATGCGCTCGGTCCCTGGCTGGGCGGCCTCGCCATCGCAGGCGGGCTCGGCTGGACATCCACCGGTATCGTCGGCTGCGGCCTGGCGCTCGGCGGGTTCGCGATCTGGGCGGTGTCGCTGGCGGTGGAGCGCGGCGGCTTCGGCTTGTCGCACGCGCGCGAACCGCTACGCACGAGCCGATGACCAGACGCGGCCAGCACAGCGCATTGCGCGACTTCCTCCACAGCGAGGCGGCCGGCGGCATCGTGCTGATCGCCGCCGCGCTGATCGCGATCATCGTCGCCAACTGGCCGGCGACGGCGCATGGCTACGAAGCCCTGCTGCACCTGCGCACCGGCCCCATCCTGGCCCCCGCGCTGGGGCCGATGACGCTGCACCTGTGGATCAACGACGGGCTGATGGCGCTGTTCTTCCTGCTCGTCGGGCTGGAGATCAAGCGCGAGTTCGTCGACAGTCGGCTGGCGAGCGCGGATCGCCGCCGCCTGCCCTTCATCGCCGCCGCGGCGGGCATGGCGGCGCCCGCACTCGTCTTTCTGGCGGTTGCCGGGGCGGAACCGGCGCTGCAGCCCGGCTGGGCGATCCCCGCCGCGACCGACATCGCCTTTGCGATCGGCGTGCTCGCCCTGCTCGGCAGTCGCGTGCCGCCCGCACTGAAGCTGCTGCTCACCACCGTCGCCATCGTCGACGACATGGGCGCGGTCGCGATCATCGCCATCGCCTATACCGAATCGATCCGCGTCGCCGCACTCGCCGGGGCTGCGCTCGCGGTCGTCGTGCTGTACGTGCTGAACCGTCGCGGCGTGATGCGCCTGTGGCCCTATCTGCTGACCGGCGCGGCGCTGTGGCTGTTCGTGCTACAATCGGGCGTGCATGCGACGATCGCCGGCGTCGTCACAGCGGCGTTGATCCCGATCCGGCCGTCGCCGGGCGCACCCGACGACGCGCATTCGCCGCTCCACCGGCTGGAACATGCGCTGCATCCCTGGGTCGCCTTCGCCATCGTGCCGCTGTTCGGTTTCGCCAATGCCGGCGTCTCGTTGGCGGGCACTTCGCTCGCCACCTTTGCCGAACCGCTGGTCCTGGGCGTCGCGCTTGGCCTGTTCCTCGGCAAGCAGGCGGGGATTTTCGGCGCGATCTGGGGCGCGGACCGGCTGGGCATCGCGCGCCGCCCGGAAGGGGTCGCCTGGGGCCAGCTCTATGGCATGGCGCTTGTCGCGGGGATCGGCTTCACGATGAGCCTGTTCATCGGCGGCCTGGCCTTTGCCGACCCGGCCCGGCTCGAACAGGTGAAGCTGGGCGTGCTGGCGGGATCGATTGCCTCCGCGCTTGCCGGTGCGGCGGTGCTGATCGCCTGCGGGCGGCGCCATGCCCGCTGACGCCGCCCTGCGGCAGGGGACACCCGCCTATCGCCGGTTGACGCTGGCGATGCTGTTCGCGGGCTTTTCGACCTTCTCGCTGCTCTATGCCGTGCAGCCGCTGCTGCCGCTGTTCGCCCATGATTACGGCCTCACGGCGGAGGGGGCATCGCTGGCGGTGTCGCTCGCCACCGGCCCGCTGGCGATCGGCATCCTGTTCGCCGGCATCCTGTCCGACCGGCTCGGACGGCGGCCGCTGATGGTCTGGGCGATGTTCGCCGCGGGTACGCTGACGCTCGCCGCGGCGGCCGTGCCGGGGTGGCATATGCTGCTCGTGCTGCGCCTGCTTACCGGCATCGCGCTTGCCGGCGTGCCTGCGGTGGCGATGGCCTATGTCGCGGAGGAAGTGGATGCCGCCTCGGTCGGTGCCGCCATGGGCCTCTATATCGCCGGCAGCGCGATCGGCGGCATGGGCGGGCGGCTGATCGCCAGTATGGTCGCCGATGTCGGCGGCTGGCGCTGGGCGCTGGGCTGCGTCGGCCTTGCCGGGGTGGCGATGGCCGAAGCCTTCCGCCGCCTCGCGCCGCCGTCGCGCGGCTTCACGCCCGGCGTCGGCGCCAATCCGCTCCACGGCGCTGCGGCCTTGCTCCGCGACGCGGCACTGCCCCTGCTGTATGCCGAAGCGTTCCTGCTGATGGGCGTGTTCGTCACCATCTATAATTACGCAGGCTTCCGCCTGCTCGCCCCGCCCTATGGCCTTAGCCAGACGGCGGTCGGCGCGGTGTTCCTGCTCTACATCCTCGGTTCGGCCAGTTCGGCGCTGTTCGGGTCCTTCGCAGGCCGGGTCGGGCGGCGGCGCGTCTTCTGGCTGCCGATCGTACTGCTGATCGCCGGCGTCGCTGCCACCGCCGCACAGCCGCTCGTGATGGTCATCCTGGGCATCGCGCTGGTGACGGTCGGCTTCTTCGGTGCGCATTCGATCGCCAGCGCCTGGGTCGGCCGCCGCGCGCTCGGCAACCGCGGTCAAGGCGCGGCGCTCTACCTGTTCTTCTATTACATGGGATCGAGCGTGCTCGGCTCGGCGGGCGGCTTCGCCTGGACGCACGCCGGCTGGCCCGGCGTCGCGGCGTTCTGCGCGATCCTCGGCGGCATCGCTCTCGTCATCGGCCTGCTGCTCGCCCGCATTCCGCCCTTGCCCCTGCCGGAAGGAGCGGACGCCGCGCCGGTCGAGGCCTAGCGCGCGGTCGCGTCCACCGGCGGCTGGCCTGCCAGCCGCCGCGATACCGCCTCCACCGCCTCCATTACCCGCAGGATGTTGCCACCGGCCAGCTTCGCCATGTCGGCATCGCTCCAGCCGCGCCGCACCAGTTCGGCGAACAGCGCCGGATAGCCATCGACGCCGGTCATGCCCCGCGGCGCGGTGCCGTTGATCCCGTCGTAATCGCCGCCCAGCCCGACATGGTCGTGCCCCGCCACCCTCGCGATATGGTCGACGTGGTCCGCCACGTCCTTCACCCCGACCACTGGTTCGGAATGTGCCGCATCCCATGCGACCAGCGGTGCCGGCGCGCGTCCGCCATAGACGTTGGCCGGCACGCCGACGGACCTGGCGTAGGCGGTGCGCGCCACATCCCAGGCGCGCCATGCGTCCGACACGAACGCGGGATAGACGTTGACCATCACCACGCCCCCCTTGGCGCCGATCGCGCCGAGCAGGTCGTCGGGGATGTTGCGCGGCGCAACCGTCACCGCCCGCGCGCCGGAATGCGAGGCGATCACCGGCGCCACCGACACCGCCAGCGCATCGCGCATGGTCGTGTCGGCGACATGGCTGACGTCGACGATCATGCCGATGCGGTTCATCTCGGCCACCACCTGCCGTCCGAATGCGTTGAGGCCGCCGGCGCGCGGCGCGTCGGTGGAGCTGTCCGCCCACTCCAAGCTCTTGCCGTGGGTCAGCGTCATATAGCCGACTCCCAGCGCCTTGTACTGGCGCAGCACCGACAGGCGCCCGTCGATCTGGTGGCCGCCCTCGACCCCGATCAGCGAAGCGATCCGGCCGCTCTTCTCGATCCGCCGCACGTCGGCGGCGGTCGTCGCCATCGCCAGATCACTGGGATGCGCGGCGACGAAGCGGCGGACGATATCGATCTCCTCCAGCGTCATCTCGACATTGCGCGGCCCGATCGTGTCGGCGGGGATCCACACCGACCAGAATTGCGCGCCGACATGGCCGCGGCGCAGGCGCGGGATGTCGGTTTGCAGCGGATGCGGCAACGTCGCGGTGTCGCGGGATAGGTCGGTCGCCTCGACGGCGCCGCCCTGCCCCTCGCGCAATTCCCAGGCGAGGTCGTTGTGGCCATCGATCACCGGCATCGCCGTCAGCACTCGATCGACCCGCGCGGCGATGGCGGCATCGGACGGGACGGGCGCTGAGGACATTTGCGCGACCAGCAGGGCGAGAAATGACATCGCGGCAATCAAGCAGCTTCCCCGCTCGGGGGCCAGCCGGTCTTGGCGGGCGGATAGCTTTTCTTTCTATTCCTACTAAGCTGATGGGATATCTTCCATGCATCTGGAGGACTGGCATGACCCGCGCATTCGCTCTCGCAAACCCGGCCGACCGGCGCTGACCGCCATGGCGTCGTCCGCACCCAGGCCCGATGGCGGCGCGACGCTCGGTCAGGCTGTCGACGCGCTACGTGGCGCTCGACAGGCGTGGCGCGAGCGGCAGCAGCCGGCACGCAGCGCAGCGGTCTTCCCGTCGCGCGGTGCCGTGGAGCGGATCGTCGAGCTGCTCGCCGAAGCGCTCTATCCGCGTCGGCTGGGGCTCCAGCGGGTCACGGCTGCCGATGAAGACCGCTTCGTCGCCGCCAAGCTTGCCGCGGCCTTCACTGAGCTGGAGCGCGAGATCGACCATGAGCTCGGCTATTGGCAGGCGGAGGCGCGCGCCGCTTTCGATCCCGAACAGGCGGCGACGATCGTCCGCCTGTTCGCCGGGACGCTTGGCGATATCCGCCGGTTGGTCGACAGCGACGTCGAGGCGGCGTTCCTCGGCGATCCCGCCGCGGGCAGCACCGACGAGATCCTGGTCTGCTACCCCGGCGCGATCGCCAGCCTGCACCATCGCATCGCGCACCAGTTGCACGGCCTCGGCGCGCCGATCGTCGCGCGCATGATCTCCGAACTCGCCAACGAGCGCACCGGCATCGACATCCACCCCGGCGCGACGATCGGCGAGCGCTTCTTCATCGATCACGGCACCGGCGTCGTGATCGGCGAAACCGCGATCGTCGGCAGCGGCGTGCGCCTCTACCAGCATGTCACGCTCGGCGCGCGCAGCCCGCTCGGTGCGGCACAACGGTCACCGCGGACACGCTATGCCCGCCACCCGATCATCGGCGACGATGTCGTCATCTACGCCGGCGCGACGATCCTCGGCCCGGTGACGATCGGCGATGGTGCGACGATCGGCGGCAACGTCTGGCTGCTCGGCGACGTGCCGCCCGGCGGCGTCGTGGTGCAGCCGGAGGCCGACCTGCTCGCCCCCTCCGCCGCCCACGCCCTGCGCGACACGCTCGTTGCGGCGGTGGTGTGATGGCGCGCCGCATCGACCCTGCGCGCCGGCCGGTGATCGGCGTCCTGTGCTGCAACGAGGTGGCGGATCGTCCGATCCAGGTCGTCGCCAGCCGCTTCGTCGCGCCGCTGACCCATCTTGCCGGCGCGACGGTGCTGCTGGTGCCGGCGATGCCGGACACCGCCGATGTGGGAACGCTGTCGGCGATCCTCGACGGGCTGCTGCTAACCGGCTCGCGCAGTCACGTTGCGCCCTGGCGCTACGGCGCGGCGCCGCTGCCCGTCGGCCAGACGGTGGACGAGGGGCGCGACGAGGTCGCGCTCGTACTCGCCGGCCGGATGATCGAGGCGGGCAAGCCAGTGTTCGGCATCTGCCGCGGTTTGCAGGAGATCAACGTGCTGTTCGGCGGCACGCTGGCGCCCGCTGCCGATGCCGCGCGCCATCATCGCGGCGAAGGGCATGACGATTACGAATCGCTCTTCCACCACGGCCACGACGTCGAACTGAGCGCCTGCGGCCGGCTCGCCGATGCGACGGGCGCCCGCCGCGTACGGGTCAATTCGGTGCACCAGCAGGGGATCGACCGGCTCGGCGGCGGTCTCGCGGTGGAGGCGATCGATCCCGACGACGGGCTGGTCGAGGCGGTGTCGGCCCGCCCCTGCGGCGCCGACGTGCTCGGCGTGCAATGGCATCCCGAATGGGACGCCGGCACCGCGCCCGCCAGCCGCGCCTTCTTTTCGCTGATCGGTGCCGGCCTGCGCGGCGGCAGCGGCAGCCATAGCGTTCCAACATGGAGGACTGAATGAAGACTGCAATCCTGGCGCCGGCGCTTGCCCTCGCCGCCCTGAGCCTCGCCGCCTGCGGCCCCAAGGCCGATAACGGCAACAACGCCGCCGCCACCGACACGCTGACGCTCAACGAGGAAGGCGATGCCAGCCTCGGCAACAGCGACGCATTCGAAGCGAACGGCAGCGATCTGGCAGTCGACAACGGCAGCACAGCGCTCGGCGACAATGCGCTGACGCCGACCGACGGCAACGCGCTCTAAGACTTCGCTTCTCCACGAACACGCCAGGTAAGCTCCCTAGGCGTAGACTGGCGGTCCGACATTGCTGGTGTCGGGCCGTCTTTTTGTGCGTGTCACACCGTCGGTCGGGTTTCGAAACCGCGCAAGGCGTCATGCGCCACATCGTCGTGCACCATCACGTCCGTGACATGCGAAGCGGGCGACCCTGCCCGAGCCTGCGCGACGATCGCCTCGATCGCCTCGCCCGGCCCCTGCACCACCGCCTCCACGCTGCCATCCGTGCGATTGCGCACCCAGCCATCGAGTCCCAGCGCCTGGGCCCGGCCAGCGAACCACGCGCGATAGAAAACGCCCTGCACCCGGCCGGTGACGATCAGGCGACGACGAATCATGGCCGCTTCTTGTTCGCGAGTACGGCGCTTTCCCGCTTCAACGGCCGCGATACCGGGCATACCTCCTGCACGAAGCCGTTGAGGGTATTAGCGAGGCTTTCAGGCACTAACGCGTAGAAGACATACTGCCCACGCTTCTCGCTCGTCACCAGCCCTGCCGCCTCCAGCACCGACAGATGCTGCGAAATCGATGGCTTGGACATGGCGAAACGCGCGGCGATGTCGCCCGCGCTGAGTTCGGTATGGGCTAAGTACGCCAGAATTTGCCGTCGGACAGACGACGATAGGGCTTCGAAGACGCGCTGCATGCCAGGCATTTAGGCGATGAGCTAAGCATTGACAAATCCCCCCGGACAGTTAGGCATATTCCTAATTGCCTAAGGAGCCTTTATGACGAGCGTGTCCACTGTCCGCATGGTTGCACTGCCCGACAGCAACGCGCTCGACGGCACCGTTCGGTGGGCGCCGGCGCGCTCGCTCTGGATGATCGGCATGACCGCTGCCGCGCTGATCCTCGCGCCGTTGTACGTTACGCCTGGCGCGGTCCTGCTGTGGCTGACGACTTCGGCGATCACCTTGTGCCTGGGACATTCGATCGGCCTGCATCGCCTGCTCATCCACCGCAGCCTGAAGGCGTCGGACGGGTTCGAGCGTCTGCTTGCCTATCTTGGAACCTTGGTCGGCATGGCAGGGCCGCTCGGTATGGTGCGCCTGCACGATACGCGCGACTGGGCGCAGCGGCAGGCGCAATGCCATGACCTGCACGCGCATCGCACGACGCTGCTGCACGATGCATGGTGGCAAATGCATTGTCGGCTCGAACTCGCGCATCCGCCCCGGTTCATGCTGGAGGAGCGGTTGAGCAACGATCGGACGCTGCGTTTCCTAGAGCAGACATGGATGGCGCAGCAGCTGCCCTGGGCCCTGCTCTTTCTTTGGGTCGGCGGCTTGCCGTGGCTGATCTGGGGTGTGCCGGTTCGCGTCGCCGTGGGCGTGACCGGACATTGGCTTGTAGGTCACATCACCCATCGCGGCGGTCCACAAGGATGGCAGGTCGATGGAACGGCAGTGCAGGGTCACGATTTGCCCGCTGCGGCGTTCATCACCTTCGGCGAGGCGTGGCACGGCAACCATCATGCCTGGCCCGAATCGGCCAGGTTGGGGATCGAGCCGGGCCAGATCGATCCGGGCTGGTGGGCGTTGCTGATGCTGCGCAGGCTGCGGCTTGTCTGGGATTTGCAGGAACCGGCGATGCTCGAGCCTCGCGCAGGACTGCGGCGGGTGAGGCAACCCGCGGTTGGGAAGCGACGCGGGAGTGGATCCCGCGTCGCGTGACGTCAGACGGCGCCGGAGCGCCGCTGGCCATGCCGACGGGTGGTGCTGCCAGCTATGCGCTGGCACCGTCCGCCGTCAGAGCTTCTCGGTCAGCTCCGGCACTACCTTGAACAGGTCGCCGACCAGGCCGATGTCGGCGACCTGGAAGATCGGCGCGTCCTCGTCCTTGTTGATCGCGACGATCACCTTGGAGTCCTTCATGCCGGCAAGGTGCTGGATCGCGCCCGAGATGCCGACCGCGATATAGACTTCCGGCGCGACGATCTTGCCGGTCTGGCCGACCTGATAGTCGTTGGGCACGAAGCCCGCATCGACCGCCGCGCGGCTGGCACCAACGCCGGCGCCGAGCTTGTCGGCCAGCGGCTCGATCAGCTTGGTGAAGTTCTCGCCGTTCTGCAGCGCGCGGCCGCCCGACACGATGATCTTGGCGCTGGTGAGTTCGGGGCGCGCATTCTCGGCGATCTCGGCGCCGACATAGGTCGACACGCCCTTGTCACCGGCCGACGTGATCGCTTCGACCGTGCCCGAGCCACCCTCGGCCGCCGCCTTTTCGAAGGCGGTGCCGCGGACGGTGATGACCTTCTTGGCATCCGACGTCTGCACCGTCGCGATCGCGTTGCCGGCGTAGATCGGCCGGGTGAAGGTATCCTCGCTTTCCACCGACAGGATATCGCTGATCTGCATGACATCGAGCAGAGCGGCGACGCGCGGCGCGACGTTCTTGCCCGTGGTGGTCGACGGCGCGACGAAGGCGTCGTGCGTGTCCATCAGCTGCACCACCAGCGGCGCGACGTTCTCGGCGAGCGCATGCGCATAGGCCGCATCGTCGGCGACGTGCACCTTGCCGACGCCGGCGATCTGCGCCGCGGCTTGCGCGACGCCGTCAACGCCCTGTCCGGCGACGAGGAGGTGGACCTCACCCAGCTTCGATGCGGCAGTCACCGCGGCGAGCGTGGCATCCTTGACCGTCGAGCCATCGTGCTCGACCCAGACGAGCGTCTTCACTTGGCAATCCCCATCGCATGCAGCTTCATCACGAGTTCGTCGACATCGGCGACCTTGACGCCCGCCTGCCGCTTGCCCGGCTCGACAACCTTCAGCGTCGTGATCCGCGGCGTCACGTCGACGCCGTAATCGGCGGCGGTCTTCTGCGCCAACGGCTTCGACTTCGCCTTCATGATGTTGGGCAGCGAGGCATAGCGCGGCTCGTTGAGGCGCAGGTCGGTGGTGACGATGGCGGGCAGCGGGAATTTGTCCGTTTCTAAACCGCCGTCGACCTCGCGCGTCACGGTGACGTCGCTTGCCGTGAGTTCGACCTTCGAGGCGAACGTGCCCTGTCCCCAGCCGAGGAGGCCGGCGAGCATCTGGCCGGTCTGGTTGTTGTCGTCGTCGATCGCCTGCTTGCCGAGAATGACGAGGCTCGGCTGCTCCTCCTCGACGATCTTGGCGAGGATCTTGGCGACGCCCAGCGGTTCGACCTTGGTGTCACTGGTCACCAGGATGCCGCGGTCCGCTCCCATCGCGAGCGCGGTGCGGATCGTCTCCTGCGCCTTCGGCTCGCCGATCGAGACGACGACGATCTCGGTGACACCCTTGTCCTTCAAGCGGATGGCTTCCTCGACGGCGATCTCGTCGAACGGGTTCATGCTCATCTTGACGTTGGCGAGGTCGACACCCGACCCGTCCGCCTTCACCCGGGGCTTCACGTTATAGTCAAGCACGCGCTTGACCGGCACCAGCACCTTCATTGGCTTCCTTCCGATTGCGCCTCCGACGCCTTTTTCGGCGTCGTATCGGCGGGTGAGATGGCGGTTTTCCGTGCCTTTCGCAAGTCCGGTATGGAAAGCGCCGGTTGCCGTAGCGGCAGGTCTACCGCCTGAACGAATCAGGCCCGGACATGATGCCCGAGCCTGAAGAAATTTTCGAGATTCGTTGGCCGATCTTGCCACACCAATGCCTCGAGCCGTTCGTCACTCCGGACGTGTTCCGGAGTCCACGGCGCAGCGAGCGCAGGTCCAGAGGCTCATGGCGGTCCGCCTGCGGACGCGTGGACCCCGGAACGAGTCCGGGGTGACGGGGCGCTGGTGGAAGCGCCCCGCCATTCGGATCACGCCGCCTTCTGCACCTCGGCGACGATCTTCTTCGCGGCATCGCCCAGATCGTTGGCAGGAACGATCGCGAGGCCGGAATTGGCCAGGATGTCCTTTCCGGCCTGCACGTTGGTGCCTTCCAGACGGACGACCAACGGCACCGACAGGTTCACTTCCTTGGCGGCAGCGACGATGCCTTCGGCGATGATGTCGCACTTCATGATGCCGCCGAAGATGTTGACCAGGATGCCCTTCACCGCCGGATCGGCGAGGATGATCTTGAACGCCGCCGTCACCTTCTCCTTGTTGGCGCCGCCGCCGACGTCGAGGAAGTTGGCCGGGAACATGCCGTTGAGCTTGATGATGTCCATCGTCGCCATGGCAAGGCCCGCGCCGTTGACCATGCAGCCGATGTCGCCGTCGAGCTTGATGTAGGCGAGGTCGTACTTCGACGCCTCCAGCTCCATCGCGTCCTCTTCGGTGGTGTCGCGCAATTCCATCAGGTCCTTGTGACGGAACATGGCGTTGCCGTCGAAGCCGACCTTGGCGTCGAGCACGACCAGCTTGCCGTCATCGGTAACCGCGAGCGGGTTGATCTCGATCTGCTCGGCGTCGGTGCCGAGGAAGGCGTCGTACAGCTTGGACGCGACGCTGGCCGCCTGCTTGGCGAGATCACCGGTCAGCTCCAGCGCCGCGGCAACGGCACGCCCGTGATGCGGCATGAAGCCGGTCGCGGTGTCGATGTCGATCGAGTGGATCTTTTCCGGCGTGTCGTGCGCCACCGTCTCGATGTCCATGCCGCCTTCGGTCGAGGCGACCATCGAGACGCGGCCGGTCGCACGGTTGACGAGCAGCGCGAGGTAGAATTCCTTCGCGATATCGACGCCGTCGGTGATGTAGAGGCGGTTGACCTGCTTTCCGGCATCGCCGGTCTGGATCGTCACCAGCGTGTTGCCGAGCATGTCGGCCGCATGCGCGCGCACTTCATCGGCAGTCTTGGCAAGGCGGACGCCGCCTTTGGCGTCGGGGCCGAGTTCCTTGAACTTGCCCTTGCCGCGGCCGCCGGCGTGGATCTGCGCCTTGACGACGTAGAGCGGTCCGGGAAGCTTCTTCGATGCCTCGACGGCCTCTTCGACGCTGAGTGCGGCGAAACCGGCGGGAACGGGCACGCCGAACTTCGCCAGCAGTTCCTTGGCTTGATATTCGTGGATGTTCATGGTCTGCCTCGCATGATGCTGGTAAGAGGAGATTGGAGCGGCCTTTCGCACAGGCCGCCCGGCGAATCCACCCCGGATCGTGCAGGGGGTCCATTCGTTATTGCAAACGCATCGCATTAGACGGAGCACGCATGTCCTGGCCGCTCGGCATCCTTCTGTTTCTCCTGACCGTGGTCGGCATGGAGGGATTCGCCTATGCCGCGCACCGCTGGATCATGTACGGACCCGGCTGGTTCCTGCACGCCAGCCACCACCGCCAGCGGCACGGCAACTGGGAGCTCAACGACCTGTATGCCGCGATCTTCGCGGTGCCCTCGTTCGTGCTGCTGCTGGGAGCCCTGCAACTCGGCTGGTGGCCGGGCTGGGCATGGATCGGCGCGGGGATCGCGGCCTATGGCGCCATCTATTTCGGCTTCCACGACATCATCGTCCACCAGCGGATCGCGACGCGCTACCTGCCCAAGTCCGCCTATATGAAGCGCATCGTTCAGGCGCATCGGCTGCATCACGTCGTCGAGACGCGGGAGGGCAACGTCAGCTTCGGCTTCCTGGTCGCGCCGCGTCCGGAGGGATTGAAGGCGGAATTGAAGCGTCGCGGCCGGCAGGGCGTCCGTGCGCCAGTGACGGCCGAGACGTCGTTGGCAGAAAAGTAACCACTGACATGGCAGGCACGCTGCCATGGAACAGCCGATCTTCACGCCGCCCTTCGAACCCGTCGATCCGACGGACGAGTCGCGTCAGGCGCTGCGCAAGGCGGTCAAGATGCGCGCGCACCTGCGCGATCGTGGCCAGACGCGCTTCGAGATCGAGGTGACCGACCTGTCACTCTCCGGCTTCCGCGCCGAGACGAGCTTCACCTTATGGCCGGGCACGGTGGTGTGGCTGACCCTGCCGGGGCTCGCCGGGCTGGAGGCGGTGGTCGCGTGGCGCGACAAGTTCAAATATGGCTGCGCCTTCGCGAAACCGTTGCACCCGGCGGTGTTCGATCACATCGTGGCGCTGTCGCAAAGGTAGGCGCGGCAACGCCCGCGCCGGTGCGCGGCACGCGCAACCCTGCGACCGGCCGGCGGGTCGGTGCAACCGAGCCCGTCCGACGGCGGCTTTGCCGTCGTCGCTGCTAAGGCCCTCCAAAAGGATGCCGGCAAAGCCGTCGTCAGTCGGGTCGCGCCGGGGCGCGCCCGCTGGCCGGATTGACCGCTGCGCTTGCGCGCATCGGCGCGGGCGTGGCCGCGCCTGCGGTCAATCGAACAAGCTGCTCACGCTCGTTTCATCCGCGATCCGCTTGATCGCCTCGCCGAGCAGCGGCGCGATCGGCAGGTGGCGGATGCGGCCCGCCCCAACGTTCTTGGGGACGATCGATTCGTGGTTGCCGATCGAATCGGTGATGACCAGCTCGCGCAGCGCCGAGCCTTCGACCCGCGCCACCGCGCCGCCCGACAGCACGCCGTGCGTCACATAGGCGACGACATCCTCCGCCCCCGCCTCGCGCAGTGCCGCCGCCGCGTTGCACAGGGTGCCGGCCGAGTCGACGATGTCGTCGATCAGGATGCAAAAGCGGCCCTCGACGTCGCCGATGATGTTCATCACCTCCGATTCGCCGGCGCGTTCGCGGCGCTTGTCGACGATGGCGAGCGGCGCATTGTCGAGCCGCTTGGCGAGCTGGCGCGCGCGCACCACGCCGCCGACGTCGGGCGAAACGACCATCAGGTTCTTGCCCTTGAATCGGGCGCTGATGTCCGCGCTCATCACCGGTGCGGCGTAGAGGTTGTCGGTCGGGATATCGAAGAAGCCTTGGATCTGTCCGGCATGCAGGTCGACCGACAGCACGCGGTCGGCGCCGGCGACGGTGATGAGGTTGGCGACGAGCTTCGCCGAGATCGGCGTGCGCGGCCCCGGCTTCCGGTCCTGGCGGGCATAGCCCATGTACGGGATCACCGCGGTGATCCGCTTCGCCGACGCGCGCTTCAGCGCATCGATGATGATGAGCAATTCCATCAGATTGTCGTTGGCGGGAAAGCCCGTCGACTGGATCACGAACACGTCCTCGCCGCGCACGTTTTCCTGGATCTCGACGAAGATCTCCTCGTCGGCGAAGCGGCGCACCAGCGCATCGGTCAGCGGCAATTCCAGATAGGCCGCGATCGCCTTCGCCAGGGGAAGATTCGAATTGCCGGTCATCAGTTTCATGCGTGGCTCCCCGCCCCATCGATGCTGTTCTCGCGGTCGCGCCTTAGAGCCACCGTCATGAAACGGAAAGCTCGCTTGTTCGCCCCTGTCCGACTGACTAGGCGCAGGCACCATGACCGTCATCACCCGTTTCGCCCCCTCGCCGACCGGCACGCTGCACGTCGGCAACATCCGCGCCGCGCTTCACAACTGGATGTTTGCGCGGGCACAGGGTGGCCGTTTCGTGCTGCGGATCGACGACACCGATGCCGAACGATCCGAGGAGCGCTTCGTCGCGGGCATCCGCGCCGACCTCGCCTGGCTGGGCCTGGAGGCCGATGCGCAGGTCCGCCAGTCCGAACGGTTCGCGCTGTATCAGGCGCGCTTCGACGCGCTGGTCGCGGCGGGGCGCATCTATCCGGCCTATGAGACGGCGCAGGAACTCGATCTCAAGCGCAAGATCCTGCTCGGGCGCGGCCTGCCGCCGGTGTACGACCGCGCCGCGCTGACGCTGAGCGATGCCGAGCGGGCCGCGCTGGACGCCGCGGGCGTCCGCCCGCACTGGCGCTTCAAGCTGGATCACGATGCCGCCATCACGTGGGACGACCTGATCCGCGGGCCGCAGGCGTTCGATCCGCGCACGATGAGCGATCCCGTGATCCGCCGCGCCGACGGATCGTGGCTGTATATGCTGCCCTCCGCGATCGACGACGCCGACCTCGGCATCACCCATGTCGTGCGCGGCGAGGACCATGTGTCCAACACCGCGCTGCAATTGCAGATGTTCGCCGCGATGGGCGTGGCGCCGCCGCGCTTCGCGCATGAGGCGCTGCTGACCGGCGCGGAGGGCAAATTGTCGAAGCGGCTGGGCTCGCTCGGCGTCGCGCACTTCCGCGAGGCGGGGATCGAGCCGCAGGCGGTGATCGCGCTGCTCGCGCGGATCGGCACCAGCGACCCCGTCGAGCCGCTGGTCGATCCGGCGCCGCTGATCGCCGCGTTCGATTTCGCCCGCTTCGGCCGGGCGCCGGCGCGTTTCGACGAAGCGGAACTGGCACAGGTCAACGCGCGCATCGTCCACCAGCTGGATCATGCCGCGGTGGCCGAGCGGCTGCCCGAAGGCATGGGCGCCGCCGAATGGGCCGCCGTCCGCCCCAATCTGACCCAGGTCGCCGAAGCGGCGGACTGGTGGCACGTGATCGAGGGGCCGATCACCGCGCCGGCGATGGACGAAGACGCCCGCGCCTATCTGACACAGGCAGCCCGTCATGCCGAGACGATCGATTGGGCGGGCGATCCGTGGCACGCGCTGACCGGTGCGTTGAAGGACGCGACGGGACGCAAGGGCAAGGCCTTGTTCCTGCCGTTGCGCCAGGCGCTGACCGGGCGCGACCACGGCCCCGACATGGCCGCGCTCCTGCCGCTGATCGGCCGCGACCGGGCGATCGCACGGCTCTCGGCCGCCGCGAGCGCCTGATCCGAAGCGTCACGGCTCGCCGTGCTTTCGGCACGGCTTGACATGGTGACGATACATCGTAACATTCGACGGCCTGCAGGAGATAGGTTCGAAGCCAGACGACGAGACAGGAGACGGATCATGTATGCCGACCGCTACCCCCAGCCGACCCGTTTCAACCCCGGTGGCCTTACCGCCGCCGTCGCGATCAACGTGGCGCTGGTCGCCGCGCTGATGTTCGCAGGACCGAAGATCCTGCCCGACGGCCCGGAGCATGTGCTGACCACCACCAACATCCCGGTCGACGAGCCGCCGCCGCCCGAACCGCCTGCGCCACAGCCCAAGCCGCACGAGATGACCGCGAGTCGGCCGATGGAGCAGATCACGGCGCCGGTGCCGCCGATCCCGATCCCCAGCACATCGGACTTCACCACCAGCGTGACCGAGTCGCCGCCGGTGACGGGGTCGATCGTCGGCAATGATCCCGGTCCGCTGGTGGAGGCGCCACCCGCACCACCGTTGCTGCCGCTGATCGGCCCGCAGGTCGATCCGCGCTACGCCGACGCCTTCCAGCCCGAATATCCTGCCGCCGAACGCCGCGCCAACCGCGACGGCCGCGTCACCGTGCGCGTGCTGGTCGGCGTCGATGGCCGGGTGAAGCAGATCGAACGGGTCACCGCGACCAGCGACGATTTCTGGAAGGCGACGCAGCAGCGCGCGCTGCGGTCTTGGCGGTTCAAGCCGGCGACGCGCGGCAGCGTGCCCGAGGAAGCGTGGCGGACGATGACGTTGACCTTCCGCATGGAGGATGCCGACTGAGGCCGGACGCCGGCGGGTGCGCAACCCCGTCGGCGTCTGATGCGGGTCGCCAATCCGGCACCGGTCTGCATCCGACAAGGGCTGGCCCAAAGGCTTCCGCGCTCCTACATCTCATCCATGCAGTTCTTCAGCCGCTTCTCGCCGGTCCGCGCGTACAAGGATCTGCGCTTCTTCCTGTCGCAGCGCGAGCCGCGCGACCTGGGGTTTCTGGTCGCGGCGATGGCGATCACCGGGTTCTTCGTCTACGCCTTCATGCGCAACGACATTCCGCCCGAACCCTATCAGCCGAACATCATCTACTTCAAAAACTATGCCGCGGATCGCACCGATGCGCAGATCAAGGCACAGCAGGCGATCGACAAGGTCGACCAGGACAAGCGCATCGCCGCGCAGAAGGCGCGCGAGGACAAGTTGCGCAGCCAGTTCAAGACAGTCGACGATGCGATGACCAAGTGGGGGCTGTAAGCGCCGGCGACGTGCGCTGGATGGGGGCGGCGCTGGCGCTGGGCGAGCGCAGCCGCGGAACGAGCGCCCCCAATCCCAATGTCGGCTGCGTGATCGTGCAGGGCGGCCGCGTGGTCGGCCGCGGCTGGACCCAGCCCGGCGGGCGGCCGCATGCCGAGGCGATGGCGTTGGCGCAGGCGGGCGAACAGACGCGCGGTGCGACGGTCTATACCACGCTGGAGCCCTGCGCCCATCTATCGCCCCGCGGGCCGGCCTGTGCCAACCTGCTGGTCGCGGCGGGGGTGGCGCGGGTGGTGGTGGCGCTCGGCGATCCCGATCCGCGCACCGATCGCGTCGGGATGGCGCGGCTGGCCGATGCGGGGATCGCAGTGACGCAGGGCGCAGGTGCCGAGGCCGCCGCGCGGAGCATGGCGGGTTTCCTGACCCGGCAACGCTTCGGCCGGCCTTTCGTCACGCTGAAGCTCGCGACCTCACTCGACGGGTGCATCGCGCTGGCGGACGGCACCAGCCGCTGGATCACCGGGCCGGAGGCGCGCGCCCACGCGCACCTCGAGCGTAGCCGGCAGGGTGCGATCCTGGTCGGGCGCGGAACGTGGGAGGCGGATGCGCCGCGACTCGACGTGCGGCTTGCGGGGCTGGAGGGGCGCAGCCCGTTGCGGGTGGTGCTGTCGACCCACCCTCACCCTTCGGCGCTGCGCGCCTCTTCCCTCTCCCGATGGGAGAGGGAGGGAGCACCGCAGGTGCGGAAGGGTGAGGGTGAGCCGGAGTGGATCGCCTCTCCGGCAGACATCGCCGGCCTGCCGGTCGATCACCTGCTGGTCGAAGGGGGCGCCGGCGCCGCCGCCGCCTTCCTTCGCGCCGGCCTCGTCGACCGCCTGCTCCTCTACCGCGCGCCGATCGTCATTGGCGGCGGCAGGGCGTCGGTCGGCGACATCGGCCTCGCCGATCTGGGCACCGCGCATGGCCGGTGGCGGCTTGGCGATGCACGGCAGCTTGGCACCGACCGCCTCGAGGTCTACGAGCGGGCGCGATAACAGGGACGATCATGTTCACCGGCATAGTCAGCGACATCGGCACCATCGAGCGCGTCGAGCACGGCGGCGACACACGCGTGCGCATCGCCACCGCCTACGACACCGGCACGATCGACCTCGGCGCGTCGATCGCCTGTTCGGGCGTCTGCCTGACCGTCGTCGACAAGGGGCCCGGCTGGTTCGACATGCAGGTGTCGGGCGAGACGATCGCACGCACTGCCCGCGACCAGTGGACGCCGGGGCGGCGGCTCAACCTCGAACGCGCGATGAAGCTGGGCGACGAACTGGGCGGGCACATCGTCACCGGCCATGTCGACGGCATCGCCACCGTGCTCGGCATCTGCCCGGAAGGCGAATCGCACCGCATCGGCTTCGCGGTGCCGGCCGCGCTCGCCCCGTTCATCGCGCCCAAGGGATCGATCACGATCGACGGCGTGTCGCTGACGGTGAACACCGTCGAGGACCATGGCGAGGCGACGCACTTCTCCGTGAACCTCATCCCCCACACCCAGGCGGTGACGACGCTCGGCACGCTGGCGCAAGGCCAGGCGGTCAATATCGAGATCGACGTGCTCGCCCGCTATCTGCAACGTATGGAGCATTACCGTGGCCAAGGCAGCTGAAGTGGCGAAGCTCCGCCACGCCTTCCTCTCCGCGCCGGAAGAGATCATCGACGAGGCGCGCAACGGCCGGATGTTCATCCTGGTCGACGACGAGGATCGCGAGAACGAGGGCGACCTCGTCATCCCCGCGCAGATGGCTACCCCTGAAAAGATCAACTTCATGGCCAAATTCGGCCGCGGCCTGATCTGCCTCGCGCTCACCAAGACGCGCGTCGACGAACTCGGCCTGCCGCTGATGAGCCGCAACAACGGCACCCGGCACGAAACCGCCTTCACCACCTCGATCGAGGCGCGCGAGGGCGTCACCACCGGCATCTCCGCCGCGGATCGCGCGCGCACCGTCGCGGTGGCGATCGATTCGTCGAAGGGGCCGAGCGAGATCGTGACGCCGGGACACGTCTTTCCGCTGGTCGCGCGCGACGGTGGCGTGCTGGTGCGCACCGGCCATACCGAGGCGGCGGTCGACGTCTCGCGGCTCGCCGGGCTCAACCCCTCGGGCGTGATCTGCGAGATCATGAACGAGGACGGCACGATGGCGCGGCTCGACGACCTCGTCGCCTTCGCGCAGTTCCACAATCTCAAGATCGGCACGATCCGCGACCTCATCGCCTACCGCCGCCGCCACGACCATCTCGTCGAGAAGCGCGCCGAGGCGCGCTTCGTCAGCGAATGGGGCGGCGAGTGGACCGCGATGACCTTTTGGAACAAGGCGACGGGCAGCGAGCAGATCGCGCTGGTGAAGGGCAAGGTCGATCCGACCAGGCCGACGCTGGTGCGGATGCACGCGCTGTCGCCCTTCGCCGACCTGTTCGGCGAGGGCGGCGACCGCGCCGGCCTGCTGCGCCGCTCGATGGAGATCATCGCGGAGGAAGGCGCCGGCGTGATCGTCGTCATCAACCGGCCGCGGGCCGACCAGTTCACCGTCGCGCTGCAGGCGAAAGCGGGAACGCTGCCGGCGTCGGACATGGAGCAGCTGCGCGACTATGGCGTCGGCGCGATGATCCTGACCGAACTGGGCGTCGAGGAGATGGTGCTGCTCACCAACACGCATCACACGCTG
The DNA here is from genome assembly GCF_052321755.1 of Sphingomonas cellulosilytica. Classification (NCBI taxonomy): domain Bacteria; kingdom Pseudomonadati; phylum Pseudomonadota; class Alphaproteobacteria; order Sphingomonadales; family Sphingomonadaceae; genus Sphingomonas; species Sphingomonas cellulosilytica. The sequence continues at coordinate 486,398 of NZ_JBQRTT010000001.1, forward strand.
ATCGGGCTCGACGGCTATGGCCTGTCGATCGTCGGCGAACGCGCCGTCGGCGGCACCGGGGACTGACCATGGCACATCTGCTCATCGTCGAAGCGCGCTTCTACGATCACCTCAACGACATGCTGCTCGCCGGCGCCCGCGCCGCGATCGAGGCGGCGGGGCACAGCCATGAGACGGTGACCGTGCCGGGCGCACTGGAAGTGCCGGGCGCGATCGCGCTGGCCTCCGATACCGACCGGTACGACGCCTTCGTCGCACTGGGCGTGGTGATCCGCGGCGAGACCTATCATTTCGAGATCGTGTCCAACGAGAGCGCCCGCGGCATCATGGCGCTGACCATGGACGGCCTTGCCATCGGCAACGGCATCCTCACCACCGAGAACGAGGCGCAGGCGATCGTCCGCGCCGATCCGGCGCAGCTCGACAAGGGCGGCGGCGCGGCGCTGGCGGCGCTCGCTATGCTGGACCTGCGCCGCCAGTTCGCCTGACCTTACGCGCAGCGTCGATCAGGAGAGTTCGCGCGACACCGCGACGCCGTGAAGACGTCGTACCCGCGGCAGCGATCTTGATGGCGAGAGGCAGGCTGACGCTTGTCCAATGCGCGCCCTCTTCGCGTCTTCGCGTCTTCGCGCGAACCAAAAAAGACCCGGTACGTCGCCGTACCGGGTCAGGGTCGTCCGCAGGAGGAACGTCGTGGGGGGCGGGGGTCTGCTGCCCCCGCGCCCGATCAGAGAATGGCGATCAGTTGTAGGCGCGCTCGCCGTGCTCGCCGAGGTCGAGGCCTTCCTGCTCGACTTCGGGAGCGACCCGCAGGCCGGTCAGCGCCTTGGCGACGGTGATCGCGATAGCGGTGCCGATCGACGCCCAGACGATGGTGGTCGCGACCGCGCCGAGCTGCACGAGCAGCTTCGCACCCATGTTGTAATCCGCCGCACCGGGGCCGCCGAGCGACGGCGCGTAGACGATGCCGGTGCCGATCGCGCCGATCATGCCGCCGATGCCGTGCACGCCGAAGGCGTCGAGCGCGTCGTCATAGCCGAGGCGCGGCTTCAGCACCGACACGGCGAAGAAGCAGACCACCGAGGCGACGGCGCCGAGCACGATCGCGCCGAACGGCCCGGAATTGCCCGCGGCCGGCGTCACGGCGACGAGGCCGGCGACGATGCCCGAGCAGAAGCCGAGCGCCGAGCCCTTGTGGCCGCGCACCCGCTCGATCAGCATCCAGAACAGCCCGCCCGCTGCGGTGGCGACGAAGGTGTTGATCATCGCCAGGCCCGCCGAGCCATTGGCCTCCAGCGCCGAGCCGGCGTTGAACCCGAACCAGCCGACCCACAGCAGGCCGGTACCGACGCCGGTCAGCGTCAGCGAGTGCGGCGGCATCGGCGTCGTCGGATAGCCCATCCGCTTGCCGAGCATCAGCGAGGCGACCAGTGCGGAGACGCCGGCGTTGATGTGCACCACCGTGCCGCCTGCGAAGTCGAGCGCACCGGCCTTGAAGAACAGGCCCGACGACGCCCACACCATGTGCGCTACGGGCAAATAGACGATCGTCAGCCACACCGCGGCGAAGGCCATCACCGCGCTGAACTTCATGCGCTCGACGACCGACCCCAGCACCAGCGCGACGGTGATCGCGGCAAAGGTCATCTGGAAGCTGATGAAGACATATTCCGGGATCTCGACCCCGGCGGTGAAGGTCGCCGATTGCGAGGCGGCGGTAACGCCCTTCAGGAACGCCTTGTCGAAGCTGGCGACGAAGTTGGTGAGGAAGCCGCCGCCGCCCATGTCGGGACCGAAGGCAAGGCTGTAGCCGTACATCACCCAGATCAGCATCGCGAGGCAGGCAACCGCGCCGACCTGCGTCATCACCGACAGCATGTTCTTGGCGCGGGTGAGGCCGCCGTAGAACAGGGCGAGGCCGGGCAGGATCATCATCATGACGAGGACCGTGCTGGTCATCATCCAGGCGGTGTCGCCCTTGTTCACCGTCGCGGCGGTCGCGGCGGCGGGCGGCGATTGCAGTGCCGCATCCTGCGCCCAGGCGGGCATGGCGGCGAACGCCAGGGCGGTCAGCCCCGCGACGCCGGCGTATTTCAGTGCATGCTTCATCATCACCCCCCTCAGAGCGCGCTGTCGTCGGTTTCGCCGGTGCGGATGCGCACCGCCTGCCCGACGTCGAGCACGAAGATCTTGCCGTCGCCGATCGCGCCGGTGTTGGCGGAGGCCTGGATCGCCTCGACCACGCGGTCGGCGAGGTCGGCGGCGCAGACCACCTCGATCTTGATCTTGGGCACCATGTTGGTGCTGTATTCGGCGCCGCGGTAGATTTCGGTCTGGCCCTTCTGGCGGCCGAACCCCTTGACCTCGGTAACCGTCATCCCCGCCACTCCCAACGTGGTGAGCGCTTCCCTCACCTCGTCGAGCTTGAACGGCTTGATGATCGCAATGACCAGCTTCATCCCTGCCCCCTCGTTGCACGAGGATGGCCATCGCAAGCGTCATGCCAGATGCGTAACGGTGCGATTCCGTTGCGGTCAGCTGCCGCCCGGGACCGATTTACGTTAGATTATTGTGCAGGTGCGGCGGCCTGCCCAAAATTCAGGCAGCATCGACGATGGCGCGAGCGGCCGGCAGATCGCCCTCGTCCACCATCACCCTGACCGGGATCAGCAGGTAGCTGCCATCGGCGATGCTCGCCCCGCCATCGAAGGCGATGGCCTCTATCCCCTCCGCCGCCAGCCGCCCGACGATGATGTTGGCGAGGTTGCGATCGTAGCGGCCGAGTTCGATGAGGGACATGGATGCGCTCCGTTGACGCGCAATGGGCATGCGCATACATTTACCATATGAAACATGATGCCATAACACCGACCAAGCGGCGGCCGGTCAACGTCTCACTCGACACTGGCATAGTGGCAGCAGCACGCGAAGCGGGAGTCAATCTGTCGCGCGTGACGGAAGCGGCTCTGCGCGTCGCGGTCAAGGAAGCCCGTGAACACCGTTGGCGCGAAGAAAACCGTGAAGCCGTCGGACGCTTCAACGAGTGGTATGAAGAGCATGGCGATCCGCTGGCGCATCTGGCGTCGCTTTGATGGCCCAATTCGACGCGCTGCGCGTGACCGGCGATGTGATCGTACTGGACTGCCAGTCCAACTTCCTCGTCGATCTACCGACGCGATTCGTTGTTCCGCTCCGGAGAGCCGACCGTGTTGACCTTCCACGATTAACGCCGACCTTCCTCGTCGATGGTCAGCTGCTCACCATGATTACGCCATTGGCTCGCAGTATTAGCAAGCGCGATATTCTGGCGACCGTTGCGCGCTTGGACGAGCACGAATACGAGATAAAGGCCGCGCTCGATCTGCTCGTGACCGGCTTCTAGCCCGCCGCCGTTCCGCCCACCGTCAGCCCGTCGACCAGCAGCGTCGGCTGCCCGACGCCCGCCGGCACGCTCTGCCCGCCCTTGCCGCAGACGCCGATTCCTTCGTCGAGCGCGAAGTCGTTGCCGATGCCGGTCACCCTGGTCAGCACGGACGGGCCGTCGCCGATCAGCGTCGCGCCCTTGATCGGCGCGCCGATGCGGCCGTCCTCGATTCTGTAGGCCTCGGTGCAGCTGAAGACGAACTTGCCCGACACGATATCGACCTGACCGCCGCCGAAGCTCTTGGCGAAGATGCCGCGCTTCACGCGGGCAAGCAGTTCGGCGGGATCGTCCTTGCCGCCCTTCATGAAGGTGTTGGTCATCCGCGGCATCGGCGCATGCGCGAAGCTTTCGCGGCGGCCGTTGCCCGTCGCCGCGACGCCCATCAGCCGCGCGTTCAGCCGGTCCTGCATATAGCCCTTCAGGATGCCGTCCTCGATCAGCACCGTCTCGCCGGTCGGCGTGCCTTCGTCGTCGATCGACAGCGAGCCGCGCCGGTCGGGGATCGATCCGTCGTCGACCACGGTCACCCCCGGTGCCGCGACGCGTTCGCCGATGCGGCCGGAGAAGGCGCTCGTCCCCTTGCGGTTGAAGTCGCCCTCCAGGCCATGGCCGATCGCCTCGTGCAGGATCACGCCCGGCCAGCCTGGCCCGAGCAGCACGGTCATCTCGCCGGCCGGCGCCGCGACGGATTCGAGGTTCACGAGCGCCTGGGCGAGCGCCTCGTCGATGCCGCGGCTCCAGACGCTCGTGTCGAACAGGCGGTCGTAGAGATAGCGTCCACCGATCCCGAACGACCCCGTCTCGCGCCGGCCGTTCTGCTCCACGACGATCTGGATGTTGAGCCGGACCAGCGGCCGCACGTCGGTGGCGACGAAGCCGTCCGGGCGGACGATCTCGACCACGCTCCACGTGCCCGACAGGCCGACCGACACCTGCGCCACGCGCGGGTCGCGCGCCCGCGCCGCCGCATCGATCGTCTGGCACAGATTGACCTTGTCGGCGAACGGCACGAGGTCGAGCGGGTCGGCGTCGGTATAGAGGTGCCGGTTGTTGCCCTGCGGCGGCGGTGCCCTGGTGCCCGCGGACGGATCGATCAGCGCCATCGTCTCGCCGGCGCGGCGGATCGCGGCTTCCGACAGTTCGTTGGCATGGGCGAAGGCGGTCATCTCGCCAGACACCGCGCGCAGGCCGAAACCGGCGTTGGTGTCGTAGCTCGCGGTCTTCAATCGGCCGTCGTCGAAGCCGAACGCCTCCGCCTTGCGATATTGCAGGTAGAGTTCGCCGTCATCGGCGCGCCCGAGCGTTTCGGCGGTCAGGCGCAGCGCGGCGTCGGGCGACAGGGCGTCGCGGTAGAGGAACGCGCGGGGATCGGCGGCGGCGAGCGATGGCAGGGTCATGCCGCCGATATAGGCGCTCTAGACGCTGGCGCCATCCGGGTGGTCGCGCAATTGCGACTGGTCGGCGCCGTCCGCCGGACCGCCGATCAGCACGAAGCGGCGGTCGCAATAGCCGCAGTCGACATAGCCTTCCTCGTCGATCTGCAGGAAGACGCGCGGGTGGCCGAGCGCGGCCCCGCCGGGAATGTCGGTGGCGCCGTCGCAGGCGACGCGGCGTTGCGATACGCGGACGGTTTCGGGCGGCGGAATCATGGGCTGCGGATAGCAAGGCGCAGGCACCGCATCAATCCTCCCCGGCACGGGGAGGTGGCAGCCGCGGGCTGACGGGGGGGCCCGCCGGGCAGGACCTGGGCGTGGGGCTGCCCCTCCATCAGCTTCGCTGGTCCCCCTCCCCGTGCCGGGGAGGATTTCCTTGCACCGCGCGGAGAGCGGCGTATGCCGCCCGCATGACCGAGGCCGCGATCCGCATCCAGAACCTCTGCAAGACCTATCAGGGCGGCAAGCGCGCGCTCGACGGAGTCACCTTCGACGTGCCGCGGGGGCAGATCTTCGGCCTGCTCGGGCCGAACGGCGCGGGCAAGTCGACGCTCATCAATATCCTGGCAGGCCTGGTCAACAAGACCGACGGGCAGGCGGCGATCTGGGGCTTCGACATCGATGCGCATCCGCGCAACGCCAAGGCATCGATCGGCATCGTCAACCAGGAGATCCTGTTCGACCCCTTCTTCACGCCGATCGAGACGCTGGAGATCCAGGCCGGCCTCTACGGCGTGGCCAAGGACCAGCGCCGCAGCCTGGAGCTGCTGCGCGCCGTGCATCTGGAGGACAAGGCGAACGCCTATGCCCGTACGCTGTCGGGCGGCATGAAGCGGCGGCTGATGGTGGCCAAGGCGATGGTGCATTCGCCCCCCGTGCTGGTGCTCGACGAGCCGACCGCGGGCGTCGACATCGAATTGCGCCAGCAGCTGTGGGCCTATGTCCGCCAGCTCAACGCCGCGGGCGTCACGGTGGTGCTGACCACCCACTATCTCGAAGAGGCCGAGGAGCTGTGCGATCGCATCGCGATCATCAACCACGGCCGGCTGATCGCCAACGAGCCGACGCGCGAGCTGGTCGGCAAGGCGCAGGAAAAGGTGGTGGCGGTGACCGTCGACCGCGACGTGGCGACGCTGCCGCAGAACGCCTGCTTCGGCAGGATCGTGCTGAAGGGCACGCGCACGCTGGAGATCACCTACGCCAAGGACCGCGTCAACGCCGGCGAGGTGCTGGCCGCGGTGCAGCACGACGGGTTCGGCATCGTCGACGTCTCGACCAAGGAACCCGACCTGGAGGACGTGTTCCTCAGCCTGACGCGGTCTTCCGCCCCCCTCCCGCTTGCGGGAGGGGCTGGGGGTGGGCCTGCGTAGATGCCGGAATGGCAGCCGCGGAATACCGCACGGGCGAGGGAGTTGCGCCACGAGGCGACCCCGGCGGAACGGCGTTTGTGGCAGTATCTCAGCGGCAGCCGGTTGGGCGGTCACAAGTTCAGCCGGCAGATGCCACTGGGCCCTATTTCTGCGATTTCCTCTGTCGGCGCGCCAGGATGGTGATCGAATTGGACGGTGATACGCATGCTGCTGCGCCGGAGGCCGACATGCAGCGTGACTGCTTCATGCGGGAGCGGGGATATCGCGTGCTGCGGTTCGGCAACGCCGACGTGATGGGGAATGTCGAGGGGGTGGTGACCGCTATCGGCGAGGCGCTTGCGGGCGCGCCCACCCCCAACCCCTCCCGCAAGCGGGAGGGGAGCATATGACCGCGGACGTCCTCATCGTCGGGTCCGGTGCTGCGGGGCTGACCGCGGCGCTCAACCTTGCCGAGCGGTTTCGCGTCACCGTGCTGGCCAAGGGTGCGCTGAACGAAGGGTCGACCGCCTGGGCGCAGGGCGGGATCGCCGCGGTGCTGGAACCGGGCGACACGTTCGAGCACCATGTCGAGGACACGATGGTCGCCGGCGCCGGCCTCAACGACCGCGACGTGGTGGAATATGTCGTCGAATGCGCACCCGCCGCGATCGAGCAACTCACCAAGCTCGGCGTACCCTTCGCGACCGAAGGCAACGCCTTGCACCTGACCCGCGAGGGCGGCCATTCGCACCGGCGCATCGTCCATGTCGCCGATGCCACCGGCTGGGCGGTGCAGGAAGCGCTGCAGCGCGCCGCGGAGGCGCATCCCAACATCACGCTCATCCCCGACCAGGTGGCGATCGACCTTGCCACCAGCCGCCACGAGCAGCGCTATTCGGGCGCGGGCAACGTCTGGGGCGTGTATGCGGTCGACCGGGGCACGGGGCGCGTCAACCTCTACACCGCCAAGGCGACGATCCTCGCCACCGGCGGCGCGGGCCGCACCTACCTGTTCTCCACCGCGCCGCGCGGTGCGACGGGGGACGGGATCGCGATGGCGTGGCGCGCCGGCGCCCGCGTCTCCAACATGGAGATGATGCAGTTCCACCCGACCTGCCTCTACCATCTCGACGTCAAGAACTTCCTCATCACCGAGGCGGTGCGCGGCGAAGGCGGCCGGCTGATCAACCCGACGACCGGCAAGCGCTTCATGAGCTATTACGACGCGGAGCGGATGGAGCTTGCGCCGCGCGACGTCGTGGCGCGCGCGATCGATGCCGAGATCAAGCGCTACGGCCTCGACTGCGTCCACCTCGACATCAGCCACCAGCCCGCCGACTTCATCCGCGGCCATTTCCCCAACATCTACGAAAAGCTGATCGGCCTCGGCATCGACATGACGCGCCAGCCGATCCCGGTGGTGCCGGCGCAGCATTATACCTGCGGCGGCATCGTGATCGACCGTGATGGACGCACCGACCTGCCCGGCCTCTACGCCGCGGGCGAGTGCACCGAGAGCGGGCTGCACGGCGCCAACCGCCTCGCCTCCAATTCGCTGCTCGAATGCTTCGTCTTCGGCAGGGCGTGCGCCGACCATATCGCCGCGCATTGGGACGCGCTGCCGCCGGTGCCGGTGATCCGGCCGTGGGACGAGAGCCGCGTCACCGATTCGGACGAAGAGGTGGTCATCAAGCAGAATTGGACCGAGATCCGCCGCTTCATGTGGAATTACGTCGGCATCGTCCGCACCACCAAGCGGCTGGAGCGCGCGCAGCACCGCATCCAGATGCTGACCGAAGAGGTCGCCGATTATTACGGCCATTTCCGGGTGACGCCGGACCTGATCGAGCTGCGCAACCTGCTCCAGACGGCGGAGCTGATCGTGCGATCGGCGCTGCACCGGCACGAGAGCCGCGGGCTGCATTATACGCTCGATTATCCCGGCATGCTGGCAGAGGCGGTGGACACGGTATTGGTGCCGTGACCTCCGTCATTGCGAGCGCAGCGAAGCAATCCAGAGCGTCCGGGCTGTGGCCCTGGATTGCTTCGCTGCGCTCGCAATGACGACAGGGGGGCGCTGCAAAATCTACCCCGTCACCTCCTTGAACAGCTGCCGCGCGGTGTCGGCGAGGACCCGGCCGGCGCCGCGATCACCCTTGGCCATCGAGGTCATGAACGCCTTCGCCTCCTGTAACGTCAGGTGCGGCGGCAGCGGCGCGACCTCGGGGTCGGTCTTCACCTCCAGGATCACCGGCCGGTCCGCGGCGAGCGCCGCCTCCCACGCTGCGCCCAAATCCTCCGGCCGGTCGACGAAGATGCCCTTCAGCCCGATCAGCTCGGCAAAGCGGGCGTAGGGGACGTCGGGCAGGTCCTGCGTCGTGGGAAAGCGCGGATTGCCCTCCATCACGCGCTGTTCCCAGGTCACCTCGTTCAGGTCCTCGTTGTTGAAGACGCAGACGATGAAGCGCGGGTCGGCCCAGCGCTGCCAGTATTTCTGTACGGTAATCATCTCGGCGAGGTTGTTCATCTGCATCGCCCCGTCGCCGACCAGCGCCACCACCGGCCGGTCCGGAAAGGCGAACTTGGCGCCGATCGCATAGGGCACCGCCGCGCCCATCGAGGCAAGGCCGCCCGACAGCGACGAGCGCTGCCCCGCCTTCACCCTGAAATCGCGCGCATACCAATTGGCGCACGAGCCGCTGTCGGAGGTGACGATCGCATCGGCGGGCAGACGCGGCGACATCTCCCACACCACGCGCTGCGGATTGACCGGCTTCGCCTCGGCATGCGCGCGGTCCTCCAGCGTCCGCCACCAGTCGGCGACGCCCGCCTCGATCCCTTCGCGCCAGCTGCGGTCGGCCTTGGCATGGATCAGCGGGATCAGCGCCTCCAGCGTCTCCTTTGCGCCGCCGTGCAGGTTGACCTCGGTCGGGTAGCGCAAGCCGAGCATGCCGGCATCGACGTCGATCTGCACCGCACGCACCTTGCCGTCCGCGGGCAGGAACTCCGCCCAGGGGAAGCCGGTGCCGATCATCAGCAGCGTGTCGGCGCCCTGCATCAGGTCCCACGACGGCTTGGTGCCGAGCAGGCCGATCGCACCGGTGACGAACGGCAGGTCGTCGGGCAGCACGTCCTTGCCGAGTAGCGCCTTGGCGACCCCGGCCCCGAGCAGCTCGGCGATCCGCACCACCGCATCCGCGCCCTCGCGTGCGCCGGCGCCGATCAGGATGGCGACCTTGCTCCCTGCGTTCAGCACCTCGGCGGCGCGGGCGAGGTCGGCCGGCTGCGGCACCATCCGCGGCCGGCTGTAGCCGACGCCCGACCGGGTGAAGCCGTGCGCGACCTTGGGCTCCTCATACGGCTCGTCCTGCACGTCCTTGGGCAGCACGATCACGCCGACGCCGTTGCCGGCGACGGCGATGCGGATCGAGCGGTCGGTGACGTGGCGCATCTGCGCGGGTGCGCTCACCTCCTGCACGTAATCGGCGACGTCGGCGAACAGGCGGTCGAGGTTCAGTTCCTGCTGGTAGCTGGCGCCGCGCACCGTCGTTTCCGCCTGTCCGGCGATGGCGAAGACCGGCGCATGATCGAGCTTGGCATCGTACAGGCCGGTCAGGAGGTGCGTCGCGCCGGGGCCGCCGGTGGACAGGCAGACGCCGATCTCGCCGGTGAACTTGGCATGCGCGGTCGCCATGAACGCCGCCATCTCCTCATGGCGGACCTGGATAAACTCGATGCCCTCTCCCGCCTTTTCGACACGTTGCAGCGCGCCGAGCACGCCGTTGATGCCGTCGCCCGAATAGCCGTAGATGCGGGTGACGCCCCACGCCTTCAGCCGCTCCACGAACGCGTCGCTGGTCATCTCCGCCATAGTGTCTGTCCCGTCTCGATCGAAGGCGGCGTCAACGGATGGCGGCGCGCGATGTTGCGTCGCGCAACTCGCCGCGCCGCAGCCGCGCTTCGTCGCAGCGCGTGGCGGTGCCGGTTTCCGCAAACCATTCCCCAGCTAAGGATTGCAGGCGTTGCGAAGCGGGGCCTCAGCCACAGTATGACAGCGTACGGCCGGGTGGCCACCACGATCCTGATTGTCGGAACCTGCGCCTGGACGGCGGCGTGCAGCTCGCCGTCGCGGCCGAGCGGCAGCGGGCCTGCGCCGGCGGTGTCGCCACCGGTCGAGGTGTCGATCCCCATCCCCGCCGCGGCACCGCCGGCGCATCGCGTCGCGCCCGCGCAACTGACCGCGTCGATCGACGCGCTCGCCCGCAATTTCGACGGCAAGTTCGGCATCGCCATCCGCGCGGTCGACGAAGGCTGGACCGTCACCTCGCCCGGCGCCCGCACCCGGATGCCGCAGCAGTCGGTCAGCAAATTGTGGGTCGCGATGACGCTGATGGACCTGCGCGACCAGGGCAAGGCGCGGCTGGACGATCCGGTCGTGGTCCGGCCGGAGGACCTGACGCTGTTTCACCAGCCGATCGCGATGCTGGTGAAGGGCGACGGCTATCACACCACCGTCGGCGAATTGCTCACCCGCGCGCTGACGCATAGCGACAACACCGCCAACGACCGGCTGCTGACCTATGTCGGCGGCCCCGCGGCCGTGCGCGCGATGATCGAGCGCAAGCAGCTGGGCGATATCCGCTTCGGTCCCGGCGAGCGGCTGCTCCAGTCGAAGACCGCCGGCCTCACGTGGAACCAGGCGATGGCGCAGGGCGGCGGCTTCGAGGCGGCGCGCTCGCGGCTCGATCCGGCGGTGCGGACCGCGGCGCTCGACGCCTATGTCAACGATCCGCCCGACGGCGCCGCGCCGCTCGCCATCGCCGATGCGCTGGCCCGCCTCGCCCGCGGCGAGTTGTTCACCGAAACCTCGACGCGCATCCTGCTGGATACGATGGGCGCCTCGGTCACCGGCCGCGCCCGCCTGCGCGCCGCGCTGCCGGCGGGGTGGAAGATCGCGCACAAGACCGGCACCGGGCAGGACCTCGGCACCCGCAACGCCGGGTTCAACGACGTGGGCCTGCTCACCGCACCCGATGGCCGCCGCTATGCGATCGCGGTGATGATCGGCGACAGCCGCCGGCCGATCCGCGAACGCCAGCAGCTGATCCAAGCGGTGGCCGCCGCGGTGGCGGATTACGCCGGGGGATCGCGCGCGTAACGTCTCTTCGTCCGCGCTCCACGCCAAGGCAGGACCATCGCATATGGCTTGTCTGATCCCGGGTGATGTTCCTTAATCCTCCGTCATGCCGGGCTTGGTCCGGCATCCACCGTGCCGCACACCCATACGCTATGGATTTGCGGCACCGTGGACCCCGGAACAAGTCCGGGGTGACGACGGATACTGGGATGGCGTTCCCCTTCGCCCGAAGCCAGTAGCGGTCCCAGCCATATGCGATAACCCTGCCCGCAAGGGGAGGAGGCGCTGCGAAGCGGTGACGGAGAGGGCGTCCAGCGGCGTGGTTGCGGAGACGCCCCGTCCACCCTTCGCCTGCGGGGGCGCCGAGGGACGGTTTAGATGTGGCGCCAAAGCCACACCTCTCCACAGCTTGGCCGCATGCCAAGGATCGGTTGGTGCCGTTCCGCCGATCCGCTAAACGGCATCCACGATGCCCCATCTCTATCTCGTCGACGGCTCGGGCTATATCTTCCGCGCCTATCACCGGCTGCCGCCGCTCACCAACAAACATGGCGAGCCGGTGGGGGCGGTCTATGGCTATACCGCCATGCTGTGGAAGCTCGCCGACGAGCTGCACAAGGCGGAAGGCCCCACCCACATGGCGGTCATCCTCGACAAATCCTCGTCGACCTTCCGCAACCAGATGTACGACCAGTACAAGGCGCATCGGCCGCCGCCGCCGGAGGATCTGGTTCCGCAATTCCCGATGATCCGCGACGCCACCCGCGCCTTCTCGCTGCCGTGCATCGAGGAGGAAGGCTGGGAGGCGGACGACCTGATCGCGAGCTATGCCAAGGCGGCGCTGGCGCAGGGGTGGCAGGTGACGATCGTCAGTTCCGACAAGGACCTGATGCAGCTGATCGAGCCGGGCCTCGACCTCTACGACACGATGAACAACCGCCGGTTGGGTGCCGAGGCGGTGGTCGAGAAGTTCGGCGTCGGCCCGCAGCAACTGGGCGACGTGCTGGCGCTGATGGGCGATGCGGTCGACAACGTGCCGGGCGTGCCGGGCGTCGGCCCCAAGACCGCGGCCAAGCTGATCCAGGAACATGGCGACGTCGAGGCGGTGCTCGCCGCGGCGCCGGCGATGAAGAAGGGCAAGCTGCGCGACAATCTGATCGAGCATGCCGAGGCGGCGCGCCTGTCGCGCAAGCTGGTGGCGCTCGCCTGCGACGTGCCGCTGGAGCATCCGCTGGAAGAGCTGGCGCTGCAGGGCATCCCCGATGCGCCGCTGCGTGCGTTCCTGGAGCATCACGGCTTTAAGACCCTGCTCGCCCGGTTGGGGCAGGTGGCCGACGCGCCCGTCGCGGAACCCGCCGACGTGCCGTTCGAGGCGGACCCGCCATGCGAGCACGATGCCTATGAGACGGTGGTCGACACAGATGCGCTCGACCGCTGGGTGGCGGCGGCGCAGCATCAGGGCTGGGTGGCGATCGACACCGAGACGACCGGCACCGACGCGACGCGCGCCGATCTGGTCGGCGTCAGTCTGGCGCTGGGCGCCAACCGCGCCTGCTACATCCCGCTCGGCCATGGCGGCAGCGACCTGCTGGCCGAGGTGCCGGTGCAGATCGACCGCGGCGAGGCGTTGGCGCGGTTGAAGACGCTGTGCGAGGATGCGTCGGTCCTCAAGATCGGCCACAACCTCAAGTTCGACATGATCGTGCTGGGCCTGTGCGGGATCGGCGTGGCGCCGCACGACGACACGATCGTGATGAGCTTCGACCTCGATGCCGGCCTGCACGGCCATGGCATGGACGAGCTCGCCGCCACGCACCTGTCGCACAGCTGCATCGCGTTCAAGGACGTGGTCGGCACCGGCAAGTCGCAGCGCGGCTTCCACGAGGTCGACCTGAAATCCGCGACCCGCTACGCCGCCGAGGACGCCGACGTCACCTATCGCCTGTGGAAGCGGTTCAAGGCGCGCCTGCCCGCCGAAGAGGCGACGCGCGTCTACGAGATGGTCGACCGGCCGCTGGTGCCGGTGATCGCCCGCATGGAGACGCGCGGGATCAAGGTGGATCGCGAACGCCTGTCGGCCCTGTCGGCGGAGTTCAGCGGCCAGATCGGCGAGCTGGAGACGGTGATCCACGGCCTCGCCGGCGCGCCCTTCACCATCGGCAGCCCCAAGCAACTGGGCGACGTGCTGTTCGAGCGGATGGGCATCAAGGGCGGCCGCAAGGGCAAGTCCGGCGTCTATTCGACCGACGTCAACGAGCTGGAGCGGATCGCCGCCGATAAGGATTCGCCCGGTGCGGATATCGCCGCGCGCGTGCTCGAGTGGCGGCAGCTGACCAAGCTCAAGAACACCTATACCGATGCGTTGCAGAACGAGATCAACCCGCGGACCGGCCGCGTCCACACCAGCTATTCGCTGACCGGCGCGCAGACCGGGCGCCTCTCCTCGACCGAGCCCAATTTGCAGAACATCCCGATCCGTACCGAGGTGGGGCGGCAGATCCGCGACGCCTTCGTCGCGGAGGCCGGCAACGTCATCCTCGCCGCCGACTATTCGCAGATCGAGCTGCGGCTCGCCGCGCACATGGCCGACGTGCCGCAGCTGCGCGAGGCGTTCGCCAATGGCGACGACATCCACAGCCTGACCGCGCAGGAGCTGTTCGGCGAGGTCAACCGCGACACGCGGGCGAGCGCCAAGACGATCAACTTCGCGATCCTCTACGGCATCAGCCGCTGGGGCCTCGCCGGGCGGCTCGATATCTCGGCGGACGAGGCGCAGGCGATGATCGATCGCTATTTCGACCGCTTCCCCGGCATCAAGACCTATATCGCCGAGACGACGCAGAGCGTCCGCCAGCGCGGCTTCACGACGACCTTGTTCGGCCGCAAGACGCACTTCCCGCGCATATCGAGCAAGGTGCAGCACGAGCGCCAGGGCGCCGAGCGCGCCGCGATCAATGCGCCGATCCAGGGGACCAGCGCCGACATCATCAAGCGCGCGATGGTGCGGATGGAGCCGGCGTTGCTCGCGGCGGGGCTGCCCAACGTGCAGATGCTGCTCCAAGTGCATGACGAACTGGTGTTCGAACTGCCCGAAGGGGACGTCGCGGCGGCCAAGCCGGTGATCGAACGGGTGATGGCCGAGGCGGCGGCGCCGGCGGTGACGCTGTCGGTGCCGCTGGGGATCGAGATCGGGACGGGTGCGAGCTGGGGGGCGGCGCATTGATCGTGGCCGTCTCGCGCCCACCCTCACCCTTCCGCGGCTTCGCCGCTCCCTCCCTCTCCCAATGGGAGAGGGAGAAGACGCCGAGGGCGGCGCAGGGTGAGGGCAGCATGCCCGTCTTGCCGTGACCGAAACCAAGGATATCGACGCCCTCGCCAAGGGCGGCCGCACCAACATCGCCGGGTTCGTGCTGCGCCTGGCCGCGCGCATCCCGTTCCTGTTCATCGCCGGGCGGCTCTACGGGCCGGACCTCGTCGGCCGGTTCGCGCTGGCGGTGGTGGTGGTCGAACTCGCCGCGCTGGTCGCGACGCTGGGCCTCAAGCGCGGGCTGGCGCAGGCGCTGTCGGGATCGGACCAGCCGCACGCCTGCGTCGTGTGGGACGCGCTGGCGGTCGCCTTCGTCATGTCGATCGCGGCGAGCGCCATCCTGATCGCCTTTCCGCAGGTGATGTATGCCAACACGCAGGTGACCGGGCTCGACCGGTTCCTGCCCTGCATCATCCTGGCCATCGCCTGGTCGGACGTCAGCCTCGCCGCGCTCGCCTATCGCCACGACGTCAAGGCGGCGGTGACCGCGCGGGCGGTGGTGGAGCCGTGGACGATCTCGATCGCCGCCTGGATATTCTCCTTCTTCACGATCAAGGACGGCCTCGTCCTCTCCTATGTCGCGTCGATGACCGCGGCGCTGATCGCAAGCTTCGTGCCGTTCCTGCGCAGCTATGGCATGCCGCACGGCTGGTCGCCGCAGATCGGGCCGCTGTTCGCCCTCGCCCGCGCCAATGCGCCGCTCGCCGGCGCCGATGCGCTGGAATGGGGCAGCCGCAACGTCGACCGGTTCATCCTGGGCGTGATGTTCGAGCCCAAGATCGTCGGCATCTACTACATGGCGCAGCAGGTCGCCTCGCTGCCGCAGAAGCTGAAGACGAGCTTCGACCCGATCCTGGGGCCGGTCATCACCCGCAGCCTCGCGGTGAACGATCGCGCCGCCATCGCCAACCAGGTGCGGCAGGTCGCCTTCTGGATCATGGCGGCGCAGACCGGCCTCGCGCTGATGGGATCGATCCCGGCGGAAGCGGTGATGGGCGTCGTCGGGCCGCAGTTCGTGGCGGGCAGCGCCGCGCTGGGGTTCCTGCTGTTCGCCGAGGTGCTCGCCTCGACCGGGGCGGTGTGCGAATCGGCGCTGGTCTATACGGCGCGGCACCGCAACCTGGTGATTTCGGTCGTGATGCTCGCGGTGCAGATCGTGCTGAGCTTCGTCCTGATCCTCGTGATGCGCGGGGCGGGCTGGCCGACGACATGGCAGGCGGCGGGGCCGGCGGTGGCGCTGATGGTCAGCGTCGGGCTGACCTCGGTGGTGAAGGCGCGGCTGCTCGGGCACATCCTGTCGGCGCCGGTGTCGCCGTGGCGCTGGCCGCTCCTGTGGGCGGCGGTGGCGGCGATCGTGGTCGGCGGCGCCTTCACCCTGCTGCCGCACCATTTCGAATGGCTGGAGCTGGTCGGCGGCGAGCCCGCGATCGCCGCCACCTACCTCTTCGTGCTGTGGCGCTGGGCGTTCGGCCCCGCCGACCGCGCGCTGTTCGGCAAGATGCCATCCGCGGAGGAAGCGACGCTGCCCAACGTCGGATCGCCGGTGCGGTAGAGGATGACATAGCATCGTCCCGTTCGTGCCGAGCCTGTCTGTAAGACCCAGGCCCTTCGACACGCTCAGGGCGAACGGTGCGGTTAGATCAGCCCAACGTCATCAAACCGGCGGCAGCCCGCCTGCGAAAGGTCACAAAAGTCTCACCGAAGACGGTGTTCCGCGGGCGCGGTGCATGGCGGCGGCGATGAGAAGGAGCGCCGGGCCGAATCGGCCCCGACCCTTCGTTTCACAGCTTCTCCAAATAGGACAGAGGACGCGCGCGCCCTCTGCATCAATGGCGGAAGTGGCGCATGCCGGTGAAGATCATCGCCAGGCCCGCTTCGTCGGCCGCCGCGATCACCTCGTCGTCGCGGATCGAGCCGCCCGGCTGGATGACCGCGGTCGCGCCGGCCTCCACCGCGGCGAGCAGGCCGTCGGCGAACGGGAAGAAGGCGTCCGATGCCACCGCCGAGCCGATCGTGCGCGGCTGCGCCCAGCCCGCCTTGTCGGCCGCGTCCTTCGCCTTCCAGGCGGCGATGCGGGCCGATTCCAGGCGGTTCATCTGGCCCGCGCCGACGCCGGCGGTGGCGCCGTCCCTGGCATAGACGATCGCGTTCGACTTGACGTGCTTCGCCACCGTCCAGGCGAAGCGGCAGTCGGCGAGTTCCTGCGCGGTCGGCGCGCGACGGGTCACGACCTTGAGGTCCCCCGGTACGCCCGCGTCGCGATCCTGTACCAGCCAGCCGCCGGCGATCGTCTTGGCGAACAGGCCGGCGCGGTGGGGATCGGGCAGTTCGCCGGTCAGCAGCAGGCGCAGGTTCTTCTTCGCGGCGAACAGCGCCAGCGCCTCCTCGTCGGCATCCGGCGCGACCACCACCTCGGTGAAGATGCCGGTGATCGCCCTGGCCGTCGCGCCATCCAGCGGCCGGTTGACCGCGATGATGCCGCCGAACGCCGACACCGTATCGCAGGCGAAGGCCTGGGCATAGGCGTCCGCCAGCGTCGCCGCGGTGGCGACGCCGCACGGGTTGGCATGCTTGACGATGACGCAGGTCGGGTCAGCGTCACGAAATTCGGCGGCCAGTTCCAGCGCGGCATCCGCGTCGTTGAGGTTGTTGTAGGACAGTTCCTTGCCCTGCACCTGCCGCGCCTGGCCGATGCCGGCGACACCGTCGTTCGCGGTGTAGAAGGCGGCCGACTGGTGCGGGTTCTCGCCGTAGCGCAGCGATGCCGCGCGCCGCATCGTCACCGGCAGCACCGGCGGGAACGCCTCGCCCTGATCGACCGTGCCGAACCAGCGGGCGATCGCGCCGTCATAGGCGGCGGTGGCGGCAAAGGCCTTGGCGGCGAACAGGCGGCGCTGCTCCAGCGTCGTCTCGCCGCTCGCCAGCGCCGGATAGTCGGCGGGATCGGTCACGATCGCGACATAGGCGTGGTTCTTGGCGGCGGAGCGCACCATCGACGGGCCGCCGATGTCGATATTCTCGATCACCGTGTCGCGATCGGCGCCGCGCGCGACGGTCGCCTCGAACGGATAGAGGTTCACCACCACCAGATCGATCCCGCCGATGCCGTGCTGCGCCATCGCGGCGGCATGATCGGCATCGTCGCGCACCGCCAGCAGGCCGCCATGCACCATCGGGTGCAGCGTCTTGACGCGGCCGTCCATCATCTCGGGAAAGCCGGTGAGGTCCGACACGTCGCGCACGGTGAGGCCGGCATCGCGCAGCGCCTTGGCCGTGCCGCCGGTGGAGACGAGTTCGACGCCCTTGTCGGCAAGCCCGCGGGCGAGATCGACCACCCCGGTCTTGTCGGAGACGGACAGCAGGGCGCGGCGAATGGGTACGGTCGACATGGCGGGTCCTCTAGCGGCGGATCGCCCGGTCGAACAGGGCGGATGTACCTGATCCTCCCCGTGCCGGGGAGGAATGGTCAGACCGCGCGCTTCAATGCCCAGCTGACGTTGGCGCCGCCCGCGGGGGCTTCGCCGCTGACGACGAGCTGCTGCGTCGCGACCGGGCGCCCCTCGCCATCGATCCACAGCGAATCCTCGATGGTGAGCGCGCCGCCGCGGCAGCGGAACTGCCACAGGGCGCCGCCGGGCAGGCGCAGCAGCGCGGCAAGACCGTCGGCGGTCGGCGAGGCCTGCACGCCCTGCCCCAGATGGAAGCGGACGGCGAACGGCACCACGCCGAGCTTGCGCCGGCGCCCCTGCGGCAGCAGCGCATCCTCGCCGCGCAATTCCTTGCCGTCGCCGGTCAGCATCAGCTGGCGGCGGTGGACGAAGCCCCAGCGGCGGACATAGCCGTCGTGGCTCGCCTCGATCCGGCTGGCGACGTCCGATTCCTGGCGCGACAGCTCGACCTCGCCGACGCCGCGGCCCAGCGTGCCGTCGGCGTGGATGGCGGTGGAGTTGGAATCGCCGACGGTCAGCGTCGAATGCGCCGCAGTGGTGCGCAGCCCCTCGGCAATGGCATCGGGCAGCTGGCGCAGGCTTTCGCGCGCACCGCCGCAATTGACCACCAGTCGGGCATCGCCATCGGAAAACTCGAACGCCAGCGTCGAGGCACAGCCCCCCTCGACCAGCCGCGCGATCGGTGGCGGCGCGGCATCGACGATCAGCACCGTGCCGCCGGCGGCGAGCCGCTGATAGCCCCAGTCGCGCGCCTGGCGCAGCGGCCGGGTGCGGATGCCGCTCGCCTCGATCACCGCGGCGAGCGCGTCGGGCGTGGCGGGGCCGCTGCCCTGCCAGCTCGACAGCTGGCGGTCGCCGTGCATCATGCCGAGCAGCGCCGGCACCGCCTTGGCCAGCGCGTTCTGCGCCGCCTGCGGCAGGTCCTCGCGCCGCGCGGCATAGGTTTCGCGCAGCATCGCGAGCAGCATGATCGTGTCGGCGAGCATCGCCGGGCTGCGCGACACCGAGCCGCCATCGTCGCTGAGCCCGCTGGCGATCGCGCGGGCGAGGCCCGCTTCGCCGAAGCTCCTGCGCGGGTCGCCGCCCGGGATCAGCAGCCCGGCGGCGACCACGCCCGACCAGGCGGCGATGCGCTGTGCGCCCGGCGGCGCCTTGTCCGCGCCGCGATCGAGGTGCCGCGCGCCGCGCGCCAGCGTGTTGAGCACGCTCGACCGGTAGACGAGGTCGGTCGACGACAGGATCAGCGGCGCATGCGCCGTCCAGAACAGCAGACGCCGGCCCCACAAGTCGGCCCGCCAGGCGAGCGCATCGACCCGTTCGGCGTAATCGTCGAGCCAGCGCGCCATCAGCGCCTCGGCAATCGGCGCGCCCTGCGCCCGCGTCGCCACCGTCGACAGGTCGCGCAGCCAGGCGAAGCTGTGGACATATTCGGCGAACGGCCGCCCCCAGTCGCCGCGCTTGAAGGCGAGCGTATCGATCGGATGCGTTTCGCCGCGGAAGCTCAATTCACCGCGCAGGATCGCCTGGCCGCGCCGCACGTCGCCGATGACGGGATCGTCGGGCACCGCGATCAGCTTCAGCGGATAGCGCCCCTTCAGGCGCATGGCGTGGATCGGCGTGCGCCAGGTGAGCTTGTGGAAGCGTTCGGACAGGCGCTCGGCGAGGCTGAGCCCCTTGTCGCCGCCGACGCGCATCAGGCGCTTGCCCTCTTCGATGCCATCCGGTTCGCCCTGCGGCGCGATCGCACTCATCCCCGCAGGGCCGCGATGTTGGCGGCATAGGCATCGGGTCCGCCCTTGAACGCCGCCGTACCCGCGACGAGCGCGTCGGCGCCGGCGGCGATGCAACGCGCGGCATGTTCGGCATCCACCCCGCCGTCGACCTCCAGGTCGATGCTGCGGCCGGTGGCATCGATCATCTTGCGGATCGCCGCGATCTTCTTGAGCTGGCTGTCGATGAAGCGCTGGCCGCCGAAGCCGGGATTGACGCTCATCACCAGCACCAGGTCGACCATGTCGATCAGGTAATCGAGCATCTTGGCCGGCGTGGCGGGATTGAGCACGACGCCGGCGCGCTTGCCCAGCCCCTTGATGTGCTGGACCGTGCGGTGGATGTGCGGCCCCGCCTCGGGATGGACGGTGATGCAGTCCGCCCCCGCTTCGGCGAAGGCATCGAGGTAGAGGTCGACCGGCGAGATCATCAGGTGGACGTCGAACGGCTTGGCGGTGTGCGGGCGCAGCGCCTTCACCACCGCCGGGCCGATGGTGATATTGGGGACGAAATGCCCGTCCATCACATCGATATGGATCCAGTCCGCGCCCGCTGCATCGATGGCACGCACCTCTTCGCCCAGTTTGGCGAAGTCGGCGGATAATATGGAGGGGGCGATACGGACCGGCTGCATGACCCCGACTCTGTAGCCTGCTGTCCCTCTATTACAACTGTGCGGACACGACGCGGCGCAGTTAAGCCGTGCGCCGCAGCCGCGCCACGAAGAAGCCGTCGCAGCCGCCCGCATCGGCCAGCATGCCGGGAGCCGTGCGGACATAGCCGTCGGCATGGACCGGTACGCCCGGCGGCAACAGCGCAGGTTCGGGCGGATCGATCGCGTAATCGGGCCGGTCGGCGAGGAAGCGCGACAGCTGCGCCTCGCCCTCCTGCGGTTCGAGGCTGCAGGTCGCAAAGACCAGGCGGCCGCCCGGCACCACCCAATCCGCGGCGCGGGCGAGGATGCGCGCCTGCAATTCCGCCATCTCCGCGATGATGGCGGGATGGACGCGGTGCAGCACGTCGGGATGGCGGCGGAAGATGCCGGTGGCGCTGCACGGCGCGTCGACCAGCAGCGCATCGGCCGGCGCGGGCGGCGCCCATGCCAGCACGTCGGCGGCGATCACCTGCGCCTTCAGCCGGGTGCGGAACAGGTTTTCGCGCAGGCGCTTGATCCGCGCGTTGGAGACGTCGACCGCGGCGACGGCATAGCCCGCGGCGGCGAGTTGCAGCGTCTTGCCGCCCGGCGCGGCGCACAGGTCGATCGCCATGCCCCCGCCCCCCGCCGCCAGCAGCCGCGCCGGGATGGAGGCGGCGATATCCTGCACCCACCACCGCCCGTCGGCGAAGCCGGGCAGTTCGGTGACCGGCGCGGCATCGACCAGCCGGACATGGCCCGGCATAAGGCTGACGCCGCCGAGTTCGCCGACCCAGCGTTCCGTTTCCGCAGGATCGGCGAGCGTCAGGTCGAGCGGCGGCGGCGCGGCGATGGCCTGCGCGGCGCCCTCCACCATCTCCGCGCCCCAGGCTGCTTCCCAGCGCGTCTCCACCGCCGGCGGCAGGGCCGGCACCTCCGGCAGCAGCACGCCCGAGCGGACGATCGCGCCGAAGACGCCATGGACCAGCTTGCGCGGCCCGCCGTCGACCAGCGGCAGCACCGTGGCGATCGCGGCATGATGCGGCGTGCCGAGCACCAGCGCCTGCACCAGCGCGATGCGCAGCGCCATGCGCGCCTTGGCATCGCCCGGCAGCGGGCGCTCCGTGACCGAATCGATCAGCGCGTCGAGATCCGGCAGCCGGCGCAGCACCTCGGCGGCGATGGCATGCGCCAGGCCGCGGTCCGGCCCGTAGACATGGCGGGTGGCGGCGACCAGCGCCTGTTCGAGCGGCTCGCCCCGACGCAGCACCGCATCGAGCAGGCGCAGCGCCGCCCGGCGCGACGGGGTGCCGAGCGGCTCGGCAGGAGCCTTGACAGGCTTGGAGGAGGCAGGGGGCAAAACTTGTGAAACCTCGTGCGGCAAACGATATGCGAACCGCCTTAGACCGGAGAGCCGCCATGGGCCAACGCCCCGCGCATGTGAAGCCGCCCGCCTACCTCAGCAAGACCGTGCCGGTGCCCCAGCCGGAGCCGCAAACCGCGCAACCGCTGCGGGGGGACGACCCGCTCGGCCTCGACCCCACGCGCTACGGCGACTGGGAGCTGAAGGGCATCGCGGTCGATTTCTGACCGAATCGGAACCAGCGGCGCCGACGCGCGTCCACCGATCCATGATAATCCGACCGCGCGTGCGCAGGCGCACTCTCCTGCTGAGCCTCGCGGTCGCGGTGCCGCTGATCCTGGTGCTGATCGTCGGCGCCTTTCCCTACGGCGTGTTGAAGGGACTGGTCGCCGACCGGCTGACGCAGCGGTTCGGGCGGCCGGTGACGATCGCGACGATGGAGCGGGTCGACGGCTTCGGCTTCACGCCGACGATCGCGGTGCGCGGCGTGCGGATCCCGCAGGCGGGCTGGGCGGGCGATGGCGATTTCCTGACCCTGCGCGAGGCGCGGGTGAGCTTTCCGGTCTGGCCGCTCCTCACCGGCACCTTTCGCCCGCGTGACATCTCCGCGGAGGGCTTGCAGCTCGCGCTGGTCCGCGACGCCGCCGGCCGCACCAACTGGGCGCGGCCGGGCAAGCCCGAGAGCGGCGGATCGTCCAACGATCTGAAAGGGTTGATCGTCCGTGACAGTATGATCCGGTACCGCGACGCCAAGCAGGATCGCACGGTGCGTGTCGCCTTTACATCCGATGCGCAGGGGCTGCGGGCGAACGGCACCGGCACGATCCGCGGCACCCCCGTCCGCATCGCGCTGACCGGAGGATCGGTGGCGCAGCCCACGCCCGGTCCGTGGCCGTTCAGCGCGACGATCGAGGGCGATGCGCTGCGCATGCGCGCCACCGGCCGGATGGATCGCCCACTCGACACCGATGCGATGACGCTCGACGTCGACGCCCGCGCCGCCGACCTGCGCCTGATCGATGCGGTGATCGAGGCGGGCCTGTTCGGCACCCAGCCGGTGGCGCTGACGGCGCATGTCCGCCACGACGCGCCGCGCTGGACCGTCACCGATCTGAAGGGGACGATTGGCCGGTCCGACATCGCCGGCCGGATCAGCGTGGACAAGCGCGACGGGCGCACGCGGCTGGACGGCGCGGTCGCCTCCAACCGCTTCGACTTCGACGATCTCTCGTCCGACGAGGGGCTGGCGAAGGGCGCTGCGCAGGAACGCGCGATCGGCCCGCGCGTGGTGCCCGACACGCGGATCGACCTCAGCAATCTCGCCCATACCGACGGTCGGATCGCGGTGAGGGTCGCACGGGTCTTCAGCCGCAACGGCGGCACCTCGGTGACGGGCATCGAAGGGGTGCTGGCGCTCGACCGGCAGCGTCTCACCGTCCAGCCGCTCACCATCCGTCTCGCGGGCGGCACGGCGCGCGGGCTGGTGCGCGTGGATCAGCGAAATGGCGCCACGGTGCCGACGCTCACGCTCGACCTCAGGCTGGCGGGCACGCGCGTCGCGGCGCTTGCCGGGACCGATGGGGCGTTCACCGGGCGGATCGCGGCGCATGCGCGGCTGACGGGGCGCGGCGAGACGATCCGCGCGGCGGTCGGCCGGTCGGCGGGGCGGATCGGCTTCGTGGTGCGCGACGGGACGCTGCCGGAACGCTATGCCGCCGCACTGGGCTTCGATGCGGGGCGGGCGCTGCTCGCCGGCAGCGACGACCGCGCGCGGCTGCGCTGCGTGATCCTGGCGCTGCCGGTGGCCGGCGGCGTCGGCACGGCGCGACCGCTGATCGTCGACACCAGCGCCAGCCAATTGCGCGGCACCGGCACCATCCGCTTCCCCGCCGAGCGGATCGACCTGAGGCTGACCGGCGCACCCAAGGGCAAGAGCCTGCTGCGCCTGCCCGGTGAGGCGTTCATGACCGGCACGCTGAGCGACCCGGTGCTGACCGTGCCGCCGCAGGTGAAATCGGTCGGCAACGTCCTGAAGGCGATCGGCCGCGCGATCACCGGCCACGAGGGGCCAAAGGCCACCGATGCCGATTGTGCCACCCTCGCCGCCCGCGCGTTACGCTGACCCGCTCAAGCGCGGCAGGCGGTTTCCGCTCGCCGTGCCGTACCGTCACCGCTAGGATCGCCGCCATGAACGATACCACCTCCGCCGGCGGCGCCACCGGGGCCAGCCTGATCCCCAGCACCACCGACGCCTTTACCGCCGCGCATCTCGCGGTCGTCGCCATCTTCGCGATCGTGGTGATCGCCGCGATCATCTGGGGATCGCGGCTGAAGCATCGCCGCAAGGCCGCCGAGCGCGAGATTGCCGAACGCAATGCGGAGGTCGAACATGGCGCGACCGCCGCGCCGGCTGGGGCGGTCGAAGACGACGCGCCGCGGCCCGTCGTGCGAGAGGATGCGCCGGTGGTGCCCGCCTCGCGCCCGGTCGCCGTGCCGCCGGTGGAGGATACGCCGCCCGCACTCGCGCCGCTGGCCGACGAGCCGATCGCGGCGACGGCACCGCTCGATGCCGCCCCGGCTACCGAGGCGGCGTCGACGCCGGCCCCTGCTCCGGCGGCATCCTCCCCCGCCGACGAACCGGTGAGCACGCTCAAGGGGCTGGGGCCGAAGCTTGCCACCCGGCTCGGCGAACTCGGCATCACCACCGTCGGCCAGATCGCTGCGCTGAACGATGACGAGGCCGCACGGCTCGATGCGCAGCTCGGCCCCTTTGCCGGGCGCATGGCCCGCGATCGCTGGATCGAGCAGGCCCGCTTCCTCGCCGCGGGGGACCGCGCCGGGTTCGAGGCGGTGTTCGGTCGGCTTTAAGAGCCGACTCTTTGCCCTGAGCGTGGCGAAGGGGAAGGTGCCACGAGCGATATGCCTGCGGCACGGTGCCCTTCGACAGGCTCAGGGCGAACGGGGTCCGGGTTCATGCCGTCCTAGGGCGCGGCGGTGTTCAGAGTTCGCTGACGAGCAGCTTGTCGATCCGCCGCCCGTCGAGGTCGACCACCTCGAACCGCCAGCCCTGTTCCTCGAAGCTTTCGCCCTCGCCCGGCAGGTGGCGGAAGGCGGCGAGCGCGAGGCCGGCGACGGTCGCGTAATCGCGGTCTTCGGGCAGGTCGATGCCCAGCCGCTCGGCCAGCGCATCCGCGGCCATCGTGCCGGCGACCAGCAGCGAACCGTCGTCGCGTACCACAACGGAGGGCGATTCGTCGGGATCGGCATCGCTCGCGAACTCGCCGGCGATCGCCGCCAGCAGGTCGGCGGGCGTCACGATCCCTTCGAAATGGCCATATTCGTCGTGGATCAGCGCCATCGGCACTTCCGCGGCGCGAAGCGCGATGAGCGCGTCCATGGCGTCGATCCGATCGATCACCACCGGCGCCTTGCGCATCAAGGCCTTGAGATCGATCGCCTCGCCCCGGAACAGCGCGGCGGCGATGTCGCGCGCCTGCACCACGCCGACCACCGCATCCACCGACCCTTCGGCGACCGGCAAGCGGGTATGCGGCGTCGCCAGCAAGGTGTCGCGGATGCCGTCGGCGTCCAGCGTGCAGTCGAGCCAGTCGACTTCGGTGCGCGGGGTCATCACCTCGCGCACCGGCCGGTCGGCGAGGCGCACGACCCCCGAGATGATCGTGCGTTCATGCTCCTCGATCACGCCGGACTTGCTCGCCTCCGCGACGATCAGGTGCAGCTCCTCCGCCGTCACCTGATCCTCCGATTCGCGGTTGAGGCCGAGCAGGCGGAAGATCACGGCGCTGGTCGAATCGAGCACCCACACCACCGGCGCAGTGCCGACCGCCAGCCAGCGCATCGGCAGCGCCACCAGCGCCGCGATCGGCTCCGGCTTGCGCAGCGCGAACTGCTTGGGCACCAGCTCGCCGACGATCAGCGAGGCGAAGGTGGTGAGGCCGATGACGATCGCGAAGCCGACCGTCTCCGCGCTATGCGCGGACAGCCCCAGCGCCTGCAGGCGCGCCGCGGTCGGCTGGCCGAGGCTCGACCCCGAATAGGCACCCGCGAGGATGCCTATCAGCGTGATGCCGATCTGCACCGTGGACAGGAACTTGCCGGGATCGGCGGCGAGCAGCAAGGCGGCGCGCGCGCCCTTGCGCCCGGTGCGTGCCATCGCCTCCAGCCGCGCCTTGCGCGCCGACACGATGGCGAGCTCGCTCATCGCGAACACCCCGTTCAACGCGACGAGCGCGAGGATGATGAGGACGTCGATCCAGGGGAAGGGCGGCAGCGGAGGCATCGGCGTGGGCCGTCTTTGCCGCACAAGTGGCGCGACGACAACCGCCTGTATCAAGCCAGGCCGAATATCTGTGTCAGGGCGTGTTCAGATCGCAAGCGGAACAAGCCGCTCCGGACCTGAGTTTACCAGCCCGACGATCATGAAAGGGATATCATGCGATCGAAGTTTCTCGCCGCCGCGGCCCTTGCCGCCTTGGTCACCACCAGCGCCTGCACCACCGATCCCGAGACCGGCGAACGCCGCATCTCGAAGACGGCGATCGGCGGCATCGGCGGCGCGCTCGGCGGCTATCTGCTCGGCGACCTCGTCGGCGGGCGGCGCGACCGGACGGAAAAGATCCTGGGCGCCGGCATCGGCGGCCTCGCGGGCGCCGGGATCGGCGCGTACATGGACAAGCAGGAGCGCGACCTGCGCGCCCGCACCGCCGGCACCGACGTGCAGGTGACGCGTGAGGGCGACAACCTGATCCTCAACATCCCGTCGGGCATCACCTTCGCCTATAACAGCGCCGAGGTGCAGCCGCAGTTCCGCCGCACGCTGGATCAGGTCGCCGACACGCTGGCGCAATACAACCAGACCTATGTCGACGTGTACGGCTTTACCGATTCGACCGGTTCGGCGGACTATAACCAGACGCTGTCGGAACGGCGTGCGACCGCCGTCGCCGATTATCTGGCGAGCCGCGGTGTCCAGCAGGCGCGGATCGGCACCCGCGGCTTTGGCGAGACGCAGCCGATCGCGTCCAACGACACGGATGCCGGCCGCGCCGCGAACCGCCGCGTCGAGATCAAGGTCGTCCCGATCTCGCAGAACGATCTGCGCTGACCTTTTCCCGTCACCCTGGACGCGTTCCGGGGTGACGGGGAGGCGCTTCGAACGGATCACCGCTTGTGCTGGAAGAAGTCCCGTAGCAGCGTTGCCGCCTCGGCCTCGCCGATCCCGCCATAGATATCGGGACGGTGGTGCAGCGTCGGCTGGGTGAACAGCCGCGGGCCGTGCTCCACTGCGCCGCCCTTGGGGTCGCTCGCGGCATAATAGAGGCGGCCGATCCGCGCATGGGCGATGGCGCCGGCGCACATCGCGCAGGGCTCCAGCGTTACCCACAGGTCCGCCCCCTCCAACCGTTCGCGCCCCAACCGGGTGGCCGCATCGCGGATCACCCGCATCTCCGCATGCGCGGTCGGGTCGCAGAGCGCGCGCGGCGCGTTGCCGGCGACCGCGATCACCTCGCCCTGCCACACCAGGGCGGCGCCGACCGGCACCTCGCCGGCCGCCGCTGCCGCTGCCGCGGCATCCAGCGCATGGCGCATCGGGATCGGCAGGGGGAACATCGCGCCTTCCCTGCCGCGCCCGCGGTGCGCCGTAAAGCTGGCGGGGTACGCTATTGGGCGTTGCCGGGCTTTTCGACGTTGACGGTCGGGACGGCGACGGTCTTGTTCTCCGTACCGACGCTGACGCGGGCGACGTCCGCCTTGAATTGCGGCGCCTGCACCACGGCGGGGCGGGTCTGGTCGATGTTGATGAGGCCGAAATACATCAGCGCGACGACGATCAGGGCGATGATCCCGAGCAGAGCCAGCAACGTGCGCATTCCATCATCCCCTGTGCAAAGACCTTTACGAGTCCGAAACAACGCCCGACGCAAGGGTCCGTTGCATGACTCTCGGTTGACGAAAGCCCGGCGAGCCGCTAGTGGCGCCGACTTTCCGGGCAACCGAATTCAGGATTTAAAGCCATGTCGCGCATTTGCGAGCTGACCGGCAAGGGCCGGCAGGTGGGTCACAACGTTTCCCACGCCAACAACAAGACCAAGCGGACCTTCCTGCCGAACCTGCAGAACGTCACGCTGATCTCCGATTCGCTGGAGAAGAGCGTTCGCCTGCGCGTCTCGACGCATGGCCTGCGTTCGGTCGAGCACAACGGCGGTCTCGACAACTGGCTGGTGAAGACCGGCGACGACAAGCTGTCGCTGCGCTGCCGCCGCCTGAAGCGCGAGATCGTCAAGAAGCTGTCGGCGACCGCCGAAGCCGCGTAAGCGGTTCGCAGCCAAGGCCGGATCCAAGGCCCGCCGCTCCCATCGAGCGGCGGGCTTTTGGCGTCAGCGCGGGTCGAGGCGGAACTTGAGCAGCAGGGTGCGTTGCAGCACCGACTGGTTGTCGTCCGACACCAGCCAGACGATCGTCGCGCCATCCTCCTGCGTCGTCGCCACCCCTTCGAAATTGTCGTGGATGAGCGGCGAATCGAGCGTCGCCAGCAGGCGGCCGCGTGCCACCGCGCCGGGCCGGATCGCGGCGGCGGGCACCAGCGACAGCCGATTGCTGAAATGATACGGCAGGCGAAAGCCGCGATCGAGCACCAGCAGGTCGCCGTTGGGCAGCGCCGTCGCGTCGGCCGGGTCGAAGCGGCCTTCGGGCATATAGGCGAAATGCCGGGGTTGCGTGACGATCGGGTCGCCGGGGAAGATCAGCGAATCGCGGCTGTGCAGCCGCTCCGCCTCCGGCCCGACCCAGAACCGGCGGGGAACGTGCATCTCTTCGCCGATCACCACGAAGCGGCCGTCGGGCAGGCGCGCCAGTGATTCGGGACCGCCGTTGACCGGCCATCTGCGCATCGCCGCCGGTGTCCGGTGCGCTTCCGCCCGAGCGAAGCCGGGGGCGTAGCGCCAGATGCCGTTATAGCGTTCGTAGCCGATCCAGATGCGCCCGGTCGCCGGATCGATCGCCATCGATTCGGTATCGCGATCGCGCTTCTCCCAACCGGTGCCGGGCCCGGCCGGCAGGTTGCGGAACCACAGGCGCCGCGGCTGCCAGTCGGCGCCGAGCGTGAAGCCGACCACGGTGCCGCCGTCGCTCAGCATCGTGATCCGGTCGCCGTCCGCCCCGCGTACCACCGACAGCGCCGAATAGCCGCCGAACGCAGGATCGATGCTGCGCAGCGCCACCCCGCCGAGATAGGTCAACGCCCCCACCCGCCGGCGGCGGGGATCGGCGGGGTCGAGATCGACGCGGGTCGCCGTCATCTGCGGCTTGGCGCCGAGCAGCGGCAGCCGCTCCTCGGCCGACCAGCCGGGGACGATCAGCAGCACCGCAAGGATGACGAACAAGACGCGCATGCAGGCCTCATAGGCGACGCGCGGGCGATCGATAGCCTGAACGCGCGATAACGAGCGCATTCAGGGTCGGCTCAAGCCGAATCGGGCAAAACCCCTTCATCGACGACGGGCAGGTGCTCGACCGCGCCGCCGCCGAGTTGGAAGAGTTCGAGACGGGAGAAGACCCATGCTGAAGACCCTGAGCCTCGCCGGTGCCGCCCTTGCGATGACCGCCACCGCCCTTGTCCCCGCCACGCCGGCGATGGCGCAGCGCGGCTATTACGGCGACCGCTACGAGCGCGGCTACGACCGCGGTTATCGGGGCGACCGGGTCTATCGCGGCGACCGCGGCTATTATGGTGACCGCAACTATCGCCCGCGTCGCTGCAACAGCGGTTCGACCGGCACCATCGTCGGCGCGATCGCCGGCGGCCTGCTCGGCCGGACGATCGACACCCGCGGCGACCGCACGCTCGGCACGGTGCTCGGCGCCGGTGCCGGTGCCCTCGCCGGCCGCGCGGTCGAACGGTCGGACCGCCCCGGCTACTGCCGCTAAGCCGGCAGTGCGTACCCCTCGCGTAGCGTGATGAGGGTTTGGAGCCCGGTCGCCGCAAGGTGGCCGGGCTTCGTGGTGTGTGAATGGTGCGAAAGAGCGGAACGGAATGCCGTGGCATCATCCGTTCGTGCTGAGCCTGTCGAAGCACAGGTGAGACTCATGCCCTTCGACAGGCTCAGGGCGAACGGTGCGTGCTAGCGGCGGTGTTGCCGGTAGGACAGCGCTGGAATGATTGATGAGTGGATACAAGCGCTTGGCGGTCGGGGCGTCCTATCGGCGCGGCGACGGCGGAGCCGCCGCCGGGGCGTCGGACGGGTTCGGCTGGCGCCGACCCGCCGGCCGTGCCGGGCGATGCGCGTGCCGCGCACCGACCCGCGGGCCGCGGGCCTTCGCCCGTCAGTACATGTGCTGCCCACCATTGATGCTCAGCGTCGATCCCGTCACGAAGCCCGCTTCGTCGGAACACAGGAAGGCGACGCCGCGTGCGATCTCGCTCGCCTGGCCGAGGCGGCCGACCGGGATCTTGGCGACGATCTTTTCGAGCACGTCGGCGGGGACCGCGGCGACCATGTCGGTATCGATATAGCCCGGTGCGATGGCGTTCACCGTCACGCCGGCGCGCGCGCCCTCCTGCGCCAGGGCCTTGGTGAAGCCGTGGATGCCGGATTTGGCCGCCGCGTAATTGACCTGGCCATATTGGCCGGCCTGGCCGTTGATCGAGCCGATGTTGACGATCCGCCCCCATTTGCGCTCGCGCATGCCGGGGAAGGTCGCCTTCGCCATGTTGAAGCAGCCGCCGAGGTTGGTGTCGATCACCTCTTTCCACGCATCGTAGGTGAGCTTCAGGATCGTGCCGTCGCGGGTGATGCCGGCATTGTTGACGACGATGTCGACCGGGCCGAGCTCTTCCGCGACCTTTGCGCAGCCCTGCTGGCAGGCATCGAAATCGGCGACGTCCCATTTGTAGGCGGCGATGCCGGTGCGTTCGGTGAAGGCGCGCGCACGCTCGTCGTTGCCGGCGTAATTGGCGGCGACGGTGATGCCGGCGTCCTTGAGCGCCAGGCTGATCGCCTCGCCGATCCCGCGGGTTCCACCGGTGACGATCGCTACTCTGGCCATTCAACCTCTCCCATTATGCTTGCGCGGCGAAGGCTAGGGACACTGCCGGAAACTGGCAATGGCCGTAGCGTCAATTCACCTTTCGTTACGTGACCCAGCCGGCGAGTTCGCGCGCGATCAGCGTGCGCAGCATCGCCATGCCTGGCTCGCCGTCGTTGAGGCAGGGCAGATAGGCGAAGTCCGTCCCGCCCGCCGCCATAAAGCTCTCGCGTCCGCGGATCGCCAATTCCTCCAGCGTTTCCAGACAGTCGGCGGAAAAGCCCGGGGCGATCACGGCAACCTTGCGGCTGCCCTTCGCGGGCAGTGCCGCCAGCGTCTCGTCGGTCGCCGGGCCGAGCCACTTGGCGGGACCGAAGCGCGACTGGAAGGCGACGATGAGTTCGCGCCCCATCGCATCGGCGAGCAGCCGCGCGGTCTTCTGGCAATGGCAATGGTAGGGATCGCCCAGTTCGAGCGTCCGCCGGGGCATGCCGTGGAAGCTCGCGATCAGCGCATCGGGGGTGAAATCGAGCGCCGCCAGCTGCGATTCGACCTGCGCCTTCAGCGCGTCGATATAGGCGGGATCGTCGTGGTAGGGCGGCAGGGTGCGGATCGCCGGCTGCCAGCGCATGCCGGCCAATGCGGCGAACGCCTTGTCGTTGGCGGTCGCGGTGGTGGCGGCGCAATATTGCGGATAGAGCGGGGCGAGCAGGATGCGCTCGCAGCCCTGCGCCTTCAACGCATGCAGCCGCTCGGCGATGGCGGGATTGCCGTAGCGCATCGCATGGTCGACGATCACGTCGGGACCGAAGGCGCCCTGCAAGGCCGTCGCCTGGCGCCGGGTGATCGCGGCGAGCGGCGACCCCTCCTCGCTCCAGACCAGGCCATAGGCATGCGCCGACTTCTTGGGCCGGGTGTTGAGCACGATGCCGCGCAGGATCGGCTGCCAGGCGATCGGCGGGATCTCCACCACGCGGCGGTCGGAGAGGAATTCGCCGAGGTAGCGCTTCACCGCGCGCGCGTCCGGCGCGTCGGGG
The DNA here is from genome assembly GCF_052321755.1 of Sphingomonas cellulosilytica. Lineage (NCBI taxonomy): Bacteria > Pseudomonadati > Pseudomonadota > Alphaproteobacteria > Sphingomonadales > Sphingomonadaceae > Sphingomonas > Sphingomonas cellulosilytica. Next base: position 518,346 of record NZ_JBQRTT010000001.1, read on the forward strand.
GTGCCGAGGTTGATGAGCAACACGCCGATCTTGCGCGGCGGGATCACGGGATGGTCGGGCGGCGGGGTCATGGCGCCCGCCTTAGCGGCAGGTGGCGCAGGCGGATACCGGTCGCGGCGTGGACGGCGTTGGCGATGGCCGGCGCGACCGCCGGGACGCCCAGTTCGCCGACGCCGCCCGGCGCCTCTTCCGACGGCACCAGCTCGACGATCACGTCCGGCGTGTCGGCGAGGCGCGGCAGGTGCATGCCGGCGAAACCGCGCACGTCGGTGCGCCCGGCGGTGATGCCGGTGGCGGCGCCGAGCGCCTGGGCGAGGCCGAAGATCAGGCCGCCCTCGACCTGCTGACGGACGAGGTCGGGATTGACCTGTCGCCCGCAATCGACCGCGGCGACCAGCCGGGCGACCGCGGGCATGCCGCCGGCACCCAACTCGGCCTCCGCCAGCACCGCGATATGGCTGCCGCGGAAGCTGTGGCAGGCAATGCCCTGGCCCGATCCCGCCGCGCCGCCGCCCCAGCCGCCGAGTGCCGCGACGGTGGTGAGGCAGCGGGCGAGGCGCGCTTCGCCGCCGAGCATGCCGATCCGGTAGGACAGGGGCTCGGTGCCGGCGACATGGGCGCATTCGTCGATGAAGGCTTCGCGGAAGAAGGCGGTGTAGCCGTGCGCGCCGCCACGCAGATGGCCGGTGGCGACGCCGATGTCGGCGGGATGATGATCGATGGCCACCGCGGGGATGCGATAGGGCGGCATCGCGCCGGCGACGGCATAGGGATCGCCCGCGCCCGTCATCAGCGCGGCGCCGGGGATCAGCTGCGCGGCGAGGGCGTGGCCGGTGGCGGGGGCAGCGATGGCGGCGCGCCAGGCGGCGATCGCGCCATTGCCGGCGAGGCGGGCGCCGAGCCGCGCCCGCGCCGGCGGCCGGAACCGATCGTGCGCGGTATCCTCGCCGCGCGACCAGACCAGGTTGACCGGGCGCCTCAGCCGCATCGCGAGCAGCGCCGCCTGTTCGGCGACGAGGGCGTTCAGCGTCGCGCCGAAATTGCCGCCGCCGAGCGTCGGGTGGATGACGACCGCCCCCTCCCCCAGCCCCGCCGCCGCGGCCGCCGCCCGGCGCGCGGCCATCGGCGCGGCGCTCGGCATCCAGATCTCCAGCCGGCCGGCGCGAAAGGCGGCGGTGGCGCTCATCGGTTCGAGCGAGGCGTGCAGGCCGAGGCGCGCGGTGTAATCGGCGGTGACGACGCCTGCCCCCGCCAGCAGCGGGTCCGGATCGCCGACGCCGGCGATGCGCGTACCCGCCTGCGCCAGCGCCGCATCGAGCGCGGCGGCGATGCGGGTGTCATCGGCCGGATCGTGCGTCGCAAAGCGCGGCGCCATGGCGTCGAGCGCCCGGTTGGCCGCCCACCAGGTCGTCGCCACCGCCGCGACCCAGCGCGGATTCTCGACCACGGCGAGCACGCCGCGGATGCGATCGGCGGCGGCGGAATCGACGCGCAGCAGGCGGCTGTCGCCGATCGGCCCCTGCCGGATCGCGGCATGTACCATGTCGGGCAGGCGGATATCGCCGGCATAGCTGGCCGATCCATCGACCTTGGCCGGCACGTCGATGCGGGGCAGCGGCCGGCCGACGAGCTTGCCCGCCCCCTGCACGCCGATCGGCAGCGGATCGGGCACGCTCTCGCCCGCCGCCTCCGCCGCGAGCGCGGCGAAGCGCAGGCGGCGGGTGCCGTGGGTGACGAAGCCCGCATCGACCGCGCAATCGGTCCAGGCGACACCCCAGCGCCGCCCCGCCGCCTTGCACAGCAAGGCGCGGGCCGCGGCGCCGGCGGTGCGGCATTCGTCCTCGAACATGCGGACCGAGGTGGAGCCGCCGGTCGCCATCAGCCCGGCGCGGGTGGCGAGCGTCCCTTCCAGCGATTCGGGCAGGCGGGCGAGCGTGCCTTCGAGCAGATCGTCGAGCGCGAGCGGGTTGGCGTAGAGCGGGTTGGCGGGTGCCGCCTCGACCCCCACGGTACGCCAGTCGGCGCCGAGTTCGTCGGCGACGATCTGCGGCAGCGCGGTGTAGACGCCCTGGCCGTGCTCGAGCTGCGGGACGGCAACGGTGACATGGCCGTCGTCGCCGATCTTGAGCCAGGCGCCGAACAGGCTTTCGCCGGGCGCGGCGACCAGCGTCGGCGGATAGGTGCGCGGCCACACCGTCCAGGCGACGACGAGGCCGATGCCGGCCCCGCCGCCGACGAGCAGCGTGCGACGGTCGATGCCGCTCATCGGGCGCCGCCGACGGGGTGATTCGCGCGCTTCGGGGACGCGGAAGTTGGCGAAGTTGACGGCACGTCGCGCTCGAAATCGGGGGTGGCGGGGGTGGATCGGCGAAACGGGGTGATGCGCTGGGGGGCACGGGCACGCATGGTTCGGCGACGGTGGCAGAGGACGCCCGCGTAGGACAGCGGTTTCTTCTTATTCCTCCCCCGCCAGGGGGAGGGGGACCGCTCGGCGCCAGCCGAGTGGTGGAGGGGGAGGTAAGCGGCGTATCCTGTTACGAAGTTCGCCGCTTACCTCCCCCTCCGTCACCGCTTTGCGGCGCCACCTCCCCCTGGCGGGGGAGGAGTTCATGCGGCGGTCCGGTAGCGGTTGCGCAGCGCAACTTTGTCGATCTTTTCCGTGCCGAGCCGGGGCAGCGGATCGGGGGAGAGCCAGATGCGCGCCGGGATCTTGAAGGCGGCGATATGGTCGGCGAGGAAGGCTTGTAGGGCCGCCTCCGTGGTCGCCTCGCGCAGGTGGACGATGGCGCCGGGGATCTCGCCCAAGCGTTCGTCGGCGAGGCCGATCACCGCCGCCTCCGCCACCGCGGGATGGGCGTAGAGCGCGGCCTCCACCTCCTGCGCGGCGATGTTCTCGCCGCCGCGGATGATGATGTCCTTGGCGCGGTCGACGATGAAGAGATAGCCGTCGGCGTCGAGATAGCCGATGTCGCCGGTGCGGAAGAAGCCGTCGGCGGTGATGCAGGCGGCGGTCGCCTCCGGCCGGTTCCAATAGCCGAGGAAGTTGCAGATCGAACGGATCGCGATCTCTCCCCGTTCGCCCTGCGCCACGGGTGCGCCACGATCGTCGAGGATCGCGAGTTCGACCAGCGGCGCCGACGGGCGGCCGGCGCTGTCGGGCTTGGCGAGATAGTTGCTGCGCCAGTTGCCGGTGCCGACCGCGTTCGTTTCGGTGAGGCCATAGCCGATCAACGGCGCCGATCCGCCCATCTCCGCATCGATGCGGCGGACGTGATCGACCGGGCGCGGCGCACCGCCGGCGGCGAAATCGGTGACGGTGGAGAGGTCGTAGGCGGCGCGATCGGGATGGGTGAGGATCTCGAAGCTCATCAGCGGCACGCCGACGACATAGCTGATCCGCTCCGCCTGGATCAGCTGCATCGCCTCGCGCGCGTCCCATTTGGGCATCAGCACCAGCTTGCGCCCCATCGCGAAGCTCTGCAGCATCACCGGAATCTCTGCGGTGACGTGGAACAGCGGCAGCGTGAGGAGGGTGGAGGGCTGCTCGGTCGGCGGGTTGCCGTCGGCGGTGGCGATGCCGAGCATCATCAGCGCCTGCGCCAGATAGTTGAAGATGCCCTGCACCACGCCTCGGTGATCGGCGAGCGCCCCCTTCGACTGGCCGGTCGAGCCCGAGGTGAAGAGGATCGTCGCATGATCGGTGGCGGCGACCGCGGGCAGCGGCGTGTCGGGCTGGCCGGCGGCGGTGACCGGGGCGAGCGCCTCGGCCAGCGGCCGGGTGTCGTCGATCGTCACCACCGGCGCGGCGATCCCCGCCAGCCGCTGCGCGCGCGGTGCGTCGGCGAAGACCAGCGTGCAGTCGACCTCGGCGACCGCGGCGGCGAGTTCCTCCGCCTGCCACCAGCCGTTGAGCAGGGTGGCGACGCCGCCGGCCATGACGATGCCCATGTAGAGCACGATCCACGCCGGCGAATTGCGCATCGCGATGCCGACGCGCAGGCCGTTCGACACATGGTGGCCGGCGATCAGCGCGCGGGCGACCGCGCCGGCCTGTGCATACACCTCGGCAAAGGTCAGGCGTTCGTCGCCGGCGACGAGGAAGGTCTTGTCGGCATGCTCGTGGCAGAAATGCGCGAAATAGGCGGGCAGCGTCGGCGGCGCGGTGGTGATCAGCGGATAGGGGCGGCCGCCCCGCTCCGCCTCGCCCAGCGCGAGCGGACCGCCCGGCCCGGTCAGCGCCGCCATGGTCGCGTCCATTCGCTCGTCGAGGGCCGTGCGCATCCGTCTCTCCATCACGTTCCGGTCTTGGGCTTGGTCTTGTGCCTTTGCGCCACTATGCAGGCGGCAAATCAAAGGGAAAAGCCTTGATCCTGCCGTTGCTCGCCGCTGCCGCCCAAACCGCCGTACCCGCCGCCGCGGCTGCCGGCGGCGGCCATATCCGCTTCGCCGACCTGGGGCTGCACCCCGACGTCTTCTCGATCGGCTTCTTCACGCTGCGCTGGTACAGCCTCGCCTATATCGCCGGCATCGTCATCGGCTGGTGGTATCTGCTGAAGCTGCTGGCGCAGCCGGGGGCGCCGATGGCGCGCCGGCATGCCGACGACCTCGTCTTCTACGCGACGCTGGGCATCATCCTGGGCGGGCGGATCGGCTACGTGCTGTTCTACGCGCCGGACATGTTCCTGCATCCCTTGCGCATCTTCCGCCTGTGGGACGGCGGCATGAGCTTCCACGGCGGGGTGATCGGCACCTCGCTGGGGCTGATCCTGTTCGCCCGCAAGCACAAGCTCGACTGGCTGCGGGTGCACGACTACATCGCCGCTTGCGTCCCCTTCGGCCTGTTCTTCGGCCGGCTCGCCAATTTCGTGAACGGCGAATTGTGGGGCAAGCCGGCCGACGTGCCCTGGGCCATCGTGTTCGAGCGCACCGTCCCCTATGGCGTGGCCGAGCCGGCGCGCCACCCCAGCCAGCTGTACGAAGCCGCCCTTGAAGGCGTGCTGCTGTTCGCGGTCATGTGGTTCGCCTTCTGGAAGACCAAGGCGCGCTACCAGCCGGGCCGCCTCGTCGGCCTGTTCGTGCTGGGCTATGGCATCGCGCGGTTCGTGGTCGAATTCTTCCGCGAACCCGACGCGCAGTTCCGCGGCACCTTCATCGAGGCGACCCATATCCACATGGGCCAGTGGCTGTGCCTGCCGATGATCGCCGGCGGCCTGTACCTGATGCTGACCGCGCCCGGCCGCCGCACCCGCGTGGAGCCGATCGCGGGGACGCAGAGCGTGGCGTAACGCGGCGCCATGACCGAAGCCTCCCTTTCCGACCGCCTCGCCCGCGCGATCACGCTCGCCGGGCCGATGCCGGTGTCGCAATTCATGGCGGCGGCCAACGCGCATTATTACGCGACCCGCGATCCCTTCGGCGCGGGCGGCGATTTCGTCACCGCGCCGGAGATCAGCCAGATGTTCGGCGAACTCGTCGGCCTGTGGTGCGCCGACCTGTGGGACCGGGCGGGGCGGCCGGAGGTCGCGTGGGTAGAACTGGGGCCAGGCCGCGGCACGCTGGCCGCCGATGCCGGCCGCGCGATGGCCAAGGCCGGGCTGACCCCCGCGGTGCATTTCGTCGAGACGAGCCCGATGCTGCGCGCGGCGCAGGCGGAGCGGGTGCCGGATGCGACGTGGCACGATGGCGTCGACACGCTGCCCGGCGATCGGCCACTGATCGTCGTCGCCAACGAATTCTTCGACGCGCTGCCGATCCGCCAATTGATCCGCCGGGGAGACGGCTGGCACGAGCGGCTGGTCGCCTGCCAGGACACGCTGTTCCTGCCGATCGCGGGCAAGCCGGTGCCGCTGGAAGTGCTGCCCGAGCCGCTGCGCGACGCGCCCGCCGGATCGGTGCTGGAGATCGCACCGGCGGGCGTCGGCGTCATGGCGGCGCTCGGCCGGCGCATCGCCGCGCAGGGCGGCGCGATGCTGGCGGTGGATTACGGCTATGAGGGGCCGGCGCTGGGCGACACGCTGCAGGCGGTGCGCGGCCATGGCTTCGCCAACCCGTTCGAGGCGCCGGGGGAGAACGACCTGTCCGCGCATGTCGACTTCACCACGCTGGCCGCGGCGGCACAGGCGAACGGCGCGGCCGCCTGGGGACCGGTGACGCAGCGCGACCTGCTCGGCCAGCTCGGCATCGACCAGCGCGCCGCCGCGCTCGCCCGCGCCGCGCCCGAGCGCGCGGAGGCGCTGCTCGCCGATCGTGCGCGGCTGATGGGCGACATGGGGACGCTGTTCAAGGCCTTGGCGGTGACGCATCGCGACTGGCCGGTGCCGGCGGGGTTCGGCGCATGACCGCCGCGCTGCGCACGCCCACGGTCGCCGATGCGGAGGTGATCGCCGCGCTGATGGCGGACTGTTTCACCGCGACCTTCGGCCACCTCTACGATCCCGCCGACCTTGCCAGCTTCCTCGACGGGTTGACGCTGGAGCGTTGGCGCGCCGAACTGGCCGATCCTGCCTTCGCCTTCCTGCTGGCGGAAGAGGATGGGGCCGCGGTGGGGTTCGCCAAGCTGGGGCCGCATTCGCTACCGGTGACGCCGGCGGGGCCGATGATCGAGTTGCGGCAATTGTACCTCACCGCCGGGCAGCAGGGCAGCGGGCTCGCCGCGCGGATGATGGACCGGGTGATCGCCACCGCGCGCGCGCGTGGTGCGGCGGAGCTGTTCCTGTCGGTCTATGTCGACAATGTGCGGGCGCGGCGCTTCTACGAACGCTACGGGTTCGAGGAGGTCGGGCTGTATACCTTCATGGTCGGCAATCATCCCGACGAGGATCACCTGATGCGGTTGCAGCTGTGAGCGTCGACGTGATCCGCGCGCGTGGGCTGGATGGCGTGGCGCATGGCTTCCTCGGCCGGCGCGGGGGCGTGTCGGAGGGCCTCTTTGCAAGCCTCGACCTCGGGCGAAGATCACAAGAGGTGGATGACTGGATCGCCGAAAACCGGCGTCGGGTGATAGCCGCGACGTTACCGGGCGCGGCGCTCTGCACGCTGTATCAGGTGCATTCTGCAACGGCGGTCGTCATCGACGCTGCCTATGAGCACGACGCCCGCCCGCATGCCGACGCGCTGGTCACCGACCGGCCGGGGCTGTTGCTGGGCATCCTGACCGCCGATTGCGCCCCGGTGCTGTTTGCCGACCCCGCCGCCGGCGTCGTCGGTGCGGCGCATGCGGGATGGAAGGGGGCGCTGGGCGGCGTCACCGACGCGACGCTCGACGCGATGGAGCGGATCGGCGCACGGCGCGACCGGATCGTCGCCGCGATCGGCCCCTGCATCGCGCGCGCCTCCTACGAGGTCGACGACGCGTTCCTCGCGACCTTCGCCGCGGCCGATCCGGCCAACGATCGCTTCTTCGCCGATGGTCGGGCGGGGCATCACCAGTTCGACCTCGAAGCCTATGTCGCGCACCGGCTCGCCGCCGCGGGCGTGACCCGCGTCGAGGCGCTGGGGCTGGATACCTATGCGCAGGACGACCGCTTCTTCAGCTTCCGCCGGGCGACGCATCGCGGCGAGGCGGATTACGGGCGGCAGATCAGCGTGATCGGGCTGGGCGGCTGAGGAAGGCGCTGTGAAGGCCTGAGTCTCACCTGTGCTTCGACAGGATCAAAGCGAACGGATCCAGGGGATCGAGCCATAAATACGGTTCGTACCTTTCCGTTCGCCCTGAGCCTGTCGAAGGGCGGGACTGCCACGGGCAGTTCGCTTGCGGCACGGTGCCCTTCGACAGGCTCAGGGCGAACGGGTCAGGTTCGACGCTCAACCGTGGAGGCTGCAGCGCTTCGCCGCTCGGGCACGTTGACCTCGCCCCGTCAGACCCGCTCCACCGCATTCACCGCGTCCGCCGCGCGCAGGGCGGCGATCAGGCGCATCAGCTGGTGGATGTCGTGGACCTCGACGTCGATGACGTTGGTGTGGAAGATGGAATCGCGGGTGTCGAGGCGGAGCGCGATGATATTGGCCCGATGCGCGCCGATGATCGTCGAGACGATGCCGAGTGCGCCGGGTTCGTTCTTCACCTGCACGGAAATGCGCGCCACCGCGCCGTCGCTCTTGTCGCCCCAGTCGACGTCGACCCAGTCGGTTTCGTCGGCGCCGCGTTCGGCGAGTTCGGCGAGCACCGAACAGTCGATCGCATGCACCTCGATCCCCGCATCGGGCCGGCGCAGGCCGACGATGCGGTCGCCCGGCACCGGGTGGCAGCATTCGGCGAGGTCGAAGGCCACCCCCGGCGTCAATCCCTTGATCGAGATGGCGGTGGATTGCGGCGCGAGCAGCGCGACGTCCGCGCCCGCCGAGCCCGGCATCAGCGCCTCCATCACCGCCGCATCGGACAATGTGCGCCGCGCGATCGCCGCCATCAGCGCCGCCTCGTCGGGCAGCTTCAGCCGCGACAGCGCATGGTCGAGCGCGTCGGCGCCGAGTTGCGCGGGCAGGCGGCGGACGATGTCCTCGTACAGCTTGCGCCCCAAAGCGATCAGCTCGGCGCGCTCGCTGTGGCGCAGGTGGCGGCGGATGCCGGCCAGCGCCTTGCCCGTGATCGCGAAGTTGAGCCAGCCCGGCTGCGGCACCTGCCCCTTGGAACGCAGCACCTGCACCTGGTCGCCGTTCTCGATCACGGTCGACAGCGGCACGACGCGGCCGTTGATCTTGGCGCCGACCGCCTGGTCGCCCAGATCGGTGTGCACGGCATAGGCGAAGTCGATCGGCGTCGCGCCCTTGGGCAGCTGGATCAGCTCGCCCTTGGGCGTGAAGGCGAAGATGCGATCCTGGTACATCGCCATGCGGGTGTGTTCGAGCAGCTCTTCGGGGCTGCCCGCGGTTTCCAGGATCTCGACGAGGTCGGCGATCCAGCTGTGCTGGCTGTCGGCGCGGACCTTCTTTTCCTTATATGCCCAATGCGCGGCGAGGCCGAATTCGGCCTCCGCATGCATCTCGGGCGTGCGAATCTGGATCTCGATGCGCGCATTGTCGGCGTGGATCACGCTGGTGTGCAGCGAACGATAGCCGTTGCGCTTCGGCGTCGAGATATAGTCCTTGAACCGCCCCGGCACCATCGGCCAGCGGCGATGGATGATGCCGAGCGTCGCGTAGCAATCCTCAATCGTCGGCACGATCGCGCGGAACGCCATGATGTCGCTAAGCTGCTCGAAGCTGATGTGGCGCTCGCTCATCTTGCGCCAGATCGAATAGGGATGCTTTTCGCGGCCCGACACCTGCGCGTCCACCCCGGCCCGGCCGAGCAGCAGCTTGAGGCCGGAGGCGATCTTGGCAATGCGGTCGCCGCCGCCGGTCTTCAGCTGGTCGAGCCGCCGGGTGATCGATTCATACGCCTCGGGTTCGAGCTGTTCGAAGGCGAGCGTCTGCATCTCCTTCATGAACTCGTACATGCCGATCCGCTCGGCGAGGGGCGCGTAGATGTCCATCGTCTCCTTCGCGATCCGCCGCCGCTTCTCGGGCTTGGGGATGTGATGGAGCGTGCGCATGTTGTGCAGGCGGTCGGCGAGCTTGACCAGCAGCACGCGGATGTCGTCGGACATCGCGAGCAGGAACTTGCGCAGGTTCTCGGCGGCGCGCTCGTTCTCGCTCTGCGCCTCGATCTTGGACAATTTGGTGACGCCGTCGACCAGCCGCGCGACGTTGCCGCCGAAGACGCGCTCGATCTCCTCGGAGGTCGCGACGGTATCCTCAACCGTGTCGTGGAGGATCGCGGTGGCGATCGTCTCGTCGTCCAGCCTCAGGTCGGTGAGGATGCCCGCCACCTCGATCGGATGGCTGAAATAGGGGTCGCCGCTCGCCCGCTTCTGGCTCCCGTGCGCCTGCATCGAAAAGACGTAGGCGCGGTTGAGCAATGCCTCATCGGCACCCGGATCGTAGTCGAGCACCCGGTCGACCAGTTCATATTGCCGTAGCACCCCCGACACATGGGCGAGGCGCCTACCGCTTTGCAACCCATTGTTGGCACCGGCGCGCGCTTTTGTGCGCGCGCCGGGGGATGGCGCGATCAGGCCCTCTTCGCCTTGGCGTTGCACTTGGCGAGCTTGTCGGCGTCATAGGCCGTGCCGGCGACGGTGAAGCTGCTGAGTTCGCCGACCTGGCGCACCACCAGTTCGCACAGCACGGCGGGGCGCTCGGGCGCCTGGCCGGCGACGAAGGTGCCGTTCTGCTGGCGCCACACCGTGGAGCGGGTGATGAAGGTCGACTTGTCCGACGCCGCGGCGGGCGTGGCGACATAGACGTCGGCAGGGGCCGCCGCGGCGGCGGAGCCGAACAGGGTGGCGATGGCGAGCGCGAGCGTGGCGAAAAGCTTCATGACCGGTCCTCCCGAACCTTTGTGGTTGCGATGCCGCCGCCTAGCGCTATAGGTTTCAGGTTGCAACCTGAAACTTATAAACCGCTCTATGTCCTGCCGGTTTTGGGTTAGGTTGCGCCCCTTCGAGAAGGATCATCATGGCGACACCGGCCGAGCGCCCGAAACTGCGCGAAACGTTGCGCGAATGCAGCCTGCCCGCCGCGCTGGAGGCGATGGGCGAGCGCTGGGCGTTCCTGATCCTGCGCGCCGCCTTCAACGGGCTGCACCATTTCGAGGAATTCCAGGGCGAGCTGGGCATCGCGCGCAACATCCTCGCCAATCGGCTGGGGCGGCTGGTCGATCATGGCATCCTGCAACGCGAGCCGATGCCCGACGACCGGCGCAAGATCCGCTACACGCTGACCGAAAAGGGGCATGCGCTGCTGCCGACGATGATCGCGCTGAGGCAATGGGGCGAGCGCTGGGAACTGGGCGTGCCGGCCTTCCCCATCCTGGTCGACACACGCGACCGCCGGCCGATCGCGCCGGTCGCCGTCCATGCGCATGACGGCCGCGTGCTGGAGAAGGGCGACCTGATCTGGGCCTTGCCCGACGAGGTGGCTCGGGAGGCATGATCCGCCGTCATTCCGAAGGTTGGAGGCGTCGAGGCTTCGCCTCACATCAGCAGTTTGACGCCGACGATCGCCAGTACGGTCGCCAGGATCGGGCGTAGCGCCGCCTCGCGCAGGGTGCCGGCGAGCAGGCTGCCGATGACGATGCCGGGGATCGAGCCGATCAGCAGCGAGCCGAGCAGGCCGATATCGACCGAGCCGAGCAGCCAGTGGCCGATGCCGGCGAGCAGGGTGAGCGGCACCGCATGCGCGATATCGGCGCCGACCAGGCTCTTCAGCGGGTGGCGCGGATAGAGGACGAGCAGCGCGGTCATGCCCAGCGCGCCCGCGCCGACCGAGGTCAGCGACACCAGCACGCCGAGGATCGCGCCGAGCAGCACGGTGAGCGCCACCGGTTCGCGTGCCTCCGTCTCGCCGAGCCGCGGGGTCAGCGCGGCGACGATGCGGTGGCGCAGCAGCGTCGCCACCGCCGACACCACCAGCACGCCGCCGAGCAGGGTGGCGAGCAGGTGCTGCGTGCCCGAGGAATGCTCGCTCGCCCGGCCGAGCAGCAGCAGCGTCAGGATCGTCGTCGGCACGCTGCCCAGCGCCAGCCGGCGCACGATCCGCCAGTCCAGCGTGCCCCGCCAGCCGTGCACGGTGGTACCGACCGTCTTGGTCGCGGCGGCATAGAGCAGGTCGGTGCCGACCGCCGTCGCCGGGTGGAAGCCGAAGGCGAGCACCAGGATCGGCGTCATCAGCGAGCCGCCGCCGACCCCGGTCAGCCCGACGAGGACGCCGACGGCCACGCCGGCGAGCGAATACAGGGGTTCGATCGTCATCCGACGATGCGCCCGCGGGCGCTCAGCCCGCTTTCTGGCCCGACGCCTGGCCGGGCGTATTGACCCCCATCGACTGGAGGTAGCGCTTCACGTTGCGCGCCGCCTGGCGCAGCCGCTGCTCGTTCTCGACCAATGCGATGCGCACGAAGCCTTCTCCATTCTCGCCGTAGCCCACCCCTGGGGCCACCGCGACCTGCGCGCACGTCAGCAATTGTTTGCTGAACTCAAGGCTGCCTAGATGCGCCACCGCCGGCGGCAGCGGCGCCCAGGCGAACATGCTCGCACGGGGAGAGGGGATGTCCCACCCGGCCCTGCCGAAGCTTTCGACCAGCACGTCGCGGCGCTTGTGATAGAGCTGCCGGTTCTTCTCGACGATATCCTGCGGGCCATTGAGGGCAGCGCAGGCGGCGGCCTGGATCGGGGTGAAGGCGCCGTAATCGAGGTAGGATTTCACCCGCGTCATCGCCGCGATCAGCGTCTTGTTGCCGACCGCGAAGCCGATCCGCCAGCCCGCCATGCTGTAGGTCTTGCTGAGCGAGGTAAATTCGACCGCGACGTCCTTCGCCCCCTTCACCTGCAGGATCGAGGGGGTCGGATGGCCGTCGTAATAGAGTTCGGAATAGGCGAGGTCGGAGATGATCCACACCTTGTTCTCGCGCGCCCAGGCGACGAGGCGTTCGTAGAAGGCGAGATCCACCGCCTCCGCGGTCGGATTGGACGGATAGTTGACGACCAGCACCGACGGGCGCGGCACGGTGAAGGCCATCGCGCGTTCGAGGCTTTCGAAATAGGCATCGTCGGGCGTCGTCGGCACGGCGCGGATCGTCGCCCCGGCGATGATGAAGCCGAAGGTGTGGATGGGATAGGACGGGTTGGGCGCCAGCACCACGTCGCCGGGCGCGGTGATCGCGGTGGCCAGGCTGGCCAATCCTTCCTTGGAACCCATGGTGACGACGACCTCCGTCTCGGGATCGAGGTCGACGCCGAATCGGCGGCCGTAGTAATTGGCCTGGGCGCGGCGCAGGCCGGGAATCCCCTTGGACTGCGAATAGCCGTGCGCATCGGGCTTGCGGGTGACTTCGATCAGCTTCTCAAGCACATGCTCGGGCGGCGGCAGGTCCGGATTGCCCATGCCGAGGTCGATGATATCCTCCCCCGCCGCACGCGCCGCGGCCCGCATGCCGTTGACTTCGGCGATGACATAGGGCGGCAGGCGCTTGATGCGGTAGAAGTCGTCGGACATGGGTCACCTTGTAGTTGACGCACGGGTTCTACGCGCGCCCGACCTCTTTAACCACTTCAATTCCTCCGGACGGTGCGTCCTCACCGTCGCCAGATCGCCGGATGCGCATCGACGTAGCGGGCGATCGCATCGGAGATCAGGCGGTCGTCGGCCACGGAGGGGTGCGCATGGCAGGCGTTCAGCGCCAGCCGGGGCGCGGCGACGAAGCCCATGTCGCGCATCCCGGCGGCGGTCAGCCGCGCGACGACGCGGCGCTCCTCCGCCGCGATCTCGCCATCGGCAAAATCGGTCGCCCAGAGCAGCACTTGGGCATGGGGGTGCCGGGCGCGCAGCGTGCGGATGAACGTCATGTAGCGCGCCTCGTAATCGGCGTGCAGCGCGTCGCGGTCCTTCCACGGCTCGCCGGGCTTGAGGGCGGTGGAGAAATCGTTGGTGCCGAGCGCGATGACGATCAGCTGCGGATCCCAGCCGGCGGTGTCCGCCGCCTGCGCCTTGTCGAACAGCACATAGGGATAGGCATCGGGCACCTTGTCCGCGGCGAACCCTGCATAGTTGCGCACGACGCCCCGGCCGGAGATCGCATGCACGCGATAATCCGCGCCGTAGCGGCGGGCGGTGACGCCGGCGATCCCCTGCGAGGTGTCGGTGGTCGCCCACACCTGATCCTGCGTGCAGTCGCGCGTGCCTGCGGTGTTGCCATAGCCGACGGTGTGCGAATCGCCGATGAATTCGATTCGGCGGGGCAGCGGCGGCGGAGCGGCGAGCGGCGTGGTGCCGGCATCGGCGAACAATCCGCCGAAGGTCGTCGGTGCGGCCTGGCTTTCGCTCGCCACCTCGACGCGCAGCACGTGGCGGCCGGCGGACAGGCCGGCGACGCGGTACAGGCCGGGCGCCGGCTTCACCAGCGTCGCCGCCGGCCGGCCATCGACCAGCACGTGCAGGATCACCTCCCCCGGCCCGACGCGCAGCAGCGCCTGCCGGCCCCGGAACGCGCCTTCGAAATAGGTGCCGGGCCATTGCCGGCGCCAGCCGTCGGCGACCCGCTCGGCACGGCCGCCGATGCGCAGCGGCAAGGCCGCGCCAGCGGCGGTCCGCGCCGGCGCGGGGGTGACGGTGATGGCGACGGCGGCGAGGAGCAAGGCGGCGATCATCGCGGCGCCCTCAGCATCGCGGGCAGTTCGTCCCTGGTCAGATAGCGGTCCGAGGCGAAATAGCGCTTGAGCTGGTCCGGCGTATTCTGGTCCGCGCCGGTCAGCCAGCGGGTATGCCAGGTCATGAACCACAGCCAGTCCGCCTGCGGCCCGAGCAGCGCCGGATCGGGCACCGGCCCGTTTTCGTGCAGGCAGATCGGCACGGTGTCGCCGACGATCGCCTTCACCTGGCCGAACATCGGCGCCAGATTGCCATGGTCGGCGACGTAGATGTCGGCGCCCGCGATATCGACGGTGGCGCGGCCGGGGTAATAGGCCGGATCGACGTTCTGCCCCGCCCAGCCGAGCACCCAGATCAGGTGATCGAGCCCGTGCAGCCGCCTGTAGCGATCGTACATCAGCCGCCACAGGGCCTTGAACGCATCCGGCCCGTGCTTGCCCCACCAGAACCAGTCGCCGCTGAATTCGTGGAACGGCCGCCACAGCACCGGCACCCGCGCCGCCTGCAACCGCTTCAGCAGCGCGGCGACATGATCCATCTGCGCCAGCATCAGCCGGTTCTGCGGCGTGCCGGCGCGCAAGGCGGCGGCGACGTCGAAGTCCTTCTTCGAATTCTCATAGCCGGTGCCGATATCCGGCGCGCCCCAATGCCAGCACAGGGTGACGATGCCGCCGCTGCGCGCCCAGGCGAGCGCGCGGGCGGTGACGCCGTCGTCGTCGCGCGGGTCGATGTAATCGAGGCCGAGGATCGCCGGCTGCCGCCCGGTCACCTGCTGGAGATAGGCGAGCTCGCGCTGCGCCCCTTCCGGATTATAGCCCTGTTCCTGTTGGCCGGTCAGCGTGTGCCGGCCGTACTGGCTCCACAGCCAGGCATAGAGCGTCCGCGCCTCCCGCGTCGCCTGCGCGTTGCTGAGCGTATGCGCCGGCGCCGTCGCCGGCCGGGCGAGCGCCGGCCCCGTGGCAAGGCCGGCCATCCCCAGCGCCATCATCCTCCGTCGATCGAGCATCCGCCCCCTCCCCCCATATGTCATGGTGTGAGAGGATGCTAAGCCGGGCCGGCAATAAAGAAAACAAATTTAGCTTTGGCGGATCACCCGCTCGGTTGGCCCGCCACCACCATCACCCGGTCCTTGCCGGCACGCTTGGCGGCATAGAGCGCGGCATCGGCGGTGCGCATCGCCTCGCGCGGCTCCGCCTCGACCGGTGCGATCCCCGCCGAGAAGGTGATCCGGCCGATGCAGACGCCGGTGCTCTGGTCGACGAAGCGGCGTTCGCCCAGCGCCTCGCGCGCGCCGTCGAGCGCATGGCGGGCGGCATGCAGCGTATGGCCTTCGAACAGGCAGGCGAATTCCTCGCCGCCGTGGCGCGCGACCAGCACATCGCTGCCGAGCGCGAGCTTGAGGTGCCGGGCGACGAGCTTCAGCACCCGGTCGCCGGTGTCGTGGCCATGCTGGTCGTTGATCCGCTTGAAATCGTCGATGTCGCACAGGGCGACGCAGCGCGCCGGCTTGTCCGCCTCCGCCGGCCGCGCATGCAGCCGCGCATCGAAGCTGCGCCGGTTGGGCAGCCCGGTCAGATGGTCCTCCTCCGCCGCGCGACGTGCCGCCTGCAGGCGCGAGCGCAAGCGACCGGTTTCGCGCCGGGTCGCATCCAGGCGCTCGGCGAGATCCTGCGTGCGTTCCACCGCGGCTGCGGTCAGCGCCACCAGCCGCTCGATCGCCGCCTGCGGGTCGGCGGCGACGTTCAGCGCCTCGTTGCCCAGCGCCACGCCGTAGTCGCGGGCGGAATCGCAGGATCGGCTGATCGTGCGGAAGCCCTCGGCGAGGCTCGCGTTGAGCATGTCGGCGAACTCGGCCAGCGCCTCCGGACGGAGGCGATCGGCACCGGACCCGTTGGCGAGGCCATCGAGGAACGATGCCGTGATGCGCTGCCCGTCGCGGACGCGGGCGTCGACCGCCTCGCCCAGCCGCCGGTCGTCACCGACGACGTAGCGGCGTGCGAACAGCAGATTGTCCTCGGTCGGCGTAAGATCGTGGTCGCACAGGAATTGCGCGATCCGCGCGATCGTCTCGCGATCCGCGGCACGGCGGAACTCGGCGATCCCGCCCCCCGGAGCAGGCGCGGTTGCCGCAGCGGCGGCAGCGGCGACAGGCGCGGACTCCTCGTCCCCCTTCAACCATGCGGCAAGGCGGGTGAGGCGCGGCGCGGGCCGTTCCGCGGCGAGCATCAGCGCACCCCCATCGCGATGGTGCTGCCGCCATCGAGCGGCACCGGCAGCCGGTTCGCCAGCACGTCGGCCGACACCTCCGCCCAGCGATCCGCGAACCAATAGTCGCCGCGTTCGCTGCGCAGCACCGGATCGCGCGTCGTATCGACATCCTCCGGCCCGACGAACTGCGCATCGGGCACGTGGAAGAAGGTGCGGACCAGCGGCCGCGTCGGGTCCTCCGCACCGTCGAGGACGATGCCGAGCCGGTTGGAGTGCAGCCGCACCAGCGCCCCCAGCGGCTGGATGCCGAGATTGGCGATGAACGCATCGAGCAGCACGGGATCGAAATGCCCCTGCCACGACAGCATCTGCGCCAATGCCTCGTGCGGCGACCAGGGCCGCTTGTACGGCCTGATCGAGGTGACCGCGTCATAGACGTCGCAGATCGCGGCGATGCGGGCGTGGAGGCTGACCGCATCGCCCGCCAGCCCTTCGGGATAGCCGCTGCCGTCGATGCGTTCGTGATGGTGCAGGCAGACGTCGAGGGTGATCGCCGCCGTCTCGCCGAGTTCGCCGAGGATGGCATGCCCCGCCGCGGGATGGCGGCGCATGACGTCCAGCTCCGCGCCCTCCAGCCGGCCGGGCTTGTTGAGGATATGTTCGGGGGTCGTCGCCTTGCCGATGTCGTGCAGCAGCCCGGCGGCGCCGATCGCGCGCACCTCGTCCTCGCCCAGCCCCAGGTGGATGGCGAAATTCACCATCAGCGCGCAGACGGCGATCGAGTGGAGATAGGTGTAGTCGTCGTTCAGCTTCAGCCGCGTGCCCTTGATCATCGCCGCCGCGTCGCGCTGCATCGTGGTCGCGATATCGTCGACCAGCGGCGTCACCGCCTCGATCGCGATCGCCTTGCCGAGGCGCGCTTCCTGGAACAGGGCGACCACCCTTTGCTTGGACCGGCCGAGCGTCTCTTCCAGGGTTTCGGCCGCGGGGCCGGCCCGGCGGCGGCGGCGTTCGACCGGCGGTTCGCCGCCGGTCGACGGCGGCGGCGTGTCGCCGGCGCGGCGCCGCTCCGCATGCGGGATCAGTGTCGTGCCGCGGCCCTTGCGGGTGTCGATCGACACGAAGGCGACCGGCGATGCGACCAGCCGCGCAATGTCTTCGTCCGTCTTTATCAGCAGACTGCGCCGCCAGAACGGGTTGTCCACCCAGGAACATTCCATCGAATCGACGAACATGCCGACCTTCAGTTCCTCGACGGCAATACGGACGATCATGGACGGCACCGATCCTTTCTGGAAACCCGCCATAGGGCCGCATCGGTTTCGATAGCCTTATCGTTTACTCATTATGGGGCTTATTTAACTCCGATTTGAATGCTTTGCCGGCGCGGCACTGCATGCCGCCGGGCGGCGGCGGATCACCGGACGTGCGGATGCCGGTTTCCACCGCAGCATCGCGCGGCTATCGTCCCCGCCTTGGAAGAGGATGCCATGGCCGATCTCCACGACGATAGCGCCGCCGCGACGCCCGATCTCGCGCAGCTCCAGCACTGGACCTGGGTCATGGGCCGCGCCCAGCAGATGATGATGGAAAGCGGGATCGGCATGGCGGAGATGGGCCGCGCCGCACAGCCCGGCGCCCCGCAGGTGCCGCCGGTGGGCAGCCCCGAACTCGTTCGCCAGATGCAGGATTTCTGGACGGACAATCTGACGCTCTGGCAGCGCTTCGTCGATCCCGCCGCCGCCGTGCCCGCCCCGCCGCAGTCGGAGGGCGACGCCCGCGACCGCCGCTTCAAGGCCGCGGCGTGGCGCGACGACCCGTGGTTCGACTGGATCCGGCGCAGCTACAACCTCATCGCCGACCACATGCTGCGCGGCGTCGATGCGCTGGAGGGCGTGTCCGACAAGCAGAAGGAGCAACTGCGCTTCGCCGCCAAGGGGCTGGTCGACGCGATGAGCCCGTCCAATTTCCCGCTGACCAACCCCGAGGTGGTCGAGCGCACGATCGCGACCAAGGGCCAGAACCTGCTCGACGGCCTCAAGAACATGCTGGCCGATATCGGCAAGGGCCAGCTGACCCATACGGCGGAGGGCGCGTTCGAGGTCGGCCGCAACCTCGCCACCACACCGGGCAAGGTGGTGAAGCGCACGCCGCTGTACGAATTGATCCAATATGCACCGACCACCGAACGCGTGCTGGCCACGCCGCTGGTGATCTTTCCGCCCTGGATCAACCGATTCTACATCCTCGACCTGACGCCCGAGAAGAGCTTCATCCGCTGGGCGGTGGAACAGGGCATCACCGTGTTCATGGTGTCGTGGAAATCCGCCGACGCCAGCATGAAGGACGTGGTGTGGGACGATTACGTCGCCGCACAGGTGGATGCGGTGGAGACGATCCGCGAGCTGCTCGGCGTGCCGGCGGTCCACACCATCGGCTATTGCGTCGCGGGCACGACGCTCGCCGCGACGCTGGCGCTGCTCGCCGCGCGCGGGGAGGCGGACAAGGTCGCCTCCGCCACCTTCTTCACCGCGCAGGTCGATTTCGCGCAGGCGGGCGAGTTGCAGAACTTCGTGACGGACGAGCAGCTGGCGCTGATCGGCGCGCTGTCGCCGCAGGGGTTCCTGGACGGCCGCTACATGGCGGCGACGTTCAACCTGCTGCGCGGCCGCGACCTCATCTGGAACTACGTCACCAACAATTATCTGCTCGGCGCCGATTATGCGCCCTTCGACCTGCTCCATTGGAACGGCGACACCACCAACCTGCCGTCGAAATGGCATCTCGCCTATCTAAGCGACCTGTATCGCGACAATCTGCTGGTGCAGCCGGGCGCGATGTCGGTGGCGGGCGAGGCGCTGGACCTCACCCGCGTCACCACCCCCGCCTACGTGCAGGCGGGGCGCGAGGATCATATCGCGCCGGCGGAAAGCGTGTGGAAGATCACCCACCTGTTCCGCGGCCCGTTGCGCTTCGTGCTGGCGGGGTCGGGGCATATCGCCGGCGTCGTCAACCCGCCGTCGGCCGGCAAATATCAATATTGGACCAACGATGCTGCGGTCGACAGCCTCGACGCCTTCGTTGCCGGTGCCAGCGAGACCAAGGGCAGCTGGTGGCCCGACTGGCTGGCCTGGCTGCGCGCGCATGGTGCGGAAGACACCGAAGCGGTGGCCGCCCGGCTGCCCGGCGAAGGCGCCCTGCCGGCGCTGGGCGATGCCCCGGGGGAGTATGTCCGCGCCCGGTAGCGCTCCCATGCTGCACTGCACAAAAACCGCTTGAACGTAGCGTCAATCGCCACTATTGTGCGTCGCAGCATAATAGCTGGAGTAGGATCGTTGGACGACCGCGTCGCCAAGCCACCGGTAAAACCCGCCAAGCGTGCCGGCCGTGCCGTCACCAAGCGCGTGGGCTTGCCCGTGCCTGCCCAGCCCGTGCCCCTCACGCCGACCGGCCCGGTGCCGGCCCCGGTGGTGGAACGCGATCCCGCCGGTCCGGTCCCCGCGCTCGTGCCGGGCGCCGCCGAACCGGTGATCGCGCCTCCCGAACCCGTCGTGCCGCCGACGATCCTCGCCGATCCCGTCGAAACGACCGTCCCGTCGGACGCGACCGCGCGCGAAGACGCGCCCGCGCCCGTGCTTCAGGCAACCCCGACCGCAGCGAAGGAAGTCATCATGGAAACGATCGAGAACGTCACCGCCAAGACCCAGACCGCGTTCAACGACGCGACCGAGCGCGCCAAGGGTGCGGTCGAGAAGAGCCAGAAGTTCTTCGAGGACGCCAACGAGTTCGGCAAGGGCAACATCGAGGCGCTGGTCGAATCGTCGAAGATCGCGGTGCGCGGTTTCGAGGCGATGGGGCAGGACGCCGCCGCCTACGCCAAGAAGTCGTTCGAGGACGCGACGACCGCTGCCCGCACGCTGTCGTCGGTGAAGTCGCCGACCGAGTTCCTGAAGCTCCAGTCGGACTATGCCCGCCAGGCGTTCGACGCGATGGTGCAGCAGACCTCGCACAACACCGAAGCGCTGCTGAAGCTGGCCGGCGAAGTGGCGCAGCCGCTGTCGAACCGCGTCGCGCTCGCCGCCGAGAAGATGAAGGTCGCCGCGTAAGCCACGCAGCGCCCCGATGAGGCAGGAAGGGCGGCCGCAGCGATGCGGTCGCCCTTTTCCTTGTCCGCAGCCCTTGCCCCGGCACCCCTCGATGCCATATTTCGGCGAGCGATCATGACAGCCGAACCGACCACCATGGCCGAGCGCCGCGACGATGGGACGGACGAGGGAACCGGAACCGGCCTCGCCACCAAGACGCGCACGCGCACCAAGCAGCCGACCCCGTATCGCGTGCTGATGCTGAACGACGATTACACGCCGATGGAATTCGTCGTCCTGTGCCTGCAACGCTTCTTCCGCATGAACATGGAGGAGGCGACCCGCGTCATGCTGCACGTCCACCAGAAGGGCGTCGGCGTGTGCGGCGTCTTCTCCTACGAAGTCGCCGAGACGAAGGTCGGGCAGGTCATCGATTTCGCCCGGCAGAACCAGCATCCGCTGCAATGCACGCTGGAGAAGGCGTAGACGATTCGCCGGTCGACGCGCGCTTCATTCGCCGTTCGCCCTGAGCCTGTCGAAGGGCACCGTGCCGCCGGCGTACGGCCTGTTTCGGCCGGCCCTTCGGAGACCCATCGATCGCGACACACCGGGGCCGATCAGCGCGGGTCGGGCAGCCAGCTGAGGTCGAGCTTCGCGGCGCGATCGACGTGATAGGCCATGCGGGCGAGCGCGGTTTCGTTGAGGAAGGCGAAGCGGCCGCCCTCGCGTGCGATCAGGCCGTCGTCCTCCAGCTGGCGCAGCATGCGGTTGACGTGCACCGCGGTGAGGCCGGTGGCGTCGCCGATCTCCTCCTGCGTCAGGCCGAGCGCAAAGCTGTCGCCGATCGACGGATCGATCGCGCGCAGCCGGTTGCGGATCTCGATCAGCAACGCCGCGACCCGCGCCTTGGCCGAGGTGCGGCCGAGCCCGGCGAGCCGGTCGGTCAGCGCGACCCGCTCCATCTGGTCGATCGCGATCAGCAGCGCCGCGAGGCGCGGATGCGCGACGATGAGGTCGGCCAGCGCGGCGCGCTCCAGCGGCGCGACGGTGACTTCGGTGAGCGCGATCACCGTCTCGGGCGAGTTGCGATAGACGAGCCCGGCCATCGCCACCACGTCGCCGCGGAACAGGAAGCGCAGGATCTGCCGGCTGCCGTCGGGCAGGATGACGTAGCTCATCATCGTGCCGTGCCGCAGCACGAACAGTTCGGGCAATTTGTCGTTCTCACGCAACAGCACCGCGCCGCGGCGGAGCGTCCGCTCGCGCTGCTCCAGCCCATCGAGTGCCGCCTGTTCGTTCGCCGACAGGTCGATCAGTTCGCCGAGACGTTCGGCGAGACAGCTGGCCACGCGCTCAAATTCCCCCAAGTTGGTTGAACCGGGTAAGCAAACCACGGGAATTGCTGCATTAAAATCGATCAACCGTGCTGACCTGATTGTCGCCTTGCACCGCGCCCGCAGCGCGCTAGACGCTGTGGGCATGGACCGTATCCTTATCCGTGGCGGCCACCGCCTGTCGGGCCGCCTGCCGATCTCCGGCGCGAAGAACGCCGCGCTGACGCTGATGCCCTGCGCGCTGCTGACCGATGCGCCGCTGACGCTGCGCAACCTGCCGCGCCTGGCCGATGTCGACGGCTTCGGCCACCTGCTCAACCAGCTCGGCGCCTCGACCGCGATCGAAGGCACCAGCCCGCAGGATTTCGGCCGGACGATGACGATCCGCGCAGGGTCGCTGACCTCGACCGAGGCGCCCTACGACATCGTGCGCAAGATGCGCGCCTCGATCCTGGTGCTCGGCCCGGTGCTGGCGCGGGCGGGCGAGGCGCGGGTGTCGCTGCCCGGCGGCTGCGCGATCGGCAACCGCCCGATCGACCTGCACCTCAAGGCGCTGGAGGCGATTGGCGCCGAGCTGGAGATGGCGGCGGGTTACGTGAAGGCGACGGCGCCCGGTGGCCGGCTGAGCGGCGGGCGCTATCGCTTTCCCGTGGTGTCGGTCGGCGCGACCGAGAATGTCGTGATGGCGGCGGTGCTGGCCAAGGGCGGCAGCGTGATCGAGAATGCGGCGCGCGAACCCGAGATCGTCGACCTGTGCAACTGCCTGATCGCGATGGGCGCGCGGATCGAGGGCGTCGGCACCGACACGCTGGAGATCGAGGGCGTCGATGCCCTGCACGGCGCCACCTATGCGGTGATGCCCGACCGGATCGAGGCGGGCAGCTACGCCTGCGCCGCGGCGATCACCGGCGGCAGCCTGGAATTGGTCGGCGCCAGGGCCGCGGACATGCAGGCGACGATCGACGCGCTGCGCGAGGCGGGCGTGACCGTCGCCGAGACGGCGGACGGCCTGTCGGTGGAGGCCGGTGCGCCGCTCGCCCCGGTGACGCTGTCGACCGCCCCCTACCCCGGCTTCGCCACCGACATGCAGGCGCAGTTCATGGCGATGCTGTGCCTGGGCAGCGGCACCAGCGTGCTGACCGAGACGATCTTCGAGAACCGCTACATGCACGTTCCCGAACTGGCGCGGATGGGCGCCGACATCCAGGTCCACGGCCGCACCGCGCTGGTGAAGGGCGTCGATCGCCTGGTCGGCGCCCCGGTGATGGCGACCGACCTGCGCGCATCGATGAGCCTGATCCTCGCCGGCCTCGCCGCGGAAGGCGAGACGGCGGTGGCGCGCGTCTATCACCTCGATCGCGGTTACGAGCGGCTGGAGGAGAAACTGTCCGCCGTCGGCGCGGATATCGAGCGCGCCAGCGACGGTTGACCGGGGGCCTCCCCAGAATGGGGAGGGCTATCGCATAATGGTTGTCTGTTCCGCGGCGATGCCTGCCCCCCCCCCCGTCATGCCGGATTTGGTCCGGCATCCACGGAGGCGCGCACCAACACGCTCCTGGTTCGCGGCACGGTGGACCCCGGAACACGTCCGGGGTGACGGGGAACAGCGGGATGGCCTGCCCCCTCCCCCGAAGCCGGCAGCCATCCTATGGCTGATCGACATTCACGATAAGGAATCTTCTTCAATCCTCCCCCGCCAGGGGGAGGTGGCGCCGAAGGCGACGGAGGGGGAGGTAAGCACAACGATGGTGGTCGCTTACCTCCCCCTCCGTCAGGCTGCGCCTGCCACCTCCCCCGCCAGGGGAGGATTGAATGTCGAATGGTCCCAGCCATATGCCATCGCCCTCCCGTTCCGGGGCGGATCGGGGGTGCGCGTCAGGCGATGCGGTCCGGCACCTCGGCGGCGTCCTCGGCGATGCTCGCTTGCGGGGCGACCGCTTCCCACGGGAAGACGAACCAGTCCTTGGTCACGTCGCGATCGATCGTCCGGGCGGCGTGGTCGACGCGTTCGGCGGAGCGCACGTTGTCGATCAGCGTGGCGAAGCGCACCGCACCCTGCGGTGCGCCCGCGTCGGCGAGTGCGGCACGGATGCGCCCGATCGTCCGCCCCGAATCGTTGATGTCGTCGACGAACAACAGCCGCTCGCCCGCCTGCGTCCGTTCGGCCAGTCGCACCAGCGCGCCCTCGGCGAAATCCTCCACCGCGCTGGAATAATCCACCGACAGCATCGGCAGCCCGGTGGCGTGGCTGAGGTACACCGCCGGCGCGAGGCCGCCGCGGCCGATGCCGACGAGGACATCGGGGCGCCGGGGATCGGCCATGATCGCGTCCGCCAGCGCCCGGACGGCGCCGACAAATTCCGCATGTGCGATGGGGGTGAAGACAGGCATCACGTTCCCGTAGCACACCGCAGCGGCGGCGGAACCCGTCGGGCTCCGCCGCGCCGGTCACATGCCGGCGAGCGCCTGGTCGAAATCCGCGATCAGGTCGTCGGCATCCTCCACCCCGATCGAGATGCGCACCAGATTGTCGGTGATGCCGAGCGCCGCCTTGCGCGCCTCCGGCACCGACAGGTGCGTCATCGCGGCGGGGTGGCTGGCGAGCGTCTCGGTGCCGCCGAGCGACACGGCGAGCTTGGCGATGCGCAGCGCGTCGAGGAAGCGGAAGGCCTCCGCCTCGCCGCCCTTCACCAGCAGCGAGAAGGTCGAGCCCGCGCCGGTGCAATGCCGGCGATAGATATCCGCCTGCCGCTCCATGCCCGGCGTGTCGGGCAGGAAGCCGAGATAGCCGACGCGCTCCACCTTGGGGTGCTGGCGCAGGAAGGCGCAGACTTTGGCGGCATTCTCGCCCGCCCGGCTCATCCGCAGTTCCAGCGTCTCGAGGCTGCGCAGCAGCATCCAGGCGGTGTTGGGGTCGCAGATCGTCCCGATCGTGTTGCGCATCGAGCGGATCGTGTCGATGTGCGCCTTCGTCCCCAGCACGCCGCCCGCGACGAGATCGGAATGGCCGCCGGCATATTTGGTGAGGCTGTAGACGACGATATCCGCGCCATGGTGCAGCGGCCGCTGCCAGAGCGGCCCCAGGAAGGTGTTGTCGATCGCGATCGGCGGCCGGGCGGCGGCATCGGTGAAGATCGCATCGCGGCTCGCCGCCACCGCCTCGATATCGACCAGCGCGTTGGTCGGGTTGGCGGGGCTTTCGAGATAGATCAGCGCGACGTTGCCGGTCGCCGCTTCGCGCAGCACCGCGTCGATCTCCTCACGCGTCGCGCCGGCGGGAAAATCGAGCCACTTCACCCCGAACTTGCCGAGGATGCGGCCGATCAGCGTCTCGGTCGCCGCATAGAGCGGGCCGGAATGGACGATGGTGTCGCCCGGCTTGGTCATGGCGAGGAACAGCGTCGCGATCGCCGACATGCCGGATGAGAAGGCGAGCGCATCCTCCGCCTCTTCCCAGATGGCGAGGCGGTCTTCGAGGATTTCCTGATTGGGACCGTTGAAGCGCGAATAGACGAGGCCCTCGGCACCGCCCGGCCGCTTGCCGGTCACCCCCTCGAAATGCCGCTTGCCCGCCGCGGCATTGGGGAAGACGAAGGTGGAGGTGAGGAAGATCGGTGGCTTCAGCGACCCTTCCGACAAGGCGGGATCGAAGCCGTGGCCCATCATCATCGTTGCGGGCTTCAGCTTGCGCTGGCCGATCCGCTCCGGGCTCGGGGCGGGGCTGTTGCCGGCAACGCCGGTCAGTTCTGCTTCGTCGGGCATTCCACTCTCCTTGTTGCGGGAGAGCATAGCGGCGGATCGTATCGAATGACACCATCTGCCGCACGCGGCGGCTGGGCGGCGTCGGGGCGAACCTATTTTCAAATCCGGACTTTCATCCCTGTCCCCTGGACAGGCAGGCTATCGCATATGGGCTGCCTGATCTGGGGTGGTGTTCTCCCTTCCTCCGTCATGCCGGGCTTGGTCCGGCATCCACCGTGCCGCACA
The DNA here is from genome assembly GCF_052321755.1 of Sphingomonas cellulosilytica. NCBI lineage: Bacteria > Pseudomonadati > Pseudomonadota > Alphaproteobacteria > Sphingomonadales > Sphingomonadaceae > Sphingomonas > Sphingomonas cellulosilytica. The sequence continues at coordinate 544,144 of NZ_JBQRTT010000001.1, forward strand.
CTGATACGCTATGGGTTTTGCGGCACGGTGGACCCCGGACCAAGTCCGGGGTGACGGAGGATACTGGGGCAGCACGGCGAATGTCGATCCGGCTTAGAGCAGCCCCAACGCCTGCAATTCGCCGCGCAGCCTGGGTTCGCCGGTGAAGTGCAGCGCGATCAGTCCGACGTCTTGCGCGCCGGCGATGTTGGCGGCGTTGTCGTCGATGAACACCGTGCGCTCCGCCTCCAGCCCGAAGCGGTCGAGCGCCAGGCGGTAGATCGCCGGATCGGGCTTCACCAGCTTCTCGACGCCCGACACGACGACATCGCGGAAGCGATCGAACATCGCGGCTTCGCGCGCGCGGAACGGCGGCCAGAATTCGTGGCTGAAATTGGTGATCGCGTAGAGCGGCACGTCCGCCGCCTCCAGTTCGTCGACCAGCGCGTGCATCCCCGGCATGGGATCGCCGATACTTTCGAGGAAGCGCGGCCCCCAGGCGGCGATCAGCTCGGCATGCTCGGGGTACAGCGCGACGAGCTCCGCCGAGGTGTCGGCGAAGTCGCGTCCGGCATCGTGCTGGAAATGCCAATCGTGCGTCACGACGTCGCGCAGGAACGCGTCGAGCGCCCGATCGTCCTCGATCAGGCGCCCGTAGAGGATCCGCGGATCCCAGTCGTACAAGACCCGGCCGACGTCGAAGATGACGGCCGTGGGCTGAACCAAGTGGTTCAGCCCTGACGCGCCTTGAAGCGGCGGTTGGTCTTGTTGATGACGTAGGTGCGGCCGCGGCGACGGATCACGCGATTGTCGCGATGACGGTCCTTGAGCGACTTCAGGCTATTGCGGATCTTCATGATCGATTCGCTTCTTTTCGAGATTGACGGTGTCGGTGAAAGCGCGAGCGGGTAGGGGCCAAGGCTGCAATAGTCAAGCAACGTGGATGCCGTTAGAGCGTTTCCCATCGCAACGTAGCACAGAGGCCGCACCCGTCATGACCATCCGTCCGTTCCTGGCCCTCGGCCTCGGCGCCGCCGCGCTTGCCGGGTGCACGACCACCGCGGCGCTGCCGCCGACGGACGTGATCCGCTACCATCTGGGCGATCCCATTCCGCGCGGCACGATCGCGGTGGAGCCGCTGTCGGGCGGCGCCCCCGCCAGCCTGGAGTTCAAGACCTATGCCGCGGCGGTGCAGACCGAATTGCTGAAGGCGGGCTACAGCGTGCCGGCGCAGGGCGCGATGCCCGATTTCGTCGCCACCGTCGGCTTCACCCGCACCAGCCGCGAAGGGCCGCCGCGCCAGTCGCCGGTCAGCATCGGCATCGGCGGGGGCGGCTATAGCGGCGGCTGGCGTGGCGGCGGCGTCGGCCTGGGCGGCGGCGTCAGCTTCCCGATCGGCAAGCGGCGGCCGACCGAGCTGCTGGTCGCCGAACTGGCGGTGACGATCAAGCGGCGGGTCGACCAGTCGCCGATCTGGGAAGGCAAGGCGCAGGGGATCAGCGATTTGAAGCGCGCCGACGAACAGGCCGGGCGGCTCGCCCATGCGCTGTTCACCGGCTTCCCCGGCCAGTCCGGCCGCACCATCTCCGTCCGGTAAGCCAGCGCCATGACGATCAGCATCAACGCCGCCTTCGACGGCGGCAACATCCGTGTCGTCGCCATCCAAGGCGACCGCGTCGACCTGGAGATCGTGCGCGATCACCAGTCGGACTTCTTTCAATGGTTCTATTTCCGCGTCGCGGGCGCGCGTGGACGGCACCTCACCTTCCGCATCGTCAACGCCGGCCAATCCGCCTATCCGTTCGGCTGGCCGGGCTATCGCACGCGCGCCAGCGGCGATCGCACCACGTGGCGGATGATCGACACGTCCTATGCCGACGGCGTGCTGTCGTTCGACCATCGGGTGGAGGGCGAACTGGCCTGGTTCGCCTATTTCGCGCCCTATACGATGGAGATGCACGAGGATCTGGTCGCGCGCATCGCGCAGCGGCCGGGCGTGACGCATCGCGAACTCGGCCAGTCGCTCGACGGGCAGGCGATCGACTATTTCCGGATCGGCGACGGCCCCAAGCCGGTGTGGCTCTATGCGCGCCAGCACCCCGGTGAATCGATGGCCGAATGGTGGATGGAGGGCGCGCTCGACTGGCTGACCAGCGAAGCCGCGGCGCCCTTGCTCGCCAGGGCGACGGTGCACGTCGTCCCCAACATGAACCCCGACGGCACGCGCCGCGGCCACCTGCGTACCAATGCGGCGGGCGTCAACCTCAACCGCGAATGGCACGCGCCCTCGGCGGAGCGCAGCCCGGAGGTGCTGTGCGTGCGCAATGCGATGGACGAAACCGGCGTCGCCTTCGCGATCGACGTGCACGGTGACGAGGCGATTCCGGCCAATTTCATCGCCGGCTACGAAGGCATTCCGAACTGGACCGAGGACCACGGCGCCAAATTCTACGCCTTCGGTCACCGCCTTGCCGAGCATACCCCTGATTTCCAGACGGAAAAGGGTTATGAGAAATCGAGCGCGGGCAACGCCAACCTGTCCATGTCGACCAACCAGCTGGCGCAGCGGTTCGGCGCGGTGTCAGTGACGCTGGAGATGCCGTTCAAGGATCACGATCCCAATCCGGATGCCGAACAGGGCTGGTCGCCGGACCGCAGCAAGGCGCTGGCGGTGTCATGCCTGGAGGTGCTGGCCGGGATGATCGACGAGATCTGACGCGCGAAGAATGGTTCACGCGAAGACGCGAAGACGCGAAGAAGATGTGTTCGCGCGGAGGCGCGGAGGACGCAGAGATGGAGCGCCCGCCGCGCCAGCGGCCCGTCGTTTCAGGCTCTGAAAGCAGAGGGCGCTGCCGCGCACGCATCACCTCCGCGCCTCCGCGCCTCCGCGAGCGCATCTTCGCGTCTTTGCGTGAACCCAATCGCAGCGCGTCGACATGCGGGACGCAGCGGATGGATGACACCGGGCCACGCGCGCACTATCCCCAGCCGGCACACGCCGTTCATGAACCCCGGGAGTCCTGATGCCTCGCCTAGTCCTCATCCGCCACGGCCAGTCCAGCTGGAACCTCGAAAACCGCTTCACCGGCTGGTGGGATGTCGACGTCACTGAAAAGGGGGCGGCGGAGGCGCGCGCGGCGGGCGAGCTGATGGCGGCGAAGGGTCTCGATTTCGACATGACCTTCACCTCGCTGCAGACGCGGGCGATCAAGACGCTGAACCTGGCGCTGGAGGCGATGGGGCGGCTGTGGCTGCCGACCGAGAAGGACTGGCGGCTGAACGAGCGCCATTACGGCGGCCTCACCGGGCTCGACAAGGCGGAGACGGCGGCGAAGCATGGCGACGAGCAGGTGCATATCTGGCGCCGCAGCTTCGACGTGCCGCCGCCGGTGCTGGAGCCGGGCAGCCCCTACGACCTGTCGCAGGACCGCCGCTATGCCGGCATCACGATCCCCGCGACCGAGAGCCTGAAGGACACGATCGCCCGCGTCCTGCCCTATTGGGAGGAGCGGATCGCGCCGGCGCTGAAGGACGGGCAGCGCGTGCTGATCTCCGCGCACGGCAATTCGCTGCGCGCGCTGGTGAAGCATCTGTCCAACATCCCGGACGACGAGATCACCGGGCTGGAGATCCCGACCGGGCAGCCGATCGTCTACGAACTGGACGACGCGCTGAACGCGACCGACCGGTATTATCTGAGCGAACGGTAAGCGCTCTCGTCGTCATCCCAGCACGGGCAACCTGTGCGAGGGCGACTCCCATGCCTTGTGCGACCCGTCACCCCGGACGTGATGGCGCTTCGCAGGGACGGCGCCGGCATCGGGATGACGAACCTTTGTGGCAATCCGGCGGGGACCGGGAATATTGCCCTCCCTCCCCTCCCCCGCTAGGTGCGCGCGATGGATACTCCGCTGGTCGGCATCATCATGGGTTCCACGTCGGATTGGGAGACGATGCGCGGCGCCGCGGACGTGCTCGCCGAACTGGGGGTGGCGCATGAGACGCGCGTCGTTTCCGCGCATCGCACCCCCGATCGGCTCTACGATTATGCCAAGGGCGCCGCGGATCGCGGGCTGAAAGTAGTGATCGCCGGTGCCGGCGGGGCGGCGCACCTTCCCGGCATGGCGGCGGCGATGACGCACCTGCCGGTGCTCGGCGTGCCGGTGCAGAGCAAGGCGCTGTCCGGGCAGGACAGCCTGCTGTCGATCGTGCAGATGCCTGCCGGCATCCCCGTCGGCACGCTCGCGATCGGCAAGGCGGGCGCGACCAACGCCGGGCTGCTCGCCGCGGCGATCCTGGCGACGCACGACGCCGCGCTGTCGCAGCGGTTGCAGGCGTGGCGGCAGCGGCAGACCGACGCCGTCGCGATCCATCCCGAGGGCGAGCCCGCCTGATGCTCGCGCCCGGCAGCACCATCGGCATCCTGGGCGGCGGCCAGCTGGGGCGCATGCTCGCCGTCGCCGCGGCGCAGCTCGGCTATCGTACCCATGTCCTCGCCCCCGATCGCGAGAGCGTGGCGGCGCAGACGGCGTCCAGCCTGACCCGCGCCGATTACCACAACCGCATCGTCCTCGCCGATTTTGCCGCCGCGTGCGACGTGGTGACCTACGAGTTCGAGAATATCGCGCTCGCCCCCGTCGAATGGCTGGCGGAGCGCGTTCCCGTCCACCCGCATCCGCGCGCGCTGGCGGCGGCGCAGGAGCGGATCGCGGAAAAGCGCTTCGTCGAGCAGGTCGGCGGCCGGCCGGCGCGCTGGGCGGCGGTGGACAGCCGCGACAGCCTGGAAGCGGCGCTGGCGCATGTCGGCACGCCGGCGGTGCTCAAGACCGCGCGCTTCGGCTATGACGGCAAGGGGCAGACGCGGCTGCACACGCCCGGCGACGCGGACGCGGCATGGGAGGCGATCGGCGGCCCGGCGGTGCTCGAGGCGTTCGTCGACTTCAGCCATGAATTCTCGATCCTGATCGCGCGCGGGCAGGATGGCGCGACGGTGCGCTACGATCCGCCGCACAACGTCCACCGCGACGCGATCCTGCGCAGCTCGACCGTCCCGGCGCCGCCGGCGGTGCTGGGTCAGGCGGAGGAGGCGACGGCGCTCGCCTGCCGCATCGCCGCCGAGCTCGATTATGTCGGCGTGCTCGCCTGCGAATTCTTCGTCGGCCGCGATGGGCCGGTGTTCAACGAGATGGCGCCACGCGTCCACAATTCGGGACATTGGACGATCGAGGGTGCCGAGACCTCGCAATTCGAAAACCACATTCGCGCGATCTGCGGCCTGCCGCTGGGCAGCACGGCGCTGACCGGGCGCGGCGTGGCGCTGGAGAATCTGATCGGCGACGATCCCTGGCAGCCCGCCCTGACCGAAGCGGGCGCGCACCTCCACCTCTATGGCAAGGGCACCGCACGGCCCGGTCGCAAGGTGGGGCACATCACCCGCGTCTCGCGCTGAACGCGTGACGCCTGATCCATCGGCCGTCATCCCAGCGCAGGCTGGGATCTGCTTGTAACAGCACAGGGCATGAGCCGATCGAGGCCCCAGCCTGCGCTGGGGCGACGTTTCCTTCGGTGTGGATGAGTCCCTATCGCACCACCGGCAGGTCGATGTAGCTCGCGTCCGGCCCCGCCACCGTCACCTTCTGCGTCGCCTTCACGTAATCCTTCGCCTGCGCGTTGAAGATGTTCGGTACGAACGTCTGCGGGTTGCGATCGTAGAGCGGGAACCAGCTCGACTGCACCTGCACCATGATGCGGTGGCCGGGCAGGAAGACGTGGTTCGTCTCGGGCAGCGCGAAGGCGTATTTGAGCGGCGCGTCGGGCGTCAGCGGCTTCGCGACGGCAAGGTCTTCGCGATAGCGACCGCGGAAGATGTCCATCGCGACACCGAGCTGATAGCCCGCCATCTCCTCCTGCCGCGGCATCACGTCGGGGTAGACGTCGATCAGCTTGACCACCCAGTCGCTGTCGGTGCCGCTGGTCGATGCGGTGAGGTGGACCTGCGGCGTGCCGGCGATCGTCACCGGTGCGGTCAACACGTCGCTGGTGAAGGTCAGCACGTCCGGGCGGCCGGACAGCGGGCGCTGGTCGTCGACCAGCCAGTAGCGCCACGTCGAGCCCGCCGCATCGGTCGGCCTGGTCGGCCGCACGCGATAGGAGACGGGGTTGGCGGGATCGGAGAGATAGTCCGCGGTCTGCGCCGCGCCGCCTGCGGCCGCGAAGCCGAGGCTGCCGCCGGGTTTCAGGTACAAGGGCGTCGGCGTCGGCTGCGTCCAGGCCTGCAGCCGCTGCCACTGGTTGGTGCCGGACTGGAAGGCGGTGACCGGGGCCACGTCCATCGCCGGCTGGTCGCTCTTGAGATAATGCGCCAGGAACGGCCGCAGCACCTGCCAGCGCCACCATTTGGCGGTGTCCGAATCCCATTTGATCGCGCCGAGGCTGCTGCCGTCGCGGATCTCCTGCCCGTGATACCAGGGGCCGAGCGTCAGGAAGACCGTGTCGTTCGCGGTGTCCTTGGGTTCGAGCGCGCGGTAGACGGCGGGGGCGCCGTAGATATCCTCCTGGTCCCACAGGCCGGCGACGAGCATCGTCGGCACCTTGAGCGGCTCGCGCGCGAGGATGCGATCCATTGCCGCGCTCTGCCAGAAGCTGTCGTAGGCGGGGTGCGCGGCCATCTTGCGGTAGAAGCCCGACGCCTGGTCGACGCCCTGCGCCTTCGCCACGGCACCGGCCGAGACGTTCTTCAGCCAGTATTCGTAATCGTCGGCGGTGTCGGTGATCCACGGCGTGCCGGCATCGCGGGTGCCCTGCTGGCCGAGCAGATAGGACAGGCCGACTTGGCGGAATGCGCCGTTGTGGAACCAGTCGTCGCCGCGCCAGCCGTCGACCATCGGGTTCATCGGCACCGACACCTTGAGCGCCGGGTGCGGGTTGATGAGCGCCATCAGCGGCAGGAAGCCGTCATAGCTGATGCCGCTGATGCCGACGCGGCCGTTGGTTTCCGGCACGTTCTTCACCAGCCAGGCGATCGTGTCGTAGGTGTCGGTGGCATCGTCGGTCTTGGTCGGATTGTTGGGCGAACCCGCCGGCGTCGGGTTCATCAGCGTGATGCCCTCGCTGCCGTGCATGCCGCGCACGTCCTGGATGACGCGGATATAGCCGTCGGCGGCGATCACGTCCCACGGTCCGTCGCCGTGCGACAGCACGCCGGCGAAGCTGCCGGTATCGGGCTTGGTCTGCCCCTCCGCGTCATAGGGCGTGCGGGTCAGCAGGATGCCGGCATCCTTCGTCCCCTTGCGCATCACGATCACCGTGTGGAGCTTCACCCCGTCGCGCATCCGGATATCGACGACCTTGCGGGTATATTCGTAGTTCGCGTCGCGGGGCGCGAGCCTGGCGGGGCGTTCGTCATAGCTCTTCTGCGCCAGGCCGGCGGAAGCGCCGGCAAGGGCAGCCAGCAGGGCGACGGGGGCGCAGGCGGCGAGAAGCGGACGGATCATGGCGAGGGGCATCCCATAACGAAGCGGCCCGCCTTCGGAAGAAGGCGAGCCGCAATGTTTCGCGATTATTGCTCGCGTGTCAAAGGCCCGGCCGTCATCCCGGCATGCGCCGGGATGACGATGCTATGCTCACCCCGTGCGCTTGCCCGACAGCGGGAAGCTGCCGAACGCGCCGGCACCGACGGTGCCGGTCAGCGTGTCGCCCTCGGCCGTCGCCTCGCAATCGAGCGTCATCGGCATCGGCACGGTCATCTGCTGCTTCCAGCGCACCGTGTTGCCGTCGACCTCGCCCGACACGTCGCTCGACCCCATCGCGCCCGAGGCGGTGCCGGTGAAGCTCGCGCCGTCGCTCTTGACGGTCAGCGTCAGGTTCTGGTCGCCCAGCGGCGATTTCACGGTGCAGTCCCAGCTGCCGTCGACATCTGCCATCGTAACTCTCCTTATTGCGCTGCGGGCGCGGCGCCGGCGGATGCGCCGGCCACCGCGCTTGCCGGCACGACCTCGACCGGCAGGCCCAGGCTGTCAAGCTGCGGCTTCACCTTGGCCGCGTCGCCGACGACGATCCAGGTGATCCTGGCGGGATCGATCGTCTTCGCCGCCGCCGCGCGCAGTTCGGGTAGCGTCATCGCACGATACCGCGCGCCCAGCGTGGCGTAGTAATCGTCCGGCCGCTTGTAGAGGTCGTTGGCCTGCATCGCGCTCAGCACCGCCGGGGAGGTTTCGAACTGGCCGGGCAGCTTCAGCACCGCGTCGGCGATCGCCAGCTTGAACTCGTTGTCGGTCATCGGCTTGGTCGTCACGAACTGCTTGATGTCCTCCGCCGCGGACGCGATCGACGGCCCCGTCTTGTCCGCCTGCACGCCGGCGGAGACGACATAGGGCGCGGCATATTCCACGGTCTGGAAGCGACCGCTGGCGCCGTAGGACCAATGCTTGTCCTCGCGCAGGTCCATGTTGATGCGGCTGAGGAAGCTGCCGCCCAGCGCATCGTTCACGGTGTTGAGGACGAGCATGTCATCGGTGCCCTTGAGGCCCGTGCGCTGGCCGCCGACGATCATCGACTGCGGGCTATCCGGCCGGTCGATCAGTACGATGCCGGGCGTGATCGGCGTCTGCGCCGCGCCGAAGGTCTTGGTGCCGGCCGCGCCCTCCGGCTTCCAGTCGCCGAAGCGGGACTCCAGCGCCGCCTTCACCTCGGCGAGCGGACGGTCGGACACGACGAACAGCTTGGCCTTGTCGGGGCGCAACCAGGCATGCTGGAACGCACGCAGATCCGCTGGGGTCAGCGAGGCGACGGCGACCGGATCGCCGCTGCCCTGCGCCTTGGCATAGGGCGTGCCGGCGGCGAGGACGCGGGTGGTCATCCGCTGCGCCAGCGCGCCGGGGTTGGTCAGTTCCTGCTGGATGCCGGCGACCTGCTGCGCCTTGACGCGCGCCACCTCGGCCGGCGCATAAGCGGGGCGCCGTGCGACCTCGGCGAACAGGTCCAGCGCCGGCGCGAGATTGACGCTCGGGACACCCATCGTCACCGTGCTGCGATCGTTGCTGCTGCTGGTTCCCAGGCCCATGCCCAGCCGCTCGCGCGCTTCGGCGAGCGTGTTGACGTCATAATGCTCGGTGCCCTCGTCGAGCATGCCTACCGCAAGCTGCTGCGTTCCGAGCTTGTCGGGCACGTCCGCGGCATAGCCGGCATCGAAGCTCAGCACCGCCTGCGTCACCGGCACGGCGTTGCGCTGCGCATAGACGATCTCGATTCCGTTCGACAGGCGCGTGCGCTCGACCTTGGGGAACGTCAGCGCGGTGACCTGGCCCATCGCCGGGATCGGCCCGCGCGTGCCCTTCACCGGCTGTTCCGGGGCGGCGACCACGTCCTTCTTGGGCGGCACCTTCGCCTCGGCATAGGCATCGCGTGCACCGGGTACGACATCCACGGTCAGTGCCGGGCGCGACAGCCATTTGTCGGCGGCCGCCTTCACGCTGGCCGGCGTCTGCGCGGCCAGCGCGGCGAGGTGCTTCTTGTAGAAGCCGGGATCGTTCGAATAGAGCGCGCCCTCGGCAAGCGCGGTCGCCTTGCCGCCGAAGCCGCCGACCGCCTCCAGTCCGCGCACGGTTCCGGCGATGGTGCTGGTGACATAGCGCGACACCTCGTCCTGGGTCGGGCCGGTCCGCAGGAAATCGGCGAGCACCTCATCCACGCGCTTCGATGCCAGCGCCACGTCGACGCCGGGGCGCACGAGCCCGTTGATGGTGAAGGTGCCGACCTGCGCGAAGGCGCTGTCGTCGGCGGACAGCGAGGTGAACAGCTTCTCCTTGCGCACCAGTTCGTTGGCGAAGCGCGACGAGGCCATGCCCCCCAGGATGCCGGCGGCGACCTCCAGCGAGGGCGTATCCTTGTCGTTCAGCCCGGGCACCGACCAGTTGCGGGTGATCATCGTCGCGGCGACGCGATCCTTCAACGTCACCGTCTTGGCCGAGGGCAGCGTGACCACCGCTGCGGCGGGCAGCTCGCTCTTCGGACCCGACGCGATATCGCCGAAATACTTTTCGACCAGCGGCCTGGCGGTGGCGACGTCGATGTCGCCGGCAAGCACCAGCACCGCATTGTTGGGGCCATAATGGCTGCGGAACCAGTTCTTCACCGTATCGAGCGTCGCGGCGTCGAGGTCCTCCATCGAGCCGATCGTGTCGTGGCCATAGGGGTGCGTGGTCGGATAAAGCCCCTCCGTCACCGCATAATCGAGCAGGCCGTAGGGGCGATTGTCGCCCTGCCGCTTCTCGTTCTGGACGACGCCGCGCTGCTCGTCGAGCACGCCCTGCGTGATCGCGCCGAGCAGATGGCCCATGCGATCCGATTCGAGGAACAGCGCGCGCGGCAGCGCGGCGGTCGGCACCGTCTCGAAATAATTGGTGCGGTCGTAATAGGTGGTGCCGTTGAAATCGGTCGCGCCGACTTCCTTGAGCGGCCCGAAGAAGTCGCCCGGCGCATTCTCCGAACCGTTGAACATCAGATGTTCGAACAGGTGCGCGAAGCCGGTCGAGCCCTTCGGCTCGTGCTTGGAGCCGACGTCGTACCAGACGCTGACCGCCACCACCGGCGCCTTGCGATCGGTATGGACGATGACGCGCAGGCCGTTCTTCAGCCGGAATTCCTGATAGGGGATGTCGATCGCGCTGACGAGCGCCGAGACGGGTGCGGCCTTCACCGACACCTTTGGTGTCGTCTGTGCGGAAGCGGGCACGGCGAGCGCGATCGATGCGACGCCAGCCAGCGCGAAGAACTTCGTCATGATGTGGAACCCTTCCCCGGTAGTCTTGAACGACTGTATGGGTGGAGCATAACGGTCGGCGGACGGCTGGCAAGCGGCATCCGGAAAAAGTCCGATCTGGCCGGGCCGTCACACTTGTGTTGCACAATGGCAACACCATATCGCGTCGGAACACGATCAGGGGCCACCATGAACCTCGAAAAATTCACCGACCGCGCCAAGGGCTTCCTCCAGTCGGCGCAGACCGTCGCGATCCGCATGAACCATCAGCGGATCACGCCGGAGCATATCCTGAAAGCCCTGCTGGAGGACGAGCAGGGCATGGCCGCCGGACTGATCCAGGCGGCCGGCGGCGATGCCCGTCGCGCCACCGGCGAAACCGATGCGGCGCTCGCCAGGCTGCCGGCGGTGTCCGGATCGGGCGCGCAACAGACGCCGGGGCTCGACAACGACACCGTCCGCGTCCTCGACCAGGCGGAGCAGGTCGCGCAGAAGGCGGGCGACAGCTACGTCACCGTCGAACGGCTGCTGCTGGCGCTCGCGCTGGCGCAGACCAATGCTGCGGGCAAGGCGCTCAAGACCGCCGGCGTCACCGCCGAGGGGCTGAACGCCGCGATCAACGATCTGCGCGGCGGCCGCACCGCCGACACCGCGTCGGCGGAGGATCGCTACGATGCCCTGAAGAAGTTCGCCCGCGACCTCACCCAGGCGGCGCGCGACGGCAAGCTCGATCCCGTGATCGGCCGCGACGAGGAGATCCGCCGCACCATCCAGATCCTCGCCCGCCGCACCAAGAACAACCCGGCGCTGATCGGCGAACCCGGCGTCGGCAAGACCGCGATCGCCGAGGGCCTGGCGCTGCGCATCGCCAATGGCGATGTGCCCGACACGCTGAAGGACCGCCGGCTGATGGCGCTCGACATGGGCGCGCTGATCGCCGGCGCGAAATACCGCGGCGAGTTCGAGGAGCGGCTGAAGGGCGTGCTCGACGAGGTGAAGGCCGCCGAGGGCGACATCGTCCTGTTCATCGACGAGATGCACACGCTGATCGGCGCGGGCAAATCGGAAGGCGCGATGGACGCCGGCAACCTGCTGAAACCGGCGCTCGCCCGCGGCGAGCTGCATTGCGTCGGCGCGACCACGCTCGACGAATATCGCAAGTACGTCGAAAAGGACCCGGCGCTCCAGCGGCGATTCCAGCCGGTGTTCGTCGGCGAACCGACCGTCGAGGACACGATCAGCATCCTGCGCGGCCTCAAGGACAAGTACGAGATGCACCACGGGGTGCGGATCACCGACGGCGCGCTGGTGTCGGCGGCGACGCTCTCCAACCGCTACATCACCGACCGCTTCCTGCCCGACAAGGCGATCGACCTGATGGACGAGGCAGCGAGCCGCATCCGCATGGAGGTGGAATCGAAGCCCGAGGAGATCGAGACGCTCGACCGCCGCATCCTGCGCCTCAAGATCGAGCGCGAGGGGCTGCGCCGGGAAACCGACGCCGCCTCGATCGACCGGCTCGAGACGCTGGAGGGCGAACTGGCCAATCTGGAACAGCAATCGGCCGAGCTGACCACCCGCTGGCAGGCGGAAAAGGACAAGATCGCCGGCGAAGCGAAGCTGAAGGAACAGCTCGACGCCGCGCGGCTCGAACTCGACCAGGCGCAGCGCGGCGGCGATCTCGCCCGCGCGGGCGAGCTCTCGTACGGCCGCATCCCGGCGCTGGAGAAGCAGCTCGCCGCGGCGCAGGGCGCCACCCAGGGCGCGATGCTGCGCGAGGAGGTGACCAGCGACGATATCGCCGCGGTGGTCAGCCGCTGGACCGGCGTGCCCGTCGACCGCATGCTGGAGGGCGAGCGCGAGAAGCTGCTCAAGATGGAGGAGGTGATCGGCAAGCGCGTGATCGGCCAGGCCGATGCGGTGCGCGCCGTCTCCACCGCCGTCCGCCGCGCGCGCGCGGGCTTGCAGGACCCCAACCGCCCGCTCGGCTCGTTCCTGTTCCTGGGGCCGACCGGCGTCGGCAAGACCGAGCTGACCAAGGCGCTGGCCGAATTCCTGTTCGACGATCCCAACGCCATGGTCCGCATCGACATGAGCGAATTCATGGAGAAGCACGCGGTCGCCCGCCTGATCGGCGCGCCTCCCGGCTATGTCGGCTATGAAGAGGGCGGCGTGCTGACCGAGGCGGTGCGGCGCCGGCCCTACCAGGTCGTGCTGTTCGACGAGGTGGAAAAGGCGCATGGCGACGTCTTCAACGTGCTGCTGCAGGTGCTCGACGACGGACGCCTCACCGACGGGCAGGGCCGCACGGTCGATTTCAGCAACACGCTCATCATCCTGACCAGCAATCTCGGCAGCCAGTATCTGGCGAACCTGGAGGAAGGGCAGGACGTCGAGACGGTCGAGCCGCAGGTGATGGAGATCGTCCGCGCCCATTTCCGGCCCGAGTTCCTCAACCGGCTGGACGAGGTGATCCTGTTCCACCGGCTGGGCCAGAGCCACATGGCCCCGATCGTCGACATCCAGGTCGCCCGCGTCGGCCGGCTGCTCGCCAACCGCAAGGTGACGCTGGACCTGACCGATGCGGCACGCGACTGGCTGGGCCGCGTCGGCTACGACCCCGTCTACGGCGCCCGTCCCCTGAAACGCGCGGTGCAGCGCTACCTGCAGGACCCGCTCGCCGAACTGATCCTGCGCGGCGCGGTGAAGGACGGCGCGACGGTGCGGGTGGACGAGGGGGATGGGAAGCTGGCGTTGTCGGTGGGGTAAAAAGGGAGGCGGTCGCAAGACCCGCCTCCCCTGGGTTCAATCGCGAGCGGTCACGATCAGAAGTTGATGTCCACACCCAGACGGACGTAGCGCGGCGCCTGATAGGCGGTCGGACGACCGTAGTTCGGGTTGGCGATATAGGTCACCGGCAGACCCGTTGTCGGGCTGGTCGTCACGTCCAGTTCGCCAATCTCGTTGCGCTTGGTGATCGCCTGCGAGTTCAGCAGGTTGAACACATCGGCACGGAACGTGATGCTGTGGCCTTCGATCTTCGGGCTATAGGCGAACTGCAGGTTGATCGTCGACTGCCAGTCGCTCTTCTGCGCCGTACCGCGCGGGCTCGGCTTGCCGTTGCAATAGTGCGACGCTGCCCCATAGCCGTCCGCAAACAGATCGGTCGGGTGATAGCCGAAGCAGCTCAGCGACCGTGGCGACTGCACCTGGATGAACGTACCGACGTTGAACGTCTCGGTCGGCTTGATGTTACCCCACAGCTTGAAGATGTGGTTGTAGTTGTTGGGCAGGTTTCCGTACGAATAATCGACGAAGCCCGGCTGATCGAAGTCCTGCGTGATGCCTGCGTCGACCTGACCGAAGTCGGACTGAACGGCGCCCTCGATATTCCCGCGGGCGCGAGAGTAGGTGTAGCTACCACCCAGGCCATAGAGCCCGTCAAAGCCGCGATCGAAGTACAGCACGGCCGCGTCGTACGTCCGCTTGGCCTTACCGTAACCCAATGCCTTCGCCGTCAGGGTGACGGTACGATTGTTGATGTCGTAGCCGTTGGCGAGCAGGTTCACCGTGATGTCGCTGCCCGGGTTGTTGATCACATACTGGTGGTAGCCATCCCAGATCGCCGAGCATGGCACCGAAGCACCACCGCCCGTCGGCGTCGCCCGAATGTTGTTCGCGGTGCAATAAGCATTGACGGCCGCGTCGATCGCGGAATCTTCCGACGTCCGGTCGAGATTACGGTGCGTATAGGTGAGGCCAACGCGCCACAGTCCGAAGGTTTGTTCATAGCCGGCGATGATTTCCGTCTGCCGGGTCGCCTTCAGGTTCGCCGAGATCGCCTGCGTGGTGTTGATGTCTGCACCGTCACCCGTGACGTTACAGTTCGTCGTCGCACCGTTCGGCACCAGCGCGAAGGGACACTTCGATTGATACTGACCGTTGTTCGTCACTAGGTTGGTCAGGACCGGCAGGCCGTTCGAGCCGATACCGCTGAAGTTGTAGCGCTGGCGGAAGTAGAAGGACGGCGACCCCTGACGGTAGGCGGTATTGCTCGCGATCGGGAGATATTCCCAACCGTATGATGCGTAGAACTTGCCCGACTTGTCACCGAAGATGCGATATTCGGCGCCGATACGCGGAGCGTAATTCTTCTTGAGATCGGCGATCGGCGCCCCACTGGGCTTGTTGATCCGGAAGTCGTCGCGACGCGCACCCAAGGTCAGGGTCATGCGATCCGTCGGCTTCCACTCGTCCTGAATATAATAGGCCCTGTTCTTGGCTTTGAACATGCCGCCCGTATTATAGTAATTCAGCTCGACGACCGGCCCGGATGCGTTCGACGGGCGCACGATATAGGCAAAGCCGGCGCCGCCTGCCAAAGCATTATACGCCGCCGAAGAAATCGCGTTGTTTCCAAATTCGTAGGCACCCCCGTTGCGAACGGTAACGTGGTCAAGCGTGTTGTCTTCCTGATCATAACCACCGCGGACGTGGTGATCGCCCAACAGCGTAAAGCGCAGATCGGCGTCAGCACGAAAGAACTTACGCTCAGTGCTGAAGGGAAAATCGGTAGAGCCATTCCGCTGGGCATTATAGTAACCGTTGTTACCGACACCGAACACGGTGCCGCCCGACAGGTTCTGGATCGAGGGCAGGTTACCCGCACCAGCGATACTCACTTGATCGAAGCGATCCCGTGTACGGCCATAAGCGGCCGAGACCGTCAGCCAGTCGGTCATGCGACCGGTATATTTGCCGACGAAGCTCACGCCGCCCCGGTTAAATCCGGTGACTGCGGTTGCCGCGCCATAGACGTTCGGACCATTGCCGTACGTGTAAGGCACGTCCGAGCGCTGGTTGGTGTTGCGGGTGTCGAAGATCGTGAACTCGAGGTGTTGGCTGTCGATCGGATAGGCGTCGACCTTGGCGCCCCAGAAGGGATCGTCGTTCCGATAGGAATAAGCCGTGCCCTGACCATAAGCGCTACCCGCAAGCGGGCTGTTGCTCAGGCTCGTGACCCGGTTCATCTGCACGAGGCCGTAGACGAACAGACGATCCTTGATGACCGGTCCGCTGGCTTCCAGCGTGACCTGCAGCGTGTCGGACCGGTTATAGGCGGTGTCGGTGCTGTTCTGAACCTGACTGCCGTTGACGGTGTTACCGGTGAAGCTTTGAAGGTTCTTGCCCGGTGAAACCAGGAAATTCGGCGTCCAGTCGATGTGGGCCGCCGCCATATAGTCGTTGCTACCCGACTTCGTCACCTGCGTGATCACGCCACCGGTCGCGCGGCCGTATTCCGCCGGAAGACCGCCGTTCTTCACGTCGACGCTTTTGATGAAGTAGAAGGGGAGCGTCGTGCTGCCGAGACCATTGTCGAAGTTGGTCACGTTCATGCCGTTGACGTAATATTGGTTCTCGGCGACCGAGGCACCGGCGATCGACGGCAGATTGCCGAATGCGCCGTCGCCCAGCGACGTGCCGGGTGCGAGCAGGATGACCGAAGTCAGGTTGCGCGCCAACGGCTTTGTTTCGATGAAGCTGGCCACGTCGACGTTGAGACCAACGGTCGTGCCGCTGAACGCTGCGACGGCCCGCTTGCCGATGACGACGATATCCTGGCCACCGGATGCCGCGAGGTCGACGTTGAGCTGCGCCGTCTGCGACGCACGCACATCGACGGCATTGGCTGTCCAACTCGGCGTGTTCGGTGCGTCCACGGTCACGTCATAGGTGCCATTGGGTAGGCCGTTGATGAGGAACGAGCCGGTCGAACCGGTCGTCGCCGTGCGTTTCGTGCCTTGGGCGGTTGAGGTAATCGTCACGGTGGCGCCGCTGACGGCATTACCCGTGTTGTCCTTGACCGTGCCTCCGATGGCGCCTGAAGTGTAATCCTGCGCCGCGGCGGGTGCCGCGATGGCAGTCATACCAACGCCTGCACCAATGAGCGCCAGCGCCTGAAGTGCCGCACCCGCACGCAGCTTGCCGCGCGAAAATCGTTCGTTTCGTGTCATTCCATGGTCCCCCTACTCGGCACATCCCCTGATGCGCCGCGTGGCTCGCCCTCTGCGAAAGGGCGAATACGGACATACTTCCTCAGCGAGCCTGCTTTGTGCAAAGCAAAATTGTTACATGCCGTAAATCTCAGGACATGCGTGGGCAAAATGCCACACTTCGTCCCCATTCTGCCTCCGCTTGCCCAAGAAGACCGACACGTCGCTGCGGGCATTACTCCAGACACGTGCAGCTGTGATCTGCTTTAACAAGACACCTAGCCTTTATGTCAGTGTTGCAATCCAAATTGGCAGGGTGTCTTATTTGTATATGACACTTTTAATATTATACTTGCCTTAAACCTTTGTTTCACATCGTTTTATCGGCCTGCCTCCAACAAGCACAAAAAAGGGGCGGCTCCGCAGAGCCGCCCCGTTCTTGAGTCGCCACCCCCTCACCGGGGGCAGGATATTTGCGTTTAGAAGTTGAACTTGGCGCCCGCGCGGTACTGGCGGCCGAAGATGCCGTCGCCGCCCTGCACGGCGTTGTACAGGTACGCGCCATAGGTGACCGGATCGAGCGGGGGCAGGCGATTGAAGATGTTCAGGGCGTTGACGTAGAACGTGAACTTGTCGTTGACCTTGAAGCTCGCGTGCGCATCGGCCGTGATGTAGCACTTCACGCGGCAGCCGTAGTAGGCCGGCGCCTGGCCGCAGTCCTTGTAGGCATCGCCCTGGTCCATCGCCCACAGGTCGTAACCCGACGTGTAGTTGACGGTCCCCGACAGCGCGAAGTCGCCGAAGTCGAAGGTGTTGACCCAGTTGCCCTTCCACTCGAACGTGCCCGAACCGTCGGTCAGGTTAAAGTTCCCGAGCGGGTCGACTAGGTCTGGCGCACACCGTCAGCCGTCGTGCTGAGCTTGAGGATGAGGCTAGCGCGACGCTGTAGGTAGACGAGGGGATAGCAGGTGGCGTTGGAGTTGGCTAAACAAAAAAAGGGCGGCTTCCTGCGAAGCCGCCCCGTTCTACCGGTCTGAAAGGCTCGATCAGAAACCGACCTTCACGCCCGCCTTGAAGTAGCGGCCGAGGATGCCTTCGCCGCCCTGGACCGGGTTGTAGGCGTGCGCGCCGTAGGTGACCGTATCGATCGGCGGCAGGCGGTCGGCGATGTTCTGCACCGTCGTGTAGAAGGTGAACTGGTCGTTCACCCGCACCTGCGCGGTCAGGTCGACCGTGACGTAGCTGCTGACCCGGCAGGGCAGCGAGCCGTCGTTGAGCCCGCAATCCTTGTAGCCCGTGCCCTGGTCCATCGCCGACAGATCGTAACCGTCGAAATAGTTGGCGGTGCCGCTGAGCAGGAAGTCGCCGAAGTCCAGCGTCGACGTCCACACGCCCTTCCACTTGGGCGTACCCGAGCCGGCGGTCAGGTTGAAGTTGCCGAGCGTGCCGTCGTAGCGCTCGACGGACCCGTCCGGGAACTCGGTTTCGAGCTTCAGGATGTAGGTCGCTTCGGCATTGGTCGAGAAGCGGATGCCGTTGCCGAGCCGGAAGTTGGCATCGATGCCGAAGTCCAGGCCCGAGGTGCGCAGCGTGTTGGCGTTGATGAAGCCCGACTGGACGAACGCGATGCGCGGCAGCGTGCCGGCCGGACGCGGCGTCGAATCCGCCACGTCCGGGATGACGTTGTAGCCCGCCGGGATCGCCTGGCCGGTGTAGTAAGCGAGGATGGCCGGTGCGTTGTTGGCGGTCGTGATGACGTCCGTCTTGACGATGTTGTAATATTCGGCCGACAGCGTGATGTTGCGGGTCGGCTGAAGCACGATGCCGCCGGTGAAGCTACGCGACTTTTCCGGCTTCAGGTTGGCATTGGACAGCGACGTCGCACCGTAGGATGCGGTGCGGACGTAGGTCGGGCAGGTTGAGAAGGTCGCCTGCGAACAGCCGTAATTCGCCAGATACGAATCGGGGTAGGTGTTCGCGCTGGCCGTGACATAGCCCGTGGTCGGGAAGGTCGCGTTCGCCTCGCCGAAGCTCGGGATGCGGAAGCCGCGCGAATAGGTGCCGCGCAGCGTCACCTGGCGGATCGGCTTCACGATTGCGCCGAACTTCGGCGAGAAGTTGTCGATCCCGTTCGGATAGCGGTCATAACGGCCACCGGCGCTGAGCACGATCTGGTCGATGATCGGCGCGTTGACTTCGCCATAGGCCGAATAGACCGTGCGGCTGCCCTTCGTCGCGAAGCCGTTGAGCGTGTAATAACGCTGCGTACCGCCGTTGATGTCCGAGTTGATGCTCGGCGCATCCACCGCCTCGTAGCGGACGCCCACGCCCGCCGCGACCTGGAACGGGCCGCCCGGCAGCTGGAAGAGGTCGCCGTTGATCGTCGCATCCGCCTGGACCAGATCGGAGGTCGCGGTGTTGCGCGCCTCGGGGGCCAGGTAGTTCAGCGTCGCCTGGCTGTTGGCGGCCGGGTTGATGAAGTTGAGCGTACCGTCGTTGATGAGGTCCAGCAGATGCTGGATATAGACATAGCCCGTGCTGCGGCGCTCGAGATCGACGTGCATGCCCGTCGCCGTGACGTTGTAGCGCCACTTGTCGGAGATATCGCCCTTGATCCCCAGCGCGCCGCGATAGCCGCGGGTGCGGGTTTCGTCGCGCGTCTGCAGGTTGGGCAAGCGACCGAGCAGCGCCGCGGTCTGACCCGAAGCCGCGAACGGATTGTTCGGGTTCAGCGTGCCGTTCGCCGCGGTGCAGGCGACGGTGGTGCCGCGCGGGCAGACGTAGACCGGCAGCTGCAGGATGGTGTTGTTGCCGTAGAAGGCGATGTTGCCCTGCGTGCTGTAGCGCGGGAAGTAGAACGGAGCGGGCGCGTTGCCGCGCAGCACGGCAGGATTGCCGTCGTTGGCGACGTCCGTCTGGATGAAGTTCGCCGTTGCGAACACTTCGTTCGAATCACCGAACCGCGCGGTGAAGCGTGCCGATGCGCCGAACCGCTGGATCTGCGGATTGATGACGCCATAGTTCTGCGTCAGGTCTTCCTGGCAGACGGTGCGCGGCGCGAGCGGGTTCGCGGCAAGATCCGCCGCCGTCAGGTTGTAGGCGGTGCTGCGGATGCAGCCGGTCGACGGATTGAGCAACTGGTACCGACCGACAGGATTGGTGAGGCCCGGGCCGCTCGGTGCGACATACAGGTTGGTGCCCGTGCTGGTGACGATCGGGTTGAACGCCTGGTAATTGCCGTCCGCGTCCAGGCCATTGACGACGTTGTTGCTGCCCTGCACCCCGTTGTTCGAGATACCGCGATAGTCGTCCGAATTGTACGGGTACGGCCGCTGGCGATTGAACAGCTGCGCCTGACGGTAATAGAAACCGCTGATGTAGGCGTTGTAGCCGTCCTTATCGAGATCGCCGATGCCGGCGGTCAGCGACAGGCGGTATTGCGAGGCGTCGCCGCGCTCGGAGATGCCGGCCTCGGCGCGGCCCTTGACGCCCGTGATCTGCTTCTTGGTGATGATGTTGACCACGCCCGCGATCGCGTCGGCGCCATAGGTCGACGACGCGCCATCGCGCAGCACCTGGATGTTCTCGACGATGTCGTCGGGAATGGTGTTGAGATCGACGAAGTTGCGCGTGCCGTCGTCGGCGAGCGGATAGTAAGCGGCGCGCATGCCGTCGAACAGCACCAGCGTCGAGTTGGTGCTGAGGCCGCGCAGCGAGATCGCCGATGCGCCGGATGCGAAGGCGCCATTGGCCGAGAAGCTGTTGGTGAGCGCCGGGCCGTTGTTCGAGGCGAGACGCTGGATGCCTTCCTGAACGGTGCTGATGCCGCGCTGGTCGAGATTCTCCGCGGTCACGACGGTGACGGGGGACGGGGTGACTTCCGTCCGCAGCAACGTGCCGGTGACGACGATGTCGGCGCCCTGCTGCTCCTGCGGCTGGTTGTTGGCGACGTTGGCATCGGCCGGCGCGGTGGTCTGCGGCGCCGTCGGCAGGATCGTGCCGGTTTCCTGCGCGGCGGCAGGTGCGGCGCCTGCACACAGGAGCGCAAACGGCGTCGCTGCGGCGAGCAGCGCGGCCTTGCGCGTCAAACGATTCATCGTGGTCATGATTTTCCCTCGCTTGACCGGATGGCCATGCCCGCTGTGACGGTGCCTGCCCCCGGTTTTGCCAAAGCCCCCCTAAGCCGCGGCGCGGCTCCCAAGAGACATGCAACAGGAATGCGAGGGTGACATTTCGCTGTAAAGGCGCCGCGAGGGAAGGGACGCGCCTTTGACGTAGAGTGTCGCTAAAATGACACAGAAGCTGCCACGTTTATGCGCAAGATTGCGCAAAACTGCCGCGGTATCGGGCAAAAGTGACAGGATCCCGCCGCCGCCATGCGTCAGGGTGTTGGTGGCATCGCTCCGGCGACGAGCAGCGGATCGAGCCGCGCGTCGTGCCAGCGCAGGCTCCAGTGGAGATGCGGCCCGGTCGCGCGGCCGCTCGCCCCGACCGCACCGATCACCTGGCCCTGGCGGACGTGATCGCCGACCGCGACGTCGATCCGCGACAGGTGCAGGAAGGCGCTGTTGAGGCCATGGCCATGGTCGATCATCAGCAGGTTGCCCTCCAGGGTGAAGGGATGGTCGGCGGCGAGGATCACCACGCCATCGGCCGGCGCCGCCACCGGGGTGCCGGTCGGCCGCGCGATGTCGATGCCCGAATGGTAGCTGCCCGGCTCGCCGCGATAGATGCGCTGCGCGCCGAACAGGCCGGAAATGCGCCCGGTCGCCGGCCAATGGAACGGCTGACGCCAGCCGGCCGCGTCCGTCTCCACCGCACGCGCCGCCGCGATCGCGGCGAGTTCGGCCGGGCGGAGCCGTGCCATCACCGGATCGGGCGCCGGGAAGCGCGGCAGGCGATCGAGCCGTTCGATCCGCCAGGCGCGCGGCGCGACCGCCAGCGTCTGCACCGCCTGCCGCCCGTCGGCGAAGGTCGCCACCAGTGTCGCGGTGGCCGGTGCGTCGCGATCGAAGCCGGCGACGAAGCGGCCATCGGGATCGAGTGCGATCGCCTTGCCGTCGAGCGTCACGCTCAGTGCCCCGGCGGGCGCTTCGCCCAGGATCAATCCGCCTTGCGTCGGATTGCCGGTCCAGCGGAACCCTGCGGCGACCGGCCGGGTCGTCGCCGCCTGCTGCGCCACGCTGCCGGAGGCCGTCGCAGCCGCCAGCAGGGCGAGCGCGAGTGTGCGCCTCATCGCGGTGCCAGCGCCTCGCTGGCGAGTTCGGCGGTCGCAAAGGCCTCCTGCCGCGCCACGCTCCAATAGCGCAGCAACTCTAACGGGATGCGCACGCCGGTGACGCCGCAGACGACATGGTCGCCGGGGGTGAGGACGCGAAACCCGTTGGCCATGTAATGCAGGCGCGCGGGGCGATCGGAATTGGAAACGAGCATGGCGGGTCCGTATCAGAGCAGGGTGGGTTGGTCGGCCTTGGCCGCGACCGTGGGCCTGGCGGGCTTGCGCTCGGCCTTGGCAGGCGTGGCGGCGGCGGGCACGGCGGGCGCATCGCCGACGGTCGCATCGACGCTGTCGTCGCGGAAGCGGAGCGTCACCGCCCCCGCCTCGCGGACCGCCGAGGCCGAGGCGAGTGTCTGCCCCTCCCGCGTGGTGACCCGCGCATAACCGCGATCGAGCACCGCATCGGGATTGAGCGACTGCACCAGCCGCCACGTCGCGGCGAGTCGGTCGCGGTCGCGATCGACCTGGCGCTGGAGCAGCGCAGGGCGCAGCGCCCCGGCAGAGCGGTCGAGCGCGCCGCGCGCCAGCGTCACGCGCCGCTCCAGGCCGCGGGTCAGCCGCTGCCCGGCATCGTCGGCGCGCTGCCGCTGGGGGCCGAGCAGCGCATCCCGCTTCGGCAGCAACCGCGCGGTCGCGGCCAGCCGCTCGCGGCCGCGCTCGACGTAGCGGTTGGCGCAGCGCTGCGTCCGCGAGGCGTGGCTCTGGATGGTGTAGCGCAGATCGGCGAGCACCGGCACCGCCAGCTCCGCCGCCGCGGTCGGCGTCGGTGCGCGCAGATCGGCGGCATAATCGCACAGCGTGGTGTCGGTCTCATGCCCGACCGCCGAGATGATCGGGATCGAACAGCCGGCGACGGCGCGCACCACGACCTCTTCGTTGAACGCCCACAGATCCTCGATCGAGCCACCGCCGCGCGCGACGATGACCAGATCGGGCCGCGGCACCGGGCCGCCCGGCGCCAGCGCGTCGAAGCCGCGCACCGCGGCGGCGACCTCTTCGGCGGCGCCCTGCCCCTGCACCTTCACCGGCCAGACGATGACGTGGCTGGGGCAGCGATCCTCCAGCCGGTGCAGGATGTCGCGGATCACCGCGCCGGTCGGCGAGGTGACGACGCCGATCGTCCGCGGCAAATAGGGCAGCGGCACCTTGCGCGCCGATTCGAACAGGCCCTCGCCCGCCAGCTTCGCCTTCAGCTTCTCGAACAGCGCCATCAGCGCGCCGGCACCGGCCAGCTCCATCCGCTCGATGACGATCTGGTATTTGGAGCGGCCGGGATAGGTGGTGAGCTTGCCGGTCGCGATCACCTCAATCCCGTCCTGCGGTGCGAAGGCGAGCGCGTTCACCTGCCCCTTCCACATCACGCCGTCGATCACCGCGGCATCGTCCTTGAGCGCGAGATAGACGTGGCCGGAGGCGGCGCGCTTGTAGCCCGAGATTTCGCCGCGCAGGCGGACGTGGCCGAACTCGCCCTCCACCATGCGCTTCAGCTTGAAGCTCAGCTCGCCGACGGACAGCGCGAGAGCGTTGTCGCCGGCGCGCTCCTCGGCTAGCAGCCGGGCATCGCCGGGATCGGCTGACGTATCGAAGGGAAAATCGGGCATGAACGTCCTGCTGCTGGGCTCAGGCGGCCGCGAACACGCACTGGCGTGGAAACTGGCACAATCGCCCTCTCTCGATACGCTCTATGCCGCGCCTGGCAACCCCGGCATCGCGGCCCATGCGACCTGCGTGGCGCTGGACGCGACGGATCACGGCGCGGTGGTGGAATTCGTGCGCGGCCATGCGGTTGAGCTGGTGGTGATCGGCCCCGAGGCGCCGCTGGTCGATGGCTTGGGCGACAGCCTGCGCGCCGCCGGCGTGCGCGTGTTCGGGCCGGACAAGGCGGCGGCGCAGCTGGAAGGATCCAAGGGCTTCACCAAGGACCTGTGCCGCCGCGCCGACATCCCGACCGCCGGCTATGTCCGCGTCGCCAGCCGCGCCGAGGCGGAGGCCGCGCTGGCCGGCACCTTCAGCTACCCCGTCGTCATCAAGGCGGACGGGCTCGCCGCGGGCAAGGGCGTGGTGATCGCCACCAGCGAAGCCGAGGCGGCCGGCGCCTTCGACGCGATGTTCGCCGGCGGCGATGCGCCCGTTGTGCTGGAGGAATTCCTCGACGGCGAGGAGGCGAGCCTGTTCGTCCTGACCGACGGCACCGCGCTGCTCCCCTTCGGCAGCGCGCAGGATCACAAGCGCGTCGGCGAGGGCGACACCGGCCCCAACACCGGCGGCATGGGCGCCTATAGCCCCGCCCCCGTGCTGACCGCCGCACTGGAGGCGCGCGCGATCGCCGAGATCGTGGCGCCGACCGTCAAGGCGCTGGCCGAGGACGGCACGCCGTTCAGCGGCGTGCTGTACGCCGGGCTGATGCTGACCGCGACCGGCCCCAAGCTGATCGAATATAATGCGCGGTTCGGCGACCCGGAATGCCAGGTGCTGATGCTGCGGTTCCAGGGCGACCTGCTCGCCCTGATGCTGGCGGTGGCAGAGGGGCGGCTCGCCGAGTTCGGGGATGCCCACTTCGCCGACGATGTCGCGATGACTGTGGTCGTGGCCGCGGCGGGCTATCCGGGAACGCCGCGCGCCGGCGGCGCGATCCGCGGCATCGACCGGGCAGAGGCCGGCGGTGCAGTCGTGTTCCAGGCGGGAACGCGACAGGCGGGCGAGACGCTGGTCGCCGCCGGCGGGCGCGTGCTGGCGGTGACCGCCGGCGGTCCCGACATCCGTGCCGCCCGCGATGCGGCCTATCGCGGCGTCGACGCGATCGACTTTGCGGATGGCTTCTGCCGCCGCGACATCGGCTGGCGCGAACTGGCGCGGTAGAACGACAAAAGGCCCGCTGGATCGCTCCGGCGGGCCTTTTGGTGTGCATTGCTGCGCGATCAGAAGTTGATCGTGGTGCCGATCGCGATGTTGCGGCCGAGCGAATCGTAGCGCTGCGGGATGGTGTTGCTGCGCGCCAGGCTGATGTTGTACGAATCGGGCACGATCGGTGCCGACTTGTCGAGCAGGTTGTTGGCGATCAGGCGCAGCGAGAACTGCTTGGCGATGGCGAAGTTGAGCGCCAGGTCGAAATAGTTCTGCGGCGACACGCGGTAATAGTTGGTCAGCACCCGATCCGGCGTGCCGCCGATCGCCGCATCGCCCGAATTGTTGGCATTGGTGAGCGAGCCGACATAGCGCCAGTTGAGCGAGGCGCTGAACATGCGGTTCGCCGTCGTGTAGGTGGTGCGCAGGCCATGGCTCCACTTCGGGATCAGCTGGCCACACCCGTTGCCGTAATAGCCCGCGCAGTTGCGCTCCGGCTGCACCGGCGAATCCTGGCCACCGGCGAAGGTGGTGAGGGAGCCGTTGAAGTTGAAGTCCAGCTTGCCGGCCGCGGCGAGATCGAGGGCATATTGCGCCTGGAAATCGTAACCGCGCGCGATCGAGGTGAAGTAGTTGGTGGTGCCCTGCCGGATGAAGCCGGTGGTCGGGTTGGACGCCGGGTTGGAGAACAGGGTGCCCGTGCCCGGATTGCGGACGATGCCCTGGCAGAAGAACTGGTCCCCGCCCGAACGCAGGCAGCCGTCGGTGTAATAGCTGTAGTCGTTATAGCCGAGCGAATTGTCGATCTTGATCCGGTAGCGGTCGACCGAGAACACCAGCCCCTTGATGAAGCGCGGCTTCAGCACCAGCCCGTAGGTCTGGGTGTAAGCGGTTTCCGGATCGGCGATGAAGCCGCCCGAGCGCACGGTGCAGCCGGCGCTGCCGTTCGGCGTGGTGCCGTTGCTGCACAGCAGGCTGGTGCTGCCGTAGAGCGCATCGCTGAGGCCGGTCGCGCGGCACACCTCGCGCGAGGCGACCGGCGCGCCATAGGTGACGCCGGTCGGGCCGGTGATGACGGTCGGCGCACAGAAATCGTTGAACGTGCCCGCCCCGCCGCTGGCGAAGTCGATGTTGGTCGCCTGCCGGATCTCGACCACCGTCGGCGCGCGCTGCGCCTTGTTGAACGAGGCGCGCAGCGTGATGTCGCGCACCGGCGCGTACACGCCCTCCAGCTTCCAGGTGTTGAAGGTGCTGGGATTGCTGCTGTACTTCGACACGCGATAGCCGCCGTTGGCCTGGAGCAGCTCGACGAACGGCTTGTGTTCGACCAGCGGCGCCTGCACCTCGATATTGGCTTCCCACACGTCCTGGCTGAGATAGATGTCGCTGCCGCCCAAGGCCGAGCGATAGCTGGCGTCCGCCGTCGATTTCAGCGTGTCCTTGCGATATTCCGTACCCAGCGCGATCGCGACGCCCTGTTCGGCGAACGGCGAGGTGATGCCATATTCGCCGAGGTCGCCGGTCATGTTCGCCTGCACGTCGTACAGCGTGCCGGTGGTCTGCGACGTGCCGGTGGCGAACAGATAGTTGATGAGCGCCGGATCGGTGTTGCCCGCGCTGAACGCGTCGAAGGGCACGCAGCCCGCCGCGCCGCTGAGGCAGGTCGGCGCCGCCTGCGTCCCGCCGACGGCGACCGCATTCTGCAACCGGCCCGGCTGGATGAAGCTCGGCGTGTAATCCTGGTGGTTGCGCGCATAGACGCCGCCGATGTCATAGGTCCACGCCGTGCCCACCTTGCCGCGGACGCCCGCGGTGAAGCGTGCGCCGGTGTTGAGGTAGGTATCCGGACGATCCGAATTCTCGCCCAGGCGATAGGCGAGGCTGACCGGCACGCTGGCGGTGCCGGCGGCGCAGCCGATCGCGGTCGCCTGGCTGCCCGACAGGAACGGATTGTTGCAGTTCACCTGCACCGTGCCGCTCGCGATGGTCGGATAGTTGTTGTACGATTTGTCGCGGAACCAGATGCCCGAACCGTACAGTTCCGCCTCCGGCGCGATGTCGAGGCTGACGAAGCCGCCGGCATTCACCCGCTCCGAGGGACGCTGATAGGCATAGCCGCTGAAATAGTTGGAGGCGTTGCCGGGACCGGCGGCGAACGGCACGAAGGTGCGCGTGCCGTTGGGATTGTTGACGAATTGCGCGCCGTTGTTGGCGCCGCTCTGCGGGGTGACGAGGCCGCTGGTCGAGCTGCTCGGCGTCAGGCCGCACGACAGCGGGCCGTTGAACTGGAGCTGCGTCAGGTAGCAGCCGGCGTTGGAGCGCGCGGTCAGCGCGACCTCGTCCGTCTTGCGATAGTTGACGAAGCCGTTGATGCGCAGCGCGCCGTCGAACAGCTTCTTGCCCGCGGTCAGCGTGATGTCGGCACGGCCGCCGTCGTTGGTCAGGCCGTTGCGGCTGCCGAAGCCGGCGGCGCGCGCCAGCGGCGACACCACCGTGTCCTTGTTGTCGTGGTTGTAGAAATTGTAGTTGGCGTCGAGTCGCAGCCCCTCGAAATCCTTGCGCAGGACGAAGTTGACGACGCCCGCGATGGCGTCCGAGCCATAGACCGACGAGGCGCCGCCGGTCAGCACGTCGACGCGCTCGAGCAGCGAGGGCGGGATGATGCCGACGTCCTGGCCGTTCTGCGTGCCCAGGCGCTTGCCGTCGATCAGCACCAGCGTGCGTTCGAAGCCGAGGCTGCGCAGCTTGATGCGCTGGCGGCCGTCGGAGTCGTTATAGGTCTGCTGGCTGTCGGGCGCGATCTGCGGCAGGCGGTTCAGCACGTCCTCGACGTTCACCGGCGCCTGCGCGCGGATATCCTGCGCGGTGACCGAGGTGATCGGCGCGGCCGAGGCGATGTTGGGTCGGGTGATGCGCGTGCCGGTGACGACGATCTCGCCGCCGCCGTTCGCGTCGGGCGTCTGCCCGGCGATCGTCGCCGACCGGGTGGCGATGCTGTCGTCCTGCAACTGCCCCGGATTGGCGCCCTCGGTGGCGGGCTGCGCCGCCGGCGTCGCAGGGGCCGGTGCCGTCTGGGCGCCCGCAGGCGCCGCCGCCAGTGCCAGGCCGCCGGCAAGGGCGGCAAGGGACACGTTGTTCTTCCAGGTCATAGCAAAGCCTCTCAACCGGGCAGCGCTCTTCCGCCGCCTATATGGCAGCTACGCTTCCCCAACAGGCTTATCTGGTCAATACCAAAATAAAACCTTTGAGAGACTTTTTGCAGAAATGTGACTGGAATGCCGCACATGGCTCCGACCGAAGCCACGACCATTCTTCGGTAGCGGTGCCACGAAAAAGGGCCCGCCGGACGAATCCGGCGAGCCCCCTTCCTCGTGTTGCCGCCGATCAGAAGGTGATCGTCGTGCCGATCGCGATCTGGCGGCCGAGCGCGTCGTAGCGCTGCGGGATCGTGTTGTTGCGCGCCAGGCTGATGTTGTACGAATTCGGCAGGATCGGCGGATTCTTGTCGAACAGGTTGTTCGCGATCACGCGGAAGGCGAATTGCCGCGCGATGTTGAAGGTCAGCGCGAGATCGAAATAGCTGACCGGATCGATCCGGTAGAAGGTCGTCTGCGCCCGGTCCGGCGTGCCGCCGATCGCCGCGTCACCCGAATTGTTGGCGCTGGTCAGCGAGCCGACATAGCGCCAGTTGAACGATGCGTTGAAGACGTTGTCGCTGGTCGAATAGGTGGTGCGCAGGCCATGGCTCCACTTCGGCAGCAGCTGGCTGCAACCGTTGCCGAAATAGCCGGTGCAGTTGCGCTGCGGCTGGACCGGCGAATCCTGGCCACCGGCGAAGGTGGTCAGCGAGCCGTTGAAGTCGAAATCCAGCCGGCCGCCGCTGCCGAGGCCGAGGGCGTAGCTGCCCTGGAAGTCCCAGCCGCGGGCGATCGAGAAGTAATAGTTGGTCGTGCCGGCGCGGATGAAGCCGCTGGTCGGGTTACCCGATGCCGCCGCATAGAGCGTGCCGTTGGCGGCACGGACGATCCCTGAGCAGAAGAACGGATCGCCGTTCGAACGCAGGCAGCCGTCGGTGTAATAGCTGTCGTCGTTATAGCCGAGCGAGTTGTTGATCTTGATCCGGTAGCGATCGACCGAGAACACCAGCCCCTTGATGAAGCGCGGCTTCAGCACCAGCCCGTAGGTCTGGGTATAGGCGGTTTCCGGGTCCGCGGTGAAGCCGCCCGAACGCACGGTGCACTGGTCGTTGGGGCAGAGCAGCGTCGCGCTGCCGTACAGCGCATCGCTGAGGCCCGTCGCCCGGCACACCTCGCGCGAGGCGATCGGCGCCGTCGTGGTGATCGTGCGGCCCGGATTGGCCGGATCGGCGATCTGGCGCGGCACCGGCGCGCAGAAGTCGTTCTGCGAGCCGCCCTGGCGCGAGAAGCTGATGTTGGTCGCCTGGAAGGCCTCGACCACCGTCGGCGCGCGCTGCGCCTTGTTGAACGAGGCGCGCAGCGTGATGTCACGCACCGGCGCGTACAGCCCCTCGATCTTCCAGGTGGTGAACTTGTCCGGGTTGCTGCTGTACTTCGACAGGCGATAGCCGCCGTTGGCCTGCAACAGGTGCGCGAACGGCCGATCCTGGATCAGCGGTGCCTGCACCTCGATGTTCGATTCCCAGACGTGCTGGGATCGGTCGGACGCCGCGCCGCCGAAATCCTCAATGAAGCCCGGCGTCAGTTCGGAGAACTGGCGATCCTTGCGGAATTCGGTGCCGAGCGCGAAGGCGACGCCATCCGTCGCCAGCGGCGAGGTGATGCCGTACTTGCCGAGGTCGCCGGTCATGTTCGCCTGCAGGTCGTAGAGCAGGCCGACCGTCTTCTGCCGGGCGGGGTCGAGATTGCCGTACAGGTAGTTGATGAGCGCCTGGTTGCCGTTGCCGGCGCTGAACGCGTCGAAGGGCACGCAGTCGCCGCCGACGACGCAGGTCGGCACGCCGTTCACGTTGACGACGTTCAGCGAATTATTGACCCGGTCGAAGCTCGGCAGGCGCGAGGAATCCCAGATCTGCTGGTTGCGCGCGAAGACGCCGCCGATGTCGTAGGTCCAGGCATCGCCCACCTTGCCGCGGATGCCGCCCGTCGCGCGGATGCCGGTGTTGGTATAGGTGTCGTTGAGATAGGGCGCGTTGAACCGGTAGCGGATGTCGACCGGCACGCGGGTGGCGGTGCCGACAGCGGCGGCCCCGCACAGGATGCCCGCCTGCTGCGTCGACAGGAACGGGTTGTTGCAGTTCACCAGGAACGGATCGGTGCCGTAATTGGCGGCGGCGAAGACGCGGGTCGGCACGCGGTTGATCGACTTGTCGCGGAACCAGAGGGCCGAGCCGTAGATCTCCGCCTCGTCGGCGAGCTTCAGCGTGACGAAGCCGCCGGCGTTCACGCGATTGTCCTGCCGCTGGTAGGAATAGCCGTCATACGGATTGGCGGCATTGCCCGCGCCGGTGCCGTAGGGGACGAAGGTGCGCGTGCCGTTGGGATTGTTGACGTACTGCGTGCCGGCATTGGCGCCGGCCCCCGGCGATACGAAGCCGCTGACCGAATAGGTGGAGAGCGAGCAGGCGAGCGGACCGTCCTTGACGCTCTGGGTCAGCTGACACGCCGAGGTCGAGCGCGCGTCATAGGGGACGAGGTCGGCATGGCGATAGTTGACGAAGCCCGACAGGTTGAGCTTGCCGTCGAACAGCGAGGTGCCCGCGGTGAGTGCGATATCGGCGCGGCCGCCGTCGTTGACCTGGCCGAGGCGCGGGCTGAAGCCCGATGCGCTCGCCGCCTGGCTGACGATGTTCGACTGATTGACGTGGTTGTAGAAATTGTAGTTGGCATCGATGCGGATGCCGGTGAAATTCTGCTTCAGGATGAAGTTGACGACGCCGGCGACCGCATCGGAGCCATAGACCGACGAGGCGCCGCCGGTCAGCACGTCGACGCGCTCCAGCAGCGACACCGGGATGATGTTGGTATCCTGGCCGTTCTGGGTGCCGAGGCGCTTGCCGTCGACCAGCACCAGCGTGCGTTCGAAGCCGAGGCTGCGCAGCTTGATGCGCTGGCGGCCGTCCGAATCCTGATAGTTCTGCTGGCTGTCCGGCGCGACCTGCGGCAGGCGGTTCAGCACCTCCTCGACGTTGACCGGCGCCTGGGCGCGGATGTCGGCCGCGGTGACCGAGGTGATCGGCGCGGCGGCGGCGATGTTCGGGCGCTGGATGCGCGTGCCGGTGACGACGATCTCGCCGTCGCCGGTGGTGTCGGCGGCCTGGCCGGCGATCGTCGCGGCCTTGGTGGCGGAGCTGTCGGCGCGCGTCTCGGGCGTGACGTCGTCCTGCGATTGTACGACATTGGTATTGTCATTGGCGGTGGGGCTGCCGGTCTGCGCCAGCGCCGGCGACGCCGCCAGCGCGAGGCTGCCCGCCAGCGCGGCCAACGACACAGTATTCTTCCAAGTCATCGCGGTATCCCTTTGTACGGGGCCGCGCTCTTCCGCTGACCCTCTGGACAGCGAAGCTTTCCTAACTGCTGGTGTCAGTCAATACCGATACCAAACCTATGTAGGACATTTTGCTGGATTGTGACAGAATCGCATCACTATGCAGCTAACCTGACCTTTTAGCCGCCCTCGCTGCGCAGCGGCCGGGCGAGCAGCGCACCGATCACCGCGTCGACCGGCGCGCCGTCCAGCAGCCGCCCGACCGCATCGACGATCGGCATGTCGACGCCCGCTTCGGCGGCCGCCTCGCGCAGCACCGGTGCGGTGAACGCCCCCTCCGCCACGGTGCGGCGATCGGCGAGCAGTTCGGCGGCGGAGCGCCCCTGCCCCAGCCCCAGCCCGAGCGAGAAGTTGCGGCTGCTGGTCGACGAACAGGTGAGCACCAGATCGCCGAGGCCCGACAGGCCGGCCAGCGTCTCCGCCCGTGCGCCACGCGCGAGGCCGAAGCGCGTCATCTCGGCAAAGCCGCGCGCGATCAGTGCGGCGCGGGCGTTCTGGCCGAGGCCCGCGCCGTCGACGACGCCGCAAGCGATCGCCAGCACGTTCTTGACCGCGCCGCCGATCTCGGCGCCGACGACGTCGCTGCTGGCATAGGGGCGGAAGTGCGGCGCGGCGAGCCGCTGCGACAGAGCGGCGCCGAGCGCGGCGTCGGCGACGGCGAGCGTCACCGCGGTCGGCAGGCCGGCCGCGACCTCGTGCGCGAAGGTCGGGCCGGACAGGACGGCGACCGGCGCCTGGGGATGCACCTGGCGCGCGACCTCGCCGACCAGCAGCCGCGTACCCGCCTCGATCCCCTTGGCGCACAGCACCAGCGGGCGAGTGCCGACGGCGATCCGGCCGAGCACGCTGCGCACGTGCTGCGCCGGTGCGACGACCAGCAGCGCATCGCTGTCGGCGAGGTCGGCGACATCGCCCGTCGCGCGGATCGACGGCGACAGCGGCACGCCGGCGAGGAACAGGTGATTCGCGTGGGTCGCGTTGATCCCTTCCACCACCTCGGGCTCGCGCGCCCAGAGCGTCACCGGCTCGCCCCGATGCGCCGCGACCTGCGCGAGCGCCGTTCCCCAGGCGCCGCCGCCGATGACCCCGATCTTCATGCCTTCACTCCTGCCCCGCGTACCGCCTCCGCGCCCGGATCGAGCGGCCAGCGCGCGCGCGCCGGCGTGTCGAGCGGGTCGGTCAGCCCGGCGGCGAAGCGCTCCGCCCCCGCCCAGGCGATCATCGCCGCATTGTCGGTGCACAGCCACAGCGGCGGCGCGACGAAGCGCAATCCGTGTTCCGCGGCGAGGCCCTGCAACGCCGCGCGCACCGCGCCATTGGCGGCGACACCGCCGGCGACGACCAGCGCGGTCGCATCGATCCCCGCGATCCCCCGCCGCGTGCGGTCGAGCAGGCAGTCGACCACCGCCGCCTGGAACGAGGCGGCGATATCCTCCGGCGCATGCTGCCCGACCGCGCGGGCGACGGCGCTCTTCAATCCGGCGAAGGAGAAATGCGGTTCGGCCGAGCCCTTGAGCGGACGCGGCAGGGGTACGATCGGGCGACCGAGCGCCGCCGCCTTCTCCACCATCGGCCCGCCGGGAAAGCCGAGGCCGAGCAGCTTGGCCGTCTTGTCGAACGCCTCGCCCGCGGCATCGTCGATCGTCGTCGCGAGGCGACGATAGCGCGCGACGCCCTCGACCAGCAGCAACTGGCAGTGACCGCCGGAGACGAGCAGCAGCAGATAGGGAAAGGCGAGGTCCGGGTCCGACAGGCGCGGGCTCAAGGCATGGCCTTCCAGATGGTTGACCGCGACCAGCGGCTTGCCCGCGGCATGGGCCAGCGCCTTGCCCGTGACGAGGCCGACCATTACCCCGCCGATCAGGCCGGGGCCGGCGGTCGCGGCGATCGCATCGACTTGGGTCAGCCGGAGCCCGGCGTCGGCGAGCGCCGCCTCGATCAGCGGCTCCAGCGCCTCGACATGCGCGCGCGCCGCGATCTCGGGGACGACGCCGCCGAAGGGCGCATGCGCCGCCTCCTGCCCGGCGAGACGGTGGCTGAGCACCTGGCGGTCGCTGGTCACGAGGGCGGCGGCGGTCTCGTCGCAGGAGGATTCGAGGCCGAGGATGATCCGGGGAGCCATCCGCCCCCTCTACGCGCGTCGCAAGTGGTTGTCGAAGGGGCGGCGTTTGGGCCATTGGCACGGGATCGGAAGCGGTGACGCCACCCTCACCCTTCCGCGGCTTCGCTGCTCCCTCCCTCTCCCGCCGGGAGAGGGAAGAGCCGGCGAAGGCGGCGAAGGGTGAGGGTGAGGTGGAATGGCGATCAGGTTCAGGCTGGGTACGCGGGGATCGCCGCTGGCGCTGACGCAGGCCAACATGGTGCGCGAGGCGTTGTGCGCCGCGCACGGCTGGCAGGCGGACGAGGTGGCGCTGGTGGTGATCCGCACCACCGGCGACACGGTGCAGGACCGCCCGCTTGCCGAGATCGGCGGCAAGGCGCTGTGGACCAAGGAACTCGACCGCGCCTTGCTGGAGCGGGAGATCGATGCCGCGGTGCATTCGATGAAGGACGTCGAGACGATCCGCCCGCCGGCGATCCGCATCGCCGCGATGCTGCCGCGTGCCGACGTGCGCGATCGGCTGATCGGCGCGGAGTCGGTCGCGGATCTGCCGCAGCAGGCGGTGGTCGGCACCAGTTCGCCGCGGCGGCGGGCGCAATTGCTGCGGGCGCGGCCCGACCTTCGCGTCATCACCTTCCGCGGCAATGTCGACACGCGGCTCGCCAAGCTGGCGGCGGGCGAGGCGGACGCGACCCTGCTCGCCGCCGCCGGACTCGACCGGCTGGGCCGCGACGGCGTCGGCCGCGCCATCCCGACCGACACGATGCTGCCCGCGCCGGCGCAGGGCGCGGTCGGGATCGAGGTGCGCAGTGCCGACGCGGTCGCCGCCGCGTGTCTCGGCGCGATCGACGACCCTGCCACCAGCGCCTGCGTGATGGCGGAGCGCGCCTTCCTTGCGGCCCTGGGCGCGGATTGCCATTCGCCGGTGGCGGCGCTGGCCGCGCTGGCGGGCGAGATGCTGACCCTGCGCGCCGAACTGATCGCGGAGGACGGCAGCGCCTGCGTCGAGGGCAGCGGCGAAGGGACCGATGGCGTGCTGATCGCCGCCGAACTCGCCCGCGACCTGCTGGCCAGCGCGCCCGACACGATCCGCCGCCTGTTCCGGCCGTGAGCCGGCCGCTGATCGTCGTCCGTCCCGAACCCGGCCTGTCGCGCACCGCCGCGCGGCTGCGGGCGGGCGGGGCGGCGGTGACGCAATGGCCGCTGTTCGCCGCCGCACCGGTGGCGTGGGAGGCGCCCGACCCCGCCCGCTTCGACGCGCTGCTGGTCACCAGCGCCAACGCCATCCGCCACGCCGGCGCAGGCCTCGCCCGCCTCGCCGCCCTGCCGGTGATCGCGGTCGGTGCGGAGAGCGCCGCGGTGGCCCGCGCCGCCGGGCTGGCGGTGGCGGCGACCGGCGACGGCGGCGTCGCGCAGGCGCTGGTCGCTGCGCGCGCGGCGGGGTTCCTCCGGCCGCTGCACCTGGCGGGGCGCGAGCATGTCGACAGCGGCCAGCCGACGGTGATCGTCTATGCGAGTGCCGATCTGCCCGCCGATGCGCCGGCGTTCGCCGCGGCGGCGGCGGGCGGCATCGTGCTGCTCCATTCGGTGCGGGCCGCGCGGCGGGTGGCGGCGCTCGTCGCGAAACGCGGCGGCACGGGAATCGCGGCGCTCAGCCCGGCGGTGCTGGCCGCGGCGGGCTCCGGCTGGGACATCGCCCTCGCGGCGCCCCTGCCGACCGATGCCGCGCTTTGCGCCCTCGCGCTCGAACGGGCGATTGACCGTGCGGCGGGGGCCGGGGATAAGACGGCATGACCGACTATCAGCCGATCGACCGGGAGCGTGAGGCGACGCGTCCACGCGGCCCCCGCACCGGCGTGTTCCTGGCGATCATCGCACTGGCCTTCATCGCTGGCGCGGCGCTCACCGGCTACATGGTCAAGCGCATGCCGTGGCTGACCGGCCAGCAGCAGGCCAAGACGGCGCAGCCCGAACCGACCGGCTTCAATCCCGCGCAGCCGCTGAACGCGCAGGGGCAGGCGAGCAACCCCGCGCTCGATCCCAATGCGCTCGCCTCGCGCGAGGCGACGCTCGCCGGGCAGCTCACCGCCTTGGAGGCGCGCACCGCGGCGGTCAGCACCGATGCCGCCGCCGCCGCGACGCAGGCGGGGCGGGCCGAGGGCATGCTGATCGCCTTCGCCGCCCGGCGCGCGCTCGATCGCGGTGTCGACCTTGGTTATCTGGAGGAGCAGCTGCGCCACCGCTTCGGCACCGCGCAGCCGCGCGCGGTCGCCTATGTCATCGACGCCGCGCATCAGCACGTGACGCTGGAGGCGCTGCGCCAGGGCCTCGATGCGATCGCGCCCGATATCGCCACGGTCAGCAGCGACGATTGGGCGACGAGCCTGCGACGCGAGCTTGCAGGGCTGGTCGTGCTGCGCAAGGCCGGCACGCCGTCGCTGCGCCCGTCCGACCGACTGTCGCGCGCCCGACAGGCGCTGGAAGACGGCCAGGTGGAAGCGGCGCGGGCGGAGGTCGCGCGCCTGCCGGGTGCCCGCAATGCCGGCAACTGGATGCAGGCGGCCGAGCGCTACATCCTCGCCCGCCGCGCGCTCGACGTGATCGAGAACGCCGCGATCATGGGCCAGGCCGCCAAGCCGACCGTCGCCGCCAGCGCCCCTGCCCCCGCGGCGGAACTGCCGGCGATGCCGAACGCGATGAGCAACGAGGAAGAAACCACCGCCGTCGGAATGTGAGTTGCCGACCGGGGTGCGCGTGCGGCCTGTCGCTCCGGACGCGGCATTGGAGCGGCAACACCCGTGTTCCAAACCTCATGCGTGATGAGATGATGCTGTTTCTGGCCGTCATTGCGAGCGCAGCGAAGCAATCCAGGGCGTCCTGATCCGGCGCTGGATTGCTTCGCTGCGCTCGCAATGACGGACAGGGCTGAAGGATTAGCCCCTACCCCGCACCCGCTCGATCAGCGCCATCGCCCCATGAGGGGCTCTGATCTTCGCGCCGTTGATGAAGAACACGAAGGTATCGCGCTGCGCCTGGGCCGGTGCGTCCGGGGTGACATAGGGCAACCCGTCCGGCCGCCCGCCCGCCTGCCAGTCGCGCGCCGCCCGCGCCCAATGGTCGAGCGCCGCGTCGTTATAGCCCGCCGGCTCCTCCTCCTGCGCCGCCTCCAGCCGGGCGTAGACGAAGTCGGCGGTCACGTCGGCGATCGCCGGATAGTCCGCCGAATCGGCATAGACGATCGCGACGTTCGCTGCCCGCGCCATCGCGACGAAGGCGGGATCGGCGAAGCTGTCGTGGCGCACCTGCACCGCATGGCGCAGCGGCACGCCGGCGTGAGAGGCGGGCAGCAGCGCCAGGAACGCCGCCATGTCGTCGGGATCGAAGCGCTTGGTCGCCATGAACTGCCACAGGATCGGCCCCAGCCGGTCGCCCAGCTCGACGATGCCCTGCCCGACGAAGCGCTCGATCGATTCTCCCGCTTCGGCCAGCACCTTGCGGTTGGTGCAATAGCGCGACGCCTTCAGCGTGAAGACGAAGCCGTCCGGCACCTGCGCCGCCCAGTTGGCGAAGCTTTGCGGCTTGAAGCTGGAATAATAGGTGCCGTTGATCTCGATCGCGGTCAGCGCGCTCGCGGCATAGTCGAGCTCGCGCTTCTGCGGCCATTTGGCGGGGTAGAAGGTGCCGCGCCACGGCTCGTAGGTCCAGCCGCCGATACCGATGCGAATCGTCATGCCACCATCTCCTTCAAGGGCACGCCCGCGTCCGCCAGGCGTGCAGGATCGGGCGCAGCGCCGGCCACCACCAGCGCGCGGCCCTGCACATAGTCTTTGGTCGCGTTGACGCAGTCGAGCGCGATCACCCGGCCGGCGCGCAGGTAGACGAGGGAGAAGCTGCGCATCCCGATGTCGCCACGCACCACCACCGCATCATGGCCGATCGACAGGCCGACGGTCTGCAGGCGAAGGTCGTATTGGTTCGACCAGAACCAGGGCACGGCGTGATAATCGACCGGCGTGCCGGCGATCGCCTTGGCCGCGACGGTCGCCTGGTCGTTGGCGTTCTGCACCGATTCGAGCCGCAGCCGCGCGCCGTCGGCGAAGGCATTGGCATGGCGCGCGCAGTCGCCGATCGCGAACACGTCGGGAAGGCTGGTACGGCAGCGCGCATCGACGTCGACGCCTGCGCCGTCTCCGGCCGCACCGGCGGCGAGCAGCGGTGCGACGGCGGGTTCGATGCCGATGCCGACGATCACCATGTCGGCCGCCACCGTCTCGCCATCGGCCAGCGTGACGCCGCAGGCACGCCCGTCGGTTTCCGCGATACAGGCGACCTGCACGCCCAACCGCACGTCGGCGCCGTGCGCACGGTGTTCGGCCTCGTAGAAGCGCGACAGCGGCTCGCCGGCGACGCGGGCGAGGACGCGCGGCAGCGCCTCCAGCACCGTCACCTGCTTGTCTGCCTTGGCCAGCACCGCCGCCGCCTCCAGCCCGATATAGCCGCCGCCGATCACCGCGACCCGCGTCGTCCCGGGCAGTTCGCCGACCAGCCGGTCGACATCGGCGCGGGTGCGCACCGCGTGGACGCCGGCAAGGTCGTGGCCCGAACAGCTGAGGCGGCGGGGCGCGCCGCCGGTCGCCCAGATCAGCTGCCCGTAACCGAACGTCGCGCCATCGTCCGTGGCGACCGTGCGCGCGTCCGGATCGACGCGCAGCGCGCGGCGGCCGAGCAGCATCGCCACCTGTCGCTCTTCCCAAAAGGTGGGCGGGCGGATCAGCAGCCGCTCGAACGGCTTGTCGCCCGACAGGTAATCCTTGGACAACGGCGGCCGTTCGTAGGGCAGCTCGGGCTCGTCGCCGAGGATCGCGATGCTGCCGGCGAACTTCGCCTGGCGCAGCGCAATCGCCGCCTGCGCGCCGCCGTGGCCAGCACCGACGATGAGGACGTCGTAATGGGCGTTGTCAGTCATGTCCGCTTCTGTGCCTCCGGTCGGCACCGCGCGGCAAGCCCGTGCGCTCAGTCGAACCGGTACGGCACCACCCCGCGCCGGTCCGGATCGACCAGCAGGTCGCGGCCCGCCGGCGGAAAGGCGCGCTGGTCGCAGTCGCGGCGCGGGCAGATGCGGCAGGAGGGGCCGATCGGCGTCGCCGCCTCCGCGCCGGCGAGGTCGAGGCCGTCGCCATAGACGAAGCTTGCCGCATGCTCGACCTCGCAGCCGAGCACCACGGCATAGCGGCGCGCGGCGCGGCGGTAGCTGGCGGTCGCCTTCACCAGCCCCTTGGCCATCGACACGTAGCGCGAACCGTCGGGCATCTCGGCGACCTGGACGAGGATGCGATCGGAGATCGCCACCGCCTCATGCGCCACCCACAAGGGGCAGGCGCCGCCATATTGCGCGAATTGCAGCCGCGTCGCCGAATGCCGCTTGGTGATGTTGCCCGCCATGTCGATGCGGCAGAAGAAGAAGGGGACGCCGGCGAGCCCCGGCCGTTGCAGCGTCGACAGGCGGTGGCAGACCTGTTCGAAGCTGACCCCGAACTGCTGGCGCAACGCGTCCACGTCATGCCGCCGCGCCCGCGCCGCCGCCCGGAAGCGCGCATAGGGCATCAACAGCGCGCCGGCGCCGTAATTGGCAAGACCGACGCGCAGCAACTCGCGCGCCGCATCGGAGCGCAGCGGCGCGCCCGCGACGATCCCCTCGATCAGCGCCGCCGCCTCCAGCCGGATCAGCTGGTGCGCCAGCTGGAAGCGGCGCGTCTCGATCGGCTGCGCGGCATCCACGGTCAGCACGCCCGTGCCGGCATCGAAGGCGCGCAGCGGGGCCGCATCGCCGCGATCGACGACGCGCACGCCATGCGCCGCCTCCAGCCGCTCCTCCAGCGCGGGCAGGTCTTCCCCCAGATCCTCCGCAAAGCGATCGAGCGCGTCGATGTAATTGCCGCTGCCCTGGAACCAGTCGCGCACCTCTTCCCAGGGCAGCAAATTGGGCTGGTCGCCCCGCGCATCGACGCGGTCGTCCAGCACGCGCAGCTGCTCCTGCGAACGGCGCAACGCCGCATGGAGCGCGACCATCCGCCGCGCGAGCAGCGGCTGCTGCTTGGCGCCGCGGCGCGCATCGTCCTCGCCGAGCAGCGCCGCCGGCACCGACGGATCGGCGCCTGCGTCGAGCGCGGCGACCAGCAGCGCGCTGTCCTCCTCGGGCGCGACGTCGACCCAATCGAGCGGAAAGGCGCGGGCGAGCGCCGCCAGCACGCCGCCGGTGAGCGGCCGGTCGCCGCTCTCGATCTGCGACAGATAGCTGGTCGAGATGCCGAGGCGCCGGGCGAGCGCGCCCTGGCTCAGCGACAGGCGCGCGCGCAGCCCCCGCACGCGGTCGCCGGCGAAGATGCGGAGGCGGGTCGGTGCGGCCATCGCCGCGACCGTAGTTTGCAAACCCATCGATCGCAATTTCGCAAAACCACAATTGCGCCGAACCGTTACAAGGTCCGAAAAGGCATCAGGAGCTGCCATGACCGCCACATTGACCGAACTCGAACGCCGCCGTGCCGCCGCCAGAGCCGGAGGCGGCGCAAAGCGCGTCGCCGCGCAGCATGCCAAGGGCAAGCTGACCGCGCGTGAGCGGCTCGACGTCCTGCTCGACGAAGGATCGTTCGAAGAGGTCGACATGTACGTCGAGCACAATTGCGTCGACTTCGGCATGGCGGAGCAGGTGATCCCCGGCGACGGCGTGGTCACCGGATCGGGAACGATCAACGGCCGGCTCGTCTATG
The DNA here is from genome assembly GCF_052321755.1 of Sphingomonas cellulosilytica. Lineage (NCBI taxonomy): Bacteria > Pseudomonadati > Pseudomonadota > Alphaproteobacteria > Sphingomonadales > Sphingomonadaceae > Sphingomonas > Sphingomonas cellulosilytica. Next base: position 584,390 of record NZ_JBQRTT010000001.1, read on the forward strand.
TCTTCAGCCAGGATTTCACCGTCTTCGGCGGATCCTTGTCCGAACGCCACGCGCAGAAGATCTGCAAGGTGATGGACATGGCGCTGAAGGTCGGCGCACCGGTGATCGGCCTCAACGATTCGGGCGGCGCCCGCATCCAGGAGGGCGTGGCATCGCTCGGCGGCTATGCCGAGGTGTTCCAGCGCAACGTGCTGGCATCGGGCGTGGTGCCGCAGCTGTCGCTCATCATGGGTCCCTGCGCGGGCGGCGCGGTCTATTCGCCGGCGATGACCGACTTCATCTTCATGGTGAAGGATTCAAGCTACATGTTCGTCACCGGCCCCGACGTGGTGAAGACGGTGACCAACGAGGTGGTGACGCAGGAGGCCTTGGGCGGTGCCGTCACGCACACCACCAGGACCAGCGTCGCCGACAATGCCTTCGAGAACGATATCGAGGCGCTGCTCGCCGCGCGCGACTTCATCGACTTCCTGCCCGCCTCCAACCGCGAGCCCGTGCCGGAACGGCCGACCGCCGACGCCTGGGACCGGCTGGAGCCCAGCCTCGACACGCTGGTGCCGGCCAGCGCCAACCAGCCCTACGACATGCACGAGCTGATCCGGAAGGTGGTGGACGAGGGCGACTTCTTCGAAACGCAGCCCGGCCACGCCGCCAACATCATCACCGGCTTCGGCCGGATCGAGGGGCGGACGGTGGGCTTCGTCGCCAACCAGCCGATGGTGCTGGCCGGCGTGCTCGACATCAACAGCTCGAAGAAGGCGGCGCGGTTCGTCCGCTTCTGCGACGCGTTCGAGATTCCGATCGTGACGTTCGTCGACGTCCCCGGCTTCCTGCCCGGCACCGCGCAGGAGCATAACGGCATCATCAAGCACGGCGCCAAACTGCTGTTCGCCTATGGCGAGGCGACCGTGCCCAAGATCACCGTCATCACCCGCAAGGCCTATGGCGGCGCCTATGACGTGATGGCGTCCAAGCACCTGCGCGGCGACCTCAACTACGCCTGGCCGACCGCGGAGATCGCGGTGATGGGCGCCAAGGGCGCGGTGGAGATCATCTTCCGCGGGCGCACTCCGCAAGAGATCGCCGAACGCACCGCCGAATACGAAGCGCGCTTCGCCAACCCCTTCGTCGCGGCGAGCAAGGGCTTCATCGACGAGGTGATCCAGCCGCATTCCACCCGGCGACGGATCGCGCTGGGATTGCGGAAGCTCAAGGGCAAGGCCCTGGAGAACCCTTGGAAGAAGCATGACAACATCCCACTCTGACCCCGTCATTGCGAGCGTAGCGAAGCAATCCAGAGCGTCCTGCCGTGGAACTCTGGATTGCTTCGCTGCGCTCGCAACGACGAACAGGGGCAGGTGGTGATGCGGCCGGCGATCTACATGATGGCGAGCAAAAGGAACGGCACGATCTACGTCGGTGTCACATCCAACCTGCCGCAACGCGCATGGCAGCATCGTGAGGGCGTCGTGGACGGCTTCACCAAGCGCTATGGTTGCAAGCTGTTGGTCTGGTTCGAAGTCGCCGACACGATGGAAGGAGCGATCCTGCGTGAAAAGCAGATCAAGGCCGGATCGCGCACGAAGAAGCTGGCACTGATCGAAGGGATGAACCCCGGCTGGCACGACCTTTACGAGCAGATCGCCCATGGCTGACTGCGCATACAGCCCGTCATTGCGAGCGCAGCGAAGCAATCCAGAGCCGGATCAGGACGCCCTGGATTGCCGCGCTACGCTCGCAATGACGGCAGGAGCAAGCAAATGACCCTCGGCCGCCTCAACCACGTCGGCATCGCGACGCCGTCGATCGCACGCGCGATCGAGAGCTACCGCACGCTGCTCGGCGCCACCGCGATCGGCGAGCCGTTCGACCTGCCCGCGCAGGGCGTGAAGGTGTGCTTCATCGACACGCCCAACACGCAGATCGAACTGATCGAGCCCTATGACGATGCCTCCCCGATCGCCGGCTTCCTCAGGAAGAACCCGGCCGGCGGCCAGCATCACGTCTGTTTCGAGGTGGCCGACATCCACGTCGCGGTCGCCGACCTCAAGGCCAAGGGCGCGACCGTGCTCGGCGAGCCCCGCATCGGCGCGCACGGCACGCCGATCGTGTTCGTGCACCCCAGGGACATGGGCGGCGTACTCGTCGAACTGATGGAGACGCCTGATGGCGATCATTGAGACCAACACCGGCGAGGACAGCGGCGCGGCACCCAAGGCGCAGGCTACCCCCGAGCCGACGCCGCAGCCCACGCTTGCCGACTGGCAGGCCGCCGCCGCCAGGGAGGTGAAGGGCAAGGACCTCACCTGGCACACGCCCGAGGGGATCGCGGTCAAGCCGCTCTACACCGCGGAGGATGTGCGGGAGGATCCCGGCCTGCCCGGCTTCGCGCCGTTCACCCGCGGCGTGCGCGCGTCGATGTATGCCGGCCGGCCGTGGACGATCCGCCAATACGCCGGTTTCTCGACCGCGGAGGAATCCAACGCCTTCTACCGCCGCAACCTCGCCGCGGGGCAGAAGGGCCTTTCCGTCGCCTTCGATCTCGCCACGCACCGCGGCTATGACAGCGACCATCCGCGCGTCACCGGCGACGTCGGCAAGGCGGGCGTCGCGATCGACAGCGTCGAGGACATGAAGATCCTGTTCGACGGCATCCCGCTCGACCAAATGAGCGTCAGCATGACGATGAACGGCGCGGTGATCCCGATCCTCGCCTTCTTCATCGTCGCGGGCGAGGAACAGGGCGTTGCGCGGAGCTTGCTCGACGGGACCATCCAGAACGACATCCTCAAGGAGTTCATGGTCCGCAACACCTATATCTACCCGCCCGAACCGAGCATGCGGATCATCAGCGACATCTTCGGCTATACCAGCCGCGAGATGCCGAAGTTCAACAGCATCTCGATCAGCGGCTATCACATGCAGGAGGCGGGGGCGACGCAGCTCCACGAGCTCGCCTTCACCATCGCCGACGGCATGGAATATGTGAAATACGGCGTCGCATCGGGCCTCGACATCGACACGTTCGCCGGACGCCTCAGCTTCTTCTTCGCGATCGGCATGAACTTCTTCATGGAGGTCGCCAAGCTGCGCGCCGCGCGCGTGCTGTGGCATCGCGCGATGACGCAGCTGGGGGCCAGGGACGAACGCAGCAAGATGCTGCGCACCCACTGCCAGACGTCGGGCGTGTCGCTCACCGAGCAGGACCCGTACAATAACGTCATGCGCACGACGATCGAGGCGATGGCGGCGATGCTCGGCGGCACCCAGTCGCTGCACACCAACGCGCTCGACGAGGCGATCGCGCTGCCGACCGATTTCTCCGCCCGCATCGCGCGCAACACGCAGATCGTGCTGCAGGAAGAGACGGGGATGACCAGGGTCGTCGATCCGCTCGGCGGCAGCTATTATGTCGAGAGCCTGACGCAGAGCCTGGTCGATGGCGCCTGGGAGATCATCGAGCGCGTCCAGGCGGAAGGCGGCATGGCCAAGGCGGTCGCCGCCGGCTGGCCCAAGGCGATGATCGAGGAAGCCTCCGCCGCCAGGGCCGCGCGCGTCGACCGCGGCGAGGACGTGATCGTCGGCGTCAACAGATACCGCAAGGCGGACGAAGACCCGATCGACATCCTCGACGTCGACAACATCGCCGTCCGCGAAGCGCAGATCCGGAGGATCGAGCGGGTCAAGGCCACCCGCGACGAGGCGGCATGCCAGCGCGCGCTGGACGCACTGCGGGAAGGCGCACGTGCCGGCAATAATCCTCCCCAAGCACCGCTTGGGGAGGGGGACCAGCCGCAGGCTGGTGGAGGGGCGCCGGCGCAGCCGGCGGCTGACGCCGCCGCCCCTCTACCCCGCCCTGCTGGCGCGGTCCCCCTCCCCGAGCAAGCTCGGGGAGGACGCGAGACGAACCTCCTCGCCCTCGCCGTCGACGCCGCCCGCGCCCGCGCGACGCTGGGCGAGATTTCCTCCGCGATGGAGGACGTCTTCGGCCGCTTCGGCACGCAGCCGACGCCGGTCAAGGGCATCTACGGCGGCGCCTATACCGACGATGCGCGCTGGACCCGCCTCATCGCCGGCGTCACCGCGACCGAGCGGCGGCTGGGCCGCAAACCGCGCATGCTCGTCGCCAAGATGGGGCAGGACGGGCATGATCGCGGCGCCAACCTCGTCAGCTCGATGTTCGGCGATCTCGGCTTCGACGTGGTGCCCGGCCCGCTGTTCCAGACGCCGAAGGAGGCCGCCGTGCTGGCGCTGGAGAGCGATGTCGACGTGGTCGGCGCCTCCAGCCTCGCCGCCGGTCACAAGACGCTGATCCCCGAACTGATCGGCCACCTGCGCGATGCCGGCCGCGCCGACATCAAGGTGATCGCCGGCGGCGTCATCCCTGCGCAGGATTACCAGGCGCTGCGCGATGCGGGCGTGCAGGCGATCTTCGGCCCCGGCACCAATCTGGTGAAGGCGGCGGAGGACGTGCTCCGCCTGCTCGGCCACAACATGCCCCCTGAGGAGGATGCCGCATGATCCGTTACGCCCTGATCGCAGCCCTGGCCTGCGCCGCGCCCGCCGCCGCCCAGACGCAGACCGCGCTCAACCAGCAGGCCGGCGCGGCGTGGAAGGCGGCGGATGCGACGATGACCGCGCAGTGGCAGCGCACCTATGCCGCGATGAAGCGCCGCGACGCCGCCGATACCAGCCGTGGCGGCGGGTTCGGCTATGCCGCCGCGACGCTCGCCAGCCAGCGCGCCTGGCTCGCCTTTCGCGACGCGCAATGCGTGATCGAGGGCGGGGAATATGCGGGCGGATCGATGCAGCCGATGGTACAGCGCCAATGCCTCGCGCGGCTGACGCGCGAACGGACGGCACAGTTGAAGGATTTGATGTGGCAGCGGGGACGATGAGCGCGGTACGCAACGACTGGACGCGCGAGGAGATCGCCGCGCTGTTCGACCTGCCGTTCGACGAACTGATGTGGCAGGCGCAGGGCGTGCACCGCGCGCACCACGCGCCCGGGCAGGTGCAGCTGTCGACGCTGCTGTCGATCAAGACCGGCGGCTGTCCGGAGGATTGCGGCTATTGCTCGCAGTCGGTCAGCGCCGAAAGCGGCGTCAAGGCGACCAAGCTGATGGACGTGCGTAGCGTTCTGCAGGCGGCGGCGCAGGCCAAGGACGCCGGCTCCACCCGCTTCTGCATGGGCGCGGCCTGGCGCAATCCCAAGGACCGCGACATGGGCGCGATCGTCGCGATGGTCGAGGGCGTGCGCGGCATGGGGCTCGAAACCTGCATGACGCTCGGCATGCTGGAGCCGCACCAGGCCCGGCAGCTCGCCGCCGCCGGCCTCGATTACTACAACCACAATATCGATACCTCGCCCGAACGCTACGGCGACGTCATTACCACGCGCAGCTTCCAGCAGCGGCTCGACACGCTAGACGCGGTGCGCGGCGCCGGGATCAACGTGTGCTGCGGCGGCATCGTCGGCATGGGCGAGACGCGCGAGGACCGCGTCGGCTTCGTCCACGCGCTGGCGACCTTGCCCGAGCATCCCGGCAGCGTGCCGGTCAACGCGCTGGTGCCGGTGAAGGGCACGGTGCTCGGCGACATGCTCGCCGACACGCCGCTGGCGAAGATCGACGAGATCGAGTTCGTGCGGACGGTGGCGGTCGCCCGCATCACCATGCCCGAAAGCATGGTCCGCCTGTCGGCGGGCCGCGAGAGCATGTCGGATTCGACGCAGGCGCTGTGCTTCATGGCCGGCGCCAATTCGATCTTCACCGGCGACAAATTGCTCACCGCCGGCAACGCCGGCGACGACAGGGACACCGCGCTGTTCGCGAAATTGGGCGTGACGCCGATGGCGGCGGAATGCCGCATGGCCGAGGCGGCGGAGTGAGGTGGCGCAGGATCATCGCTTTCGTCCTTTGGACGGCGGCATTGTTCCTGCTTTTCTCAATTATTACAATCGTGACACTGATCGGTGACTGTCCGGAGCATGTCATCAGTGGATGGCAAGGTGGCAATGCCTGCGGGGATCAAAAAAGACTGATAGCCCGAAGTCTTCTGATCGGCTTTCCGTTTCTGTGGTTGCTGGGCACGATCGCTATATTTCGTCGCTGGAGACGTTGATGTTCAAGAAAATCCTGGTCGCCAATCGTGGCGAGATCGCGTGCCGGGTGTTCCGCACCGCCAAGCGGATGGGGATCGCGACGGTCGCGGTCTATTCGGATGCCGATGCGCGCAGCCCGCACGTGCTGATGGCGGACGAGGCGGTGCGCCTCGGGCCGGCACCGGCGGCGGAGAGCTATCTGCGCGCCGACCTGATCCTGCTCGCCGCCAGGGAGACGGGTGCCGACTGCATCCACCCCGGCTACGGCTTCCTCAGCGAACGCGAAAGCTTCGCGCGCGCCTGCGCGGAGGCGGGCATCGCCTTCGTCGGGCCGCCGCCGGGCGCGATCGCGGCGATGGGCGACAAGATCGAATCCAAGAAGCTCGCCAAGGCCGCCGGCGTCAACGTCGTCCCCGGCTATCTGGGCGAGATCGCCGACACCGACGAGGCGGTGCGGATCGCGTCCGACATCGGCTATCCGGTGATGATGAAGGCCTCGGCCGGCGGCGGCGGCAAGGGCATGCGCCTCGCCTGGAGCGAGGCCGACGTGCGCGAGGGCTTCGAGGCGACCAAGCGCGAGGGCCTGGCCTCCTTCGGCGACGACCGGGTGTTCATCGAGAAGTTCATCGAGAGCCCGCGCCATATCGAGATCCAGGTGCTCGGCGACCAGCACGGCAATATCCTCTACCTCAACGAACGCGAATGTTCGGTGCAGCGCCGCCACCAGAAGGTGGTGGAGGAGGCCCCCTCCCCCTTCGTCACCCCGGTGATGCGCAAGGCGATGGGCGAGCAGGCGGTCGCGCTCGCCCGCGCCGTCGGCTATTACAGCGCCGGCACCGTCGAGCTGATCGTGTCGGGCGCGGACACCAGCGGGCAGGGCTTCTACTTCCTCGAAATGAACACCCGGCTGCAGGTCGAGCATCCGGTGACCGAGGAGATCACCGGCCTCGACCTCGTCGAACAGATGATCCGCGTCGCCGCCGGCGAGCCGCTGGGCATCACCCAGGATCAGGTCGGCATCCACGGCTGGTCGATCGAGAACCGCGTCTATGCCGAAGACCCGTATCGCGGCTTCCTGCCCAGTATCGGCCGGCTGGTGCGCTACAATCCGCCTAGCCCCTCCCCTGAAGGGGAGGGGCTTGTCAGGATCCGCGTCGACGACGGCGTCGCCGAGGGCGGCGAGGTCAGCATGTTCTACGACCCGATGATCGCCAAGCTCGTCACCTGGGCACCGACGCGCGAGGCCGCGATCGATGCGCAGATCGCGGCGCTGGACGCCTTCGAGATCGAAGGGCCGGGGACCAACATCGATTTCCTGTCGGCGCTGATGCAGCATCCCCGCTTCCGCGAAGGCGCGCTGACCACCGGCTTCATCGCCGAGGAATATCCCGACGGCTTCCACGGCGCGCCGGCGGACGCGGCGTTGCTGCGCACGCTTGCCGCGATCGCCGCCTTCGCCGCCACCGCGCAGGCGGATCGTGCCCGGCGCATCGACGGCCAGCTCGGCCGCCGCCTGCCGCCGCCCGCCGCATGGGTGGTGCGGATCGGCGAGCGCGACCATGCGGTGACCGTCTCCACCGACGGGCTCAGCGTCGATGGCGAGGACCTCGACCTCGCGCTCGAATATACGCCGGGCGACCGGATGGTGGAGGCCGAGATCGGCGAGGACGCGCATCTCTCCGTCCGCATCGCGCCGGTCCGCGCCGGGTTCCGCCTGACGACGCGCGGGGCGAGCCACGTCGCGCGCGTGCTGCCCGCGCATGCCGCGCCCTATGCGACGCACCTGATCGAGAAGGTGCCGCCGGACCTCTCCAAATTCCTGATCGCGCCGATGCCGGGGCTGCTCGTGCGGCTCGACGTCGGTGCCGGCGACACGGTGGAGGCGGGCCAGCCGCTCGCCGTGGTCGAGGCGATGAAGATGGAGAATATCCTGCGCGCCGAAAAGTCCGGCCGGGTGAAGGCGGTATCCGCCGCGACGGGCGACAGCCTGGCGGTGGACCAGGTGATCCTGGAGCTGGAATAAGCGACGCGCGGATCGGGGGGTTACCCCGAATCGCGCTCCACCAGCACCGGCGGCATCACCACCGACGGTGCGTCGCGCCCCTCCATCCGCGCGAACAGCGCGCGGATCATCGCCGCGGCGCCGGTGGGAATGTCCTGCCGGATCGTCGTCAGCCGCGGGATCACCGTGCTGGCGAAGGGCAGGTCGTCGAACCCGACCACCGGCATCCCCTGCGGCACCGCCACGCCGCGATCGGCGAGCGCGCGCAGGCTGTGCATGGCGATGACGTCCGATGCCGCGGCGATGCCGTCGATCTCGCCCGCCAGCCGGTCGACGTGCGCGGCGATCTCGTCCGCCATCACGTCGGAGGCGAGGTGCGTCGCGCACAGCGTCGGTTCGGCCAGCCCCGCCTCGCGCAGCGCCTGGCGGACGCCCTCGTAGCGTTCGGACAGTTCCAGCGTCCGCGTCTCGCCGAAGAAGGCGACGCGGCGGCACCCGCGCGCGATCAGCCGCCGCCCCGCCAACAGGCCGCCCAGCCGGTTGTCGACGCCGACCGCGCAATGCCGCTGCCCGTCGAGATGGCTGCCCCACACCACCAGCGGCCGATAGCGTTCCGCGACCCGCTCGATCACCGCGACCTGATCCGACTGGCCGATCAGCAGCACGCCGTCGAGCATGCCCGAATCGACGATCCGCTCCAGCCAGTCGTCGGCATTGGGGATGACGCGCGACAGCATCAGGTCGTAGCCGTTCTCGGTGAGGCCGTCGGCCAGGTGGCCGAGCAGCGTCATGAAGAAGGGATCGGACAGGTGCTGGCGCTGTTCGTGGCCCAGCGGCACGACGACGCCGATCACGTTGGTGCGCTGCGTGCGCAGCCGGCTCGCCATCTGGTTGGGGCGAAAGCCGTGTTCGCCGGCCAGCGCCTGGATGCGCGCCCGCGTTTCGGCATTGACCAGCGGATTGTCGGCGAGCGCGCGCGACACCGTGCCGGGATGCACTCCGGCGAGCTTCGCTATGTCGTTGAGCGTGCGCGCTCTTGCCGGTGGCGGCGTGTCGGTCATGGCGTCACTATATGCCGCGCCTTTGCGCCATGGCTAGGCGTCGCCGGCGGCGAGCCGGGACAGTCTTGGCCGATCGAGCACCTCGATCCGGCCATAGGAGCGGCGCACCACCCCCGCCGCCGCCAGCCGCGCGAGGTGGCGGTTGAGCGTCTGCCGCGACACGTTGAGCATCGCCGCCACATCCTCCTGCCGGATGCGCAGGCCATCCTGCGGGTGCGCGCGATCGGCGAGCAGGCGGGCGAGCCGGGCGGCGAGCGGCAGCGCCAGCGTCTGCGCGATGAAGTCCAGCGCGACGCGCTGATGCTGGCAGACCAGCCGGCCGAGATCGTGGTAGAGCGCCGGAACCTCGCCGGCGATCCGGTGAAAGGCGGCCATCGGCACGGTGAGCACCCGCGCCGGGCCGAAGGCGGTGGCATCGTGCGGCCGCGGTCCGCCGTCCAGCGTCGACACTTCGCCGAACCAGGTGCCCGGCCGCAGGATCAGCGCCAGCACCTCATGCCCCGCGACCGGATGCCCGGTCAGCCGCACCTCGCCCGCCGTCACCGCCCACAGGCCGTTGGGGGGATCGCCCGCGGCGTAGATGGTCGCGCCCGCGGCCAGGCTGCGCGGGCGGGCCTCCGCCAGCAGCGCGTCGCGCCGCGCCGGCGGCAGGCTGCCGAACCAGCCGTCGGCATCGAGCAATGCGCGTGTTTCCGCGTCCATCCTCCTGATAAGGCGACCGAAGGCACGACTTTGTCAACATCGCGACATTCTGTCCCTGCGAAACGTGCCATCCTCGTGCGATAACGAGAGAGGATCGACCGATGGCGACCGCATTGCAGCCCGCGCACCTTCCGATGTCCGACGAGGAATGGGCGCTGCGCGTCGACCTCGCCGCCGCCTATCGCCTTGTCGCGCTTTATGGCTGGGACGACCTGATCTTCACGCACCTGTCGGCGCGGGTGCCGGGGCCGGAGCATCATTTCCTCATCAACCCCTACACCATGATGTTCGAGGAGATCACCGCCTCGTCGCTGGTCAAGATCGACCTCGACGGCAATCCGGTCGGCGACGATCCGGCGCCGGTGAACCGCGCGGGCTTCGTGATCCATTCGGCGATCCATGCCGCGCGCGAGGACGCCGCCGCCGTGCTCCACCTGCACACGCCGCACGGCCAGGCGGTGTCGGCGATGAAGGAAGGGCTGCTGCCCCATACCCAGACCGCGATGATCGCCGGCCACGACGTCGCCTATCACGACTTCGAGGGGATCGCGACGGAACTGGACGAACGCGAGCGGCTGGTCGCCGATCTCGGCACCCGCAACACGATGATCCTGCGCAACCACGGCACGCTCGCCGTCGGGGCGAGCGTCGCCCAGGCCTTCCTGCGCATGTATTTCCTGGAACGTGCCTGCGAGGCGCAGATCCTGATGCTGAGCGCCGGGCGCGACGCGCTGAACGACCCCAACCACGGCGTCGCCGCAAAGGTGGAACAGCAATCCACCGGCCAGGGCATGGCCCTGCTCGCCCAGCGCCTCGCCTGGCCGGCGCTGTTGCGCAAGCTCGACCGGATCGACCCCGGCTTCCGCAACTGAACGGGCGCGCGAAGCCGCGAAGCCGATCGTTCACGCGGAGGCGCGGAGGCGCGGAGGTGTTGTACCCGGCCGCACCCGCGGCCCGCCCTCTCTCGCATGGCGATGAAGCCTGTGCGCTGCCGCGCACGAACCATCTCCGCGCCTCCGCGCCTCCGCGTGAACCTGAACGAAAGCCTCCTGTCACGGAACCGGCAGCATGCCTCATTACGGCGATTACCAGAACGCGATCTACGGCGCCGGCTTGGCCGGCGTCGTGCCAAGGCTGCCCGTCGACTTCGCGACGCTGGAGGCACGGGCCGTGGCCGCGATGCCGGCGTCGGTGCGCGACTATGTGCAGGGCGGTTGCGGCGACGAGACGACCCAGGCGCGCAACGCGGGCGCGTTCGGCCATTGGGGCATGGTGCCGCGGATGATGGTCGACGGCAGCCGCCGCGACCTGTCGATCGACCTGCTCGGGCTGCGCCTGCCGCATCCGCTGTTCATGGCGCCGATCGGGGTCAACGGCATCTGCACGCCCGATGGCCATGGCGACCTTGCCGCCGCCCGCGCCGCGGCGGAGACGGGGGTGCCGTTCATGGCGTCGACGCTCGCCAACGATCCGCTGGAGGCGGTCGCCGGGGCGATGGGGGACACGCCCGGCTTCTTCCAGCTCTACACGCCCAAGGACGTGGAGCTTGCCGCCAGCCTCGTGACCCGCGCGGAGGCGGCAGGGTACAAGGGGATCGTCGTCACGCTCGACACATGGGTCACCGGCTGGCGGCCGCGCGACCTCAACACCGGCAATTTCCCGCAGCTGCGCGGCGCCGTGCTGACCAATTATTTCAGCGATCCCGTCTTCCGCGCCGCACTCGCCGCGCCGCCCGAGGCCGATCCCGCCGCGGCGATCCGGCAATGGATGGGGACGTTCGGTAAGGTGCTGACCTGGGACGACATGCCCTGGCTGCGCTCGCTCACCCGCCTGCCGCTGATCCTGAAGGGCATCTGCCACCCCGACGATGCGCGCCGGGCGATCGATCTGGGTGCCGACGCGATCTATTGCTCCAATCATGGCGGCAGGCAGGCGAACGGCGGCATCGCCGCGATCGACTGCCTGCCGGATGTCGTCGCCGCCGCCGGCGATACGCCGGTGCTGTTCGATTCGGGCGTCCGTTCGGGCAGCGACGTGGTGAAGGCGCTGGCGCTCGGCGCGACCGCGGTCGGCGTCGGCCGCCCCTATGCCTATGGCCTCGCGCTCGATGGCGCCGCGGGGGCGGCGCACGTGCTGCGCTGCATCCTCGCAGAGGCGGACCTGCTGATGGCGGTCAACGGCTATCCGACGATTCCGGCGGTGCGCGCGGCGGGGGCGCAGCGGATCGCGCGTTGAGCCAAAGCGCCAGGACCAATCGACATGCAATCCTCCCCGCCAGGGGGAGGGCTACCGGGCTTCGGGTGAAGGGGCATGCCAACCCGAAATTCTCCGTCACCCCGGACTTGGTCCGGGGTCCACCGTGCCGCAAAATGCATAGTGTAGGGGTGTGCGGCACGGTGGATGCCGGACCAAGTCCGGCATGACAAAGGATTGAAGAACACCAACCCGGATCGGACAGCCCATATGCGATAGCCCTGCCCGCCGGGGGGAGGATGAAGAGGCCCCCTCATCTTGCATGTCGATCAGCCCTGGCCGGCGCCCGGCCTTCCCTCACGGCTCCGGTACGATACGGACGTTGACTTTACCTGCCCCACCCTTTTCTTCTGTCGCAACCGGGAAAGGGCCTCCTACATGCGCGGTATGATACGGGATTCCGCAACGTGACGCGCCCTTCGTTCGGGGTGCAGGTGTTCATCGGCATGGCCATCGGCCTCGTGCTCGGCTTTGTGGCGCGCGAACATGACGTCGCGGGGCTGGCCGAGGGGCTGCGGATCGTCGGCGAGATCTTCGTGCAGCTGCTGAAGGCGCTGGTGGTGCCCTTGGTGTTCACCGCGATCGTCGCCTCGATCGCGGCGTTGCGCGATCTCGACAATGCGGCGCGGCTGGTCGGCGGCACCTTCCTGTGGTTCGGGATCAGCGCGCTGATCGCCGTGTCGATCGGCCTGACGCTCGGCACCGTGCTGCAACCCGGCGCGCATGCCGGGGTCAGTGCCGCCGCGGCGGCCCGGCCGGACACGGCGGGATCGTGGCTCGACTTCCTGCGCGGGCTGGTCCCCGGCAACATCCTCGGGCTGGAGGCGTCGACCAAGCTGGCGGATGGCGCGCCGAAGACCGGCCTGTCGTTCAACGTGCTGCAACTGATCGTCATCGCGGTGGCGATCGGCGTCGCCGCGGTGCGCACGGGAGAGGCGGGCGCGCCGTTCCTCGCCTTCAACGCCTCGGCGCTCGCTATCTTTCGCCGCATCCTGCGCTGGGTCGTGCGGCTGACCCCGATCGGCACCGGTGCGCTGCTCGGCAGTGCGGTGGTGCGCTATGGCTGGCAGTCGCTGTCGGCGCTCGGCACCTTTGCGATCGCGGTCTACCTCGGCCTCGCGCTGGTGTTGTTCGTCGTCTATCCGCTGTTGCTCGTCGTCAACGGCATGAGCCCGCGCCGCTTCTTCGCCGCCGCCTGGCCCGCGATCCAGCTCGGCTTCGTCTCGCGTTCGTCGATCGCCACCCTGCCGGTGACCGAACAGGTCGTCGAAAAGGGGCTGGGCGTGCCGCGCAGCTATGCCGCCTTCGCCGTCCCCTTCGCCGCGACCACCAAGATGGACGGCTGTGCCGCCATCTACCCGGCCGTCGCCGCGCTGTTCGTCGCCCAATATTACAACATCCCGCTGCACGGCGTGGACTATCTGCTGATCGTGCTGGTGTCGGTGCTCGGATCGGCGGCCACCGCCGGACTGACCGGCGCGCTGGTGATGCTGACGCTGACCCTGTCGACGCTCGGCCTGCCGCTGGAGGGCGCCGGGCTGTTGCTGGCGATCGACCCGATCCTCGACATGGGGCGCACCGCGGTCAATGTCGCCGGCCAGGCGCTGATCCCGACCATCGTCGCCAAGCGGCAGGGCCTGCTCGGCACGCCCGCGGAGGGGGAACCGGCGCTCGCCTGATGGATCGCGCGGCGGCCAAGTCCTTAGAAGGGCAGAATTTTCCCCCGCCCCCTGTCCTACCGCCACGCGCTGTGCCACGCACCCCATCCGGCCGGCGGGCCGGATCGATCGTCCGTTCCGCCCCGCCGTCGGGACATAGGCGTGGGCGTGACTTTTGTGACTTTCCGCCGCCCCGGTCAGGCCGCCGCCAGCGGCGCGAAGCGGGCGACCTGGCGACCGATCAGGCAGAGCTGCTCCACCACCGCAGGGTCGCTCGCGCCGCCCTCGTCGTCGAACTTGGTGATCTGCGTGTTGATCGCCGCGGCAAAGGGCGTCGGCCAGCCGCGCAGGGCGTGGACGATCGAGCGCAGGGCCGCGATCGTCGATCCCGTCGCCTGCCAGCCATACGCGGTGGCGATCAGCCCGACCGGCATGTCGGCGAGGTAGGGCCGCGCGTCCCTGGCGGTTTCCTCCAGCAGGTCGAGCGCGTTCTTGACCACGCCCGAGATGCTGCCGTGATAGCCCGGACTGGCGATGATGACCGCCGAGGCCTGCCGCACCGCATCGACGAACGCCTGTTCGTCCGCGGTCCGGCTGGTCGCGCGCGGATCGTAGAGCGGCAGCCGCGCCATGTCGGCGCCCCCGAACATGCGCGTGCGGAATCCCTCGCGCTCGGCGGCGTCCAGCGCGATGCGCAGCGCGCGTTCGGTGGAGGAGATGCCGCCGATCGTACCGCCGATGCCGACGACGAGGGGGGCGGAGGAGCGATCAACGGCCATGCCGGGGCGATAGCGCGGCTCGACGGGCGGCGCCAGCCGCGGTAGATGCGCGCCTTCGACGACGACGCGCGGTCGCAGGCCCTTGCGCCAGCTGCTTTAGGATTATAATACACCTGTATGGCTGACCGCTGGGACGAGCCGATGCGTCACGATCCTGCCGATCCCGTTCGTGGCGACCGCGGCCGGGACAGCATCGGCCGGCGCTACGATCTGGACGATGCACCCGCCCCGCGCCGGGACGACCGGTACGCCGGCCGCTTCGACGCCTTCGTCGACGACGGCCATGGCGATGAGGATGCGCCACAGCATGGCACGCCGCCCCGCCGCCCGCGCGCCATCGGCCGCTGGATCCTGCGCGGGCTCGCCGCCGCGATCATCCTGCTGGTCATCGCGATCGGCTGGCTCGCCGTCACCGCCCCGCTCAGCAAGTCGCTGCAACCGCCCACCCCGCCATCGATCACGCTGACCGCCGACGACGGCACGCCGATCGCCCGGCGCGGCGCGATCATCGACAGGCCCGTCGACGCCGCCAAGCTGCCGCCGCACGTGACGGAGGCCTTCATGGCGATCGAGGACCGCCGCTTCCGCTCGCATTGGGGGATCGACCCGCGCGGCATCCTGCGCGCCTTCGTCCACAATGTCGGGTCGGGCGGCGTGCGCGAGGGCGGCAGCACGATCACGCAACAGCTCGCCAAGAACGCCTTTCTCGATTCGGATCGCACCGCCGCGCGCAAGCTGCGCGAGGTGATGATCGCCTTCTGGCTGGAGGCGTGGCTGTCGAAGGACGAGATCCTGTCGCGCTACCTCTCCAACGTCTATTTCGGCGACAACGTCTACGGCCTGCGCGCGGCATCGAAGCATTATTTCGGCCGCGAGCCGGAAAAGATGAACATCGGCCAGGCGGCGATGCTGGCCGGCCTGGTCAAGGCGCCCTCGCGCCTCGCGCCCACCAGCAACCTCGCCGGCGCCCGCAAGCGCGAGATGCTGGTGGTGGCGGCGATGGCCGATGCCGGCTTCCTCACCAAGGCGGAGGCGGCCGCGGTACAGCCGCAGCGCGTGCTCGCCAGCCGGCCGACCCAGCTGCCCAGCGGCACCTATTTCGCCGACTGGGTCCTGCCCGACGCCCGCGACCAGGCGGGAGAGGTGAAGACCGAAGCGACGGTGAAGACCACGCTCGACCGCCGCCTGCAACGCACCGCCGAGCGCGTGGTGCGCCAGGCCGGGCTCCGCCAGGCGCAGGTCGCGCTGGTGGCGATGCGGCGCGACGGGCGCGTCGTCGCGATGGTCGGCGGGCGGGATTACGCCAAGAGCCCGTTCAACCGCGCGACGCAGGCGCGGCGCCAGCCGGGTTCGACCTTCAAGCTGTTCGTCTATCTCGCCGCGATGCGCGCCGGCATGACGCCCGATACGATGGCGGACGATACGCCGGTGGAGATCGCCGGCTGGAAGCCGAAGAACGACGACGGCCGCTATCTCGGCCCGATCCCGCTGCGCCGCGCCTTCGCCCGCTCCTCCAACGTCGTCGCCGCGCGGCTGACCCAGGAGGTCGGCGTGCGCAACGTCATCAAGGCGGCGCGCGATCTCGGTATCTCGACGCCGATCCCCAACGAGGCGACGATCGGCCTCGGCACCGCGGAGGTATCGCTGCTCGAACTGACCGCGGCCTATGCGGCGGTCGCCAACGGCCATTATCCGGTCCGTCCCCGCGGCCTGGAAGAAGTGCAGGCCAACAAGAGCTGGTACCAGTCGCTGACCGGCGGCACGACCAAGATGCCCGACGACATCCGCGAAAAGATGCTCGACCTGCTCTCCTCTTCGCTGCGCGGCACCGGGCGCGAGGCGGTGTTGACGATGGACGCCTATGGCAAGACCGGCACGTCGCAGCAGAGCCGCGATGCCTGGTTCATCGGCTTCGCCGGCGATCTGGTGGTCGGCGTGTGGGTCGGCAACGACGACAGCACGCCCAATCCCGGCCTGCACGGCGGCGGCATCCCGGCGCAGCTGTGGCGGCAGTTCATGATCTCCGCGCTCGGCATAGCGCCGGTGCAGGCGCCGGTGGTGGTCGAGGAGAATGCGATCGATCCCGAGGCGGTCGGCCCCGAGGATGCGATCGAGGACCAGATGGGCGACGCCATCCCGGAAGAGGGCACGATCGACGGTTTCGGCCTCCAGATGAAGATGGGCCGCGACGGCAGCATCAGCATCTCGCCCGGCCGCGATCGCGAACCGCCGCAGGGGCCGCCGCCGGGCGCGCGCGATCCGCGCGACCGGCGTGGCGGCGGCGAGGGCGAGGACGGCGGGCTGGAATGACCGCCCTCGCGTCGGCGATGACGACGGGATTGCGTACGGGCGGCAACGACCCCACATAGGCCAGGCTGAAGTCGTATATCGACGGGTGCCGGCGCCCTTGGCGCGTGTGGTCCATCTTTCCCTGCAGCCACGGCATCGCGGACCGACTCCCGGCCCGTGACACAGGGGAGAACCCATGAGCAACACCGCGACCTTCTGCCGCGAGCAGGCGACCTTGCAACGCACCGCTTCCGCGCAGGCGACGCTCGCCAACGTCCGCCAGCAGTGCGACCGCGCCGCGGCATCCTGGGATGCCATGGCGGTCCGTGCGGAGCGGACGGAAAAGCTGCGCGCCGACCGTGAAGCCAAGACGCTCACCATCGCGGAATGATGCGCGCACCCGTTGCGCAGGCCTATGACACACTGGATCGCGGCACCCGCCGCCTGACCGCTCTGGCGGCCGCGTCGCGGCTCGCCGATCCCTGGCCGGTCGCCGGTACCGATCGCGTGCGTATCCGGTACATCGGCAACTGTATGCGCGAACTCGACCGGTTCCTGCACATCCTGATCGACGAGCTGGTCGAAGACGCCGTCGGCGATGCCGCGCCCGCATCTCCGACGCCGTCGCAGCTGACGTTGGCGGCGACCACCGCGGGCAAGCTCGGCCATCACGCTACGCCGTATCGCGACCGCGCCGCCGACCAGTTTCGCCTGCATGCGCTGGCCCGCACCCGGCTGTGCCTGTCGCATGGCGATGGCCGCGCGAACCGGCCGGACCGGCGCGACGGCGACCGGATGACCGCCGGATGGTTCGCGCCGGCCTCCACCGCGCTGCGCCGCTACGCGATCGGCGAGCGGCTGCGCCCGTCCGGCCACGACCTGATCGGCATATCCGCCTTCTACCGGCAGCTCGCCGACCGGATCGTCGCCGGCCGCTGATCGGGGCAGACTCGGATCCGTCAGGCGGCGTACAGGAACGCTGCGTCACAGGCAGGGCGCACGTGACGACAGGAACGCCATCGGCCATGATTCCGGACCGTACCGCAGAGGACCGTCGCGACCGGCAGGTCGATATCGGGCTCACCGCCCTGCTGGTGCTGCAGGGCGTCACGCTGTTTGCGATCATCCCGCTGGGCGGCGGCCTGTCCGGCCGGCTGGCGCTGGATATCAGCCACGTCTGCTATGCGCTCGTCAGCGTGGCGGTGCTGACGCAGAACCGGCCGCTGCGCGTGCTGCTGTGCGCGACGATCGGGCTGCTCATCGGCTGGCCGCTGATCGGCACGGCCGCCATCGCGGCGCTGCACCTCGATCCGACCCAGCAGCATGAGATCATCGCCGCCACCGCCTTCGCCTTCAACGCCGCGGTGACGATGCTGGTCGCCCGCCATGTCTTCGCCGCCCGCCGCGTCACCGTGCATCGTGTCCGCGGCGCGATCCTGGTCTACCTCAACCTCGCCGCGCTGTTCGCGCTCGCCTATGGCGCGATCCAGGCGCATGTCGCCGGTGCGTTCGGTGGCAGCCTGTTTCCGCTCCACCCCCGCGATGCCACCGCCGCCTTCACCTATTTCAGCCTCAGCACGATCACCACCACCGGCTATGGCGACGTGGTGCCGATGATCCCGCTGACCCGCAGCCTCGCCAATCTCGAATCGGTGGTGGGCCAGCTGTTTCCGGCGACTTTGCTCGCCCGCCTCGTCGCGCTTCACCTCGCCCACGAAAGCCGCCGCTTCGGCGATCCGCAGGCATGAGCGGCAGCATTTGCCTCGGCGGCCAACAGGTCTAGGATCGCCGCCCATCCGATGCGGGAGTGGCCGGGATGCGGTTCGATGCGACGCGCGCGCTGATCCTCTATGCCGGCGGGCTGACGGCGGTGCTGGGCTGGCTGCTGGTCACCGGCGCCGCCACGCCGCGCCGGGTCGACACGCTCGACGTGGGCCGCATCAACGTGCGCGAAGCCGACGGGACGATCCGCCTGGTGATCGCGGCGCGCGACCGGTTCCCCGGCCTCATCATCCGCAAGGCGGAGCATCCGCACCCGGGCCGCACCGATTCCGCCGGTCTGCTGTTCTACAACGACGAAGGCACGGAGAATGGCGGCCTGGTCTTCGGCGGTGCTCGGCAGGGCGGGCGGGCCAGCGGCTTCGGCCATCTCAGCTTCGACCAGTATGAACAGGATCAGGTCGTCGCCCTCGATCAGAGCGAGGACGGCGGCCGCCGGACGGCGGGGCTCAGGATCGCCGACCGGCCGGATGCTCCGCTCGACCCGGCCGCGATCCACCGGCTCGATGCGCTGAGCCCGGCGGCGCGGGCCGCGGCGCTGGCGCGCATGCAGGCGAGCGGCGATTTCGGCTACCAGCGCGCCTTCTTCGGCAAGGATGGCGCGGGTGACGCGACGCTCGACCTCAAGGACGGTGCCGGCCGCCCGCGCCTGCGCCTCAGCGTCGACACGGGTGGAACGGCGCGGATCGCGTTCCTCGACGCCGCCGGCCGGATCACCCGCACGATCCGGCCCTGACGGTCAGCGGCTGCCGGCGATCCAGCCGCGCACCTTCGCCTCCAGCACCGGCATCGGCAGCGCCCCGCTGTCCAGCACCGCGGCGTGGAAGGCGCGCGGATCGAAGGCGCCGCCCTGTTTCGCCTGCGCCTCCGCCTTGAGGCGCAGGATGGTCAGCTGGCCGATCTTGTAGGCGAGCGCCTGTCCCGGAATGGCGATATAGCGTTCGACCTCGGCGGTGGCATCGGTCTTCGGCATCGCGGAATGGTCGAGCATATAGGCGATCGCCTGGTCGCGGCCCCAACCCTTGGCGTGGATGCCGGTATCGACGACCAGCCGCATCGCGCGCAGCATCTCGTCGTTGAGGCCGCCCATCCGCTGATAGGGGTCGGTTTCCATGCCGAGCGGCTTCCACAAGGTCTCGGCATAGAGCGCCCAGCCCTCGACATAGGCGGTGTTGCCGCCGAAGCGCATGAACGCGGGCAACGCCGTATTTTCCTGCGCCAGCGCGATCTGGAAATGGTGACCCGGCACCGCCTCGTGCAGGTACAGCGTCTCCATGCCCCAGGTGTAGCGGCTAGGCAGGTCGTAGGTGTTGTAATAGAAGATGCCGGGCCGCGACCCGTCCGGCGTACCGTCCTGATAGCTGCCGGCGGCATCCGTCTTGGCGCGATAATCGGGCACGGGGCGGATTTCGAGCGGCGTCTTGGGGATCAGCGCGAACTGTTCGCGCACGCGCGCATCGACCCGCTTGCCGATGCTTTCGAAATCGCGGCGGATCTCATCGGCGCTGGCCGGCTGGAAACGCTTTTCGGTGCGCAGATAGGTGAAAAATTCGGGCAGCGTCCCTTTGAATCCCGCCGCGGTCTTCTGCGCCTCCATCTCGCGGGTGATGCGGGCGACCTCGGACAGGCCGAGCTGGTGGACCGCCTCCGCCTGCAAAGGCAGCGTGGTGTTCTGCTCGATCCGATAGGCGTAGAGCGCGTCGCCACCTGGGATCGCCGACAGGCCGACGCTGGCGCGCGCCTTGGGCAGATATTCGGTCTTCAGGAAATCGCGGATCCTGACGTGCGCGGGCGTGATGACGTCGCGGACCTGCCTGGCATAAGCGGCGGTCAGCCGCTGGCGGTCGGCGGCGGGGATGCTCGCCGGGAACATGGTGACCGGCGCATAGAAGACGGAGCCTTCCGTCCCTTGCGCGATCAGATTGTCGAACTGCCCGATCATGTTCTCGACGACCAGGCGCGGCTGCACGATGCCCTTGGCCATGCCTTCGCGGAAGCGGGCGATGATGCGATCGTAGAGCGCGGCATAGCCGATGTTGCGCTTCAGGTTGTTGTCGTAATCGGCGACGGTCTTGAACGGCGCACCGCCCTTGCCGCCGGCGAAATCGGGGTAGAAGGTCTGGATGCCGCCGAAATGGCCGATCGGCAGCAGGCGGGTGACCGACTGGATGGCGGGCGCATAACCGCGCAGGTTCACCGTCACCATGTTGCGGAACACGTCGTAGGCGAGCTGGTCGACGCGGGTCAGCTTCGCGCGATCGATCGCGTTGAGCGCGGCGAGGTCGGCCTCGAGGTTGCGCTTCTCCCGCGCGGTGGCGGCGTCGGTCAGGTAATCGCCGAACCGGTCGGCATAGCGCATGTCGCCGCGAAAGATCGCCGCGATCGGATCGAGCGCGAGGTCGCGTTCGTCGCTGTCGTAGAACAGGCGCTTCAGCCGGGCATCCTCGGGACCGTCGCCGGGCACTGGCACGGGCGGCGGCAGCGCCTGCCCGAACGCCGGCGCGGCGCCGATGAGGCTGGTGGTGGCAAGCAGCAGGCTGGCGAACAGATGGCGCATCGATGATCCCCTTTGCGCGATCTTTAGCAAGCCCTGGCCGCCACGCGATAGGGCGGTTGACGCTGCCGCCCGGCGACAGCAAGGCGCTGGCCATGCGCTTCTTTTCCGACAATGCCGCTCCCGTTCATCCCAAGGTGATGGCCGCGCTGGCCGACGCCAACACGCTCGACACCGCCTATGACGGCGATGCGCGATCCCGCGCGCTCGATGCGCGCCTGTCCGACCTGTTCGGCCGCGAGGTCGCGGCGCTGTGGGTGCCGACCGGTACCGCCGCCAACTGCCTCGCCCTGGCCGCGCTCTGCCCGCCTCATGGCGGCGTGGTCTGCCACCGGGACGCCCATATCCAGAACGACGAAGGCGGCGCTCCCGAATTCTACACCCACGGCGCCAAACTCTTCCTCGCCGACGGCGAGGGTGCGAAGCTGACGCCGGAGACGATCACGACGGTGATCGATGGGATTGCCAACGACGTCCACCGCGTCCAGCCGCACGCGATCTCGATCACCAACGCCACCGAATACGGCCGGGTCTACACGCCCGACGAGGTGGCGGCGATCGGCGCGCTGGCGAAGGAGCGCGGGCTGGGCCTGCACATGGATGGCGCCCGCTTCGCCAATGCGGTGGCGACTCTGGGCTGCACGCCGGCCGCCGTGACGTGCGACGCGGGCGTCGATGCGCTGAGCTTCGGCTTCGTCAAGAACGGCGCGATGAGCGCGGAGCTGCTGGTCTTCTTCCGCACCGATCTTGCCGCAGCGACGCTCCACCGCCGCAAGCGTGCCGGGCTGCTGTTCTCCAAGGGGCGGTATCTGGCGGCACAGGTGCTGGCGATGCTGGAGGACGACCTGTGGCTGGACAATGCCCGCGCCGCCAATGCGCGGGCGGGCGAACTGGCCGCCGCGGCGGGGGCGCGGCTGGTCCATCCGGTCGAGGCGAACGAGGTGTTCCTGCGCGCCACTCCCGAAGAAGCGGCAGCGCTGCGCGCCGAGGGCTTCGACTTCTACGACTGGGCGGCCGGCGAAATCCGGCTGGTCACCGCCTGGGACAGCCCGGCGGATCAGGTCGCCGCGCTCGCCGCGGCGATCCGCCGGCTGTGAGCGAGGCGCCCGCGCCCCAGTCGACCCGCGCGGCGATCCTCGTCCCCTTCGCGCTCGTCACGCTGATCTGGGGATCGACGTGGCTGGTGATCCGCGACCAGCTGGCGGTGGTGCCGCCGAGCTGGTCGGTCACCTACCGTTTCCTCGTCGCCGGCCTCGCCATGGCGGTGGTGGCGAAGGTGAAGGGTGAGCGCGTGGCGCTCGACGGACGCGGATGGATGTTCGCCGGCGCGATCGGCCTGTTCCAATTCTGCCTCAACTTCAATTTCGTCTATCGCGCCGAGCATCACATCACCTCCGGCCTGGTCGCGGTGGTGTTCGCGCTGTTGCTGGTGCCGAACGCGCTGCTGGCACGCGTACTGCTCGGACAGCGGATGGGGCGGCAGCTGGTCGTCGGTTCCGGCGTCGCGATGGCGGGCATCGCGCTCCTGTTCCTGCACGAGGCGCGGGTCGGGCCGGCGGGCACGGCGGCGACGCTCGCCGGGATCGGTTTCACCGGTGTCGCGATCCTGGCGGCATCGATGGCGAACGTGTTGCAGGCGACGCCGACCGCCCGACGCTATCCGATGATGGCGACGCTGGCCGTCGCAATGCTGATCGGGGCGGCGATCGATGGCGCGGTCGCATGGTGGCTGACCGGGCCGCCGGTGGTCGAGATGCGCGCGGCCTATTGGGCGGGCATCCTCTATCTCGGGCTGGCCGGATCGGCGCTGGCCTTCCCACTTTATTACCGCGTGCTGCGTGTGATCGGGCCGGCCAAGGCGGCCTATTCCAGCGTCATCGTGCCCGTCATCGCGATGCTGCTGTCGACGCTGTTCGAGGGCTATCGCTGGTCGCCGCTTGCCGCCTTGGGTGCAGCGCTCGCCGGCGTCGGGCTGGTGATCGCATTGAGGGCGCGCAGGCCGAATCGATAATCGGGATAGCGCGGGCGCCAGCCGAGCACCCGCTTCGCCCGGCCGTTGGCGACCCGGCGATTCTCGGCATAGAAACCGCGCGCCATCGGCGACAGCGTGTCAAGCGCGACCAGCGGCGGCGGCGGCAACCCGAGCAGCCCGGCCGCAAAGGCGACCACATCGTCCTGCGGACACGGTCGATCGTCGGCGAGGTTGTAGGCACCGGCCGGGGCGCCACGCGCGGCGATCACGCCCGATACGATGTCGTCGACATGGACGCGGCTGAACACCTGATCGGGCAGGCCGACGCGATGCGCCCGCCCCTGCCGCACGCGATCGAGTGGCGAGCGGCCCGGACCATAGATGCCGGGCAGACGGAACACGCGGGCGCCGCGTGCCAGCCAGTCCGAATCCGCCGCCGCCCGCGCAGACCGCCGTCCGCCGCCGGTCGGCGCGCCTTCATCCACCCAGGCGCCACCGGCATCGCCATAGACGCCGGTCGACGACAGATAGCCGAGCCATCGCCCGGCGAGCGCGTCGCCATAGCGGACAAGCACCGGATCGGCCCCGTCCTCCGGCGGCACCGACGACAGGATGTGCGTCGCGGCCGCGATCGCGGATCGCACCGCCGCTCCGTCGTCGAAACGGACGGTGCCGTCTCGTCCGTCGCGCGTCGTGCCGATCACCGCGCCCGGCCAGGCGGCGGCGACGCGCGCAGCGGTGTAGCCGAGGCCGAAGATCAGCAGCATCGGGCTCGACCGGTCATCGCTGCGCCATCGGTCCCTTGTAGGTGGTGCCGAAATAGTCGCCCTTGTTCCACACCGGCCGGCTCGGACCGTCGGCGATCTCGCGGGCGATGGCGTAATTGGTGGCGACGAAGCGCACGCCCTGATCCCACAGGATCGGCTGCGTCAGGTCGTCGCCCGGCCGGTGATAGCGGTTCTCCATGAAATCCTCGAACGGCGCCTTGCCCGCGCCCTTGATCCCCGGCCACAGGAAGACCGACGGGATGCCCTTGCGCACGAAGTTGAAATGGTCGGACCGGGCGAAGAAGCCCTGTTCGGGCATCGGATCGGGTGACAGGCCGACGCCGACGCTGTTCACCGCGCGGGTGACGATCGGCCCCAGCGTCGAACGCTGCGCGCCGAAGGCGATCATGTCCTCGAACTTGTAGAGCAGCACAGGCATGTCGAGGTTGACGTCGGCGACGATGTCGCGGAGCGGCACGGTCGGGTGATTGACGAAATAGCTCGACCCGATCAGCCCCTTCTCCTCGCCGGTCACGGCCAGGAACATGACGGTGCGCTTGGGCGGCTTGCCGCTGGCGGTGAAGCGCTTCGCCTCCTCGATCAGGCTGGCGATCCCGATCGCATTGTCGAGCGCGCCGTTGTTGATCCGGTCGCGGCCCGGCGCATCGTTCACCCCGGCGGCAGAGACGCCGATATGGTCGAGGTGCGCGGACAGGACGACCACTTCCTTCGACAGCGCAGGATCGGCGCCCGGCACGACGCCGATGACGTTGCTGCTGTCGGCCGGGGTGAAGGCGGTGCGCGTCGTCGCGGACAATGTGCCGGTCAGCGCCACCGGGGTATAGCGGGAATCCTTCTTCTGCGCCTCGGCGACGATCGCCTTCCAGGGGGTGGCGCTGCCGGCGAACAGCCGCTCGGCCGTGGCGGTGCTGAGCGTACCGAGCACCGGTGTCGTAGGCGCGGGGCTGTAGCCCACCCCGGCCGGCGTCGCCCAGGTGGTGCGGCCGTAGGCATAACTGCGCGCCATGTCCTTGGGCAGGTTGCGGTCCCCTCCCGCACGTGGGGTAGGAAGCATGACGATGCCGACCGCACCGTGTGCCGCCGCGATCTCCGCCTTGGTCGCCATGGAGCCGAAATAGGCGCGCTCCTCGCCCGGGAAGCTGGTCGGCGATCCGCCGAAGATCGCGACGATCTTGCCGCGTGCATCGACGCCGGCATAATCGTCGATACCGAACTGCGGCGCGACGATCCCGCGGCCGGCGAAGACGAGCGGGGCCGATACCGTCGTTTCCGCGCTCGCCGGGTTGGCGGCGGGCACATAGTCGACGCCGAAGGTCAGCGCCTGCCGCTTGCCATCCCTGCCGGTCAACGCCATCGCGCCCTCGCCTGCCGCCTTGTAGGTGACGAGCGGCACGCGTTGCAGATAGCTGCCGTCGTCCCCCGCCGGGCGCAGGCCGGCGGCGTAGAATTGCGCCGCGACATATTGCGCCGCCACGTCATAGTCGGGCGTGCCCGCCTCGCGCCCCTTCATGGCATCGGAGGCGAGGAACATGACATGCGCCTTCATCGCTGCCTGATCGGCCGGCAAGGCTCGGTTAAGAAGGGCATTAGCCGCCGCCGTATCGGCGCCCGGCGCTTGCGCCACGACGGGCGTGGCAAGGGCGAGCGCAGCGAGCACGCCGAAGGAACGGATCATGTGGGGGTAATCCTGGTTAAGATGACGTTGCCCGTACCGTAACAGCGCCGCCGCCCCATGCAAGTCGTCGGCAGAAGGACTGGCAGGCCGCGCCCGCGCTCCTATAAAGGAGACATGCTCGACGTCTCGCAATCCATCGCCCAGCCCGTTCATCAGGCGCCCGCAGGG
Source organism: Sphingomonas cellulosilytica (assembly GCF_052321755.1). Lineage (NCBI taxonomy): Bacteria > Pseudomonadati > Pseudomonadota > Alphaproteobacteria > Sphingomonadales > Sphingomonadaceae > Sphingomonas > Sphingomonas cellulosilytica. The sequence goes on from NZ_JBQRTT010000001.1 coordinate 610,173, forward strand.
GGTGCACCCCATGCGATCGGGCGGCACGATTACCACCCGCCGGTGTGGATGGTGCCGGATATGCGCTTGATATTCGACCTTGATCCCGCCGCGACGCGGGTGACGGCGACATTGTCGGTGACGCGCAACGGCGCGGCGGGCGAGCCGCTGCGGCTGGACGGTGCGGGGCAGGAACCGCTCGCGGTGCGCGTCGACGGCGTCGCCGTGAACGACTGGCGGATCGAAGGCGAGCAGCTGGTCGTGCCGCTGGCCGGCGATGCCCATAGCATCGAAACCGAAGTGGTCATCGCGCCCGACCGCAACACGCAGCTGATGGGCCTCTATGCCAGCGGCGGCATCCTGTGCACGCAATGCGAGGCGGAGGGGTTCCGGCGGATCACCTATTTCCCCGATCGTCCCGATGTGCTGACCCGCTACAGCGTGCGACTGGTGGCGGACAAGGCGCGCTATCCGGTGCTGCTGGCCAACGGCGATCCGGTCGATGCGGGGGACCTCGCCGATGGACGCCACTGGGCGGAATGGAACGACCCCTTCCCCAAACCCTCCTATCTGTTCGCGCTGGTGGCGGGCGACCTGGCGGTCAATCGCGGCAGCTTCACCACGCAATCGGGCCGCGAGGTCGCGCTCGGCATCTGGGTGCGCGCCGCCGATATCGACAAGACGCATCATGCGCTCCACGCGCTCAAGCTGTCGATGGCGTGGGACGAGCGCGTCTACGGCCGCGAATACGACCTCGACGTGTTCAACATCGTCGCCGTGGACGATTTCAACTTCGGCGCGATGGAGAACAAGGGGCTGAACATCTTCAACAGCCGCTACATCCTCGCCGATCCCGATACCGCCACCGATTACGATTACGACGCGATCGCCGCGGTGGTGGCGCACGAATATTTCCACAACTGGTCGGGCAACCGCATCACCTGCCGCGACTGGTTCCAGCTGTCGCTGAAGGAGGGCTTCACCGTCTACCGCGACCAGGGCTTTTCGGCGGACCAGGGGTCTGCCGCAGTCAAGCGGATCGAGGATGTGCGCGGGCTTCGCGCGGCGCAATTCCCCGAGGATGCCGGGCCGCTCGCCCATCCGGTGCGCCCCGAAAGCTACCTCGAGATCAGCAATTTCTACACCGCGACGATCTACAACAAGGGTGCCGAGCTGATCCGGATGATGGCGACGATCCTGGGTCCGACGGCGTTCCGCGCGGCGACCGACCTCTACTTCCAGCGTTTCGACGGGACGGCGGCGACCTGCGAGGATTTCGTCGCCTGCATGGAAGAGGCGAGCGGCGTGGACCTGGCGCAGTTCCGCCTCTGGTATTCCCAGGCCGGCACGCCGCGCGTCGCCGCCAGCCTGTCCCATGTCGCAGGTGCGGGGCGGGCCACCCTGCGCCTCGCCCAGCACGTGCCGGGGACACCGGGCCAGCCCGACAAGCAGCCGATGGTGCTGCCGCTCAAGATCAAGCTGTTCGGCGGCGAAACCGGTCGCGCGCTCGGTGACGAGCAGCTGGTGCTTCTGAACGAGGCATCGAGCACCATCGTCTTCGACGGCATCACCGAACGCCCCGTGCTGTCGATCAATCGCGGCTTTTCGGCACCGGTCATCATCGAAAGCGACCGCAGCGCCGCCGAACTCGCCTTCCTCAGCGCGCAGGACGACGATCCCTTCGCCCGCTACGAGGCGATGCAGCAGCTGATGCTCGACACGCTGGTGGCCGGCGCCGTCGAGGGCCGCGCCGACCACGATGCCGTGGTGACCGCGGTCGCCAATACGCTCGCCGACCGGACGCTCGATCCCGCCTTCGTCGCGGAAGCGGTGCTGTTGCCGTCCGAAAGCTTCGTCGGCGACCAGCTGGCGCTGGTCGATCCGGAGGCGATCTTCCGGGCGCGCGAGGCGCTGCGCCGCGACCTCGGCGAAGCGCTGATCCAGCAATGGCGCGATGCCTATGCGCAGGCGCCGGGCGGCCCGTACGTCTATTCGCCCGCCGCCAAGGGTGCGCGGCGGCTGCGCAGCGTCGCGCTCGGCTATATCGCGGCGAGCGGTGCGCCCGATGCCGCCACCCTCGCCTTCCGCCAGTTCGAGGCGGCGGACAACATGACCGACCGGCAGGGCGCGCTGACCACGCTCGCCAACGGCAAGGCCGACGAGCGCGAGGCGGCGCTGGACATCTTCTACAACCGCTATGCCGGCAACAGCCTGGTCATCGACAAATGGTTCCAGACGCAGGCGCTGTCGTCGCGCGACGACACCGGCCAGGCGGTGGCGATGCTGGCGCAGCATCCCGACTTCACGCTCGCCAACCCCAACCGGGCGCGGTCGCTGGTCGGGGCGTTCGGGGCCAACCAGCGGGCGTTCAACGCCGTGGACGGTTCGGGCTATCGCTTCCTTGCCGACCAATTGATCGCGCTCGACAAGCTCAACCCGCAGACCGCGGCGAAGCTGCTGCCGCCGCTCGGCCGCTGGCGCCGCTTCGACGCCGGCCGATCGGCGCTGATGCGCGCCGAGCTGGAGCGGATCGTCGCAACGCCCGGCCTGTCCAGGGACCTGTTCGAGCAGGCATCGAAAAGCCTGGGCTGATTGGGGCTTATCCCAGGTGAGCGGATAAGCATTGCCGGTCGGCGGCGGCCGGCCTACGCTCCGGCCGTCGGGCTGGGAGAGTCGTCCGTGGTAGTAAGGCGTTGGGTTGCGGCGGTAGCGATGAGCGCGCTTCTGGCGGGCTGCGGCGGCGATGGCGGAGGCGGCGGCGGGTCGGGCAGCACCGCGGCGAGCGGCGGCACCGTCACGACGGCGGGCTGTTCGCTGCGCGAGCGGCAGGACTGGGTGAACGCGCAGATGCGCGAATGGTACCTGTTCCCCGACACCCTGCCCGCCAGTCTCGATCCCGCCAACTATGGCACCGTCCCGGATTACCTGAACGCGCTGACCGCGACGGCACGGGGGCAGGGCAAGGATCGCTATTTCACCTATCTCACCTCGATCAAGAGCGAGAACGCATTCTATGGATCGGGGTCCAGCGCCGGTTTCGGCTGGCGGCTGGCGATCGACGGCAGCGGGCGGTTGCAGGTGACCGAAGCGTTCGAAGGCGCGCCGGCGCTTGCCGCTGGTATCGATCGCGGCGCCGAGATCCTGGCGATCGGCACCACCACCGGCAATCTGCAGACGGTGAGCAGCCTGTATGCCGCCGGCGGCTCCGCGCTGAGCGATGCGCTGGGGGCCAACACGGCGGGGACGGCGCGCGTGTTCCAGATTCGCGACGGCAGCGGCACGCGCAATGTGTCGGTGGCCAAGGCGGACTTCACGCTGGCGCCGGTATCGAGCCGCTATGGCGCGCAGATCATCACCGACGGCGGCCAGCGCTACGGCTATGTCAACCTGCGCACCTTCATCGACACCGCCGATCCCGCCTTGCGCGCCGCCTTTGCGCAATTCCAGTCGGCGGGTGTCACCAACGTCGTCGTCGACCTGCGCTACAACGGTGGTGGCCTCGTCACCATCGCCGAACTGATGAGCAACCTGCTCGGTGCCAATCGCCAGACGTCGGAGGTAATGACCTATACCACCTTCCGTTCCGATAAGGCGGCGCGCAACACAACGACCTATTTCAACCCCCAGCCGCAATCGGTCGCGGCGATGCGCATCGCCTTCATCGGCACCGGCGCCACCGCCTCGGCGAGCGAATATGTCATCAACGCCTTCATCCCCTACCTCCACGCCAATGCCGGGCTGATCGGCAGCAACACCTATGGCAAGCCGGTCGGCCAGATCGCGCTCGACAAGAGCGAGTGCGACGACCGGCTGCGCGTCATCGCCTTCGCCCTCCAGAACGCGGCGCGGCAGGGCGCCTATTACAGCGGCCTCGCCGGCACGGTGGAGGCGAGCTGCCGCGCGGCGGACGACATCAACTATCCGATGGGCGATCCGCGCGAAGCCTCGACGCGGGCGGCGCTCGACTTCCTGCAAGGCAAGAGCTGTACGCCGATCGGTGGCTCCGCGACGGCGAGCGCCGAGGCGCGCGCGCTGTCGGTGCCGGTGAGCCGCGAGGCGTTGCAGCCCGATCCGGCGAAGATGTCGCCGGCGCAGCGTGAGGTGCCGGGGCTGTTCTAAGCCGTGCCCGGCGGCTAACCGGCTGCCTGTGCTCGACGATCCCCTGTTCCTTGCCATGGCCGCGCTGGCGGTGATCCTGGTCGGCCTCGCCAAGGGCGGGCTGTCGGGATTGGGCGCGCTCGGCACGCCGTTGCTCGCGCTCGCCGTGCCGCCGGTGGAAGCGGCCGCGATCCTGCTGCCCATCCTGGTGGTGCAGGATGCCGTCAGCGTCTGGGCGTTCCGGCGGACGTGGGACGGCTGGGTGATCGGCTGGATGCTGCCGGGCGCGCTCGCCGGCATCGCCGCCGGCTGGGCCTTTGCCGCGGTGCTGCCGACGCCGGCGGTGATGGCGATGCTGGGCGGCATCACGCTCGGCTTCGGCCTGTGGCGGCTGTGGATCGAGCGCGGCGGCCGGGCGGTTGCCGCGTCGCGTTCGCCGGGCTGGGTCGGCAGCCTGTTCGGTCTCGGCATGGGCTTCGCCAGCCAGATCGCCCATGCCGGCGGCCCGCCGTTCCAGATGTGGGTGGCGCCGCGCAAGCTGCCGCACGAGCGCTTCGTCGGCACCGGCGCGATCCTGTTCGCCATCGTCAACTGGGCCAAGGTGCCGGCGTATCTGGCGCTGGGGGCGTTCACCCACCAATCGCTGATCGCGTCGGCGGCGCTGCTGCCGCTGGCGATCGCGAGCACGCTGGCCGGGGTGTGGGTGATCCGGCGGATGAGCCCGCAGCGCTTCTATGGCATCGTCTATGCGCTGATGGTGCTGCTCGGCGCGAAACTGCTGTGGGACGGGATCGGAGGATAGGATGACACCGCGGATCGACCCGAGCTGGATGGCGCCGCTCGCCGAGGCGCTGGCCTGCCCGAGCATGGCGGCGCTCGATGCCTTCCTTGCGGCCGAAGCGGCGGCGGGCAAGGCGATCTTTCCCCCCGCGGCGGACCGGTTCCGCGCGCTGGAGCTGACGCCATTGCCGCGCGTCAAGGTCCTGATCCTGGGGCAGGACCCCTATCATGGACCGGGACAGGCGCACGGCCTCGCCTTTTCGGTGCAGCGCGGCGTCAAGGTGCCGCCGAGCCTGATCAACATTTACAAAGAGCTGGACGCCGACCTCGGCATCGCACCACCGGGCCACGGCCATCTGGAGCATTGGGCGCGGGCCGGCGTGCTGCTGCTCAACACGGTGATGACCGTGGAGAGCGGCAAGGCCGCCTCGCACCGCGCCCGCGGCTGGGAGCGATTCACCGATGCGGTGATCCGCGCGGTCGCCGCCAAACCGGAGCCGGTCGTCTTCCTGCTGTGGGGCGCGCATGCGCAGGCCAAGGCGGGCTTCGTGCGCACGGTGGAGCAAGGCGGCGCGCATCTGGTGCTCGCCGCGCCGCATCCCTCGCCGCTGTCGGCCTACAAGGGCTGGTTCGGCAGCCGCCCGTTCAGCCGGACCAACGCCTTTCTGGCGAGTCACGGCGTGGCGCCGGTGAATTGGGCGCTGCCGGACGCGTGACGGGGTCAGCGCTGTGCGGTCTCGACGGCCGCAGGCAGTGTTTCGACCCCATCGATATCCCAACGCGTCATGGTGATCGCATTGCACGCATAGGTCGCGCCGTTGCGCAGCGGCGCGATCTTGAGCTGCGCCGCGAGAGCCGGCTGCGATCCGGCAAGCGTACGGCGGGCATCGTCGGGATGGCTGGCGTAGACGAGCCCGCTCATCTTGCCGCCGGTGCTGAGCCGGGCGTCCATGTAGGGAATGAAGTCGCCCAGATAGGCGACCTCGCCGGCTTCGACATGGATGAGCGGGGCGCCGAAGCAGTGGCTGGTGGTCAGGGGTACCTTGCCGACCGCGAAACTCTTGACCACGTAATCGCCCGGCGTGACGCGCAGCACCTGCACCTCATAGCTGGCCTGCTTGTCTTTGCTATCCGCGATCACGCCATAGACGGTCTTGTCCCCGGTCTTCTTCCAGTCTTTGGGCCGGTAGGCGAGATCGCGGTGGGACAGATCGTAGCGGGCGAGTTCGACGGAGGCCGAACGTCCGGCGGCAGGCGCCTCGACCCGCCGATAGCCGATCACCAAGGCCGCTTCCCCAGGAGCGAGGACGAAGGGTGTCGCGGGATCCACCTTCTTGCCGAGCCAGACCTGTCCGGGTGTCGTCAGCGGCGCCTCCGGATGCAGGGCGGGATCCGGCGCGAAGCTGAAGCGGGTGAGTTCGGTCACCTTGCCGGGAACAGTCGAGGCTCCGACGATGGTGTCGAAAAACGCGCTGCGTTGTTCATCGCTCATCGTCGCGATCTTCGCCGTCTCCGCGTCGGGCAGTTCGACGAGACGCCAGCCGCCGATCATCAGGCATGACCGGCGATTGTCACGCCGTTGCTGCCCCTGTGCGATCGCGCCCGCGATCAAGCCGCCGATGCCGCCGCCGATCCCGGCGGCCAGGGGCGAGATATAGGCAGGGTTGTAGAAGAGCGGGACAGTGCCCGCCGGCGTCCGCGATCCACGCGCGATGAGCCGACAGCGTTGCCAGTCGGCGTTGTATGCGGCGCGGGTCGCGCCCGGCTTGTTGTAGAAGCGCGTGTCCTTCAGATCGCGTGCCGCATCCTTGGCGATCTCCTCCGGCGAATCATCAGCCACCAGCGCCGGTTCGGCGGCAGGGGCGGCGGCCTGCACCTGTACCGCCGGCAGCGGCTCCGCGCCCGCCATCACGGCTGCGGCCCATACGATCGTCATCGTCATACATCCCCCCGGAAGTCTGTTGTGGAGAGATGCTATACCGGGCCGGTCGACGTGGCAATGTAAGGCCGAAACGGCCTGACAAGACCGGGCTCGACGGGGCTAGCGAGCGGTGCGGAGGGTCGCCATACCCCCCGCCCCCGCGCGCGATCGGCCGGTGTCACTCCGCCGCCGGCAGATACACCTCGCTCCCCTTCTCGCGGAAGCGCTCGCTCATTGCGGCCATGCCGGCTTCGGCGTCCGCTGCCGCGGACTTGCCGCCGGCGAACAGGGCGCGATCCGCGTCGGCGGCGTCCGCTGCGACGAAGGTGTCTACCGGGGCATTCTGCTTCGCGGCGAAGTCGCGGACTTCCTGGGTGATCTTCATGCTGCAGAATTTGGGGCCGCACATCGAGCAGAAGTGGGCGGTCTTGGCGCCTTCCGCGGGGAGGGTCTGGTCGTGGTACTGCTCGGCCGTGTCGGGGTCGAGGCTCAGGTTGAACTGGTCGCGCCAGCGGAATTCGAAGCGGGCGCGGCTGAGGGCGTCGTCGCGCAGCTTGGCGGCGGGGTGGCCCTTGGCGAGGTCGGCGGCGTGGGCGGCGAGCTTGTAGGTGACCACGCCGACCTTCACGTCGTCGCGATCGGGCAGGCCGAGATGCTCCTTGGGCGTGACGTAGCAGAGCATCGCCGTGCCGTACCAGCCGATCATCGCCGCACCGATGCCGCTGGTGATGTGGTCGTAGCCGGGCGCGATATCGGTGGTGAGCGGCCCAAGCGTGTAGAAGGGCGCCTCGCCGCACACCTCGAGCTGCTTGTCCATGTTTTCCTTGATCTTGTGCATCGGCACGTGGCCGGGGCCTTCGATCATCACCTGCACGTCCTGCGCCCAGGCGCGGTGGGTGAGCTCGCCCAAGGTGTAGAGCTCGCTGAACTGCGCCTCGTCGTTGGCGTCGGCGATGCTGCCGGGGCGCAGGCCGTCGCCGAGGCTGTAGGCGATGTCATACGCCTTCATGATCTCGGTGATCTCGTCGAAGCGTTCGTAGAGAAACGATTCCTTGTGGTGCGCGAGGCACCATTTCGCCATGATGCTGCCGCCGCGGCTGACGATGCCGGTGACGCGCTTGGCGGTCATCGGGATGTAGGGCAGGCGGACGCCGGCGTGGATGGTGAAATAGTCGACGCCCTGCTCGGCCTGCTCGATCAGCGTGTCGCGGAAGATCTCCCACGTCAGCTCCTCGGCGATGCCGCCGACCTTTTCGAGCGCCTGGTAGATGGGGACGGTGCCGATCGGCACGGGCGAGTTGCGGATGATCCATTCGCGCGTGTCGTGGATGTTGCGGCCCGTCGACAGGTCCATCACCGTGTCGGCGCCCCAGCGGATCGACCAGACGAGCTTGTCGACTTCGCTGGCGACGTTGCTGGCGACGGCGCTGTTGCCGATGTTGGCGTTGATCTTCACGAGGAAGTTGCGGCCGATCGCCATCGGTTCGGATTCGGGGTGGTTGACGTTGTTGGGGATGATCGCGCGGCCGCGCGCGACCTCGTCGCGGACGAATTCGGGCGTCACGAAATCGGGGATGGCGGCGCCGAATGATTCGCCGTCGCGGGCATATTCGCGCAGCCGCTCGCGGCCGAGGTTTTCGCGGGTCGCGACATATTCCATCTCGGGCGTGATGATGCCGCGGCGGGCGTAGTGCATCTGGCTGACGTTGGCGCCGGCTTTCGCCCGCAGGGGGCGACGGACGGTGTTGGGGAATTGCGGCACGCCGCCCGAACGGTCGGGACCGAGCTGACCGTTGTCCTCCGGCCGGATCTCGCGGCCGTCATAGGCCTCGACGTCGCCGCGGGCCATGATCCAGTCGCGGCGCAGCTGCGGCAGGCCGGCCATGATGTCGATGCGGGCGTTGGGATCGGTATAGGGGCCCGACGTGTCGTAGACGCGCAGGGGCGGCTCGCCCGAGGCGGGGTCGAGGTGGATTTCGCGCATGGCGACGCCCAGCGGGCCGACATGGACCTTGTGCGATCCGCGGATCGGCCCGGTGGTGACGCCGATTTCGGTGCGGGCGGGAACGTCGGCCATGTGTCGTCTCTCCAAGAACGGAGAGACAAGCGGTTCATGGGTGTGAAACCGCTCCCTCCCTCCGCCGGTGTCAACCGGATCAGGTTCAGCGGGTCGAGGGCTGCGGCCCTCCTCTCAAGCGCCGGTTATCGCGCTCCCCCGGGGATGGGGAGGGTGTACGCGCTTTTTGGCACATTGGCCAATCGAAACGTCGTGCCTGTGGCGAGCCCTTAACTGCGCGCTCCTCCCCTGCTGCCCAGGGGAGGAGCGTGCGAGATCAGCCGCTGGCGGCGCTGGTGCGGATGTTGCCGTTGACGCCCGAGGGGAAGAACCCGCCCGATCCGACCGCTGCCTTGTTGAGGTAGACGATGTTGAGCACCTGGCCGGTCGACCGGCTGTAGGCGAGGCCGTTGGGGTCGGTCGGCACGATGTTGGCCGTGGTCGCGTCGCCGATGCCCTGGTCGATATCGCCGCTGCCATCCAGGCTGTCGCGCGCATCGGAGATGAGGCGGGCGTTGTTGAGGATGGTGGGGTTGTAGAGCGCCTGGGTCGCATCGACGCCCTTGCGGTAGAGCGTCGAGCGGATCAGGCCGGCGTGGTAGCTTTCGGTGGCGAGGATGCCGGCCGCCGCCTCCAGGAACACCGCATTGTTGATGAGCGGCGAGGCGCCCTTGTACGCGGACACGCCGACATCCTCGAACAGATAGGCGCCGAGCAGGAAGCTGATGTCGTCGGCATAGGGGTTGAACACCCCTGTCGCACCGACGACGCCCGCCGCGCGCGCGGCGGCGGTGAAGGCGCCGGTCGCATCGCCGGCGATGTTGATCGCCGGCATCGCCACCGCCGAACTGCCGAGCACGGAGCGGAGGAAGACGACGTGCTGGATCTCGTCGAAGGCGATCTCGCGCGCATATTGCGCGACGATGGGATCGGAGAAGCTGACGGCGGCGCCGCCGGTCACCGCGCCCAGCGTGCCGATGCCGGTGGTGAGGCCGGCGGACAGCGGCTGGCCGAACGCCGCCCAGCTGTAGAATTGCGCCTCGAGATATTCGAGGTTCAGCGCGAAATTGAGCACGTCGGCATCGGCGCCGACGGTGGGCACGGTCGCACTGGGCGTCGGCGTCGGCGACGAACTGCCGGTGTCGCCGCCGCAGGCGTTGAGCAGCGACAGCGCGCCGGCCGACGCGGCGGCGCCGCCGGCATAGCGCAGGAAGTTGCGGCGTTCGGCGCGGCGTTCGGCGATCTTGTCGAAGATGGCGGCGTTGCGCGCGATGTCGGTCGAATGGTCGGTCATCGGGTCAGATCCCCTGGATACGCGAGGGTGAGGGACGAGCGGACGGATCAGGAGGCGACCGCCGCCTTGATCGTGCCGTTGAGGCCGGAGGGGAAGAACCCGCCCGCGCTCGCCGCTGCGGCGTTGAGGTAGACGATGTTGAGCACCTGGTTGGGGGTGCGGGTGTAGGTGATGCCGTTGGCATCGACCGGCGCGATGTTGGACACCGTGTAGGACACCGACGGCGTCGGCGTCGGCGACGGGGTAGCCGTGGAGGTCGGCGTGGGCGTCGGCGTCGGAGTCGGCGTTGCGGTGGACGAAGGCGTCGGGGTCGGCGCGACCGAGACGGTGCGCGTCTGGGCGGCGATGCCCTGGTCGATATCGGTGCCGCCATCCAGGCTGTCGCGCGCGTCGGAGATCTTGCCGGCTTGGTCGATCAGCGTCGAACCGGTGGCGAGCCCCTTGCGGTAGAGTTCGCTGCGGATCGTCGCGGCATGATAGGCCTCGACGGCGAGGATGCCGGCGGCCGCCTCGACATAGGTCTTGGTGAGCAGCGGGGCCGCGCCCTTGTAGGCGGTGACGCCGACGTCCTCGAACAGGAAGGCGCCGAGCAGGAAATTCTCGTCGCTGGCATAGGGATTGAAGGTGCCGCCGGCGGCGATCAGCCCGGCGGCGGTCGCGGCGAGCGAAAAGGCGGTGCCTGGCCCGACCGAGATGTCGATCACCGGCTGCGCCACCGCGACGCTCGCCCCCAACGTGTTGCGCAGATAGGTGACGTGGGCGAGTTCGTCCGCCGCGATCTCGCGCGCGTAGCGGGCGATGACGGGATCGCTGAACTGCACCTGCTGGCCGCCGCGCACCGTGCCTGCGGTGCCGGTGCCGCCGAGCAGGCTGGCGGGCAGGCCGGCACCGGTGGTGGCATAGGCATAGAATTGCGCCTCGAGATATTCGAGGTTCAACGCGAAATTGAGGATATCCTGATCCGTATAGGTCGTGGTCTGCGCCTCGGCCCGCTGCGCCAGCGTCAGCGCGGCGGTGCCGGCGGCGGTGACGGCCATCGCGCCGAAAGCGTTGCGGAAGAAGTCGCGGCGTTCCTCGCGACGGGCGACGCGAGCGTCAAGCGCCGCGGTCATCACGGCGCTGTCGATATCGGTTCGGGCGGTCATTACTCGGGTTCTCCCCATGACGCGGGCGGAAACGAGCCGCCCAGGATGCCCGCAGCCGTTCCGCATCCGGCCCGGTGCGTCAAGCCCGGACGCGTGCGAATCGGCCGGTCGGAGGCGATGAGCGGCACGATGGACGCGTCTGCCGCCCGTTTCGCAGGCACGCCGGCGCCTTGACACGCTGCTGCCATGGCATGGCAGGATGCCGGACGGGAGGACGATGGCCGATGTCTCGCGCGCAGCGACTGCTCGATCTGATCCAGGCGCTGCGCCGGCATCGCCGCCCGGTGGCGGGCGCGGTGCTGGCCGCCGATCTCGGCGTGTCGCTGCGCACGGTGTATCGCGACATCGAGACGCTGAAGGCGCAGGGCGCCGATATCGAGGGCGAGGCGGGCCTGGGCTATGTGCTGAGGCCGGGCTTCCTGCTGCCGCCGCTCATGTTCTCCGAGGAGGAGATCGAGGCGCTGGTGCTCGGCTCGCGATGGCCGCTATCGGGCCGGCTGAGACGCCGAAGGCTGGAGGGACTATGCCCCTCCAGCCGTGAAGGTGTGGTTAGCCCAGGCCGACGGTGAACGCCGGATTGGGATTGTTGGTGCCGTTCGGGAAGAACCCGCCCTTGGTGCGGTTGGCGCCGCTGACGTTCAGATAGGCAATGTTGTGCACCTGTTGCGAGGTGCGGCTGTAGGCGATCGCATTGGTGTCAGCGGGCACGATGTTCGACACCGCGGTGGCGAGGACGCCGATGTTGGTGCCGGCGATGCCCTGGTCGTCGTCACCCGATCCGTCGAGCAGGTCGCGCGCGTCGGAGATCTTGGTGGTGGCGGTGATGAGGTCCCGATTGCTGACGCCGCGGGTGTAGAGCGCGGTGCGCACCAGCCCCGCGTGATAGGCCTCCGCCGCCAGGATTCCGGCCGCCGCGTCGAGATACATCGCCGAGATCGACGGCGAGGCGCCCTTGTAGGCGGTGACGCCGATATCCTCGAAGATATAGGCGGCGAGCAGGAAGTTGGTCGGGCTGGCATAAGGATCGAACGTGTCGCTCGCCCCGACCACCCCGGCGGCGCGGGCGGCGGCGGTGAAGGCGCCCGTCGCGGTGCCGGAAATGTCGATCGCCGGCTGTGCCACCGCGGACAAGCCCAGCGCATTGCGCAGGTAGATGACGTGCGCATTCTCGTCGCCCGCGATCTCGCGCGCGTACTGGCCGATCAGCGGATCGCCCGAGAAATCGACCGCGCGCGGGAAGCCGGCGCCGGAGCCCGTGACGACCGCGCCTTGCGTGCCGGTGCCGGTGAGGACGGCCGGTGACAGGCCGGCGCCAAAGGCGGCGTAGCTGTAGAATTGCGCCTCGAGATATTCGAGGTTGAGCGCGAAGTTGAGGATGGCGACGTCGGTGCTGGCCGTGGTCGGCGTGGGCGTCGGGGTCGGAAACGGCGTCGACATGGCGCCGTCGTCGTCACCGCAGGCGGCGAGCAGCGAGAGCCCGCCGACGGCGGCGGCGCCGCCGGCTGCGGCCTTGATGAAGGCCCGGCGCGCATTGCGGCGGGCGATGGTCGCGTCGACGATGTCGAGGACCGAGCTGTCCTGGGTCATGGTGCGTCCTCTTCCGATCAGTTCGCTGCGCTCGCGCGGAGCGCGGTGTTGCCGTTGTTGATGCCGTTGGGGAAGAATCCACCCGCGGTGACCGACTTCGGATTGAGGTAGACGACGTTGAGCACCTGCGCCGGCGTGCGGCTGAAGGCGAGGCCGCTGGGATCGAGCGGCGCGATGTTGGCGACGATGCCGGTCGCGTTGGTCGTCGGCGAGATGCCCTGGTCGAGATCGGAGGAGCCGTCCACCGAATCGCGCAGGTTGGAGATGGTGTCGGCGGTGGTGCGCAGCGACGGGGTGTTGAGCCCGCGCGCATAGAGCGCGGTGCGGACGAGCGCGGCGTGATACGCCTCTACCGCCAGGATGCCGGCGGCCGCCTCCAGATACAGCTTGTTGTTGAACAGCGCGCCGGCTGCGCCCTTGTAGGCGGTGACGCCGACGTCTTCGAAGACGAAGGCGGCGAGCAGGAAGCTGTTGTCGTCCGCATAGGGATCGAAGCCGGTGATGGCCGGGCTGGCGGCGGCTGCCGCGGCGGCGAAGGCACCGCCGGCCGACCCCGAGATGTTGATCTGCGGCATCGCGGCGGTCGAGGCGGCGCTGCCGATCGCGGTGCGCAGGAAGGTCACGTGCGCGACCTCGTCGGCCGCGATCTCGCGCGCATAGGCGGCGATCGCCGGATCGCTGAACTGCACCTGGCGGGCCGAGCCGGCGCCGGTGCCGGTGACCACCGCGCCCTGCGTGCCGACGCCGCCGGTCAGCAGGTTGTTGGGCAGGCCCTGGCCGGTGGCGGCATAGCTGTAGAATTGCGCCTCGAGATATTCGAGGTTGAGCGCGAAGTTGAGCACGTCGATCTCGGAGGGGCCGGTGGACTGCGCCTCCGCCTCGCTCGCCATCGACATCGCCGCCGCGCCGGCCGCGGTCACTGCCGCGACACCCATGGCGTTCTTGAAGAATGCGCGACGATCGTCGCGCCGCCTGGCGCGCGCGTCGAACGCCTCGATGATCTGGTCCGCCTGCGTCATCGTCAGCAACCTCCCACAACCTAATTCCGTCAAACGCCGCCGCCGTGCCACTGCACAGACCGACCCGGTTAACTTCGATCAGGTACGCGCAGACCCGGCAAAGGATGCGGAGGATGAAAAAGAAAAGCGCCGAACATCCGATCGAACCTGGATCAAACCGGCAAGATCGCAACCGGTTGTTGCCCGATGGTGCAAGTGACGTTAGCCATGGACGCCGTGTCCGCGACCGACCCCAACCCGGCCGATGCTGCCCGCGCCGCCCTGGTGGACGCCCTGATCCGCACCGGCGAAGAGGATCGCGACGCATTTCGTGCGGTGTACCAATCGACATCGGCGAAGCTTTTCGGGATCTGCCTGCGTATCTGCGACGACAGGCAGGGTGCCGAGGACGTGCTGCACGACGTATATCTCACCATCTGGAACCGCGCGGGCGCCTATCGACCGGGGCGGGCGAGCCCGATTTCCTGGCTGGCGACGATCGCGCGCAACCGGGCGATCGACTGGCGCCGGCGGCAGGGGCGCAGCCAGGCCGCGCCGGTCGAGGCGGCCGACGCGCTGCCCGATGCTGCGCCGGTGCAGGACGACGTGCTGCTGGCGGAGGAGGCGCGCGCCCGGCTGCACCTGTGCCTGGATGCGATCGAGGGGCGGCAACGCGCGGCGATCCGCAGCGCGTTCTTCGGCGGGCTGACCTATGCCGAACTCGCCGAACGGCAGGCGGTGCCGCTGGGGACGATGAAGAGCTGGGTGCGGCGCGGGTTGCTGGCGCTGCGGAGGTGCCTGGATGCCGCCTGATCCCGCCCTGCCCGATCCAGCGGGGACCGATCCCGACCTCGCCGCCGCGGAGCTGGCGCTGGGGCTGCTCGACGGCGCCGAGCGCGAGGCGGCGTTGCGGCGGCTGGCGCGCGAGCCCGGCTTCGCCATCGCGGTGGAATGGTGGCAGGCGCGGCTGGCGGCGCTGTTCGCGGCCTGGCCCGGGGTGGAGGCGCCGGCCGCGGTGGCGCGGCGGATCGAGGCGACGCTGGATGCGCGCGGCCGCGCGGCGAACGACGATGCCGCGCCGGTGGCTGCGCAGCGGGCGGCACGCTGGCGGGGCGTGGCGATCGGTGCCGCCATGGCCGCCTGCCTGTTGCTGGCGGTGACCGCGACGCTGCTGCTGCGCCCCCCGCCCGCTCCGGTGCGCGTGCCGGTGCCGGTGCCGGTCGCAGCGCCGCCGCCGCTGCTCGCCGCGATCGTGCCGAGCGGCGGCGGTGCGCCGATCGCGGCCGCCTACGATCGCACCGCCGGCACGGTGCGGATCGCGGGCGCGGTGGCCGCGCCGGCCGGGCGGGTGGCGGAGCTGTGGGCGATCCGGGGTGCCGAGCCGCCGCGCTCGCTCGGGCTGCTGCCGACAGCGGGCGCGGCGCGTATCGCCGTCTCGCCGGCGCTGCGCCCGGTGCTGGCGGCGGACACGGTGCTCGCCGTCTCGATCGAACCGGCCGGCGGATCGCCGACCGGCCTGCCGACCGGACCGGTGGTGGCGACGGGCAAGCTGAGCGGTTAGGCCCCCCTCCCCACGCAGGAGGGGACGCCCGGCGTCAGAAGGTGTAGGCGATCCCGACCGCGCCGAGCCACTGGTTCTTCGAACCGGCGATGCTGACCAGCGGGCTGTCGGCGAAGTCGTTGAGCATGCGGCGGTAGGTGGCGCCGGCGACGACCTTCCACCCCTGCAGCAGGTTGCCGGTCAGCGAATAGGTGGCGAGGCCGCCCAGCGTATAGTTCTTCCACCCGCCGCGCGCGTAATAGGTCGGCAGGCCGCTCGCGACCGTCTGCTGCGGCGATACCGAGAAGTAGGTGGTGGCATAGCCGCGGCCGGCGCGCTCCGCGGAGGCGAACAGGCCGACCGCCGCCTTGGTGCTGAGCGGCGTCAGATAGTTGACGCTCGGCTGCCAGATGCCGCTGTCGTGCGCGCCCGCCACGTCGTGGCGGTAGCTGACGGTCACCGACAGTTTGTCATAGGGGCTGGTGATGACGCCGGTCTTGCCGATGCCGACATAGCCGCCGAGCTCGATCGCGGTATCCACCTCGCCCAGCGCGCGGACGCGGCGATCGTCGATGCTCTTGACGCTGTTGCGGTTGAAGTTGACGACGCCGATCGGCCCGGCCTGCAGGTCCCACACCGGCCCCGGCTGGTTGCGGATGAGATCGACGCTGAGCCGGTTGCCGGCGAGGGTGAAGGCATAGCCCTTGACCGAGCCGATCGCCGCAGGCGCGGGCACGAAGCGATAATCGTTCGAGCCTTCGTAATCGGTCAGGTAGACGCCGGCGACACCCGCGGTGATCGTATCGCGGTCGACGTCGAGCTGCGCTGCGGTGGCGGCCGAACCGGTGTCGGGCGGCAGCCCCTGCGCATCCTGGGCGAAGGCGGGTGCAGCGACAGTGGCAGCCGCAACGGCCAGCGGCAGGAAAAACTTGGACGACAAAGGGTTGGCTCCGAACCTGTTACGTCGCCGTAACGCGGCGCGATCCCTTATGGCTCCACCGTTCGGACTAGAGGATGTAACGCATCGTGATCTGTTGCCGGTTTGCATCACCCGTCACCGCGAACCGGGCGGCGGCGAAGCGCGGCGGGCCGAAGCGGATCGCGGGATTGCGCGAAAAGCCGAAGCCTTCGCGCGGGATGCCGGCGAAGGTATCGAGCTTGGCATTGCCGTTCTCGTCATGGATCACCGCCACCGCGTAATTGCCCAGCGGCAGGCCGTCGAAATGCATGGCGTGCGCGCCGGCGGGCACCGAACGGGTGATGGCATCGGCATCGTCGACGCAGGCGGGGAAATTATCCGGATCGGCGGTCAGGCAGACGCGCAGCAGCCCCTTGGCCGAGCGCATATGGTCGACGCCGACGTCAAGCCGCGCGATCGGCGCCGCGCCGAGCACCAGCGCCGCCGCCGGCAGCAGCGCCGCCAGCCGGGCCACGCGCCGCCGCCCGGGCATGCGAGCGCGCGAAATCACCGACCCCCCGGTCGGTGCCGCACAGGCGATCCCAGAAGCGGAAATAGAGCCCATAGTTACACCCGTATTGCTCATGGTGGCGTTGATGATGGCTTGCGGTAATCAGCCATGCCCCCAATGGCCCCCGCCACATGAACCGCGGGAAAACCTCCCACCCCATATGATTGGTCACACCCATAACGGTCATCACCGCCAGCACGAAGCCCAGAGCGCCGACGTGGATCGGAATCAGCAGCACCAGTAGCGGAATTGCCACAGCCCCGGTCACCGCCTCGATCGGGTGGAACGCCATCGCCGCCCAGGCGGTCGGCGGGCGGCTGGCGTGATGCACCGCATGCGCCGCCTTGAACACCGCGGGCCGGTGCATCCAGCGATGCGTCCAGTAGAACCAGGTGTCGTGGAGGACCAGATAGGCGAGCACCGACACCGGCAGGTACCATAGCGGCCGGGCGTGCACGTTCTCGTAGATGCGCGTCCAGCCATGCGCCTTCCACCCCCAGGCGAGGACGCCGGCGGGAATGCCGTAGATCGCGGCGGAGGCGAGGCTCCAGGCGATCTCGCGCCGCATCTGCGCATCGAGGCCACGGTAGAGGCCGGGATGCCGCACCCGCGTCGCCGCCGCGAACGCGCCCGAGACGATGAGGTAGCGGACCCCGACGATCAGCGTCATCGCCAGGGCGGACAAGGTGATGGCGAGCAGCATGGGTGCGGTATAAAGGAAACGGGCCGGCGGGGGCAGGTGTTTATTGGGCGAGGCCAAAAGGCTCCGCGGCCTTTGCACGGACAGGAGCTTCGATATTCCTCCCCCGCCAGGGGGAGGTGGCGCCGCGAAGCGGTGACGGAGGGGGAGGTAAGCGACCAACATCTGGATCGTTACACATCGGCGCCGTTCACCGCTCCAGCACCACGACCGTCCGGCCATTGTACGCCGCATCGCGCACCGGCCGGTAGCCGAGCTTCGCCGCGAGCCGCAGCGAGGCTGCGTTGGCGGGATCGATGATGCAGGTGGTGCGCGCGATGCCCTGCGCCGCCGCCCAGGCGAGGATCGCGGTCAGCGCCTCCCCGGCATAGCCCCGGCCGTGCGCGGCGGGGGCGAGCACCCAGTTCGCTTCGGGCAGCATCAGCGGCGGATCGATCGCGCGCCGTGCCTCCATCAGCCCGCCCTCGCCCACGATTGTGCCGGCGGCATCGCGCCACACCCAGCTGCCATAACCGAACGCCTGCCATTGCCCGATCGAACGCAGCAGCCGCAGCCACACCTCTTCACGGCTCCGCGCCACGCCGCCGATCATCGTGTAGACCGCGGGTTCGGCCCACATCGCCGCCAGCGCGTCGAGATGCTCGGGGTGGTGCGCGACGAGCGAGAGGCGATCGGTGGTGAGGGTGGGCGCGGTCATGGCGAGCAGGCTAGGAGCGGCAGGAAGGGATTGGAACGGTGCACGGTCGCGGGGTGGCCTGGCAAAGCGGCTTTCGGGTGAGTGAAGCGTGTATGGCGCTACACAATCCCAATTGGAATCATGAAGAGCAATGACCGGTTTTGGGGGTTAGCGGACGTTCATTGTAAGTAGCAGCGATGACCAGAGACCGCGCCCCTGCCGAACAGTTTCGACGCGATTGGGCGCGGTGTCATCCGACGTGCCTGCCACTCGGATGGATGCTCCGTAGCTGCGCGAGAGCGCCGTGGGTCCGGTTTCACGCTCTCCCCAATTCGAAGAGATACGCAGACGATCAAGTCGAGCGAAGCATCATCCTTTCGCGAGCAAATGCTTTGGCCGACTGGTTGCTCGGCGAGGACGAGTGGTGTTGGGTCATCGAGGGCGACCCTGATGATCTGATGGCGGGAGGCGAGGTGGCGCTCTCGGGCCGAGAAACCGATGATCCCGACGATCCCGTCTGGAGATTTTACGTCCGCCACGAACGTTGGCGGGCGGGAGCGAGCAACGCAAAGCTGCTGTCGATTGCCGACGATGAGCCTCGGCGTGCGGTTTGGATGAGGTGCGACAACGGTGCGGTGTTCGCCCCTTATGACGGCGGCTTCGACCTGTTTCCGGCCTCGTGGGAAGCCGTTCACCAGTTGAAGGCAGCATGGCCCGAGTGGCTTTCCGATCATCCTGCGGGGCTGTGAGGTTTGCTCTGAAACGTCCGCTATTGGGCGGCAGCGGAACGGCCGCCAGGTATGACAGCGGACCGAACGTCATCGACAAACGTGATCGATCCACCCGCCTACCCGGCCCAGAAATCCCGGTTCTCGCCCGCTCCGCTTTCGGCTAGGCGCTTCAACGATGGGTAGGACGATCCCTTGCGACGTGGCGATCGTCGGCGGCGGGCTGGCCGGTGGGCTGATCGCGCTGGCGCTCAAGGCGAAGCGGCCCGATTGCGACGTGCGCGTCATCGAATCGGGGGCGGCGTTCGGCGGCGATCATGTCTGGTCGTTCTTCGGCAGCGACGTGGAGAGCGCGGACCGCTGGCTGGTCGCGCCGCTGGTGGTGCATGGCTGGCGCGGCTATGACGTCGCCTTTCCCCGGCTGAAGCGGCAGGTCGACGCGACCTATTATTCGCTGACCAGCGAACGGCTGGACGCGGTGCTGCGCGAACGGCTGCCGGCGCAGGCGGTGATGACGGGGCGCAAGGTGCTCGCCGCCTCCGCCACCGCGGTGGTGCTCGCCGACGGCGACCGGGTGGAGGCGGGCGGCGTGATCGATTGCCGCGGGCCGGGCGACCTCGCCACGCTGGACCTCGGCTGGCAGAAATTCGTCGGGCAGGAGCTGGCGCTGCGCGAGCCGCACGGGGCCGGCGGGCCGACGGTGATGGACGCGACGGTCGCGCAGATCGACGGCTATCGCTTCGTCTACTGCCTGCCCTTCGCCGAGCGGACGATGTTCGTCGAGGATACCTATTACAGCGACACGCCCGACCTGGACGGCGCCGCGATCGGCGCGCGCATCGCCGATTATGCCGCGCAGCGGGGCTGGCAGGTGGAGGCCATCGTCCGCGGCGAGGCGGGGGTGCTGCCGATCACGCTGGGCGGCGATTTCGACGCCTATTGGCGCTCGACCGGCGGCAACATCGCCAAGGCGGGGATGCGCGCCGGGCTGTTCCAGCCGGCGACGGGCTATTCGCTGCCCGATGCGGTGCGGCTGGCGGTACGGATCGCCGGCCTGACCGACCTGTCGGGCGGGGCGCTCGCCCGCTTCACCCACGATCATGCGGCGGCGGCGTGGAAGCGCGGCGCCTTCTACCGGATGCTGAACGCGATGATGTTCCGCGCCGGCGATCCGGCGGAACGCTGGCGCATCATCGAGCGCTTCTACCGGCTGGACCCGACGCTCATCACCCGTTTCTATGCCGGGCGATCGAGCCTGAGGGACAAGGCGCGGATCCTGACCGGCAAGCCGCCGGTGCCGGTCGGTGCCGCGATCAGGGTATTGCGGACGACGCAATGGCGGTGACGGTGTGGCCGGGGACGGTGTGGCGATGACGAAACAGGGAATGGACAGCATGCAATCGGCAATCGTCATCGGTTCGGGCTTCGGCGGTTTGGCGCTGGCGATCCGGCTGCAATCGGCAGGCGTGCAGACGACGATCGTCGAGGCGCGCGACAAGCCGGGCGGCCGCGCCTATTATTGGGAGCGTGACGGCTTCACCTTCGATGCCGGGCCGACCGTCATCACCGATCCCGCCTGCCTGAAGGAATTGTGGGCGCTGACCGGGCGCGACATGGCGGAGGACGTGACGCTGGAGCCGGTGTCCCCCTTCTACCGGCTCAACTGGGCGGACGGCACCAACTTCGACTATTCGAACGACGAGCCTGCGTTGCAGCGCGAGATCGGCAAGCTCAACCCCGCCGACGTCGCCGGCTACCACCGCTTCCTGGAATATGCGGAAGGGGTGTATCGCGAGGGCTACGAGAAGCTGGGGCACGTCGCCTTCCTCGACTTCGCCTCGATGGTGAAGGCGGCGCCGGCACTGGCCAAATACCAGGCGTGGCGATCGGTCTATTCGATCGTGTCCAAATATGTCGCCAACGAGAAATTGCGCGAGGCGCTGAGTTTCCACACCCTGCTGGTCGGCGGCAATCCGATGACGACCAGCGCGATCTATGCGCTGATCCACAAGCTGGAGCGCGACGGCGGCGTCTGGTTCGCGCGCGGCGGCACCAACCGGCTGGTGGCGGGCATGGTGGCGCAGTTCCAGCGGATCGGCGGCACGCTGCGGCTCGGCGATCCGGTGACCGCGATCGAGACGCTGGGCGACCGCGTCACCGGCATCACGACGCAAAGCGGCTGGTCGCAGACCGCCGACGCGGTGGCGGCGAACAGCGACATCATGCACACCTATCGCGACCTGCTGTCGACGTCGCGCAGTGCGCAGCGGACGCGCGGCAGCCTCGAAAAGAAGCGCTATTCGCCGTCGCTGTTCGTGGTGCATTTCGGCATCAAGGGCGCGTGGCCCGGCATTCCGCACCACATGATCCTGTTCGGCCCGCGCTACAAAGGGCTGCTGGAGGATATCTACGACCATGGCGTGCTGGCGCAGGATTTCTCGCTGTACCTGCACCATCCGACGGTGACCGACCCAAGCCTGGCGCCCGAGGGGCATTCGACCTTCTACGCGCTGGCGCCGGTACCGCACATGGGCAAGTTCCCGGTCGACTGGGACGAGGTCGGCCCGATCCTGGAAAAGCGCATCCTCGACGAGGTCGGGCGGCGGCTGATCCCCGACATCCACGAGCGGATCGTCACCAAGTTCAGCTATGCGCCGAGCGATTTCGCCACCGACCTCAACGCGCACATGGGATCGGCGTTCAGCCTGGAGCCGATCCTGACGCAGAGCGCCTATTTCCGCGTCCACAACCGCGACGACCATATCCCCAACCTGTATTTCGTGGGGGCCGGCACGCATCCGGGCGCGGGGATTCCGGGCGTGGTCGGCAGTGCGAAGGCGACCGCGGCGTTGATGCTGGGCGGGCGGTAGGCTGTCCTGCCGTCATCCCGACGAACGTCGGGACCCATGGTTGCGTGCGGCTGGTGGTGCGCGCCGACGCTCGCCGGCCGGGTCCATGGATCCCGGCATTCGCCGGTATGACGAGGGGAAGGCTTGTCCCTCTCCAGATGCTGGCGTAGCGCCGGCGCCATGAAACGCCTCGCCATCTATTGCGGCTCCGCGACGCCGGCCGACCCCGTCTACATCGAATCCGCCCGCGCGATCGGGCGCACCCTTGCCACACGCGGCATCGGCGTCGTCTATGGCGGCGGCCGGCTGGGGCTGATGGGGGCGATCGCCGACAGCGCGCTGGAGGCGGGCGGCGAGGTGATCGGCGTGATCCCGCAGGCGCTGGTCGATGCGGAGGTGGCGCACCGCGGCCTCACCGAACTGCACGTCGTCGCCGGCATGCACGCGCGCAAGGCGGCGTTCACCGATCTCGCCGACGGCTTCGTCACCATCCCCGGCGGCACCGGCACGATGGACGAATTGTGGGAAGCCTTGTCCTGGGCGCAGCTTGGCTATCATGCCGATCCGGTCGGGCTGCTCAACGTCGCGGGCTATTACGATCACCTGATCGCCTTTTGGGAGAAGTCGGCGGAGGTCGGCTTCCTGCGGCCGCAGCATCGCGACCTGCTGATCGTCGACGATACGCTGGACGGGCTGCTCGCCAAGATGGACGCCCACGTGCCGACGCAGCCGATCGTGCGGATGAAGACGTCTGACCTCTAGCGCCCCCTCGCCCAGCCGCGACGCGATCGTCGCCACCGCACATGAATCGATCGCGCGCGGATCGAAGAGCTTTGCGGCGGCGAGCCTGTTGTTCGATCCGCGCACCCGCGAACGGGCGTGGCTGCTCTATGCCTGGTGCCGCGCCTGCGACGATATCGCCGACGGGCAGGATCATGGCCACGACCTGCGCGCGGTGGACGATGCGCCGCGGCGGATCGCGGCGATGGCGACGCTGACCGAAGGCGCGCTGGCGGGAGAGACGATCGGCGTTCCGGCGTTCGACGCGCTGCGCATCGTCGCGGGCGAGACCGGGCTGCCGGCGCGGTTCGCGCGCGACCTGATCCAGGGCTTCCGGTTGGACGGCGAGGGCTGGCGGCCGTGGTCGGAGGACGACCTGTACCGTTATTGCTACCATGTCGCCGGCGTCGTCGGCTGCATGATGGCGGTCATCATGGGCGTGGCGCCGGACGACGAGGCGGTGCTCGACCGCGCCTGCGACCTCGGCATGGCGTTCCAGCTCGCCAATATCGCGCGCGACGTGGACGAGGATGCGCGCGGCGGGCGCTGCTACCTGCCCGGCGCGTGGCTGGCGGAAAAGGGCATCCCTGCGGATGCGGTCGCGGCGCCGGAGCATCGCGAGGCGATCGCCGACCTCGCCCGGCGGCTGACGGATCGCGCCGCGGCGTTCGAGGCGAGCGCGCGGCAGGGGACGCGGGCGCTGTCGTTCCGCTCGGCCTGGGCGGTGCTGGCGGCGGCGGCGATCTATGGCGCGATCGGGCGCAAGGTCGCACGCCTGGGCCCGCGGGCGTGGGATGCGCGGGTGACGACGTCGAAGGCGGACAAGCTGCGCTTCATCGCGCGGGCGGCGGTGGAAGCGCGGGGGCGGGGGGCGTTGCCGTTCGTGGCGCGGGATGCGGGGTTGTGGACGCGCCCTCGTTAGCGAATCGCCCTCACCCTTCGGCCGCTTCGCGGCCTCTTCCCTCTCCCAACGGGCGCGTCGGGTAAACAGCGCTCCGCGCTGTTTAGGCCATGCCGGGGGCATGGCCGACCCGCCGCGGGAGGGAGCGGCGTAGCCGCGGAAGGGTGAGGGTGTCCCCTCCCCTCAATGACTCCGGCCGAAGTCGGGCTTGGCGTCGTCCTGGCCCTGTTCGATGATCGAGCGGCGGATCGCGCGGGTGCGGGTGAAGAGGTCGAATAATTGGTCGCCGTCGCCCCAGCGGATCGCGCGCTGCAGCATGGTGACGTCCTCGGTCAGGCGCTGCAGGATCTCCAGCACCGCCTCGCGATTGTTGAGGAACACGTCGCGCCACATCGTCGGGTCGGAGGCGGCGATGCGGGTGAAGTCGCGGAAACCGCCGGCAGAGAATTTGATGACCTCGCTCTGGGTCACCTCCTCGAGGTCGCTGGCGGTGCCGACGATCGAATAGGCGATCAGGTGCGGCACGTGGCTGGTGACCGCGAGGACGAGATCGTGGTGCCGGGGCGTCATCACCTCGACCGCGGCGCCCAGCGCTTCCCAGAAGGCGCGCAGGCGGGCGACGGGGGCTTCGGGCGTCCCCTCCTCGGGCGTCAGGATGCACCAGCGGCCGCGGAACAGCGTCGCGAAGCCCGCCTCCGGCCCGCTGTGCTCGGTGCCGGCGACGGGGTGGCCGGGGACGATCGTCGCGTGCGGCAGCACGGCGCGCAACGCGGCGAGCACGCTCTCCTTGGAGCCGCCGACGTCGCTGACGATCGCGTCCGCAGGCAGATCGTCGGCGAATTCGGCGGCGACCGCGCCCATCGCACCGACGGGGACGCAGAGCATGACGAGATCGGCGTCGATCACCGCCGCGCCGGCGCTGTCGGCGATATCGTCGGCAAGGTCGATGCGGGTCGCGATGGCGCGTACCTCCGGCGAGAAGTCATAGCCGGTGATCCGCACCGTCGGCATCGCCTGCCGCACCGCGCGCGCGACCGACGAGCCGATGAGGCCGAGGCCGATGATCGTGACGCGTGCGAAGGGGAGCATCAGCCGGCCCGGTCGGTCTCGGCGCGCAATACGGCGACGACGTCGCGCATCTCGGCTTCGGTGCCGATGGTGATGCGCAGGCCGTGGGGCAGGCCCTGCCCGGGCAGCCAGCGCGTCGCATAGCCCGCCGCCATCAGCGCCTTGTAGGCGTCTTCCGCGGTCAGCCGCCCTTCGAACAGGACGAGCACGAAATTGGCCTTGCTCGGCACCGCGCGCAGGCCGGGTAGCGCGTCGACCTGTTCGCTGAACCACGCGCGCCATTGCCGGTTGTGTTCGCGGCTGTGCGCGACGAACCCGGCGTCGCCGAGCGCGGCGATCGCGGCGGCCTGCGCGCCGATGCTGAACGCGAAGGGCGCGCGGATGCGGTGCATCGCGGCGATGATCTCAGCGCCGGCATAGCCCCAGCCGACGCGTTCGGAGGCGAGGCCGAAGATCTTCGAGAACGTGCGCGTCACCAGCACGTTGGGCTGGCTGCGGGCGAGTTCCAGCCCGCCGTCGTCATCCTCGGGATCGAGATATTCGGTGTACGCCTGGTCGAGGACGAGCAACACCGATTTGGGCAGGCCGGCGTGGAGGCGCGCGATCTCTTCGCGGGTCGAATAGGTGCCGGTCGGGTTGTTGGGGTTGGCGACGAACACGACTTTGGTCTGCTCGGTCACCGCGGCGAGGATCGCGTCGACATCGGTCGCATAGTCGCGGTCCGGCACCACGACCGGCGTCGCGCCGACGCGGCGCGTCGCGATCTCGTACACCGCGAAGCCGTAGCGGACGTGGATGATCTCGTCCCCCGGCCCGGCGAAGGTGCCGGCGGCGAGGTGCAATACCTCGTCCGATCCGGTGCCGTAGATCAGCCGGTCCGCCTCGACGCCGTAATGCGCCGCCAATGCGGCGCGCAGGTCGACCGCGGCGGCATCCGGATAGCGTTCGAGATGCGTCGCGGCGTCGCGATAGGCGGCGCGTGCACCCTCGGGCGTGCCGAAAGGGTTTTCGTTCGACGACAGCTTGGCGACCTTGCGGCCGTCCTCGCTGGTGGCGCGGCCGGGGACATAAGGCGCGATGCCGAGAATCCACGGCTTGGGGGCAGGTGCGGTCATGGCTGCGGCCATAGCGGCCGCGACCGAACGTTGACAACTTGCTTCCGCGCCGCGCGGGCCGTAGCGGACGCATCACGATGACCGACGACCAGCGCTTCGGATGTGGCCGCCACGTGACGCTGCCGGGGCCGCTGCGGCTCGACGGCGGCGTGCTGCTGTCGCCGGTCGAGATCGCGTACGAAACCTATGGCACGCTGGCCGCCGACGGCGGCAATGCGATCCTGATCTGCCATGCGCTGACCGGCGACCAGCATGTCGCATCCGCGCATCCGCGCACCGGCAAGCCCGGCTGGTGGACGCGCATGGTCGGCCCGGGCAAGCCGATCGATCCGGCGCGCGATTTCGTGATCTGTTCGAACGTGCTGGGCAGTTGCATGGGATCGTCCGGCCCGGCGAGCATCAACCCGGCGACGGGGCGGCCGTGGGGCATGGCGTTTCCGGTCATCACCATCCGCGACATGGTGCGCGCGCAGGCGCTGCTGCTCGACCATCTCGGCGTCGGCCGATTGAAGGCGGTGGTCGGCGGGTCGATGGGCGGCATGCAGGCGCTCTCCTGGCCCGCGACCTTCCCGGATCGCGTGGCGGCGGCGGTGGTGATCGCCTCGACCGCGCGCCACACCGCGCAGAACATCGCCTTCCACGAGGTCGGGCGGCAGGCGATCATGGCCGATCCGACCTGGGCCGGCGGCGATTATTACGGCGGCGAACCGCCGGCCGCCGGCCTCGCCGTCGCGCGGATGGCGGCGCATATCACCTACCTCTCCGAAGCGGGGCTGACCGAGAAGTTCGGCCGGCGGTTGCAGGCGCGGCCAGGAAAGCAGGATGGGGCCAAGAGCTTCGGCTTCGACGCGGATTTCCAGGTGGAAAGCTATCTGCGCCACCAGGGATTGAGCTTCGTCGACCGGTTCGATGCCAACAGCTACCTCTATATCACCCGCGCGATGGACTATTTCGACCTTGCCGAGGAGCATGGCGGCCTGCTCGCCAACGCCTTCCGCGCCAGCGCCGCGCGCTTCTGCCTGGTCAGTTTCGATACCGACTGGCTGTATCCGACGATCGAATCGCGCAGCATCGTGGCGGCGCTCAACGCGGCGGGCGCGCCGGTCAGCTTCGTCGAGCTGTCCAGCCCCTATGGCCACGACGCCTTCCTGCTCGAAGCGCCGGAGATGAACCGGGTGGTCGACGGCTTCCTGAAGGGGGGACGATGATCGCACTGGACGACGACCGGGCGCGGCTCGACGTGGCGCGTATCCACGGCTGGCTGGCATCGAGCTATTGGTCGCCGGGGATCGACCGTGCGCTGGTGGAGCGCGCAATCGCCGGGTCGCACTGCCTCGGCGCCTATGCGGATGGCGGGCAGGTCGGCTTCGCGCGGGCGATCACCGATCACGCCACCTTCGCCTGGATCGCCGATGTGTGGGTGGACGAGGGCGCGCGCGGCCGCGGGCTGGGCCGGCGCATGGTCGGCTGGTTCGTCGACCATCCGCGCTTCGCCGGCATCCGCCGCATCGGCCTGGTCACCGCCGACGCGCACGGCGTCTACGAAGCGCTGGGGTTCCACGCCCCGCTGCGGCCGGACCGCTATATGGAGCGGCTGTCGCCGGACGCGGCGGCGCAGCTGCGGGCGGCACCATGAGCCTGCGGCCCGACCTGGCGGTGATCGCCAGCCACGTCGCCACCGGTGCGCGCGTGCTGGATATCGGCTGCGGCGACGGCGCGCTGATGGCGGCGCTGCGCGACACCCGCGGCTGCGACGCGCGCGGGCTGGAGATCGATGCGGGCAACGTCGCGGCGGCGGTGGCGCGCGGGCTGTCGGTGATCCAGGGCGATGCCGACGTCGATCTCGCCGCCTATCCCGACAAAAGCTTCGACTATGCGATCCTCAGCCAGACGCTGCAGACCGCGCGGGCGCCCGACGTGGTACTGGAGCATCTGCTGCGCATCGGCCGGCGGGCGTTCGTCAGCTTTCCCAATTTCGCGCAATGGCGCGTGCGCCTGTCGCTGCTGTGGGGCGGGCGGATGCCGGTGACGCGGCAGCTGCCCGAGCAATGGTATGACACGCCCAACATCCACCATGTCACCATCGACGATTTCCGCGCCTTCCTGAAAGAGCGGCGGGTCGTGGTGGAGGATGCCTGGTTCCTGTCGGGCGATCGCGAGCGCAGTTCGGCGGCCGCCAACCTGCTCGCGCAGCATGCGGTGTTCCTGTTGCGGCGCTGACACGCGCGTGTCGAATTCGGACACACCGGCGAAAAATCGTGGAACCAAAGCGACTAACCTGGGTTTGGCTATGCCAAGCCAGGATGCACGATGACCAAAACAGCCCTGATCGTCGAGGATGAGATTTTCGTCGCTCTTGACCTTGAACGTATCCTGCTCGACGCGGGATATGCGGTTGCCGCCATCGCCGCCGACAGCGCGAGCGCGATCGAGGCGGCGCCGGGATGCGGCTTCGCCTTCGTCGACGTGAACCTGCGTGACGGGCCGACCGGCCCCGGCATCGCCGAGCGGATGGCGCGCGATTATGGCGTGAAGGTCGTGTTCGTCACCGCCAACCCGTCGCAGATCGATTGCAGCAGCGATTGCGCGATCGGCTACATCCGCAAACCGTTCAGCGAAGCCGCGATCCTGGCGGCCGCCGCGATGGCGACCGAGCCCGAGGCGGCGCCTCCCGCCAATGACGATGTCGTGGTGTATCGTTCGACGGGCAGCTGATCGGCGCGCGGCGGCATAACGAAGGCGGGTAGATCGACCCGCCGCCGGGGTGTCACCCCGTCACGCCGATGCCATCACGTCCGGCTGAACGCGGCGAGCGGCACGCGGATCGTCGCGACCAGGCCATCCGGCCGCCAGTCGCGATCCACCGCGCCGCCGAGCTGGCGCACCGCGGATAATTCGATGAGCTGGCTGCCGAACCCGGCGGACAGATCGGGTTTGATGACGGCCGGGCCGTGCCGTTCCACCCAGCACAAGGTCGCCTCGCGCTCGGCGCGCGTGACCGTCAGCTCGACCTCTCCGGCATCGGCGGACAGCGCGCCATATTTAGTCGCGTTGGTGGCAAGCTCGTGGAACAGCAGGGCGAGCGGCGTCGCCGAGCGATCGTCGATCTCGATCTCGTCGCCGCGGATCACGATCGGATGGCGATCGGCGCGGCGATAGGGTTCGAACAATTCGCCGAGCAGGCCGTGCAGGCTGTTCTGCTGCGCCGATGGCCGCGACGCCGGGCTGTGCGGGCGGACGAAATCGTGCGCCCGGCCCAGCGCGGTGATGCGCTGGCGCAGGTCGCTCGCCGCCGACGCGAACTCCGGCCGGCTGCGCGCGGCAAAGGAGATGAGGCCGGAGATCACGGCAAAGATGTTCTTGATCCGGTGCGACAGTTCCTGGCTGATGATCTCGCGCTCGTGCAGCGCGAGCTTTTGTTCGTGGATGTCGGTGCAGGTGCCGAACCAGCGGGTGATCCGCCCGTCGGCGTCGCGGATCGGCAGCGCACGGCCCAGCACCCAGCGATAGCTGCCGTCGAAATGCCGCAGCCGGTATTCGATCTGATAGGGATCGCCGGTGGCGAGCGAATGGCGCCACACCTCCCACGCCCGTGCCTGGTCCTCGGGATGGAACACGCCGTTCCACCCTTCGCCGTCGGTCGATCCGGGCGGGGTGCCGGTGAAGTCGTACCAGCGCGCGTTGTAGTAATCGTGATAGCCGTCGGGCAGCGTCGACCAGACCATCTGCGGCATGGTGTCGGCGAGCGTGCGGAAGCGATCCTCGCTGTCGGTCAGCTGGCGCTGCACGTCGCGTTCCGCCGAGCGATGCGCCGCCGCCTCACGACTGCCGCGCAGCCGCGCCATCACCGCGTCCGCCAGCGTCGCGAGCCCCTGTGCCTGCAACGGGGTCAGCCCGGCGGCGCGCGGCACGGTGTCGATGATGCACAAGGCGCCCAGCGGCACGCCGTCGTCGGCGATCAGCGGCGCGCCGGCGTAGAAGCGGACCTGCATGTCGCCGGTGACCAGCGCATTGTCAGCAAAGCGGGGATCCTGCGTCGCATCGGGGACGACCATGATCCCGCTCTGTCGCATCGCATGCTGGCAGAAGGACAGGTCGCGCGTCGTTTCGGCGAGCACCAGCCCGCTGCGCGCGAGGAAGCTCTGCCGCGTTTCCTCGACCAGGCTGACGAGCGCGATCGGCGCCTCGCACAAGGCGGCGGCGAAATCCGTGATGCGCTTCAGCGCCGCGCTGCCGCGCAGCGTATCGACGTCGTGCGCCGCGATGGCGGCGGCGCGCGTCTCCTCGTCGATCGCAGCCTCCGGCGTCACCGCGCAGAGCGCCCCCGGTGCCGTCATCTCCGGCGCCGTCACATCGGGCGGGGGCGTGCTCAGAACGGCACGTCGTCGTCGAGGTCGTCGGCAAAGCCGCCGCCCTGGCCGAAGCCACCGCCGCCGCCACGGCTGGCGCCGCCGCCCGACGAACCGCCACCACGGCTGCCGCCGCCATAGCCGCCACCCGACGAACCGCCGCCGCCGCCACCGAAGTCGCTGCCGCCGCCGCCCCAATCGTCGCCACCGCCGCGGCTACCGCCGCCGCCGCCACCCTGGCCGCCGCCCGCGCCATCGAGCATGGTCAGCACGCTGTTGAAGCCCTGCAGCACGATCTCGGTCGAATAGCGGTCCTGCCCCTGCTGGTCCTGCCATTTGCGGGTGGTGAGCGCGCCCTCGATATACACCTTGGAGCCCTTGCGCAGGTAGCGTTCGGCGACGTTGGCGAGGCCTTCGTTGAAGACCTTCACCGTGTGCCACTCGGTCTTTTCCTTGCGCTCGCCGGAATTGCGGTCCTTCCAGCTTTCCGACGTCGCGATGCGCAGTTCGACGACCTTGCCGCCGTTCTGGAACGACCGCGATTCGGGGTCGCGCCCCAGGTTGCCGACGAGAATGACCTTGTTGACGCTGCCCGCCATGCCTTGCCTTTACGAAGATGCTAGAGGCCGGCGAACACCGCCAGCCAGTATGTGAGTCCGGCCATGATGTAGGCGGCGGCGAACAAATAGCCAACCATGAACAGCGGCCATTTCCAGCCGTTGGTCTCGCGCCGGGTCACCGCGATCGTGCTGATGCACTGCGGCGCGAAGACGAACCATATCAGGAAGGCGAGCGCGGTCGGCAGCGTCCAGCGGCCGCGGATCTGGTCGGTGATGCGGTCGGTGCCGCTGCCGTCCTTGTCGTCGATCGCATAGACGGTGCCGATCGCCGACACCGCGACTTCGCGCGCCGCCATCGCCGGCAGCAGCGCCAGCGCGATGTCGCGGTTGAACCCGATCGGCTTCACGACATATTCGATGGCATGGCCGATGCGGCCGCCGACCGAATAGTCGACCGGGCTGATGCCGCTTCCTTCCGGCGGCTTGGGGAAGCTGAGCAGCAGCCACAGCACCATCGTGGTCGCGGCGATGATCGTGCCGGCGCGCTTCAGGAAGATCACGGCACGCTGCCAGAGCCCCAGCGCGACGTCGCGCATCCGCGGCATCTGGTATTTCGGCATCTCCATCATGAAGCCCGACGACGCGCCCTTGGTGACGGTGCGGCGCAGCACCAGCGCGGCGACATAGGCGCCGGCGATGCCGACGACGAGCAGCCCGAACATCACCACCCCCTGCAAGCGCACGAAGGGGGCGAGCGGCGTGTTGGGGATCATCGCGCCGATGATGAGCGTGTAGACCGGCCAGCGCGCGCTGCACGTCATCAGCGGCGCGATCAGGATGGTGGTGAGGCGATCCTTCTCATCGTCGATGACGCGGGTCGCCATGATCCCCGGCACCGCGCAGGCGAAGCTGGACAGCAGGGGGATGAAGGCGCGCCCCGACAGGCCGACGGTCGCCATCAGCCGGTCCATCAGAAAGGCGGCGCGGACCATATAGCCCGACGATTCTAGCACCAGGATGAAGAGGAACAGGATCAGGATCTGCGGCAGGAACACGATCACCGCGCCGACGCCGGCGATCAGGCCGTCGGTGAGCAGCGAGCGCAGGAAGCCGTCGGGCATCGCCGCCTGGATCGCATCGTGCAGCCAGCCGAAGCCCGCATCGATCGCATCCGCCGGCACGCTCGCCCAGGTGAACACCGCCTGGAACATCACGAACAGGATGGCGACCAGCAGCAGCGGCCCGGCGACGGGATGCAGCGCGACGGAATCGAGCAGGTGCGCCCAGCGCCGGCCCGCCGTTTCCGACACGGTCGCCGCCGCGGCGATCTGGCGCGCGCGGCGTTGCAGGTGGACGATATCGGCCTGCGTGCCCGCGCCGGGAGCGGGCTTGCGCGCCGCGCCGCCGACCGCCTCGCCCAGCGCGGCGCGCAACCCGTCGAGCCCGCGCTTGCGCACCGCGACGGTGGCGATCACCGGCACGCCCAGTTCCCGCTCCAGCACCGCGGCGTCGAGCGTCAGCCCGTCGCGTGTCGCAAGATCGACCATGTTGAGCGCCACCACCACCGGCAGGCCCAAGGCGATCAGCTGAAGCGTGAAGCGCAGGTGATTGTCGAGGTTGGCGGCGTCGACCACCACGACCAGCGCGTCCGGCAGCCGTTCGAGGCTGCTGGCCCCCGTGACGACGTCGCGGGTGACCCGCTCGTCGGGGCTGGAGGGTTCGAGGCTGTAGGCGCCGGGCAGGTCGATCAGCTCGACCGGGCGGCCATCGTCCAGCACCATGCGGCCCGAATGGCGCTCCACGGTGACGCCGGGATAATTGCCGACCTTTTGCCGGGCGCCGGTGAGCGCGTTGAACAGCGCGCTCTTGCCGGCATTGGGATTGCCGACCAGCGCGACCAGCGGGGATGCGTGCAACGGCTTATCCGGCGACGGCGGGGCTTACGTGAATGGCACCGGCGACGCCGCGGCGCAGCGCCACCGTCATGCGGCCGATGCGGCAGGCGATCGGGCCGCTGCCGAGCGAGGCACGGTGCAGCACCTCCACCGCGACGCCTTCGTCGAAGCCCAGTTCGCGCAGGCGCCGCGCCTCCGGCACCGCGAGTCGCGCCCAGTCGATGCCGGCGACGGTCGCCCGCTGGCGACGGGGAAGCGACACGAGATCGAGGGCGGGGACGATGCTACGCGACATATCCATGCTGCGAGTGATTATCATTTACGCAGGGGGGAGTAAAGCGGGCCGGCGCTCGGTTCGACGTGGAAATGTCGGCTTTGGTGGAGTTTGCGCTCCCCCTCCTCCGTCATCCCCGCGATGGAAGCGTCGGGCTGAGCGTCACACCACCGGATAGCGGAGGCGGCCGACGAAGCGCGACAGGCTGGGGCGGTGTTCGTAGCGTTTGACGAAACCCGCCTTGGCCTTTTCGAAGCGCATGATGCCGTCGATCCGCCGCGACAGGAAGGCGCGGGTATCGGCATGGTCCTCGCTCTCGTCGTCGAGGAAGACGGTGACGGTCGCGCCATAGACCGCGAGCAGCATCGCGCGCTTGGTATAGTGATTGTAGTCGGTCGCGGTGTCGCCGGCGAGGCGCCACATCGTGTCGGCGCTGCGCCAGCCGAGCCGCGCGCCCCGCGCGACATTCTGCGGCAGGGCGAGGATCGCGAGCGCCCGGCGCAGCGATTCGCGATTGGGGGCGACGGCGGCCAGCCGCGCCTCGACCAGCGCGGTGATGCGCGCGCGGATCTTCATCGCGGCCAGCGCCTCGGGCGGCAGGGCGGCCGCCATCGCATCGTCGACATGCGCGAACCAGGCGTCGATCATCGCCACCGCGCCGTCCGCAAAGGCGAGGCGGGCGAGATCGCGGTCGATCCCCGCCGCGTCGGCCGCCATGTCGCGTGCGGCATCGCTCCAGCCATCGAAGGCGGCATTGTCCGCGATGCCGGGGGCGAGCGCGGCGCGGATCTCGTCGAGGGTCAGGTCTTCGCTCATGGCACCATCTCCTGCTCCCGGCCGCGCGCCGGCGCAACCTCCGCGCGGCGTACCAGCACCAGCGCCACCGCGACCAACGCGACACCGATCCAATCCGCTCCCTGCAGCCGCTCGCCATAGGCGATCCAGCCGACCGCGCCGGCCACCACCGGCTGGATCAGCAGCGCGATGCCGACGACCAGCGGCGACAACTGGCCGAGCGCGAAGATCATGCATCCCTGCCCCAGCACCTGGCTGACGAGCGCGAGGCCGATCAGCGGCGTCCACTGCTGCGGCAGCACCTGTTCGTGCAGGGCCAGCGCGAACAGCAGCAGCGGCAGCGCGGTGGCCGCGCTCGCCAGCGCCAGCGCCGGCAACGGCCGCATCGCCCCCCTCACCCGCGCCATCAGCACGATATAGACGGTGTAGAGGATGCCGGCGAGGATGCAGAGCAGATCGCCCGCGAGGTTGCGCGGATCGAGCTGGTAGGAGCGCCCCATCAGCAGCCCCGCCCCGATCGCGGCGAGCAGCAGCGCCACCCCTTGCGTCCGCGACGGCCAGGCGCGCGCGGCGATGAAGCCGTAGAGCGGGTAGATCAGGATCGCCGAATTGCCGAACAGCGTCGCATTGGCCATGGTCGTGCGGACGATGCCGAGATGCCAGCTGCCGAGATCGGCGGCGAAGGCGACCCCGCCGATCGCGATCATCACCCACAGCGCCGGCGGCATCCGCACCGGCCGCGCGCCCGTGCCGACCGCCAGCGCGGCGAGGAACGGAATGGCGATGGTGATTCGCCAGAACCCCGCCGCGACCGGTCCGACGTCGGCGAGGCGGACGAACCACGGGCCGAAGGCGAGCGCGACATTGGCGACGACGAGTGCGGCGAAGGCCAGACCGGTGGATGCCGTAGCGGCAGGCGCCGGCGTTGCGTCCGGGACAGTTTTTCTTGTGGCGGCGCGCGCGTGCATGCCGTCCTGTAGCCGCCTATCTCCGCCGCGTCAGGCTTTTAAGGAGTTCTCATGCCGAGCCTTTTTGATCCCATCCGATTGGGTGACATTCCCGCCGCCAACCGCATCCTGATGGCGCCGCTGACCCGCGGCCGGTCGACCGACGACCATGTGCCGACCGACATCATGGTGGATTACTACCGCCAGCGCGCCGGCGCCGGCCTCATCATCAGCGAAGGCACCGGCGTCAGCCGGCAGGGCCTCGGCTGGCCCAACGCGCCGGGGCTGTGGACCGAGGCGCAGGTGGAGGCGTGGAAGCCGGTGACCGACGCGGTGCACGCGGCGGGCGGACGGATCGTCGCCCAGATCTGGCACATGGGCCGGCTCGCCCGCCCGGATGTGATCGGCATGACGCCGCTGTCCTCGTCGGCGACGCGCGCGCCCTATCACAAGCCCGAGAATCCCTATGCCGAGGCGCAGGCGGCGACGCTGGACGACATCAGGCGCGCGCAGGACGATTACGCCACCGCCGCGACCAACGCGATCCGCGCAGGCTTCGACGGCGTGCAACTGCACGGCGCCAATGGCTATCTGATCGACCAGTTCCTGCGCGACGGCACCAACCTGCGCGACGACGATTACGGCGGCAGCCCCGAAAACCGCATCCGCTTCATGCGCGAGGCGGTCGAGCGGGTGATCGATGCGATCGGCGCGGGCCGCACCGGCATCCGCCTGTCGCCCAACGGCGAGACGCAAGGGGCGGACGACAGCGATCCCGCCAGCGTCTTCGTCCCCGCCGCGGCGGCGCTCGATGCGCTCGGCATCGCCTTCCTCGAACTGCGCGAGCAGGCGCCCGACGGCACCTTCGGCAAGAGCGACGTGCCCAAGCTCAGCCCGCAGATCCGCGAGGTGTTCAAGGGGCCGCTGATCCTCAACCAGGATTACAGCCTGGAGGGCGCGCAGGCGGACCTCGATTCGGGGCTGGCGGACGGCATCGCCTTCGGCCGCAAGTTCATCGCCAATCCGGACCTGGTCGAACGCCTTCGCCAAGGCGCGCCGCTCAACACGGACAACCAGGCGACGTGGTATTCGAAGGGGCCGGAGGGCTATACCGACTATCCGGCGCTGGAGACCGAGGCGGCGTAGGAGCTGGCGGCGCGCTGTTACGAAGCGCGTCGCTTACCTGCACCTCAGTCACGCCTTCGGCGGCCACCTCCCCCTGGCGGGGGAGGAATGGTTCAAGTCCTCCCCCGCCTCAGCGGGGGAGGGGGACCGCTGGCGTAGCCGGTGGTGGAGGGGGCGGCTCCGCGGGCGAGACGCTGGCCGTCTCGCGAAATCAACGCCCCAGGTCGGGCACCAGCCGCTTGAGGTCCGCCGGCGCCAGTCGCCGCACGTCGAGCGCATCGACGCCCGCGACCAGGATCTCGCCGAGGCTGCGTTCGCCGGTGTCGATCAGGATGCCCTCCGCCGTCGAGCGCAGCGCGCCCCAGGCGACCTCTCGTACCGCGATCCGCTTGCCGCGCCGCTGCATCACCGCGACGCGGCCGGCGCGGTCGATCGCCAGCGCGCCGCCGCCATCGGCGCCGACCACCGCGCCCTGCGTCTCGAATCCGGCCAGCGACGCCTCGGCCGCCTCCGCCGCATCCTCGGGCGTGCCGATCCGTTGCGGCCGTGCGCGCAGGCGCAGCAGCGCCCATCCCCCGACGGCGACGAGCAGCAGGATCGCTGCCGCGACGCCGGCCAGCAGGCGCGGATCGCTCTCCATTGCGGTCATTGCGCGCCGGCGAGCGCATCCAGCGTCGGCCGCATCGCCGACAAATCGTAGCCGGCCGCCCTCGCCTGATTCACCAGCAGTTCGGGATTGCGCCCCGCCTTTGCCGCGGCGAGCGCCCACAGGTTGCAGCTGCGCGTGCCCGAGCGGCAATAGGCGAGCACCGGACCGTCGGCGTGGACCAGCACGTCCGTCATCGCATCGATCTGCGGGTGCGAGAAGCCGGCGTGGGTGACCGGGATGGCGGCATAGCCGAGCCCCGCCGCCTCCGCCGCGGCGCGGATCGCCTCGCCGGCGGGCTGGCCCGCCTCTTCCTCGTCGGGGCGGTTGTTGACGATCGCGACGAAGCCTGCCGCCTTGATCGCGGCGACGTCCTCCGGCGTGATCTGCGGGGCGACGCTGATGGATTCGTTGACGGTGCGGATGTCGGCCATCCGGTGCCGATACGCGATCGGCCGAGGCGCGTCAGCCGTTTTCGGACGTATCGCGGATCACTTGCAGGAACGCATCGCCATAGGCGTCGAGCTTGCGCGCGCCGATGCCGGAAAGGTGCATCAGCTCGGCGCGGCTGGCCGGCCGCTGCGCCGCCATCTCGCGCAGCACCGAATCGTGGAAGATGACATAGGGCGGCACGCCGGCCGCCTTGGCGAGATCGCGCCGGCAGCTGCGCAGCGCCTCGAACAGCGGGTTGTCCGCCGGATTGATGGCGATGCCGGCATCGCGCTTCCTGCCCCGCGTGCGCTTGGGCGGCAGCACCAGCATCACCCGCGCGCCCTCCTTCAGGATCGGCCGCGCGCCGGGGCCGAATTCCAGTCCGCCATGCTGGTTGGTCCTCAGTGCGTCGCGCAGCAGCAGCTGGCGCGCGACCGGCTTGACCAGCGTCGCCTCCTCGCCCTCGACGATGCCCCAGACCGACAGCGATTCATGCCCGCGATCGATGCTGCGGTCGGTCGACTGGCCGAGCAGCACCTGCTCGATATAGCCGACGCCGAACAGCTGACCGGTGCGGAACACCGCCGACAGGAATTTCTGCGCGACCGTCGTCGCGTCGACCGCATCGGGCGAGCCGAGGCAATTGTCGCAATTGCCGCAATCCTCTTGAGCGTCCTCGCCGAAATGCTTGAGCAGGATGCGGCGGCGGCAGCCCGCGGTTTCGACCAAGGCGCCGAGCGCGGCGAGGCGGGTGCGTTCGCCGGCCTGGCGCTCCGGCTCGACCTCGCCGATGCGCTGGCGGGCGCGGGCGAAATCCTCCGCCCCCCAGAAGAGGTGCGCGACCGCCGGATCGCCGTCGCGGCCGGCGCGGCCCGTCTCCTGATAATAGGCCTCGATCGATTTGGGCAGGCCGGCATGCGCGACGAAGCGGACGTCGGGCTTGTCGATCCCCATGCCGAAGGCGACGGTGGCGCAGATCACCATGTCTTCCGACGCGACGAAATCGGCCTGGTTCTTCGCGCGGATATGCTGGTCGAGGCCGGCGTGGTAGGCGCGCGTCGGCCGGCCGGTGCGGGCGAGCGCCTCGGCCAGCTTCTCCGTCGCGGCGCGCGTCTGCGCATAGACGATGCCGGGGCCGGGCGTCGCGGCGATGATGTCGGCGATCTGCTTGTTGGTATTCGCCTTGGGGGTGATCGCGTAGCGGATGTTGGGCCGGTCGAAGCCCGATACGATCAGCCCGTCCTGCGGGATGCCGAGCTGTTGCAGGATATCGCTGCGGGTGTGCGCATCGGCGGTCGCGGTCAGCGCAAGGCGCGGCACGTCCGGAAAGGCGTCCATCAGCGGCGCGAGCAGGCGGTAATCGGGGCGGAAATCATGGCCCCATTCGCTGACGCAATGCGCCTCGTCGATCGCGAACAGGCTGAGCGGGGCCTGGCCCAGCAGATCGCGGAAATGCCCGGTCGAGGCGCGCTCGGGCGCGATGTAGAGCAGGTCGAGGTCGCCGCCCTTGAAGCGCGCGATCGTCTCGGCCCGGTTCTGGTCGGCGCTGGTCAGCGTGCCGGCGCGGATGCCGACCGCCTCGGCCGCGCGCAGCTGATCGTGCATCAGCGCGATCAGCGGCGAGACGACGACGCACGTCCCCTCCAGCATCACCGCGGGCAGCTGGTAGCAGAGCGACTTGCCCGCACCGGTCGGCATGACGCCCAGCGTGCGCTCGCCCGCCAGCACGCGCGCCACCACATCCTCCTGCACGCCGCGGAACCCCGCAAAGCCGAAGACGCGGGACAGGACGGGCAGCGGATCGGGGATCATCGCAGGCCCATGTAGGCGCGCGAGGCGGCAGCGTCGAGGCACGCCGTCGCGTCCATGCCCGAATCGGCCTTGATTGCGCCATTGTAACGACATGCTGCCCGCCTCTGGTCGTGGCCTCACGAGGGGGCGCGAACGATGCGGCGGATGATGACGGCGATCATGGCCATGGCGGCGATCGGCGCGACACGGCCGCCGCAGGAGCGACTGATCGCCGCCGACGGCGTGGTCACCGGCCGCATCGGCGACACCCCGCTGCGCCTGCGCATCGATCCCGCCGCCCCCGCGATGCCGCTCGTCACCACCGCGATCGCCGAACGCGCCGGGTTGAAGGGCGGCATGTTCGGCACGCTCTACGGCGTCGGGCCGCTGCGCATTCCGGGGCGCACGGCGGTGACGCGGATCGATTTCGGCACCGGTGCGGTCAAGCGGCGGGTGTCGTTCGCCCCCAGACCCTATGCCGCCGGCTTCGACGGCGTGGTCGGACCGGGCGGGCTGGAGGAGCCGGTGGTCCGCTTCGTGTTGCGCGGGCCGCTGCCGGGCGAACGCACGGTCGCGCTGCCGATGGTCGATCAGGGCGGCATGATGGGCGGCTCGGCGGAGCGGTTCGCGTCGATCACCGTCGGCGGCGAGCGGTTGCGCGTCCGTTTCGACCCGCATCATCCGCGCACGCTGGCGACGGCGGCCGCAGGCGTGCGGCTGGCCTCGGCGTTCGGCGGCACGGTATCGGGCACGATCGGGGAGGAGGAGATCGCCTTCGGCATCCGCCGCCCGGTACGCGCGCTGACGCTTTCCCGCCCGCTCGACATCGGGCCGATCGCCATCCGGACGCTGGGCGTGCGAACCACCGACAATGGCGACGCCTCCGCCATCGCGGAAGCGGGCGTGGAGCCCGATCCCAACGAGATCGTCGTCACCGCCAAGGGCAAGCACGATCCGGATCGCGATCGCCTGTCGCTCGGCGCGGACGCGCTGGCACGCTGTTCCTCGATCGTCTTCGACAAACCGGCCAAGGTGATCCGGCTGACCTGCGCCTGACGCGCTATTCCGCTGCCAGCGCGCCCTCGCCGGTGCCCGCCACGTCGGCGGCGTCGCGCTCCTGTGCCTGGCGTGCCCACATTTCGGCATAGAGGCCGCCCTGCCGCAGCAGCTGCGCATGCGTGCCGCGCTCCGCTACCCGGCCGCCGTCGAGCACGACGATCTGGTCGGCGTGGACCACCGTCGACAGGCGGTGCGCGATGACGATGGTGGTGCGGCCGCGCTCGATCGCCTGCAGCGTGTCGAGGATCTCCGCCTCCGTCCGGCTGTCGAGCGCGCTGGTCGCTTCGTCGAGGATCAGGATCGGCGGGTTCTTGAGCAGGGTGCGCGCGATGGCGACGCGCTGCTTTTCGCCGCCGGACAGTTTGAGGCCGCGTTCGCCGACGCGGGTGTCATAGCCCTCGGGCTGGCGCTCGATGAACCCGGCGATCGCCGCGCCTGCCGCCGCCGCCTCGATCTCCGCCCGGCTTGCGCCTTCGCGGCCATAGGCGATGTTGTAGCCGATCGTCTCGTTGAACAGCACCGTGTCCTGCGGCACGATGCCGATCGCGTGGCGCAGGCTCGCCTGCGTCACGGCGCGGATATCCTCGCCGTCGATCGTGATCCGGCCGCCGCCGACGTC
This sequence comes from Sphingomonas cellulosilytica, assembly GCF_052321755.1. Lineage (NCBI taxonomy): Bacteria > Pseudomonadati > Pseudomonadota > Alphaproteobacteria > Sphingomonadales > Sphingomonadaceae > Sphingomonas > Sphingomonas cellulosilytica. The sequence goes on from NZ_JBQRTT010000001.1 coordinate 650,349, forward strand.
GTAGAAGCGGTACATCAGCCGCGCGAGCGTCGACTTGCCGGCGCCCGACGGGCCGACCACCGCCAGCGTGCTACCCGCCGGCACGTCGAGGTCGAGGCCGTCGAGGATCGTGCGATCGGCATCGTAGCCGAAGCGCACGCCCTCGAACCGCACATGCCCCTTGCCGATCGCGAGCGGCGATGCGTCCGGCGCATCGACGACCTCGGCCGGCATGTCGATCAGGTCGAACATGCTCGCCATGTCGATCACCCCCTGGCGGATCGTGCGATAGACCATGCCGAGCAGGTCGAGCGGACGGAACAGCTGCGACAGCAGGGTGGAGACGAACACCACGTCGCCCGCCGAGAAGCGCCCCTGGCTCCACCCCCAGGCGACGAACGCCATGCCGCCGCCGAGCATCACGTTGGTGATGAGCGCCTGCCCGACGTTGAGCCAGGCGAGGCTGTTTTCGGACTTGGTCGCCGCCGCGGCATAGGCGGAGATGGCGGCATCGTAGCGCCGCGCCTCGCGCTCCTCGGCACCGAAATATTTCACCGTTTCGAAATTGAGCAGCGAATCGACCGCATGCGCGACCGCTCCGGTGTCGAGGTCGTTCATCCGCGCGCGCAGCGCGTTGCGCCAGTCGGTCACCCGCTGCGTGAAGAGGATATAGACCGCGACCATCACCACCGTCGCGGCGACCAGCGGCCAGCCGAAGCTGGTCCAGAAGATCGCCAGCACCATGGCCAGTTCGAGCACGGTCGGCGCGATGTTGAAGAGCAGGAAATACAGCATCGTATCGATGCTCTTGGTGCCGCGCTCCACCACCTTGGTGACCGCGCCCGTCCGCCGTTCGAGGTGGAAGCGTAGCGACAGGCCATGCAGGTGACGGAAGACGTTGGCCGCCAGCCGCCGAGTCGCGTCCTGCCCGACGCGCTCGAACACCGCGTTGCGGAGGTTGTCGAACAGGGTGGTGGAAAAGCGCGAGGCGGCATAGCCGACCACCAGCAGGATCACGATCGTGGCGAGGCCTCGGTCCCCCACGGCCATCCGGTCGACGACGTATTTCAGCGTATAGGCGGCGCCGAAGACCTGGACGATCTTGCTCGCGACGACGAGCGCCATGGCACCGACGATGCGCGCCTTCAGCCCCGTCTGCCCGGCCGGCCAGAGGTAGGGGAGAAAGCGGCGGAGGGTCGGCAGCAGCGGCTGGTCGGCGCGGGTCTGGTTGGTCGGATCGGCGGGCGGCATCGCCTGCCATGTAGTCACGGCACGCCCCACGCGAAAGCGACGCGGCGGAACATAATGCGCCCTCCACGGATTTTACCGGACAAGAGCGGAGGGACGTATGGAACCGTTGTTCTACGTGATGGCGATCATGGGCTGTGCCGACGGCAACGTCCAGTGCACCGAAGCTCGGATCGTCCCGGCCCGCTACCAGACCATGGCACAATGCCGGGCGGCGCTGCCCGCGCAACTCGCGCGCAACACCGACGTGCCCTACCCGATGATCGGCGCATCCTGCCGTACCGCAGGCGCGCAGGTCGCCAAGGCCGACGGCAAGATCCGGCGGTCCTGACGGTTCCGGTAACCGGCAGACAGCCGCATCTATCCGGTCAGGCTCAGCCCCGCATGATTCCGCTGGCTGCGCCCAACCCATCGTCCAGCACGTTGATCGCCTGATACACCCGCGCCTCGATCTCGCCGCGCGGCAGGCCGGGCGGGATGACCTCACCCAGCCGGATCGTCACCACGCCCGACCGCTTGGCACCGTGCTTCGGCCACACCCTGCCGGTATCCAGCGCGATCGGCACCACCGGCATCGCCAGCGTCCGATAGAGGCCGGCGAAGCCCGCCTGCAGCGGCGGCCGCTCGCCGGGCGACACTCGCGTGCCCTCGGGATAGATCAGGATCGAGCGGCCTTCCGCCTTCAGCGCCTTCGCATCGCGCATCATCGATCGCAGCGCGGCCGCCGATGCCTCGCGATCCGCGACGATCCCGCCGTAGCGCCGCGCCGCCCAGCCCCATAACGGGATGCGGCTCAGTTCGCGCTTCAGCACCATGGCCGGGCCGCCCAGCAGCAATTGCAGCTCCAGCGTTTCGAACATCGCCTGATGCTTGGCGGCGTAGAACACCGGCCCGTCCGGCACGTGCCCCTCCACCCGCACCCGAATGCCCATGATCGTGCGGTAGAGCAGGCGGTGCATCTTCGCCCAGACGTGCGCGTGCGCGATCACCGCCTGCCGCCCGAACAGCGCCGATACCGGCACCGTCGCCACGATCGGCACGGACAGGCCGTAGAAGAACAGGCCGAACAGGAGCGTGCGCAGCCGGTTCATACCCCCACCCCCAGCCACAGCGCGATCCGGCGCAGCAGCAGCTTGTTGTATTCGTTCACCAACGTGCCGAGCCGCGGCGTGCTGGGCACGCCATCCCCCAGTACGATCACCCCCGGCCCCATCGCCGCAGCCAGTTCCATGCGCGCACGCGGCACATGCCAGTCGGAGGTGACGAGCCGCACGGTGCGATAGCCGTGCGCCTTGACCCAGGCGGCCGTTTCCTCGGCATTGGAGCGGGTGTCGACCGCGTCCGCGCCCAGATCGATGCAGCAGGCGAACAGCGCCGCGGGCGCGCGATATTCGCGCACCAGATCGGCCGAGCGCACGCCGGGGGCGACCCCCGTCACCAGCATCCGCCGCGCCTGGTGCGCCTGGAGCAGCGCGATGCCGCGATCGATCCGGCCCGCCCCGCCGGTCGGCACCACGATCGCATCGGTGGTGTTGCCGCCGAGCGGCTGGGGCAGCAGCAGCATGAACGCGGCAAAGCCCAGGCACCAGCCGAGCGCGGCGAGCCCGATCAGCCGCGCGATCACAGCGACCGCCTCAGCGCCGCGATCACCGTCACCCGCGCCGCGACCGTCGCCAGCGCGACGAAGCCGAGCGGCAGCAGCACCAGCAGCGCCCAATCGCCCGCAGCCAGCGTCAGCCCGCCGAGCAGCTCCGATCCCAGCGCCGCGACGCGGGTGCCGACGAACGCCAGCACCGCCAGCGCCGCCAGCCCGCCGCCGGTGCTGCCGAGCGCCGCGTCGAGCGCGATCCGCCGCTGGAACAGGCGCGCGACCTGCACGTCGGTGGAGCCCAGCATGTGCATCACCTCGATCGTCGCGCGGTGCGTCTCCAGCCCCGCGCGCGCCGCCAGCATCACCACCGCCGCCGTCGCCGAGAGCATCAGCACGACGAGGGCGAGCGCCAGCCAGGTCAGCGTGTCGAGGAAAGCGCTCACCGGCGACATCCAGCGCTGATGCCGGTCGATGCGCGAGGCCGCGCTGACCTGCCGCACCGCCGCGACGACGCGGCTTGCATCGGCGCGGGGGGAGAGATCGACGTCGATCATCGCCGGAATCGGCAGATCCGCATCGGCACCCGCGCGGCCCAGCCACGGTTCGAGCAGGCGCATCAGCTCGGCCCGGTCGACCGGCGTCGCGCGCCGCACCTCGGGCAGCGCGCGCAGCACGGTGAGCGTGCGCGCCGCCAGCGCATCGCGCGTCACCGGGCTGCCCTCCACCACCTGCACGGTCAGCCGGCCGGCGAGCTGCCGTTCCAGCGCCGCGGCGGACTGGCGCGTGCCCAATCCCGCGGCGGCGGCGAGCACGGTCAGGAACAGCATGATCGCCATGACCCAGGTCATCGCGCGCAGGCCCCCCGCCTCGTCCAGCACCCGCCGGTCCGCGCCGCTCACGCCCCCCTCCTCACGCATGCCCCCGCGCCGACGGCGGATAGCGCAGCACGCCGGTGGGATCGAGCAGCCGCCCCTTGTCGAGGCGCATCATCTGCGCGCCGGGCACCCGGCTGAGCAGCTGGAAATCGTGGGTGGCGACGACCACGGTGGTGCCGAGCTTGTTGAGCGATTCGAACAGGTGGATCAGCCGGTCCGCCATGTCGGGATCGACGTTGCCGGTCGGCTCGTCCGCCACCAGCACCTCCGGCCGGCCGATCACGGCGCGCGCGATGGCGACGCGCTGCTGCTCGCCGCCGGACAGCGTCGCGGGCCGCGCCTGCGCGCGTTCGGCCAGGCCGACCCAGGCGAGCATCTCGCGCACCGGCTGTTCGATATCCGCCTCCGGCACGCCCGCGACGCGCAGCGGCAGCGCGATATTGTCCCACGCCGACAGATGGGGGACGAGGCGGAAATCCTGGAAGACGACGCCGATCCGGCGGCGGAACCCGGGCAGGCGGCCGCGCGGCATCGTCACCGCATCTTCGCCGAACAGGCGGATGATGCCGCGGCTGGGCCGCTGCGCGAGATAGAGCAGCTTCAGCAGCGACGTCTTGCCCGCGCCGCTCGCGCCGGTGAGAAAGTAGAAGGCGCCGCTGCCGAGCGTGAAGCTGATATCCGACAGCGTTTCCTGCCCGGTGCCGTACCGCAGCCCAACATTTTCGAACTGCACGATATTTGCCATGCGCGCGGCCGCGATCGCTCCAGAAGATGATGGTCGGGCCGCTTCGCCCCTCCCGAACAGCCTTCGCATGGCCGGCGCGCGGCTTCAAGCTTGCCACGCGGGGCGCCGACGTGCTTAGAATCGCGGCGGCTCGCCGGTATCGGTCGGCGGGCACCGTCCATGAAGCGTTGCGCATGATCCTCGAATGCCCCGAATGCAGCACCCGCTATCTGGTGCCCGACAGCGCGATCGGGGCCGAGGGACGCACCGTGCGCTGCGCCAATTGCCGGCACAGCTGGTTCCAGGACGCCGCCCCGCCACCCGCTCCACCGCCACCCGCAGCTGCGCCGTCACCCGATCCGGCCGCGGATCGGATCGACGACGATGACGAGGCGACGCCGCCGTTCCTCGAACCCGCCGCCATCCCTTCGCTGCGCACGCCCGCTGCGGCGGCGCCCGAGCCCGTGGTCGCCGCGCCCGGCTACGACGCCTTTGCGCACCGGCCGCCGTTCCGCCCGCGCCGCAACACCGCGCGCCGCTGGACGGTGATCGCGGTCGCCGCCGGGCTGCTGATGATCCTGGGGGTCGGCGCCATCCTGTTCCTCGGCGCGCCCGGGCTGCTCGCGCGCGTCGGCCTGCCCGTGGGGGCCGAGGAATCGCCGCTGCGGCTCAAGGACAATCCGATCGAGCGGCGCGAGCTGGAGAATGGCTCCGAACTGTTCGCGGTCAGCGGGCAGGTGACCAACCCGTCGGGCGAGCGCCAGCGCGTGCCCGACATCCGCGCCGAATTGCGCGATGCGCAGGGCCGCATCGTGTACAGCTGGACGATCACGCCGCAGCAGCGCACGCTCAATCCCGGCGGATCGATCGACTTCAATTCCGCCAAGCTCGACGTGCCGGCCAATTCCAAGCGGCTCGAACTCAGCTTCGCCGGCGAAGACGCCAGCTGAGGATCGCGAATCGGCCGCCGTGCAGCAGCGCGGCGGCCAGCATGCCGATCCCCGATGCCCAGGCGAGCGCCATCGGCCCCCAGCCGTGATGGACCAGCCACCAGCCGATGCCGCCGGTGACCAGGAAATAGGCGATGATGCTGTTGATGCCCGCCACCACCTGATCGCCCAGGCTGCGCAGCGTATAGACGAGCACCACCTGGATGCCGTCGAAGACGATGAACGGCGCCCAGATCGGCAGCATCGCCGCCGCGATCCCGTGCACCTCGCGCGTCGCCGGGAACAGCGCGACCAGCCGCCCGGCCCCGGCCGCCAGCAGCCCCGCACCCAGGCCCAGCGCACCGACGGCCAGGCACAAGGCGATCGCGGTGCGGCGGATCGCCGCCTGCGGCCGCCCCTCGCCCACCGCATTGCCGGCGCGCACCCCCGCCGCCGATCCCAGCCCCAGCGCCACCGCGAAGGTGACGTTGTGCATCGAGAACACGATCTGGAAGGCATGCGCGGCCGCATCGCCCAATTGCGTCGACAGTGCGATCAGCACCGAAAATCCGGCCAGTTCCAGTCCCGACGCCACCGCCGGCACGATGCCGAACACGGCCAGCGCCACCACCCCGCGCGGCACGCCCGCCCAGGCCGCACGGTCGACCCGCCGCACGCCGCGCTCGCGCGCCCGCGGCAGCGTGACCGCACTCGCCACCATGCCCGCCGCACCCAGCAGCGAGGCGATGCTGGTCGCCAGCGCCGCCCCGACCGCGCCCAGCGCCGGAAGCCCCAGGTGCCCCGCCGACAGCGCCCAGGCGAGCAGGGCGTTGACCGGCAGGACCGCAAGGTTGACCACGGTGACCCGCCCCGGCCGGCTGACCCCTTCGAGGAAGAAGGCGGCGGCGACGTTCACCAGCTGAAAGGGATAGGCGACGGCGAAGGCGCGCACGACGCGCGCGCTCTCGTCGATCCGGGCCTCCGCGACGCCGATCATCGCGAGCAGCGGCTCGGCAAAGGCGAGGAACGCCGCACCGATCGCCAGGCCGAGCAGCAGCCCCAGCACCAATCCTTCGCGCAGCACGCCGCCGGTGCGCGGCAGGTCGCCCGCCCCGTCGGCACGCGACGCCATCACCAGCACGCCCGACAGCCAGGCAAGCCCGGTGACGATGCCGACGAAGCCCAGCGCCCGGCTCGCCCCCAGCGCCGCCACCTCCTCGGTCGAGACGAGGCCGACGACCATCACGTCGGTGACCTGCAACAGCGTCCAGTTGAGGCTGGTCAGCACCACCGGCCAGGCAAGGCCGAGCAGCCGCCGCGTCTCGGCGCGCGTCGTCGTCGGGGGCAGCGCACCGGTCATGCCACGGGCGCTACCCGCTGGCGCGGCATAGGAAAAGCGCAGGCCGCGCAAAAAGGGGCGTTGCGGAGCGGAAAAGCCTTTGCTAGGGGCCTGCGCCTGCCAGATGCCGGCTTCGCCCGGCGTTCTTCACGTGCGGCCGTGGCGGAATTGGTAGACGCGCAACGTTGAGGTCGTTGTGGGCGAAAGCCCGTGGAAGTTCGAGTCTTCTCGGCCGCACCACTCATCCTGATCGATGAACCAGCCTGCAATCCAATGGGTTGCGGGTTTGCGCTTGCCTTGTTGCAAGATGTTGCTCCTATGTTCTCGTCACATCGGCAGGTGAGGCGCTATGATAGAGGCAACGGACGACAGGCAACGGCGGGCGTTTTCGCACTGGCTGCGCACGGGTAGAGTGCCTCCCGCGCTCGGTCCCGACGGGCTCGAACTGAAGTTCAACCCGTGGCATGATCCGGCAGACGGACGGTTCACCTTTGCCGGCGCGGGCAGCCGGCACGGCACCGGTGGTAAGCAGCGCTTGCGCGCCGGCACGATCGGCCACATCCCCAGGAAACCGGCACCCGCGGTCAAGGCGAAGACGACGGCCACGCCGCGTCGACGGCCGAATCCGGCGCTCGCATTCGTCGGTGGTGTCGCGGAAGGGCTTCGCGACGTCGCCAAGGACACGGCCGCAGGGATCCGGTCGACGCTGACGACCAACCCCATCACGACATTGCGCGACACGACCCAGGGCATCGCTGCCATGATCGATGGCGCGATCGCCGCGGAGGACACGCCGGCGCGCATTCAGATCGCACGGGCGCGGCGCGCCGTTGCCAATGCGTCTGCGCGCTACCTCGGTCATGCGACGGGGTCTGCGATCGGCAACGGCGCGCTGACGGTCGCGCCGGCGGGTGCGATCACCAGAGTCTCGCGGGCGCGCTATCTCCGCAAGATCGGGCCACGCCCGACCTTCGAACCGATCAAGATCGATTGGGTCAAGGAGAATCTCGGAAAGAAGGACACGGAGTGGAGGCGTTACAACGACGCCGCGGACGGTGCTCGCCCCGGTGAGGCGCCGGCGCTCAAGCGCACGATGCCAAACGGATCGAAGCGACCGGTCAAGTTCGACGGCATACGCGCCGATTACGTCATCGATCGAAAGTGGGAGGTCGTCGGCAAACCGAATGCACGAGCACAGGTGTTGAGACAGGCGCAGGCGTTGGCCGAAAACGGTCAGATCGGGGTTTGGGAGGTCCCCACCCCCCTACAAAAAACCAAGGCGCTCAAGCTGCTTAGGAAATTGAACGTCACCAACATCAAAGTAAGGATCGTCAAGCCATGATAGCCGAGCAAGTCGCCCGCATTATCGCAGCCTTCATCGTTTTCCTGGAGACGACCGATGAAGATAAACTGGACCCGGACGAGGCTGTCGAAATTATGGAGTATACCGCAAAGCTAATAGACGAATTTGATAAGGACTTCCTACGTGAACTGGTCGACGCTTTTCCAAAAATCGCGCTGGAGTATAAGGGCGCCTCACAGCAGATGGTGCGCGACATCCCCTTCGATTTCTACCTCGAAGAAACGCTTGCCGCCGATGATCCGGTGAGAATGGCCGAACTGGACCGGCTGCGCGACGAGCGGGACGAGGCGAGCCCGGTGTGAACAACGGCGATCGAGGCCCTCGTTCGCGAACACGCGCGCCTTCAACGGCGGCACCCGCCGCTCAGCTCTTCGCCGCCTTGCGCAGCGCGAGCCGGACGAGCGCGTCGAGCGTCGCTGCGGGGCCCAGGTCTTCCTCCGCCGCGCTGACCGCGCTCGCCGCCTCGGCGGGACGGAAGCCGAGGTTGAGCAGCGCCGACACCGCGTCCGCACTCGCGCCGACCGGCATCGCCTGCGCCGCCGCGGCGGGGCCGAGCGCGACGCTGCCGACCTTGTCCTTCAATTCTCGCACGATCCGCTCGGCGAGCTTGGGGCCGACGCCATTGGCCCGCGCGATCATCGCCTTGTCCTGCGCCGACACCGCGCGCGCGATCTCGGCGGTGTCGAGCGCGGACAGGATGGCGAGCGCGACGCGGGAGCCGACGCCCTGCACCCCGGTGAGCAGGCGGAACCAGTCGCGCTCCTCGGCGCGGGCGAAGCCGACCAGGCGGATCGAATCCTCGGCGACCAGCATCTCGGTGTGCAGCATCGCCGCCTCGCCCACCGGCCCGATCGCGGCGAGCGTGCGCGCCGAGGCGCCGATCAGATAGCCGACGCCGCCGACGTCGATCACCGCATAGTCGACGCCCGTCGCGTCGAGCCGGCCTTTCAGGTGCGCGATCATGCCGTGATCCCCTTGCTCGAACCCAGGGCCCGCCGCGCCATGCCCTGCGCGCTCGCCAGATGGTGCGCGTGGGTGATCGCCACCGCCAGCGCGTCCGCCGCATCGGGGCCGGCGAGCTTCGCACCGGGCAGCAGCACCGCCATCATCGCCTGGATCTGCCGCTTTTCGGCGCCGCCGGTGCCGACCACCGCCTTCTTGACGGTGGAGGGATGATATTCGCCGATGTGCAGCCCCGCCGAGGCGGCGGCGAGCAGCACCACGCCGCGCGCCTGGCCGAGCTTCAGCGTCGATTGCGCATTGGTGTTGCCCAGCACCTCCTCGACCGCGGCACCGTCCGGGCGCTCGGCAAGGATCACGTCGGTCAGCGCCGCGTGCAGGTTCGACAGGCGGCGCGGCAGCGGCATGGAGGGATCGGTGCGGATCTGGCCGTTGGCGATATGCGACAGGCGGTTGCCGTCGGCATGGATCACGCCCCAGCCGGTGGTGCCGAGCCCCGGATCGAGGCCGAGGATAATCACCTCCGGTCCTCCCCCGCTTCAGCGGGGGAGGGGGACCGCTCGCCGCAGGCGAGTGGTGGAGGGGGGCCGCCGTGGAACGGCGGCTGCGCCGCCGCCCCCTCCACCATGCTGCGCATGGTCCCCCTCCCCCGCTGCGCGAGGGAGGACTGGATCATCAACCCAGCTTCTCCATCACCTCGTCGGACACTTCGTAATTGCCCCACACCGTCTGCACGTCGTCGTCGTCGTCCAGCGTGTCGATCAGCTTGAACAGCGTCGCCGCATCGCCCTCGTCGACCGCGACCATCGTCTGCGGGCGCCAGGCGAGCTTCGCGCCCTCGGGTTCGCCGAGCACCGGCTCCAGCGCCTTGGCGACTTCGTGCAGGTCGCCCTGCGCGGTCCAGATCTCATGGCCCTCGTCGCTCGAGGTCACGTCCTCCGCGCCCGCCTCCAGCGCCGCCTCGAACACCTTTTCGGCGTCGCCGGCGGTGGCGGGATAGCTGATGAGGCCCATCCGGTCGAAGGCATGGCTGACCGAGCCGGAGGCGCCGAGATTGCCGCCGTTCTTCGCCACCGCGGTGCGCACGTTGGTGGCGGTGCGGTTGCGGTTGTCGGTCAGCGCCTCGATGATGAGGCTGACGCCGCCGGGGCCGAAGCCTTCGTAGCGGATTTCCTCGTAATTCTCCGTATCGCCCTTCGACGCCTTGTCGATCGAGCGCTGGATATTGTCCTTGGGCATCGACTGCGCCTTGGCGGCGTTCACCGCGGCGCGCAGGCGCGGGTTCATGTCGGGATCGGGCAGGCCCATCTTGGCCGCGACGGTGATTTCGCGGCTGAGCTTGGAGAACATGCCGGAGCGCTTCTTATCCTGCGCGCCCTTGCGGTGCATGATGTTCTTGAACTTGGAATGGCCTGCCATGGGAACCTTCGCAAAGTGGTACTTTGCGGGGACCCCGGCGAAGGGGTGCAACCCGCAAACGAACGCGTCCTCTAACCCCGCGCCGCGAGCCTGTCGATCTTCTCCTCCAGCGCGGCGAGCCGATCGAGCACCACGCCGTCGAGCTTGTGGTGGAGGCGCAGGATGTCGAGCTCGGCGCGCAGGTTGGTTTCGTAATCCAGGCTGGCGGCGAGTCGGTCCTTCGCCGCCTGCCGGTTCTGGCTCATCATGATGACCGGCGCCTGGATCGCCGCCAGCGTCGACAGCATCAGGTTGAGGAAGATGTAGGGATAGGGATCGAAGGCCGCCCCGAAATGGACGAGCACGTCCGAATTGAGCAGCATCCAGCCGAGCAGCACCAGCGTGAAGGCGATGATGAAGCCCCACGACCCGCCGATCGCCGCCACCCGGTCGGCCAGCCGGTCGCCCAGGCTGGCGCGGGCGTCCGCCTCGTCGGCGGCGTCGCGGCTGACGATCGTGCCGTCGTCCAGGCTGGCGAGCACGCGCCGCTCCTCGGGATCGAGCGCGTCGGGCGTCTTGCGCAGCAGCCGCAGGGCGAAATCGGCGAGCGGGATCTGGGCCATGCGCGGGCGTCCTGTAGGCTGGGGCGGGCGGCGGTGCCGTACCGGACCCGTTGCGCGGCGGCAACCGGTGCGGGAACCACCGCAAAGCGCTTGCCCCTGCCCGCGCGGATCGGCAAACGCCTGATCCATAATGACCGTCAGCGTAGACATGGGCAGCGACGAGCGCGGCGCGCCCGTGACCATGGACCTCGAAGAACTGCTCGCCACCCGCTTGCTCGTCCAGGGCAATTCAGGGTCGGGCAAGTCGCACCTGCTGCGCCGCCTGCTCGAAGGATCGGCGGGCCAGGTGCAGCAGGTGGTGATCGATCCGGAGGGTGATTTCGTCACGCTCGCCGGCCCGTACGGCCATGTCGTGATCGAGGCGGCGGATTATTCGGTGCCGGAGATCGCGCGCATCGCGACGCGGCTGCGCGAACATCGCGCCAGCGTCGTGCTGAGCCTGGAGGGACTCGAGGCGGAGGGGCAGATGCGCTGCGCCGCCGCCTTCCTGTCGGCGCTGTTCGACGCCCCGCGCGAACATTGGTACCCGGCGCTGGTCGTGGTGGACGAGGCGCAATTGTTCGCGCCGACCACCGGCGGCGAGGTGGCGGAGGAGGTGCGCCGCGCCTCGCTGTCGGCGATGACCAACCTGATGTGCCGCGGCCGCAAGCGCGGGCTCGCCGGGGTGATCGCGACGCAGCGTCTTGCCAAGCTCGCCAAGAACGTCGCGGCGGAGGCGTCCAACTTCCTGATGGGCCGCACCTTCCTCGACATCGACATGGCGCGCGCCGCAGACCTGCTCGGCATGGAGCGGCGCCAGGCGGACGGCATCCGCGATCTTGCCCGCGGCACCTTCCTGGCGCTGGGGCCGGCGGTGTCGCGGCGGCCGATCACCGTGAAGATCGGCCAGGTCGCGACCTCGGCACGCTCGGGCAGCCCCAAGCTGACGCCGCTGCCGACCGCGCCCGTCGAGAATTTGCAGGAGCTGATCTTCGCGCCCCCACCGGAGGAGGCGCCGCAGCTGCCGATGAGCTTCGAATCGCGCCCGCGCCGGGTGCCGGCCGACGAACTGCTCGGCACGATCGAACGCCCTGCGCCACAACCGGCGACGCTCGCGCCGCTGCCCGACAAGTCGGATGGCGAGGTGGAGGCGATCTATGCCGCGGTGCTGGAGGCGATCGTCGCCGATCGCGAATCGGCGCTGCGCCCGCCGTCGGTACTGTTCCAGGATTTCCAGGTGCGCTGCCGGATGGCGGGGCTCGCCAGGCCGCCGCTCGACCTGCCCGCCTTCACCCGGCGGCTGTCGGCGGCGCGCGCCGGCATCTTCGACGTCACCGATCCCGAATGGACGGAGGCGATGGAGCTCGCCAACACGCTGCCCGACGACATGGCCGGCGCCTTCCTGCTGATCGCGCGCGCCGCCAAGGCGGGCGAGCCCTGCCCGTCGGACGTCGCGCTGGCGGAAACCTACGGCACCAGTTCGCTGGGCCGGGTACGCCGCCTGATCGCCTATATCGAAAGCCGCGAACTGATCGTCGCGCGCGTCGACCTCTCCGGCAAACGCTCGATCACCGTGCCGCGCCTCGGCTGGACGACGGCGGCGAGCGAAGCGGCGTGAGCCAGGTCCTCCCTCGGCGCAGCCGGGGGAGGAACGGGATCAGATCATCCCCAGCGCCTGCATATAGACTTCCAGGATCGCTTCCTCTTCCTGATACTCTTCCTTCTTCTTCTTGCGGATGGAGAGGATCTTGCGGATCGCCTTGGGGTCGTAGCCGCGGCCCTTGGCCTCGGCCATCACGTCCTTGATGTCGTCCTGGATGCCCTTCTTCTCTTCTTCCAGCCGCTCGGCGCGCTCGATGAGCAGGCGCAGTTCGTCCGCTGCGACGTGCCCGCCGCCCATGCCTTCTTGCCGGTCTTCCGCCATCGTCCCACCCCGCCGCAGGTCCTGCGGCCCTTCTTGCTTCGCGTGAAAAGGATACCGGCGCGATCGCCGGCACGTGAATCAGATGCCGGCGCAGCCGCCGGCAGGGGCGGGCGTTTAGGCGTTTACCACGTCCGGCTCAACCCCGACCGGGCTCGGTCATCGCCGGCGGATCGCTCGCGGGGAAGCTTTCGTCGAGCGCCTCGTCCAGCGCCTCCTCGCGCCCCTGGTTGCGCTTCAGGCTCTCGTCCATCCGCGCCAGCTGTTCGGGCGTCGCCTCGGTCTGGTAGCGCGCCTTCCACTCCGCCTGCGGCATGCCGTAGATCGTCTCGCGCGCCGCCGCCTTGTCGAGCCCGCCCGCCTCCTCGATCCAGTCCGACAGGCAGTTGCGGCAAAAGCCCGACAAGCCCATCAGGTCGACGTTCTGCGCATCGGTGCGGTGGCGCAGATGGCGGACGAGGCGGCGAAACGCCTGCGCGGCGACCGCATCGGGCAGGGTATCGAGGGGATCGGTCATGCGGCGTCCTTTGCGAAAGGTTGATCGCGGACAGATAGTATCTAGAGGAAGGCACGGCCATTCCCCAGGAGCCTATCCATGACCACTGCCATTGCGCCCCGTTCGCGGAAAGTGCGCGTGCTCGCGACCCTCGGTCCGGCGAGCAACACCCCCGAGATGATCGCGACGCTGTTTCAGGCCGGTGCCGATGCGTTTCGCGTCAACATGAGCCACGGCGACCAGCAGTCCAAGGTCGCGGTGATCGCGGCGATTCGCGGGCTTGAGAAGGAATTCGGTCGGCCGACGACGATCCTCGCCGATCTGCAGGGTCCCAAGCTGCGCGTCGGCAAGTTCGACGGCGGCCGCACCGTGCTGGAAAGCGGCAGCACCTTCATCCTCGATCGCGATGCCACGCCGGGCGATGCGACCCGCGTCGAGCTGCCGCACAAGGAGATCTTCGAGGCGATCGAGCCGGGCGCGCGCCTGCTGCTCGACGACGGCAAGCTGGTGCTGCGCGTCACCGACCACGGTCCCGACCGGATCGAGACGCAGGTCGAGATCGGCGGCCCGCTGTCGAACAACAAGGGGCTGAACGTCCCCGACGTGGTGCTGCCGATGGCGGCGCTGACCGAAAAGGATCGCAGCGACCTCGCCTTCGCGGTCGAACAGGGCGTCGACTGGATCGCGCTGTCGTTCGTGCAGCGGCCTGAGGATCTGGCGGAGGCGCGCAAGCTGATCGGCGGCAAGGCGGCGCTGCTCGCCAAGATCGAGAAGCCGGCGGCGATCGATCGCCTCGAGGAAATCGTCGAGATGTGCGACGGCGTGATGGTCGCGCGCGGCGACCTGGGCGTCGAGCTGCCGCCCGAATCGGTGCCGCCGCTCCAGAAGCGGATCGTCGAGACCGCACGCCGCCTCGGCCGGCCGGTCGTCGTCGCGACGCAGATGCTCGAATCGATGATCCAGAGCCCGTCGCCGACCCGCGCCGAAGTGTCCGACGTCGCCACCGCGATCTACGACGGCGCCGATGCGATCATGCTGTCGGCGGAAAGCGCGGCCGGCGCCTGGCCGGTCGAATCGGTTGCGATGATGAATTCGATCGGCATCTCGGTGGAACGCGATCCGATGCACGGCGACCGCGTCCACTTCACCGTGATGCGGCCCGATCCGACCACCGCCGACGCCTTGTCGGAGGCGGCGAAGCAGATCGCCAAGACGACGTCGGCGACCGCGATCATCTGTTTCACCACCTCGGGCTCCACCGCGCGGCGCATCGCGCGCGAGCGGCCGTCGGTGCCGATCCTGGTGCTGACCCCCAGCCGCGACACCGCGCGCCGGCTCGGCCTGCTCTGGGGCACGCACGCCGTCCACACCCGCGACGTCGAATCGTTCGAGGACATGGTCGGCAAGGCGAAGCGCATGGCGCTGCGCACCGGCATCGCGCATGCCGGCGACCGCGTGATCGTGATGGCCGGCGTCCCCTTCCGCACGCCGGGGTCGACCAACGTGCTCCACGTCGTGCGGATCATCGGCGACGAGCTGAAGGATTACAGCTGAGCGGGGGAGGTTCCTCCAACCGTCACCCCGGACGTGTTCCGGGGTCCACCGTGCCGCGAAATCAATAGATTATGGGTATGCGGCACGGTGGATGCCGGACCAAGTCCGGCATTGTCTGTTGGAAAGGGTGTAGGGAGGGGACGTTCCGCGATGAGCGGGATGCCCGGGTCGGGTGGCCACCCGACCCGGGCGCGGACAGCGTGACCGTTCCGGCATAGGGCCACAAGGCC